>CAYJPQ010000035.1:0-38244 GCA_964372085.1 uncultured Bifidobacteriaceae bacterium | reverse complement strand
CTCTGAACCTCTGAACCTCTGAACCTCTGAACCCCTGAACCCCTGAACCCCTGAATGGCCTCACGGCTATAATCGCCGTGGAGCTTCCGTGGAATACCTGATCAAGCAGTACGCGCTCGAACCCGGCGCCCTCGAGATCCAGTACATCGAGGAGTACTTCGGCGAGTTCCCCCGCCGCAAGACCGCCGCCGAGATCATCGCGCGCCTGCACGACCGCGAGTCGCTCATTTTGATGGCCGAGGCCGCGATGCCGGGCGACGGCGCCCTCGTGCCGGTGTCCTACAAGGTGGTGCACGAGCTGAAGGCCACCGAGACCGAGCCGAAGCTGCGCGACCTGGTGGACCGCCTGCAGGGCGTGGTGCGCTTCGACGACCGGCGAATCCTCTATTCGTGGATTGGCGCGACGCGGAGTGACTGGCGCGGCCAGGGGCACTTTCGCGCGCTCACCGAGGAATCGGAAGTGTGGGCCCTCGCGGCCGGCTTTGAGGAAGTGGTCGTCAAGACGAAGAACCGCTATTACGACATGCGCGCCGTGCTGGCCCAGCTCCGGTTCAACGTGGTGAAGCACGAGCCCAACCTGGACGACACGGCCGAGTCGAAGGTGTACCTCAGCAAGCCGCTGCCCGCGGAGCTGGCGCGCGGCCACCGCAGCATCCGCACCGTGGTGCTGGCCGACTAACGAGCCCGCTGGGCTTTGGGCTCTGGGCTTTGGATCACTCCGCCCGCAACGCCACCGCCGGGTCAATCCGCGTCCCCCGGCGCGCCGGGAGGTGGGCCGCGACGACGGCCACCGCGGTGAGCAGCGCGGCGATCGACACGAACGCCCCAAGCCCTAAGCCGTGTACCCTTATAGCAATGCCTAAGCCACCTATCGAGACCACCCTCACCTGGACGCACGACCTCGCCTTTACCGCCACGAGCGGTCCCATCACGCTCACCCTCGATGGCCACACCAAGGAGGGCGCTTCGCCCGTGCAGGCCCTCGCCATGGCGCTGGCCGGCTGCATGGCCGTGGACCTCGTCGACATCGTCGTCAAGGGCCGTCATCCCTTGACCGGGCTCACCGCGACGCTGGTGGCGCAACGGGCCGAAGAGCCGCCCCGCCGGTTCACGCACGTCACGCTGCACTTTGTCGTGACCGGTGCGGTGCCCGATAGCGCCGTGGAGCGGGCCGTCGAGTTGTCGCGCGAGAAGTACTGCTCGGTGTGGCACTCGCTGCGTCAGGACATCCTGTTCGACGTCACGTTCGCCATCCAGCCCTAGATGGAGCGGAAGGCCTACCTCGACTGGCTGCGGGGCCTGGCCGTGGTGATCATGGTCGAGGCCCACGTGATCGACGCGTGGACCCGCGAGGCGGATCGTCATGGCACGCCGTACTTCTGGGCCGTGTTCGTGGCGGGCATCGCCGCGCCGCTCTTCCTGTTCATGGCCGGCGTGTCGCTGGCGCTGGCGGCCGACGCGCGCGCCGCCAAGGTGGGGCATGCGGCAGCGGCGGCGCACGCGCGCCTGCGCGGCTGGCAGGTGCTGGCCCTGGCGTTCGTGTTCCGCGCCCAGTCGCAACTGCTCGGATGGGGCGCGCTCTCCAACTTCCTGAAAGTCGACATCCTCAACGTGATGGGGGTGACGCTGGTGCTGGCCGGCGTGCTGTGGGCTCTCGCGTCGGCGCGCACCGCCCGCCTGTGGGTCTTTCTCGCCGCCATGACGGCGGTGACGATGACGACACCGCTCGTGCGGGAGGTCGCGTGGCTGGCGGCGCTGCCCGATGTCGTCGAGGCCTACATCAGGCCGTTGCCGGCGCGATCCAACTTCGTGCTGTTTCCGTGGGCCGCGTTCCTGCTTGCGGGGGTCGTGGTGGGCGACCTGTTGACCGCTGCCCGCACGCGTGCGCACGAGTGGCGGCTGCAACTGGGCCTGGCGGTGGCCGGCACCGCGGGCATCGGCCTGGGCTACCTGGCATCGTTCCGTCCGTCGATCTATGCGGTCGCCAACTTCTGGACCAGTTCGCCCACGTTCTTCTTCATCCGCCTCGGCATCGCGACGGCCCTGGTCCCGTTCTCCTGGCTGCTGCACTCCGGCCCGCCTTCGCTCGCCCAAGACCGCGCGGCGCGCTTCGGCGAGGTCCCGCCGAAGCGGCCTTCGGCCGCGGAGGCGGGCACCCCCCCCGGCACCCCAGGCACCGTACGCACCGCAGGCACCCTGTTGAGTGCCCTGGGCGTCATGGGCAAGTCATCCCTCTTCGTGTATTGGATTCACGTCGAGATGGTCTACGGCGTGACGGGCCGGCCGTTGCGGCGCCTGCTGCCGCTCGAAGCGTCGCTGGCCGCCACGGCCGCGCTGTGCGTGCTGCTGTATTTCATCGTCCTGTGGAAGAACAAGAAGATGGCCACGGTCACGCTGACTGGTCCGTGGCGCCTGTTAGCCCCCGTGTTGAAGTAGGTAGAATCCCCCCATGCCGAGAAGCCTGATTGCGTTGTATCTGTGTTTCATCTGTGGCCTGACGTGTGGCACCGCTGACGGTGGGCAGGCGGGCCCATCTGAGGCCCGGCGGCGCTGGGAGATGGAACGGCAAATCCGCCTCGACAAGTTCGAGCAGGTGCTGCCCGGCGCCATGCGTGACAGCGGCATCGACATGTGGATCGTGGCGGTGAAAGAGAACCACTACGACCCGCTGTGGCGCGACCTGGGCCGCGGCTACATCAGCGGCATCGGCTACTACGTTTTCGCCGATCGCGGCGGCGACCGCATCGAGCGGCTGGCCCTGGGGCCCAGCGGCTACCTCATCGAGCAGTCGGGCGCCTACGACCAGTTCCTGCCGGCGGCACGGCTGGCTGAGATCGTGAAGGCGCGCGATCCGAAGAAGATCGGCGTCAACATGTCCGACGAGATCGGCCCGGCCGATGGCCTCTCGGCCACCATGCTGGCCCACCTCAAGAAGACGCTGGGCGAGCCGTATGCCGGCCGCCTCGTGACGGCGGAGAAGTTGGTCTCAGACTTCCGGTCGCGGCGCGTCGCGGCCGAGATCGTCGCGTTCGGCGAGGCGGCTGGCGTCGCCATCCAGCTCACCGAACGGGCGCTGTCGAACGAGGTCATCACGCCGGGCCAGACCACCCTCGAGGACGTGGCGTGGTGGATGCAGGACCAGTTGCTCGGCCGCGCGCTCGGCTCCGAGTTCGACATGCCGTCGGTGTACGTGACCGGCCCCAACGGCATCGTGGCCACGTCCACCAACCGCATCATCCAGCCCGGCGACGTGATGATGATCGACTGGGGCGTGCAGTTGATGAACTTCGGCACCGATGTGAAGCGCGTTGCCTACGTGCTCAAGCCCGGTGAGACGGCGCCGCCCGCCAGCATCCAGGCGGCGTTCGACAAGGCGCTGGCCGTGCGCGACGTGCTGAAGAAGGTGATCAAGCCCGGCGTGCGCGCCGACGACACCATGAAGCGGATGGACGCGGCGCTGGCGGCGGCCGGTTACGGCGTGATCGAGTTCAACCGGCCCAACAAGGACGACAAGACCGACGTCGTCTACGGCTTCCACCCGGTGGGGAACACCGGACACGACATCGGCGCGTCGCTCACCACCTGGCAGCCCATCCAGCGCACGTGGCTGATGCACACGCAGCACATGTTCTCGTTCGAGTACTTCGCCTACACGCCCATCGGGGAGTGGGGCGGCGCCAAGCTGCGCATCCCCATCGAGGACGATGCCATCCTGATGGAGCACGGCATCCAGTTTCTGCATTCCGCGAATTACCGGTTGCTCGTGATCAAATAGTCGACTGGCCTGTGGCTTGGGTCCTGGGTCTTGCGCTCACGCCCCACGCCCCACGCCCTAAGCCTCACGCCTCGGTGTAGAAGTACGCTCCGGCCACCGAGGCAATCACGCACTCCGCGAGCGTCCAGCCAACCGCCAGAGTGACGAGGCCCCAGGAGTTGATGCCCAGCGCGCCGAAAAACAACCCCGAGTACACATAAGTCAGCACCCAGACCATCAAGCCTGCGCACACGGCCGTCTTGGGTCCCGGCCCGAACCGCGGGCGAATGGCCGCGTACAGATACACGGTGATGACGCCGAGGACGAGCGTGAGGGCCGTGAACAAGGCAATCGCTTCGTTGCCGGGAGGCGCGAGGTTGAGGGCCTTCATTTCGGCCTCCATCCGCGCGCCGGCCACCGGCATGTTCAGGACGGCCTCGCTGATGTTCATGATCACGCCCGCAACCAGTCCGCCCTTGACGACGCCGCCGATGCTGATGTCAGCCATGGAGCCTCCTTGGAAGGCGAGAGTCTAGCCTGAAAGGCGGCGGACGATCCATACCCGATGACCCTCATCGAATGCTTGTCCCGCGTCACCTCCGCCGCCGTTCAGCAGCGCGGCGCCGGCCACGTCAACGCCGTCCGCTGCGCGCGCTGGCCGACGCCATCCTGGCCGCGGGCGAGGGCGGGCTGCGCGGCCTGTCGCGCGACGACATGGCCCATCTCCTGGCATGAGGGATCCCCGTGCCGTCCCGGCGTGGTGTCGCCTCGGTTACCATGAAGAAGAAACGTGATATGTGTGTTTCTCGTGGTAACGGCGGCTTTCCGCGCGCGTCCCTGGCGGCGTCAGAGCCGGCCTCCTTAACCGACCTTCAACTGGCTCACCTCACCGTGCTGTATCCCGGCGGCGAGCCGTACGCCCTGGCCCGCAACACCACGGTGGTGCCCATGGCCTGGCTGGCGCGGAACGACGCGGCGCTGCTGCTTGGACCCCTGCGGGCCAGGCGAACGGGCCGGTCATGATCGACACGCTGATCTGGGTGCTCTGGTGGCTGACGGCCGCGTTCGTGGCTGCGGTGGCCCTGTCGGTGGCGGGCTACTTCGTCGCGCGCGCGCTGTTCATTCGCGCCGCCGAGCAGATGGCCGCCACCATCGATCGGCGGGTCGGCGCGGCCGCGGCGGGCGCCTTCACGCGCGCCGCCGCGTATGCCCGGGCCACCGGCATCGATCCGGCGGAGCTGGACCGCCGCATCGGCCGCCACATCGACCGCGTGGCGCACCTGATGGACAGCGCCATCAGGCTGCCGATCATCGGGTCCGTCGGCCTCGATGCCGTGATTGGCCTCGTGCCAGTGGTGGGCGACCTTGCGGGTGCGGCGGTGTCGCTCATGCTCGTCTACCGCAGCCTCCGCTACGCTCCGTCGGCCGCGCTGGTGTCGACGATGCTGGCCAACGTGCTCACCGACGCCGTGCTTGGCGCCATCCCGTTCGTGGGCTTCTTCGCCGACATCTGGTTCAAGGCCAACGACCGCAACGCGAAGCTGCTGCGCGATTTCCTGGACGGCCCGCGCGCCTAACCGCGCGTCACCGGCCGGGACTGAAGTCCCGGCGACGCTGTTACCGCCCCGCCGTCGGCGCCGGCTTGGCGCCGGCCCCGTTGGCCGGCAGGTCGTTCCAATAGAGCAGCGCGTTGAACACCATCTGATGCTCGCCGAAGGTCTGCCACCGGTAGATGGGGTTATTGGCATAGAGGATCACGCGGCCCTTGCCCGACGGCGCATCCACCACCATCGGGCGGTTGCGCACCTGGTCGGGGTTGCGCATCAACCCGCTCAGCACACCGGCCTCGCCACCCGTGAAGCGCGCGATCACCTGCGGACGCTCGGGGGAGCTCCCCACGAAGGCGGCGAATTCGGCGGGCGCGCCCGCCTGCAGCAGCGGGCCGCCCGCGTAGCGCACGGGCAGCGTCTTCTGCGCGTAGCCCCACATCACCGGGTGTGCGGGCAGCAGGATCTCGCTCTGCACGTACGGCCCCGGCGCATAGAAGCCCTGCGCCGGCGCCTGCGCGTTCACGCCAGGCGCCAGGCCGAAGTCGGCGGGGAAGTAGCTGGCCACCCCGAAGGTGAGCAGCACGCCGCCGGCCTCCACGAACTTCTGGAACTCCGCCGCGCCCTCCAGCCCCATGCCGCCCCGCACGTCGTCGGTCTCGGCGTAGAAGCCCATCGACTTGAACTTCTCGCTCTTCTTGTAGGGGAGCGGCTTCGACAGCTTCGGCTGCTCGTAGACGATGGACTTGCCGTTCTGCGTCTGGTGCGGCATCACGATCACGTCGTACTTCGAGGCGAGGCTGGCGCCCGCCTTCACGTGGTCCTTGTGAATCAGGTCGAAGGGAACCTCGAAGCGGTCGAAGGCCAGCCGCACCCAGCCCACCTTCTCGGTGTTGGCCCAGGTGGTGTACATCGCGATGCGCGGCAGGTCCACGTCCACCGTGTCCACCTGCGGCGCCGACGGCAGCGCCGTGGCCGCGAGGCCCAGCGCCTCGATCTCCCTGCGGGCGCGGTCCGACGCCGGGATGATGAACGACCCGGCCGGGTACTCCTCGTCACCCACCTTGAAGGCGGCCGTGGCGCCCTTGATGGCGGAATCCTTCAAGCGGTAGCGGAGCGTGATCAGGTTGAGCGCGCCGTTGTGCTTCACCACGTACGAGGCGCCGCTGGCGCCGATGGATCCCTCGGCGTCCATCAACAGGCCGAGCGTGACGACGTCTTCCTTGAGCAGGGCAGCCGGTGCGTCAAGGATGGCCTTGTCCTCGATCGTCTTCACCTCGATGTTGTTCGCCATCCCCATCGTCCACGCGCTGTCGTCGTAGGTGGTGAGCGACGGATCGGGGTAGGCCTGCTTCTCCAGCAGCGTCTTGGCCAGCGGGCCGTAGGGCTGGTTCAGCTTCACGATGTACGATCCGGCAGGGAACGTGCCGTCCTTGACCTTCACCTCGCCGATGGACCGGTGCACCTCGATGGCCTGGCGGCGGATCAGGTTCACCGCGCGGTCCACCGCCGTCTGGTCGCGCTGGCCGCCCGGAATCACGAACGCATGCGGCGGCTTCTCGCCGCCCTTCTTCACCGCGTTGGCCGACTTCTTGTAGTAGTTCTCCACCACCATCGTGGGGAAGCGCGACGTGAGATCCAGCGCGGTCAGCAGGGCCGTCTGCGCGTAGTTGATGGAGTTGCGAATCGACCAGTCCACTTCGCCCGCCGGCGCCGGGTTGGGCCGGTACCACTGGCGCGTGGTCTGCGGGCCCGACAACCGCGCCTTCTTCGTGTTGGCGCCGCCCTGGTTGAACACCTCGTACATCCGCATCATGCCGTTGTGGTTCTGCACGGCGATGGCGAGGTAGCCCGGCGACCACGCGTCCATGAAGCCGAAGTGCCACACGCCCGGCATGCCGTAGCCGGTCATCTTGTTCACCTCGTAGTTGGCGAAGAACATCATGTCGCTGTAGAGCAGCGGATCCCAGTTGGCGTTCTGCGGCGCCTGGCCGCTGTAGGTATAGAGCAGCGTCTGCGCCTCGTGCACGTCGTGCCAGATGGGCGGCACCCAGTTCAGGTACCAGGAGAAGTGCGCGCGCAGCGAATCCACGCCGTAGTTGATGTCGCGGTTGTTGTCGTGGAACACGTACTTGCCCCAATAGGGCGGGCCGCCGTAGTTCTCGCCGCCCTCGTAGGGCTCGTCGATCTTGTAGGCGTAGTACCAGTCCACAGCGCGATCCCGGCCATCCCCTTCCGTGGCGCCGGAGATGGAGACAATCACGTTGTCGCGAATCCGCCGGATGTACGGCTCCTCGCTCACGGCCAGCCGGTAGGCGAGCTCGATGACCGACTCGGGCGGGTTCGTCTCGGTGCTGTGAAGCCCCGCCGAGATGTGATAGTGCGGCTTGGTGGCGGCGATGAGTTGCTGCGCCTGAGCGTCGGTGAGCCCGCGAGGGTCGGCCAGCTTCCGCATGTTCTGGCGGTTCGCCTCGAGGTTCTTGATGTTGGCCTCCGAAGAGACGTACACGACCATGATGTCGCGGCCCTCCTCGGTCTGGCCCACCACCTCGGTCTTGAAGCGGCCTGGCAGGGCCTTTTCGAGCGCGCGGAAGTAGCGCTGCTGGTCGGCCACGTAGGTCAGCTTCTTCTCGGTGCCGATGTGGTAGCCCAGCACGTCCTTGGGCGTCGGCACGCCGGCCCGCTTCGGCAGGTGGTCCACCAGCGGCGACAGGAACTCGGGCTTCGTCGTGGCCTTCTTCACGAATGCCGAGAAGTCGTCATCGTTCTGCTGGGCTGGTGGGGCCGCCGGCCTGCCCTGGGCGGAACCTTCCAGCGGCACCAAGGCGGCATCAAAGGACATCCCGGCCACCGCCAGGGCGAAGAGGAGGAGAAGCCGGGGGAGGCGAATCTGAGGTCGGCGGTCCATCATTTCTTTAACTCCATTAGAAACAACAATTTACAAGGATGTCGCGAAAGGGGACCTGCTCAGATATTCATCAAAACCGGCCGAAACCCATTGAGCGCACGCGAGTGCAACGATAGAATCCGACTCTTTGGACAGACTTCTATGATCAGCGTAGCCGCGATTCGGATGCAGCAGTTCGGCGTGCAATTCTATCAGGCCTCCCTTACGGCCAGCGACATCGACAAGCTCGTGCGGTTCGAGGTGCTGAGCTACCAGGATCAGGGCCCCGGCGGCGTGCGCGGAAAGAAGAAGGCGGCCCAGTCGAAGATCAACTGGGACCTGCTCGAGCGGCGCATCGCGTCCAACGAGAAGGCGTACCAGCGCCAGATCATCCGCAAGAAGATCGAGGAGCTCGTCCAGTACTACGAGCAGTGCCGCCAGGCGCGCGACCTGCCCTCCATTCCCGGCGCCGTCATCATCTCGTGCGACGAGAAGCTCCAGTTCGAGCCGACCGACAGCGGGTCGTGGGTGGGCCGGCTGAAGGTGCCCGAGCGCGAGGGCATCCTGCGTGCCATCGACGGGCAGCACCGCCTGCTGGCCCTGCACGCCGACATCGACCGTTTCGGCGATGAGCCCTTCACGGTGCCCGCCATTATCTTCGACCGCGTGCCCGAGGACCACATCGTCCAGATGTTCGTGACGATCAACGCCAAGCACACGCGCCTCAACGCGTCGCACCTGGTGTCGCTCTCGGGCCGGCAGCTCTATCGCGACGAGTCGCTGGCGGCCGCGCACGACGTGGTGCGCGCGCTCAACGACCGCGAGGAATCGCCGCTGCAGGGCGACATCAAGCTGCTCGGCGTGGGCCGGGGCCGCGTGGGCCAGGCCCCGCTCGCGCAGGAGCTGAAGAAGCTGTTCGCCAACGAGGCGGCCCTCGGCGGCGCGCGCAAGACGGCCGAGTTCCACGAGGAGTCGAAGCGCTTCTTCGTGAACTACTTCAAGCAGATCTCGATCATCTTCGAGTCGGCGTGGAACGGCCGGAAGTACAGCATCAAGTCAGCCTCGGCCCTCCGCGCCTTCATCCGCGTGGCGCCCGACGTCATCCAGAAGATCGACCAGCAGCACGGCGACCGTACCGATTACCGGGCCATCGGCCGGGTGATTTCGCCCTGGGGCCGCCGCATCGGCGCCCTGCGCTTTGAAACCGACGGCGCCTGGAAGCGCCAGGGGACGACGGTCGACAACCTGGCGAAGGAACTGCGGCTGGCCCTCCAGTATCCGGAGGGTGCGGCCGGCTAGCCGACGCACCGGCGGGGCCATCGGGATCGGATAGACTCCCCCCATGCAAATCAACGAACGGATGGTCGGCGACGTGGTCATCCTCGACCTCACGGGCAAGCTCACCGTCGGCGACGGCGCCGACCTGCTGCGCGACAAGGTCTCAAGCGTGGTCTTCCAGGGCCACACGAAGGTCGTGCTGAACCTGGCCGGCGTCCCCTACATGGACAGCGGCGGCCTGGGCGAGCTGGTGCGCTGTTCGATGGCGGCACGCAAGGCGGAGGGCGCGGTGAAGCTCGTCAACCTGACGGGCAAGATCGTCGACCTGCTGGCCATCACGAAGCTGTTGACGGTGTTCGACACCTACGACAACGAGGCCGACGCGCTCGCCAGCTTCACGGCCTGACACCGCGACGGCATGACGGCCGTCATAGACCCCCCAGGCGGGGCGCTGATACCCTCACGGGGTGACCAGCGCGAAGCCAGGCCTGTCCGCTCATCCAGCCATCATCCAGGGCGGGATGGGCGTCGGCATTTCAGACTGGCGCCTGGCCCAGGCCGTGTGCCGATGCGGCCAGCTCGGCGTCGTGTCCGGCACGGCGCTTGACATCATTCTCGTCCGGCGCCTCCAGACCGGCGACCCCGGCGGGCACATGCGCCGCGGCCTCGGCCAGTTCCCCTTCCAGCGCACCGCCGCCCGCATTCTCGATCGCTACTACATCCCCGGCGGCAAGGCGGCCGACCGGCCCTACCTGCCCATGCCGATGCACGCGGCGGACGACCCCCGGGAACTGGTCGAACTCTGCGTGGCGGCGAATTTCGTCGAGGTGGCGCTGGCCCGGGAGGGCCACGCCAACCCGGTGGGCATCAACTACCTCGAGAAGATCCAACTGCCGCACCTGCCGTCGCTCTACGGAGCGATGCTGGCCGGCGTGAGCTACGTGCTGATGGGCGCCGGGATTCCGGCCCGCGTGCCCGGCGCGATGGACCGGCTCGCCCGGCACGAACCGGCCACCTACCCGCTGCAGGTGACGGGCGCCGAGGCGGGAGATGACTTCGCGGTGAGCTTCAACCCTCGGGACTTCATGGAAGGGGACCTGCCGCCCCTGAAGCGGCCCGCGTTCCTGCCCATCGTCTCGTCGCACGTCCTGGCGGCCACGCTGGCCAAGAAGTCGAACGGCAGCGTCGAGGGCTTCATCGTCGAAGGCCCCACCGCGGGCGGCCACAACGCCCCGCCACGCGGCAAGCTGCAGCTGAGCCCGGCGGGCGAGCCGGTATACGGCGAGCGCGACCTCGTCGATTTCGAGAAGATGCGAACGATCGGCCTCCCGTTCTGGCTGGCCGGCGGGTACGGCGTTCCGGGCGGGCTGGACGAGGCGCGGCGGCTCGGTGCGCACGGCATCCAGGTGGGGACGGCGTTTGCCTTCTGCGAAGAGTCGGGCATGCGGGCCGACTACAAAGAGGCCCTGCGGCGCCACGCCGCCGCCGGCACGGCGCATGTCTTCACCGACCCGCTGGCCTCGCCCACGTCGTTTCCCCTGAAAGTGGCCCTGCTCGAGGGCACGCTCTCGGACCAGGCGGTGTACGACGACCGCACGCGAGTCTGCGACCTCGGGTACCTCCGCGAGGCGTATCGCACGGCCGATGGCCAGGTGGGTTTTCGTTGCGCCGCCGAGCCGGTGAGCGTCTTCGTCTCCAAGGGGGGGAACCCCGACGATGTGCGCGGACGCAAGTGCATCTGCAACGCGCTTGTGGCCACCATGGACTTGCCGCAGGTGCGAGGGGGTAAGCCTGAGCCGGCCATCATCACCACCGGCAACGCGCTGGAGAGCCTGACGCTGTTCATGCCGCCCGGCGGCACGGCCTACACCGCAGCCGACGCGGTGGCGCGGCTGCTGGGCGACCAGCCCACGCAGTCCTGACGCCTGCGGTCAGGTGGACTCGATCCGGTTGACCAGCGCGTCGCGCTCCTGAGCGTCGGTCATGACCCGGTCGGTCATGGGATACAGCACCTGTTCTTCCTTGATGTTGTGATCGCCGAGCGTCTCCCGCAGGTCGCTGATGGCGCGCTCGATGGTGCCGGCGTCGGAGGTGGCCAGGGCGGAGGTGACCTCGACAATGCACCGCTGGATCACCCGGTGCTCTTCCCGCAGCACGACCGTCGGCCCCTGCACGATGCCCGTTTTCTCCTCGAAGGCGGGGAACAGCGTGGTCTCTTCGGCCTCGATGTGCCAGTTGAGGCCGCACGCAAACTCGGCGAAGGCCCGCGAGGCATCCACGTAGGCCTTTTGGCCCACGAGCCGGGATACGTCGTTGAGGATGACATCGAGCCTCGCGTGGTCCCATCCGAGATAGTCCGACACGGTGCGTGCCCCGTCGGCCGGCCGCCGCGTGATCGCCACCCGGTGGCGCGCAGGCCCGGCTTCGAGCACACTCCAGTCGAACTGACGCGGCCGCTCGTGCTGAAGGCGCGCCAGCAGCGGGTGTGGATCCACGGTGGTGGCCAACTCGTAAGCCTGTCCCGGCTGCAGCGCGTCACACGCGCGAATGGCTTCGTCGAAGGTGGAATCGGACATGGTGCCTGGCTCCTTCGGTCGCGGTTGGTCGCGGCCTGCCATTCATAGTCGGCGCGGCGCGCATCCGCGTCCATGACCGGCGTCATACGCGGAGCAGGCCGGAGCCCCGGCCGGGCTTGCCTGGCCACGGCGCCGAGGCCGAGCCTGGCCGAAGTTGCGCGGTCAGCCTTCGGCGCCGAGGGCCACCGACTCGAGCCGCTTCGGTGCGACGATGACGAGCCGACGCCCCCTCGTGCGCAGGATGCCGTCGGCCTCCCAGCGAGACAGGGTGCGGCTCACGGTGTACAACGTCGTGCCCGCCAGTTCCGCGAACTCCTGGCGTGTGAGCGCGTGGCCCAGCAGCACGCCGTCCGCGGTGGGCTGTCCGCATTGCCGCATCAGGCGCAGCAGGGTGTGGGCCAGGCGTGGCCCGACCCGCTCGGTGGCCAGTTCCCGTGCGCGGGTGAGGGCGTCGGACATGTGCGCGGCCATTTCGCGCATGAGGTTCTGCCGCACTTGTGGAAAACCGACGAGCAGGCGCGCCACCGCGTCGGGGCTCCACGCCAGCAGCCGCATCGACTCAACCGCCAGCGCCGTCACCGGATACCGGGCGCCCTCGATCGCGGCGATGCCCCCAAACGGTTCACACGGCCCCACGAATCGCACGATCAGCGACTGGCCGTCGGAGGTGGTCTGGACGAGCTTCAGCAGTCCCGTCTCGACCAGGAACAGCCCCTGCGCCGCGTCACCCTGCCGCGCCAGGACGTGGCCCTTGCGCAGGCTCCGGGTCGCCGCCGCCGCCAGCCAGTGCTGCCGCTCGCCGTCGGTCAGGCCATCGAAAATGCGCGAGCGGCTGCTGTCCGGCGTGGGTGACATGATCGTGGCATTGTAGCGTCCCCCGTGCCGTGAGGGCCGCGGGCCGCACTGTTGCGCCAGGACAACGACCTGCGCGGTGTCGGCGCCTACACTGGGGTCATGCCTATCTCGACGCACAAGGACGCACCCATCGACATCACGCTCAACAGCCATGTGGCCGACATCGCCGTCGCCATGCCGGCCACCATCAAGGTATTCCAGCGGTACCACATTGATTTCTGCTGCGGCGGCCGGATACCCCTGGCCGAGGCCTGCGAGCAGCACGGGGTCGATCCCCACGCGCTGCTGGCCGACCTGCAGGCCGTGCACGCCGGCGCCGCACCCGAATCAGACTGGTGGCACGCGCCCATCACCGACCTGGTGGCGCACATCCAGGCCCGCTACCACGAACCACTCAGGGCCGAACTGCCTCGACTCGCGGCGATGCTCGACAAGGTCGTCAGCCGCCACGGCGACAGCCTGCCCGAACTCCTGCGCCCGCTTCAGGCCACGTACAGCGGCTTTTTCAGCGACCTGATCGATCACATGCTGCGTGAGGACGAGGTGATCTTCCCGGCAATCGTCGACGCGGTACGATCCAGTCGCGGCCCCGAATGGCGTTGGGTCGAGGAGCCCGTCGAGGTGTTGGTGGCCGAACACGCCGCCGCCGGGGCAGCCCTGGCGTCGATGCGGGCGATCACGCGAGGGTATGCGCCGCCCGAGGGCGCCTGCCCGACCTTCCGAGGCCTGTACTTCGGGCTCGCCCAACTCGAGCAGGACATGCACGTGCACGTGCACCTCGAGAACCACATCCTGTTTCCGCGCCTGGCGCAGTTGGTCGGATCGGCCTGACCCGGCACGGGCCGCGGACATCGGCGGCCAGGGCGGCCTCCGGCCGCCGCCCCGGCCGTACCGCCGCCCGAAATCACTTGCGTCTTCGAAGAATCGCGCCGAATATCGCACGGATATGACGGCCGTCATATGTGAGGGCTACAGGCCGTGTGAAAGTTTTCACGCGTTGCCAGGCAGTCCCCGCTTGGCGTGACTTGTCGTCTGCTCCTTTTCCCGGGAGGCGCCGCGTGAAACGGCCGATAGGTAATGTGTGGTGGTTTGTGTCGGCGGTGCTGGCCGCGATCGTGGTGTGGCTGCCGTCAGCCGCGCACGCGCAGGACGCGGCGGCATACTTCAAGCAGAATTGCGTGAGCTGCCATACGATTGGCGGCGGACGGCTGACCGGGCCGGACCTCAAGGACGTGACGGCCCGTCGCGACCATGCCTGGCTGCTCCGCTATATCCCCAACCCCAAGGCGCTGATCGACGCCGGCGATCCGGTGGCGACCCAACTGTTCCAGGAGGCCCGCGGCGTGCTGATGCCGTCGCTGCCGGGGCTGTCGCCAGACATGGTGGATGCGCTCATCTCGCTCATCGAGGCCGAATCCAAGCTGGAGAAGTCGCAGTTTGTGGGGCTGCAGATCAGCGATCGTCCCTTTACGCCGGCGGATGTCCAGCTTGGTCGATCGCTGATCCGGGGCGAGGTGGCCCAGGTGGGTGGCGGACCGGCGTGCCTGTCCTGTCACACGGTCAAGGGCGTCGGAGGCCTGGGCGGCGGGCGCCTGGGACCCGACCTGACGAAGGTGTACGAGCGCCTGCAGGGCCGCAAGGCGCTGTCGGTCTGGCTCTCGGCGCCAGCGACGCCCACGATGCAGGCGGTGTTCCGCAACACGCCGCTCCAGGCTGAAGAAATCCTGCCGGTGGTCGCCTACCTCGAGGAGGCGGCGCGGCTGGGCGGCGAAGACACCGGGGTGGGCATGGTCACCTTCCTGCTGCTGGGGCTTGGCGGCGCGGTGATCCTGTTGGTGGCGATGGATGGCGCATGGCGGAACCGGTTCCGCGCCGTCCGCGGCCCCCTTGTGGAAGAGGCGGGCTTCGGACGCGGACAGACCCGCGGAGACAATCAATGAAGAACGGCGAGATCACCTGGATCAAAGACGAGACCAACGCCGGCCTCCGGAAGTGGGAGGAGTTCTACCGTAACCGGTGGCAGCACGACAAGATCGTCCGCAGCACGCACGGCGTGAACTGCACGGGCGGCTGCAGCTGGCAGATCTACGTCAAGAACGGGATCGTGACGTGGGAAATGCAGGCGCTCGACTACCCATTGCTGGAGTCGGGGCTTCCGCCGTACGAGCCGCGAGGCTGCCAGCGGGGCATCTCGTATTCGTGGTACCTCTACAGCCCCCTGCGGGTGAAGTATCCCTACGCGCGCGGGCCGCTGCTCGACCTGTGGCGCGAGGCGCGCGCCGCCCACGAAGACCCGGTTGAGGCCTGGCGGTCGCTCGTGGAGAACCCCGAGTCGCGGCAGCGCTGGCAGCGCGCGCGCGGCAAGGGCGGGTTCCGGCGCGCCGACTGGGCCACGGTGCTCGAGCTCATCAGCGCATCGCTGCTCTACACGGCCAAGACCCACGGTCCCGACCGCGTGGCGGGCTTCTCGCCCATTCCCGCGATGTCGATGATCAGCTACGCCGCCGGCTCGCGCTTCCTGCAGCTGATGGGCGGGTTGTCGCTGTCCTTCTACGACTGGTACTGCGACCTGCCGGTGGCCTCGCCCGAGACCTGGGGCGAGCAGACCGACGTGCACGAGTCGGCGGACTGGTACAACGCGAAGATGCTGGCGGTGATGGGGTCGAACCTCAACATGACCCGCACGCCCGACTGCCACTTCGCGGCCGAGTCGCGCCACAACGGCACCAAGATGTGGGTGTTCGCGCCCGACTTCAACCAGGTCGCCAAGTACGCCGACGAGTGGGTGCCGCTCAACGCCGGGCAGGACGGCGCCTGGTGGATGGCGGTCAACCACGTGCTGCTCAAGGAGTTCCACCACGACCGGCAGGTGCCCTACTTCGTTGACTACTGCAAGCGGTACACCGACTCGCCCCTGCTGGTTGAGCTCGAGCCGAAGGGTGACGGCCAGCACCGGCCGGGGCAGTTGTTGCGGGCCAACCGGCTGGCCGGCTACACCGGCGTGGAGAACGGCGACTGGCAGTTCCTGATGTGGGATGAGGCGGCGCGGCGGCCCAAGATGCCGATGGGCAGCGTCGGCTTCCGCTGGGCGAAGCAGGACAAGGGCAAGTGGAACCTGCAGCTCAAGGACGGCGTCGACGGCAGCGAGATCGCGCCCGTCCTGACGCTGCTGAACGACTCGGACGAGGTGGTGCAGGCGCAACTGGACGACTTCGGCCAGGGCGAGACCCTCGTCCGCGGCGTGCCGGCCAAGCGGCTGACGCTCGCCGACGGGTCGACGGTGCTCGTGGCCACGGTGTACGACATCCTCATGGCGCAGTACGGCGTGCCGCGCGGCCTGCCCGGCGCCTATCCGTCGAGTTATGACGACGACATGCCGTACACGCCGGCGTGGGCCGAGAAGTACACCGGCATGGGGCGCGAGACTCTGTTGCGCTTCGCGCGCGAGTGGGGCTCGACGGCCGAGCACACCAACGGCAAGAACATCATCATCATCGGCGCCGGCATCAACCACTGGTACCACGGCAACCTGATGTACCGGGCCGGCATCAACGCGCTGATGTTCTGCGGGTGCGTCGGCGTGACCGGCGGCGGGCTGGCGCACTACGTCGGCCAGGAGAAGCTGGCCCCCGGCGAATCGTGGTCGTCGATCGCCATGGGCAAGGACTGGATTCCGGCCTCGCGCCTGCAGAACGCGCCCAGCTGGCACTACGTGAACACCGACCAGTGGCGGTACGAGAAGTCGTTCACCGACTACCACACGGTGCCGCCCAACCAGCCGCCCGGGTCGCTGGCCCAGGGCCACACGATGGACGTGCAGGTGAAGGCCGTGCGCAACGGCTGGATGCCCTTCTATCCCCAGTTCAACAAGAACCCGATCGAGCTGGTGAAGGAGGCGCAGGCGGAGGGCGCCGTCACCGAGGCGGAGATCGTCACCTACGTGGTCGACCAGTTGAAGGCGCGCAAGCTGCGCTTCTCGGTGGAGGACCCGGACGGCCCCGAGAACTGGCCGCGCGTGTGGTTCATCTGGCGCGGCAACGCGCTGATGTCGAGCGCCAAGGGCCACGAGTACTTCCTGCACCACTACCTGGGCACCCATACGA
The DNA here is from genome assembly GCA_964372085.1 of uncultured Bifidobacteriaceae bacterium. GTDB lineage: Bacteria > Acidobacteriota > Vicinamibacteria > Vicinamibacterales > UBA2999 > 12-FULL-67-14b. The sequence goes on along the minus strand of CAYJPQ010000035.1, from coordinate 21,244 downwards.
ACAAGGTGGCGCAGGAGCTGGCGGAAGACTCGGTGAAGGAAGTCGTGTGGCACGAGACGGCGCCGCAGGGCAAGATGGACCTGGTCGTCGACATCAACTTCCGGATGGACACGTCGGCCCTCTATTCAGACATCGTGCTGCCGACGGCGACCTTCTACGAGAAGGCCGACCTCAACTCCACCGACCTCCACAGCTTCATCCACCCGCTGTCGGCCGCCGTGCCGGCGTGCTGGGAGTCCAAGAGCGACTGGCAGATCTTCAAGTCGATCGCCAAGTCCTTCTCGGAGATGGCGCCGCGCCACTTCCCGACGCCGGTGAAGGACATCGTGGCCACACCGCTCGCGCACGACACCGAAGCCGAGATCGCGCAGCCCGCGATGAAGGACTGGATCACCGGCGAAATCGAGGCGATTCCGGGCAAGACGATGCCGGCGCTCAAGGTCGTGACGCGCGACTACGCCAACCTGCACAACCAGTACTGCTCGTTCGGCCGGCTGGCCCGCGAGAAGGGCCTGGGGGCGCACGGCACCCACTACGCCGTGGACGACGTCTACGACGAGTCGGTGGCGAACGGTCCGACGGTGACGTGGGACGGAGTGCGGTACCCGTCGCTCGCCGCCGACGAGGAGGTGTGCAACACCATTCTCAAGTTCGCGTCGGTGACCAACGGCGAGTTGTCGCACCGGTCGTACAAGAACATGGAAGAGAAGGTGGGCCTGCCGCTGGCGCACCTGGTGGAGAAGGACCGCGGATTCCGCACGAGCTACAAGGACATCCAGTCGCAGCCGCGCCGGTTCATCAACAGCCCGATGTGGTCGGGGCTCACCGCCAACGGCCGCGCCTACTCGCCGTTTACCTACAACGTGGAGGCGCTGGTGCCGTGGCGCACCCTGACCGGGCGCCAGCACTTCTATCTCGACCACCCGGGCTACCTGCAGTTCGGCGAGCACCTGCCGACCTACAAGCCCAAGCCGCTGCCGACGCAGTACGCCGACATCCGCTTCCAGAAGGACGTCGGTCAGTCGAAGATGCTGAACTACCTCACGCCGCACGGCAAGTGGCACATCCACTCGACCTACGGCGACAACCAGCGGATGACGACCTTGTCGCGCGGCCTGGAGCCGTTCTGGATCAACGACCACGACGCGGCCGAGATCGGCGTCAAGGACAACGACTGGGTGGAGGTCTACAACGACCACGGCGTGGTGGTGACGCGGGCCGTCGTGAGCGCCCGCATTCCCCCCGGCGTGTGCATCCAGTACCACTCGCCCGAGCGGACGTACTCGGTGCCGAAATCGCCGCTGCGGAATTACCGCCGCGCCGGCGGCCACAACAGCCTGACGCGCACGCGGCTCAAGCCCAACCTGCTGGTGGGCGGCTACGGGCAGTTCACGTTCCACTTCAACTACTGGGGCCCCATCGGGTGCAACCGCGACACGCACATCCTGGTGCGGAAGTTGCCAGACCTGAAGTGGTAATCCCGGTATCGCGCGCGTAGACGGAAGGCGAAAGGAGCACGCCGTGGAGGTTCGTTCGCAAATTGCGATGGTGTTTCACCTGGACAAGTGCATCGGCTGTCACACCTGCAGCATCGCGTGCAAGAACATCTGGACCGATCGCAAGGGCACCGAGTACATGTGGTGGAACAACGTCGAAACCAAGCCCGGCACGGGCTTCCCGACGCAGTGGGAGAACCAGGACAAGTATCAGGGCGGCTGGACGCGCACCGAGGGCGGCGACCTGCGGCTGAAGTCGACCGACAAGGCCAAGGTGGTGACCAATATCTTCCACCACCCGAACCAGCCGAGCATGGACGACTACTACGAGCCCTGGACGTACGACTACCAGCACCTGTTCAACGCGCCCGAGGGCCAGGACCAGCCGACGGCCATCCCCATCTCGATGGTCACGGGCGAGTACATCGACATCAAGGCGGGGCCGAACTGGGATGACGACCTCAGCGGCTCGCCCGTCTACGCGGAAAACGACCCGAACCTCGCGGGGCTGAGCGACGAGCAGAAGGACCAGCTGTCGGCCATCGAGCGCCTGGTCTTCTTCTACTTCCCGCGCATCTGCAACCACTGCCTGAACGCGGCGTGCGTGGCGGCCTGCCCGTCGGGCGCGCTGTACAAGCGCGGCGAGGACGGCATCGTGCTGCTCGACCAGACGCGGTGCCGCGGCTGGCGGTCGTGCATCGCCGCGTGCCCCTACAAGAAGGTCTACTACAACTGGTCCACGGGCAAGTCGGAGAAGTGCATCCTGTGCTTCCCGCGCCTCGAGACCGGCCAGGCGCCGGCGTGCTTCCACTCGTGCGTGGGCCGCATCCGTTACCTGGGCGTCCTGCTCTACGACGCCTCGCGTCTCGAAGAAGCCGCCAAGAGCAACGTCGAGGATCTCGTGGAGGCCCAGCGGTCGCTCATCCTGGACCCCAACGACCCGGCGGTCGTCGAGGCCGCGCTGGCCAGCGGCGTGCACCAGTCGGTGATCGACTCGGCCCAGAAGTCACCCGTCTACCAGTTCGTCAAGGTCTGGAAGATGGCCCTGCCGCCGCACATCGAGTGGCGCACGATGCCGATGCTCTTCTACGTGCCGCCGATGGCGCCGGTCATGGCGCAGCGCACGGGCGGGACGGGCGACCGGGGCGGCACGGTCGACGGCATCTCCGACGACCTGTTCCACGACATCGAGGACGCGCGGGTGCCCATGAAGTTCCTGGCCAACCTCTTCGGCGCGGGACACGAAGGGCCCGTGCGCTATGCGCTGCGGAAGCAGAAGGCCGTGCGCTGGTACCGGCGCATGCTGACGGTGGGCGACGTCGACGCCGCGACGGCGGAGCGGATGCTGCGCGAGGCCGACTGCACGCCCGAAGAGGCCGACGCCATCTACCGGCTCACCTCGCTCTGCACGTTCGACGACCGCTTCGTGATTCCGCCCATGCATCGCGAGGAAGCCATCGAGATGCTCGAGGACCCGATGGAGCACAAGCAAGGGGCCGGGTTCGGGTTCATCGCCCGGCCGAAGCGGGGGGAGTGATGGCGCTGAATCCCGCGCTGCTCGAACTCCTCGCCCGCGCCCTCACCTATCCCGACGCACGCACGCCGGCGCTGCTCGCCGAGTGCCAGGCCGCCGGCGGCTGGGCCGACCCCGCCGCGGCCGAGCCGCTCGGCCGGTTTGCGGCCGCGCTGTCCAGCGAGAGCGTCGAGGCGATGCAGGAGTGCTTCACCGGCGCGTTCGACTTCGACCCCAAGTGCAGCCTGGACATCGGCTGGCACCTGTACGGGGAAAACTACGACCGCGGCGACTTCCTCGTGCGGATGCGCGGGGAACTGGCCGCGCACGGCGTCGAGGAGGGCGTGGACCTGCCCGACCACCTGCCGCACGTGCTGCACCTGCTGGCCCGGATGCCCGCCGACGCCGCCTCGGCGCTCGGGCGCGATTCGGTGATTCCTGCTCTCGATAAGATCCTCGCCGGCCTCGACGGCCGCGAGACGCCGTACGAGCACGTCGTCCGGTCCGTTCATGCGGCGGTGTCCGGTTTTGCGCCCGCCGTCATCGGAGACGCCATCCATGTCTAGCGCCACCTTCGACCTGCTGCTGTTCGCGATTCTGCCGTACGTCGCCCTCGTGGTGTTCTTCCTGGCGACGGTGGGTCGCTACTGGAACCGGCCGTTCTCCTATTCGAGCTACTCGTCGCAGTTCCTGGAGAACCGGTTCCACTTCTGGGCCCTCGTGCCGTTCCACTACGGCATCCTGACCGTCTTCGCGGGCCACCTCGTGGCCTTCCTGGTACCCCGCAGCGTGCTGCTGTGGAACAGCCAGCCGCTGCGGCTGTACATCCTCGAGGCCACGGCGCTTGCAGCGGGCCTGCTCACGCTTGTTGGGCTTGTCGGGATCACGGTGCGGCGCCTCAACGAGCCCAAGGTCAAGGTGGTGACGAGCCGGATGGACTGGACGGTGTACGGGCTGCTGCTGCTGCAGGTGGTTACCGGCGTGCTCGTGGCCATCTTCAATCCATGGGGCTCGTCGTGGTTCGCGACCGTCGCGGCGCCATACCTCTGGTCGCTGCTCACCTTCCAGCCCGATCTCCAGTTCATCTCGGCCCTGCCATGGCTGGTGAAGCTGCACATCGCCGGCGCCTTTGCGCTGTTTGCGGTGTTCCCCTTCAGCCGCCTCGTGCACATCCTGGTGGTGCCCAATCCCTACCTGTGGCGGCGCCCACAGGTGGTGCGGTGGTATCGGCCGCGCCCGGCCCGGCACGGGGCATAGCGCCCACTTCGCTGAACGACGCCTCGCTATGAGCGACCAGGGCCGCGCCCTCACCGTACTCGCCGTCAACACGGTCGCGTTCACCGTGTGTTTCGCGGCGTGGACCATGAACGGCGTCCTGGTGACGTACCTCGTGGACCGCGGGATCTTCGCCTGGGACCAGGCGCAGATGGGCTGGCTCATCGGGTTGCCGGTGCTTACCGGGTCGCTGTCGCGGCTGCCGCTCGGCATGTTGACCGACCGCTTCGGCGGCCGCAAGGTGTTCGGGCTCCTGCTGTTCGCGGCGGCGGTGCCCATGTACCTGGTCAGCTACGCCAGCACCTACGCGCACTTCGTCTGGGCGTCGCTCGGTTTCGGCCTGTCGGGCGGGTCGTTTGCCGTGGGCATCGCATACACCTCGGTGTGGTTCAGCCGCAACCGCCAGGGCACGGCGCTCGGCATCTTCGGCGCCGGCAACGCCGGGTCGGCGATCACCAGCATGGGCGCGCCCGTGCTGCTGGCCCTGCTGACACTCAATCACGTGGAGCTCGACGGATGGCGCCAGCTCCCCCGCATCTACGCGGCAGCGCTGGCGGTCACCGGGGTTCTGTTCTTCCTGCTCACGCACGAGAAGCTGGCCGACACGAGCCACGTCGTGACGCTGCGCGAGCGTCTGGCGCCGCTGCGCAGCGCGCGGGTCTGGCGCTTCGGCGCCTACTACCTGCTGGTCTTCGGTGCCTACGTCGGCCTGGCGCAGTGGCTCATTCCGTACTACGTCAACGTCTACGGCATGAGCGTGGCCACGGCCGGCCTGATGGCCGCGATCTTCAGCCTGCCGGGCGGCGTCATCCGGGGGCTTGGCGGCTGGATGTCAGACCATTTTGGCGCGCGCCGGGTGATGTACTGGGTGCTCGGCGGCTGCACGGTCTGCTGCGCGCTGCTGGTGGTCCCCCGCATGGACATCCAGTCGCCCGGCAGCGGCGTGATGGCGGCGCGCGACGGCATGGTGGGCGCCGTCTCCGACTCGCAAATCGTGATCGACGGGCGCATCTACCCCTTGCGCCAGCGGCCGGCCTCCTGGGGCATGCAGGATGACGAACAGACGCTCGTGTTCCCGACGACGGCCTTCTGGCACGAGCCGGCGGTCGGGGTGGGCGACCGCGTCGTGAAGCGGCAACTGATCGCCAAGGGGATCACCCACCTGTACTTCCAGGCCAACGTCTGGATTTTCTCGGGCATCGTCTTGCTGGTCGGCTTCCTCATGGGGATCGGCAAGGCCGCGGTGTACCGGCACATTCCCGATTACTTCCCCCGTGACGTCGGCGTGGTGGGCGGCATGGTGGGGGTCATCGGGGGCCTGGGCGGGTTCTTCTTTCCCATCCTCTTCGGGTACCTGCTGCGCGGCACGGGCATCTGGACGACGAGCTGGGTCATCCTGGCGGTGTTCTCGGCGGTGTGCCTCGTCTGGATGCACCTGGTCGTGCAGCGGATGCAGCGCGAGCAGCAGCCCGGCCTGATGCGGCAGATGGACCGCGGCCACGGGCCGCTGGCCGGCGGGGTGGCCACATGAGTCTGGAGCACACCATGGCACGACGGGCAGGCGTGGCGGCGTGGGCGCCCGAAGACGCGACCTTCTGGGCCGCGACGGGCAAGCGCGTGGCCAGCCGCAACCTCTGGCTGTCGATGCCCGCCCTGTTCTGCGGGTTCGCGGTGTGGATGATCTGGTCGATCATCACGGTGCAGATGCAAACGCTGGGCTTCCCGTTTCGGGCCGACCAGCTGTACACCCTCACGGCCATTGCCGGCCTGAGCGGCGCCACGCTTCGCATCCCGCACTCGTTCCTGATCGCCCTGGCCAACGGCCGCAACAGCGTGGCGGTGACCACGGCGCTGTTGCTGCTGCCGTGCCTGGGCGCCGGCGTGGCCCTGCGCGACGCGGCCACGCCCTACTGGGTGTTCGCGGCCCTGGCGGCGCTGTCGGGTATTGGCGGCGGCGCGTTCGCCTCGTCGATGTCCAACATCTCGTTCTTCTTCCCCAAGCGTGTCCAGGGCACTGCGCTCGGCCTCAACGCGGGCATCGGCAACCTGGGCGTCAGCGCGATGCAGGTGCTGCTGCCCTTCGTGATGGGGTTTGCCCTGTTTGGCGCGCTGGGCGGCGAAGGCCTGGCCCGGCCCGAGGTGGGCGGCATCGCCGCCGGCGACCCGATCTTCATCCAGAATGGCGGCCTCGTATGGGTGCCCATCCTGCTGGTGGTCTCGATCGCCGCCTGGTTCGGCATGGACAACCTGCCGCTGCACGACACGGGCAACACCCCGGCGGCGGTGGGGAAGGTGCTGTGGCTCAATTTGCTCGGGCTGGCGGGCACCGGCGTGGGCCTCTACCTGCTCGTGGGGCTCGGCTGGTCGATGTGGGTGGTGCTGCCCGTCACCGTGGTGCTGACCCTGGCGATGCTGCGCGCCCTCACGCCAAAGGGCGCCCGCGCGCTGTTGCAGAAACAGTACGCGATCTTCTCGGACACGCACTGCTGGACGATGACGTGGCTGTACATCATGACCTTCGGGTCGTTCATCGGGTTCTCGGCGGCATTCCCAAAGCTGATCCAGGACGTCTTCGGCAGCCTGCCGGATGGGTCGCTCAACCCGAACGCGCCGAACCCGCTGGCCTATGCCTGGCTGGGGCCGCTCGTGGGATCGCTCGTGCGGCCCATCGGAGGCTGGCTGTCCGACAGGCTCGGCGGCGCGCGGGTGACCCACTGGGACACGGTGCTGATGATCGGATCGGCGCTCGGCGCCGCGGCGCTCATCAAGGCCGCCAGCGCGGCCGAGGCCCCCGAGGAGTACTTCCTGCCGTTCCTGCTGGTGTTCCTGGTGCTGTTTGTGGCCACGGGCATCGGCAACGGCTCAACCTTCCGCATGATTCCCGTGATCTTCGAGCCGGCCAAGGCCGGCCCGGTGCTGGGCTGGACGTCGGCCGTGGGCGCCTACGGCTCGTTCATCATCCCCAAGGTGTTCGGCAACCAGATCCAGGCCGGGCATCCGGAGTACGCGCTGTACGGGTTCGTGGCGTTCTACGTCTCGTGCCTCGCGGTGAACTGGTGGTTCTACGCCAGAAAGGGTGCCCCCCTCCCATGCTGAGCGTGCTCGCTTTCCAGGTGACGACATGAGTGGACGCATCGTAACCATCGTGCTGCTTGTTGCAACCGTGCTCGCGGCGACCCTGCTCGCCGCGGGGCTGGGCGCAATCAGGATTCCAGGCAACCACCAGGGGTACGAGCCCCCGCAGCCCATCGCCTTCTCGCACCGGCTGCACGCGGGCGAGTTGGGGATGCAGTGCCTCTACTGCCACTCGGCCGCCGAGCGCAGCCGCCACGCGGGCATCCCGGCGGCCAGCACGTGCATGAACTGCCACCTCACGGTCACCGCGCCGTTTGGCGCCGTGCGCGCGGAGGACGACCTGGCAAAAAAGGAAAACCGTAAGCCGGTCCTGATTGTCTCACCCGAGTTGCAGAAGTTGTACGACGCACTGGCCGTCAGTCCCGCCACGATGAAGGCGCTGCCCGACCGCACACCCACGCCGATTACGTGGACCAAGATCCACAACGTGCCCGACTTCGTGTACTTCGATCATCGCGGGCACGTGGCCGCGGGCGTCACCTGCCAGCAGTGTCACGGGCCGGTGGAGACGATGGAGCGCGTGCGGCAGATGGAGACGCTGGAGATGGGCTGGTGCGTGAACTGTCATCGCCAGGTCAACCAGACCGGCGTGGCTGGCAAGTCGGTCTACGCGTCGATCGATTGCGTGACGTGTCACTACTGACGGGATGGATGCCGTGATGTCGAAGCACGAGACACAGTACTGGAAGAGCCTGGCGAGCCGAGACCGGGCGGCCGACGCCGGCTCGCCCGAGTTCTTCGAGGTGCCGGGCGCGGCCGATCTGACGACGTCGCGCCGCGGCTTCCTGGCGGCGGCCGGCTTCGGCCTGGCCGGCACGGCGCTGGCAAGCTGCTCGCGCGCGCCCGTCGATCAGGCCATGCCGTTCCTCGCGCAGCCCGAGGCGGTCGTGCCCGGGCGGCCCGCATACTATTCCTCGACCTGCGGCGCCTGCACGGCCGGGTGCGGCCTGATCGTCAAGACCCGAGACGGCCGGCCCATCAAGCTCGAAGGCAATCCCGATCACCCGGTTTCGCGTGGCGGCCTCTGCGCGGTGGGCCAGGCCTCCATCCTCGGCCTCTACGACAGCCAGCGGCTCGACGCCCCGATGCGGCAGGGCCAGCGAGCATCGTGGGCCGATGTCGACGCCGCCATTGTCTCCGGGCTCGCGCAGGCCAGGGACGCCCGGCGCCCCGTGCGGTTGTTGACGCCCACGATCACGAGCCCCACGCTGCGCGCGGCGGTGGACGGGTTCCTCGCCACGTTTCCCGACGCCAGGCACGTGGCGTACGACGCGCTGTCGGTGTCGGCTGTCCTGGACGCCCACGAGCGCACGCACGGCGCCCGGGTGCTGCCCCGCTATCGATTCGACCGCGCCGCGGTCATCGTCAGCGTCGACGCCGACTTCCTCGGCACGTGGATTTCGCCCGTGGAGTACACGAGTGGCTACCGGGCGGGCCGCAGGCTGGGCGATTCGTCCGCGAGCCTGTCGTTCCATGCCCAGGCGGAATCGCGGATGTCGCTGACCGGCTCGAAGGCCGATCTGCGGCTGGTGGTGGCGCCGTCCGGGTACGGCCCGCTGCTGGCGCACCTGGGCAACCGCGTGGCGCGGCTGGCCGGCGCGCCGCCGCTGGTCGATCAAGCGGGTCCGTCGCCGGTGGACGCGGCCGTGATCGACGACCTCGCTGACCGCCTTTGGCACGCGCGGGAACGGAGCCTGGTGGTGTGCGGCAGCCACGACGCGACGATCCAGGCGCTGTGCAACGCCGCGAACCACCTGTTGGGGGCCTACGGATCGACGATCGACATCGAGCGGCCGTCGCGGCAGCGGCAGGGGCACGACCGCGAGTTGGAAAGCCTGGTCGCCGAGCTGGCATCCGGGTCGGTGGGCGTGCTGGTGGTGGCGGGCGTCAATCCCGTCTACGAGCTGCCCGGGGGCGCGGCGCTGGCCGGGCACCTGAAGAAAGTGCCGCTCCTGGTGAGTTGCGCCACGCACCTCGACGAGACGGCGATGGTGTCGGGCTTTGTGTGTCCGGATCGGCACCCGCTGGAATCGTGGGCCGACGCCGAAGCGGTGGCGGGCGTCGTGTCGATGAGCCAGCCGGCCGTCCAGCCGCTCGGCGGCACGCGCCAGTTGATCGAGTCGATCGCCGTGTGGTCAGGAGCGCCGCGGCCGGCCCATGACCTGTTGCGCGACAGCTGGCAGTCGCTGGTGTTCCCGCGGAGGACCGCCGCCGACGCGACCTTTGAGGCATTCTGGGACCGCGCGGTGCACGACGGCTTCGTCGAGGTGACGACACCGGCGACGCCAGCGCGGACGTATGCACCCTCTTCCCTGACGCTCCAAGCCCCGCCGCCCACGGTGGACGGCGCGCTGGCGCTGGTGCTGTATCCCAAGGTGGGGATGCTCGACGGGCGCGGCGGCCTCAATCCGTGGCTGCACGAGCTGCCCGATCCCATCAGCAAGGCCACGTGGGACAACTACGCGTGCCTGTCGCCGTCCACGGCATCGGGCCTGGCCGTGGCCGACGGCGACGTCGTGCGAGTCGAGGCGGGCGAGGCCGGAATGCTCGAGTTGCCCGTGCTCGTGCAGCCGGGCCAGCACGACGGGATCGTGGCCGTGGCGCTCGGATACGGCCGGCTGGGCTCGGAACGCTTTGCCAACGTGGGTCCGCGCTGGTTCGAGGCCCGGCCGACCGTGGGCGACGACGGCCGGGTGGGCCGCAACGCCGCCCCCCTGGCGTCGCTGGCCAACGGCGAGTGGCGCTACAGCGGCGCGCCGGTCCGCGTCACGCCGACCGGGAGCCGCCGGCCACTGGCCCAGACGCAGTCGCACCACGAGATCGCCGTGCCGGCGCACCTGGCGCCCCCGGGGGGCGCCCGCCGCCCCATCGTGCAGGAGACGACGCTGCCGGCGTACGTGAAGGATCCGTCAGCCGGGTCGCATGGGCACGGCGAGGCGGCCGAGGACCTGTGGCCGCCCGACCATACCTACACCGGCCATCGCTGGCGCATGGTGATCGACCTGACGGCGTGCACGGGCTGCTCGGCCTGTGTGGTGGCGTGCCAGGCGGAGAACAACGTGCCGGTGGTCGGCCGCGACGAAGTGCTCCGCCACCGCGAGATGCACTGGATGCGCATCGATCGCTACTACGCCGACCGGCCGGGCGGCGGCGTGGACGTCATCCACCAGCCGATGCTGTGCCAGCACTGCGAGAACGCGTCGTGCGAGACGGTGTGTCCGGTGCTGGCCACCGTGCACAGCGAGGAAGGGCTCAACCAGCAGGTCTACAACCGGTGCGTGGGCACGCGCTACTGCGCCAATAACTGCGCCTACAAGGTGCGGCGCTTCAACTGGTTCGACTACCCGCGCGAAGACCGGCTGCAGAACCTGGTGCTCAACCCCGACGTCGTGGTGCGGTCGCGCGGCGTCATGGAGAAGTGCAGCCTGTGCGTGCAGCGCCTGCAGGACGCCAAGGTGGAGGCGCGGCGCCAGGGTCTGTCCCTGGCCGACGGCGCGGCGCAGACGGCCTGCCAGCAATCGTGCCCGGCCCAGGCGATCACCTTCGGTGACGCCAACAACCCGGACAGCCGGGTGGCGCACCTGATGCACGACCCCCGTCACTTCCGGGTCCTGGAGGAGCTGAACGTGAAGCCGTCCGTAGGGTACTTGACGCTGGTCCGCAACCGGGCCGAGGGCGAGGGAGAAACCGGCCATGACTGAGCACGCCTTGCCGTTGCGCACGCCGCTCATCACCGGCGACCGGACGATCGCGCAGGTGACCGACGACGTCTGCGCGCCGATGGAGGGGCGACCGACCGGTCTGTGGTGGGCCGCCTTCCTCGTGTCACTGGCCACGCTCCTGCTCGGGGTGGTGGCCGTCTCGTACCAGGTGGCGACGGGCATTGGCACCTGGGGCCTCAACCGCACGGTGGGCTGGGCGTTCGACATCACGAACTTCGTGTTCTGGATCGGCATCGGCCATGCCGGGACGCTGATTTCCGCGATCCTCTTCCTGCTGCGCCAGCGGTGGCGCACGTCGGTGAACCGCGCGGCCGAGGCCATGACGATCTTCGCGGTGATCTGCGCCGCGATCTTCCCGTTCATCCACATGGGCCGGCCGTGGTTTGCGTACTGGGTGTTCCCGCTGCCCAACACGCGGGGTTCGCTGTGGGTGAACTTCCGGTCGCCGCTGTTGTGGGACGTCTTTGCCATCAGCACCTACTTCACGATCTCGGCGGTGTTCTGGTACGTGGGCCTGCTGCCCGACCTGGCGACGGTGCGCGATCGACTCAAGCAGGGCCTGCGCCGCCGGATCTTCGCGTTCTTCAGCCTGGGCTGGAACGGGTCGTACCGGACCTGGCACCACTACGAGGCGGTGTACCTCCTGCTGGCGGCGCTGGGCACGCCCCTGGTCGTGTCGGTGCACTCGATTGTGAGCTTCGACTTCGCGACGTCGCTCATCCCCGGGTGGCACACGACGATCTTCCCGCCGTACTTCGTGGCCGGCGCCATCTTCTCGGGCATGGCGATGGTGCTCACGCTGATGATCATCGCTCGCAAGACGATGCGGCTCGAGAACTACATCACCCTGCGGCACGTCGACATCATGGCGAAGCTGGTGCTCACCACCGGCAGCATCGTGGGGCTTGCCTATGCGACCGAGTTCTTCATCGCGGCCTTCTCCAACAACCCGTACGAGCAGTTCGTGTTCATCAACCGCGCCTTCGGGCCGTTCGGATGGGCCTACTGGACCATGGTGAGCTGCAACGTGATCACGCCGCAGTTGTTCTGGTTCAAGCGCGTGCGCTCCAACCTCGCGGTGGTCTTCGTGCTCTCGCTGTTCGTGAACGTGGGCATGTGGTTCGAGCGCTTCGTCATCATCGTGACGTCGCTGCACCGTGACTACCTCCCGTCGAGCTGGGCCGACTACGCGCCGACCAGCGTGGAGCTGGCGACCCTCGCGGGGAGCTTTGGCCTGTTCTTCACCTGTTTCCTGCTGTTCTGCCGCTTTCTGCCGGTGATCGCCATGGGCGAGGTGAAGGCAGTGGTGGCGCACGATCGGCGCACGACGGGAGGCGAACGATGAGCCGGCGGGTCTTCGTGGGCGTGTTCGACGACGAGGCCGACGTGATTGCGGCCGCAGGGGGATCGCGCGCGCAGGGCTTCGACATCGTCGACGCCTTCACGCCATACGCGGTGCACGGGCTCGACCGCGCCATGGGCCTCAAGCCCTCGTGGCTGCCGTGGGCCTGCGCCGGCCTGGGCGCCTTCGGTTTGGCATTTGCCACGTGGTTGCAGTTCTGGACGACGGCCCGGTCGTGGCCCATCAACGTGGGAGGCCGGCCGTGGAACTCGCTGCCGGCGTTCGTGCCGGTGATGTTCGAGCTGATGGTGCTCTGCGCCGGCGTGGGCGTCGTCGTCACGTTCCTGATCGCGCGCCGGCTGGGCCCGTGGCGCAGGCCCGACATCGTGGACCCGCGCGCCACCCACGATCGCTTCGTGCTGGTGCTCGACGCCGGCGCGGCGGATCCACGGGCGGTGCAGCAGTTGTTCGACCGTTGCCGCGCGGTGTCGTTCGAGGAGCGTGACCTGGAGGGACGGTTATGAGGGGCGGTGTCAACCTGGTGCTGGCCGTCGTGCTCGCCGTCATCGTCGGCGCGTACCTGGGCCTCGACGCGAACCCCGCCGTGCCCAACTGGGAGTTCCTGCCCAACATGGTGCGATCGGTGCCGGCCGATTCGTTTGCGCCCACGCCGCTCTTGAGCGGGGGCCAGACGCTGCAGCCACCCCCGCCAGGCACCATCCCCCGCGGGCTGCTGCCGCTGCACTACGCGGCCACACCGGAGGACGCCGTGCGGGCGGGCACCGAGCTGACCAACCCGTACCCGGCCGATGACGCGGCGGCGCTGGCCCGGGGCGCCGTGGTCTACAGCAACCACTGCGCCGTCTGTCACGGCGGCCAGGGCCTGGGCGATGGGCTAGTGACACTGCGGGGCGTGGCGCCGCCGCCGTCATATTTTGCCGAGAACGCACTCAAGCTGACCGACGGGCAGATGTTCCATATCCTGACCTACGGTCAGAAGAACATGGCGTCGTACGCCTCGCAGGTTCCGAGGGAGGATCGATGGAAGGTTATCTTGCACATCCGGTCACTGCAGCGGAAGGCCGCGGCCCAGGCAGCCCAGGCAGCCAAGGCGGCCCAGGCGGCCCAGGCCGCCCAGGCGGCGACGCCGCCGGCAGGTCCGACGCCGCCGCCGCAATAGCGGCCACGGGCCGCCTGCAGGCCTCGGGACGCTTCGGCCTGTGGCTGGCCGTCGCAGGCGCCGGGACGCTGGCCGTCGGCGCCCTGCTGTCGCCCGACCGGGCGTCGGCCAACTTGCTGCTGGCCGGGTGGGCGCTGGCCGGGCTGGGCCTCGCCGGGGCGTTCTTCGTGGCGCTGGGCTACGCCACCGACGCCACGTGGATCGCCGCCTTCCGCCGCGTTCCGGAATCGATGACCCGGGTGCTGCCGGCCGCCGCCGTGGCGCTGGCGCTCGTCTTCGTGCTGCGGCCGTCGCTGTACCCCTGGACGTCGGAGCCGGTCGGCGCGCCGGGCAGCTTCAGCCGCCTGTGGCTGTCGACGCCGTTCTTCCTGGCGCGCGCGGCCGCGTACTTCGCCACCTGGATCCTGTTTGCGGCGGCGCTCGTGCGCAACTCGCGCCGGCAGGACGCGGACGGCGACCTCGCCTGGACGCGCAAGAACATCAAGCTGTCGGCCGCGTTCCTGGTGGTGTTCTCGCTGACGTGCTTCCTGGCCAGCGTGGACTGGATCATGTCGCTGACACCGCACTGGTACAGCACCATGTTCGGGGTGTACAACTTCGCGGGCCTGTTCCAGTCTGGTCTCGCCGCGATGCTGATCCTCGTCATCTGGCTGCGCGGCGAGGGCCCCCTGCGGCACGTCGTGAGCGACGAGCACGTGCACGACCTGGGCAAGCTGCTCTTCGCCTTCAGCACGTTCTGGATGTACATCTGGTTCAGCCAGTACATGCTGATCTGGTACGCCAACCTCACCGAAGAAACGGTGTACTTCATCCCACGGATGCGCGGCGCGTGGCTCCCCCTGGTGATGGTGAACATCGCACTCAACTGGGTGGTGCCGTTCCTGGCGATCATGAACCGGCCCCTCAAGCGCCACGGGGGCACGCTCGTGAAAGTGGCGGCGTGCGTGCTGGTGGGCCGCTGGCTGGACCTCTACCTGATGATCCTGCCGACGGTGTCGCCGGAGGTGCCGCCGTTCGGGGCGTGGGAAGTGGGGGGCGTGCTGCTGGCCACGGGACTGTTCATCCGCGTCTTCACGCGGATGTTCGCGCAGGCGGCGCCGGTGCCGGTCGGGGATCCGTACCTCTCAGAGAGCCTGCACTACCACTCGTAGAGCGATGCGGCACTCGACCACCAGGCGCCCGCGCCGCCGCGCGCGTGCGCGGCGGCCCCCGGGGTGAGCCGCGCGTCGAGCCAGGCATCGAGGCCGGGTACCCGGCGATCGCCGTCCATCTCGAACACGGGCCGCCCGCGAAGGCCCGTGGCCTGGGCCGCCAGCGCCGCAGGCACCGTGTCGGCACGCTCGCGCGTGATCAGGGCTCCGGCCGCCGCCAGGCAGGCGGTTGACGACGCCTTCCAGTCGGTCACCGACGGCGACACGACAAACAGCACCAGGTCGGGCCGCACGAACCGGGTGATGCGATTGGACTCCACGATGACATTCGTGCCGTCGGCCACAAGCTGGCGGAGGAACGCGGCCGTGTCGGACAGGCGTGCCTCGGGCGTGCGGCAGAGGAAGGCCCGCCGCGCACCCGCCTCGAGGTATCGGCCCGTCTGCGTGAGGGGAGACGCGTGGTGTGTCTCGTCCACGAGCGGCGCCGCGCTGTTCGTGCCGGCGTGGCGATGCGCCGAAATCTTGACGGCGGTCCACGGCTCGCGGCATCGAGCGCGGAGGATGTGCTCGATGGTGGCGGTCTTGCCCACGGCACGGGAGTGGCCGCCCACGACGACAAGTGTCGCCGGCCGCGCGGCCGCGAATGGAGATCCGGTCATGGGGTGGTCTCGGCGAGCTGATCCGCAGTGCAGCGTTCAGGCTCTCAGAATCGCCGGGACGTGCATATGATGGGCGTCATGTCCCCGGCCAGGGGCGCCACCGCGCCGCGAACGGCCCCAATCCGCTACGACCGGCCGGTGGCCGCGTGGCTGCTCGGCTGTGCCACGCTCGTGCTCGGAGTCGTGGTGGTCGGGGGCTTCACCCGGCTCACGCATTCGGGCCTCTCCATCGTGGAGTGGGCGCCCATTCTCGGCACCATCCCACCCATCACCGCGTCACAGTGGGCCGGCGTCTTCGAACAGTACCAGCGCACGCCGGAGTACCGGCTGGTCAACCAGGGCATGTCGCTCGAGGCGTTCAAGGGCATCTTCTGGGTGGAGTGGGTGCACCGGCTGCTGGGACGCCTGATCGGGGTGGCCTTCGCGGTGCCGTTTGCCTTTTGGTGGGTGCGAGGACGCCTGTCCCGCCGGCTGCTGCCGCGCCTGGCGGGCCTGTTTGCGCTGGGCGCACTGCAGGGGGCGCTGGGCTGGTACATGGTGGCCAGCGGCCTGGTCGACGTGCCGCGGGTGAGCCCCTATCGCCTGACCGCCCATCTCGGGCTGGCGGTGGTCATCTTCGGCGGCCTGGTGTGGACGGCCCTCGACTTGTTGCGGCCGCAGCCATCGCCGGTGCCTATCCCAGCGCGGCTGCGGCATGCGGCGACGGCGGTGCTGCTGCTGGTGCTCGTCACGATCGTGTCGGGCGGCCTCGTGGCCGGCACGAGGGCTGGATTTGCGTACAACACGTTTCCGCTGATGGGGGGACGCTTCCTTCCGGACGGCTTGTATGCGAGCCGGCCGGTCTGGACGAGCTTCTTCGAAGACATCGTCACGGTGCAGTTCAACCATCGCGCGCTGGCCACCCTGCTGAGTGTGGCCATCCCGTGGCTGTGGTGGCACCTGACGCGGCCCGCGCGGCCGGCGGCGACCCGCGCGGCTGCGCACCTGCTGCTCGGATGGCTGGGCATCCAGATCGCGCTGGGCATCGCCACGCTGCTGTGGGTGGTGCCGGTGCCGCTCGCGGTGGCGCATCAGGGCAGCGCGGTCGTGTTGTTCGGCCTGGCCATCCTCGTTCGCCACCGTGTCCGCCCCGCGCCGGATCACCGCGGACCGTTCTCTTGCCGTCGCAGGGACACACCGAGTGGCCCCTCTCGGGGCGCGTCAGGTGGCCGTCCACGAGAACCGGCGCCCTGTCGAGCGGGGGATTTGGCGCACCTCGTGAAGACGTTCGGCACGACACCGGCGCGCAACCGGATGAGCCGGTGATGAAAAGGAGAATGGTACCAGTGGTGCACCAGACAACCGGCTTCATCAGGTCCGGCCTCGCGAGGAAGATCGGGCTGATCCAGCTCGTGCCTCTGTGCGGGGCGATTCTGGCGGCACTGCTGTTTGGGCTTTTTCTCGCGCAGAGCGCCCCCGTCCCGACGCATGTCAACTTAGCCGGACGCCAACGCATGCTTGCGGTCCAGCTTGGCGACTGGGCGCGCTTGGTCGTTGGCGGCCGGTCGGAGGACCGCCTGAAGCTGAGAGAGCTTGTCGCCAGCTACGATCGCTCACTGGCGGCGTTGGAACGCGGCGGCGAGATCGATGGTCTCGACGTCGTCCCGCTGACCGACGCCGTGCGAGCTGAGCTGTCGAGGCTTCGGACTCAGTGGGACCGGGTCCGGCCCCGACTTCTCGTGATCGCTGACCGCCAGGCGGAAAGTCCCGAGGTCGACCGCGCGGCGAGCGATCTGGCGTCGGACATCGACACCCTGCGGGCATCTGCTGAGGAGCTGACAGCCGCCTTGGTGGCCAGGGCGCACACGCTGCGGCGCCGGATGCTCGCTCTATTCACCGCCGGCGTCGGGCTCAACCTCGTCCTCGCCGTGCTGGGTTTCTGGTACTCGCGCCGGTACATCGTCGGTCCCATCCTGCAACTTGACGCGGCCGTCAGGCGCATCTCCGAGGGTGATTACTCGATTCGCGTGGTCTGCACGACGCGCGACGAGCTGCGCCGGTTGACCGAGACCTTCAACGAGATGGCAGCCCGGATACACGGGGCACTGGCGGCCATGGACCATCGCCGCCAGCAAGCGGAGGCCTTCATCGAGGATCTTCCCGTCGCCACGGTGCTGATGGATGCCCACATGCAGGTGGTGCGCACCAACCGTGCGTGCCGCGCGATACTCGGCCTTCCGGAGAACGCCGTCCAAGGGCGCCCGCTGGAGGATGTCTTTCCGCACCGCGCGTTGCACGATCGACTGCGGGCCACCCTGAAAGGCCACGATGTGGTCCACGGTCTCAGGGTCGACATCGAGACGCTCGAGGGCGTTCGCCCGCTCCGGATCACGGCCGTTTCCAGCCGCCTCGTGGACGCGGACGATCAGTTGGTTGTCGTGGTCGAGGACCTCACCGAGGAAACGCAGCTTCGCGCGCACGCACAGGCCTCCGAGCTGAGCTTCCGCACGCTCATCGATCAGGCTCCCGACAGCATCGCGGTGCATCGCGACGGCCGTTTCGTCTACGTCAACCCCGCCATGGTGCGGCGGCTCGGCTACCAGTCGGAGGCCGACCTTGTGGGCCAGCCGGTGTCGATGACGGTACACTCTGACGACCGGGAGGTCGTGGCCGAACGCATCCGCACCATGAGGGTCACGAGCGAGCTCGCACCGCCCAAGGAGACGCGCCTCCTGTGCAGGGCGGCTCGACCGTCCACGCCGAAGTCGCGGCCATGCCGCTGGAGTACGAGGGTCAGCCCGCCACCGTCGTCATTGGCCGCGACCTCACCGAGCGCAGGCAGCTCACCGCGAAACTGATGGAGATGGACCGGATGATCGCGATCGGCACTCTGGCGGCCGGCGTGGGCCATGAGATCAACAACCCGCTGTCCTACGTGATCGGCAACCTCGACCTGCTCGCCGAGGCGCGTCCTGGCGTGGCGGGATTCGCGGCCGGGAGGCCGGACGAGTTGGTCCGGCTGCTCGACGACGCCCGTGAGGGCGCGGCGCGGATTCGCGACATCGTACGGGACCTCAAGACCTTTTCTCGAGCAGGCACAGAGGACCGCGCCCCGCTGGACGTGCGGCGCCTGATCGAGTTCTCCATCAAGTTGACCCACAACGAGATTCGCCACCGGGCGCGGCTGGTGGAAGACTACGGCGATGTTCCATTGGTCGAGGCGAACGAGGCCCGGCTGGCGCAGGTGTTCGTGAACCTGCTTGTCAACGCCACGCAGGCAATCCCGGAGGGCGCCGCGGACGCGAACGCGATTCACGTGCGCACCCGGACCGACGGAGATCGGGTGATCGTCGAGGTGGAGGACACGGGGGGCGGCATCCCCGAGGAACACCTCGGCCGGCTGTTCGATCCCTTTTTCACGACGAAGCCAGCCGGCCAGGGAACGGGTCTCGGGCTGGCCATCTGCAGGGAGACCGTCACGTCCCTCGGCGGGGAGATCGCCGTCGACAGCCAGGTCGGTCGCGGCACTACGTTCAGAATCACACTACCTGCCACCCGCGCCACCGAGCGGGTCGACCCGGCACCGCTTCTGGCGGCGGCTGGCGCGGCCTCACGCCGCGGACGGATCCTCGTCGTGGACGACGAGCCGCTGCTCGCCGAGACCATGCGACGCGCCCTTTCGGCGAACCACGACGTCGTGGCGCTCACGAGCGCCCGCGCCGCGATGGATCTGCTCTCTTCAAATGAACGGTTCGACATCTTCTTCTGTGACCTGATGATGCCGGAGATGACCGGGATGGAACTGTACGCTTGGGTGTTGGAGACGATGCCCGAGCAGGCCGGGAAGATGATCTTCCTGACCGGAGGAGCGTTCACCCCGCGGGGACGCGAGTTCCTCGACGCCGCGCCGAACCAGCGCATCGACAAGCCCTTCGACCTGGAGAACCTGCGGGAGCTGGTGCGGGATCTGTTGAAATGAGCCGATCGACGGCTCGGCCGCGGCGCCGCCACAAGCAGTGGCTCAGCACGATGGTTTTGGGCCAAGATACCACCCACCCCGCGAGCGCGGGACGCCCTCGCCAGACTAGAACGCCATCATCCGTGTGAACTTCACCACGTGGCCGCGGCCCGGCGCGATGGCCGGGTTGTTGGTGATCTGCTGCTCGTTGAACACGACGAACAGATCGCTGAGCGGCCGGTGGATGAAGTTGAACCGCAGGTTGGCATTGAAGCGGTGCCGGTCCTGGTCGTACTGCAGCAGCGAGTCGAGGAACATGTTGGTCGAGAACGAGTAGTTCGCCCTCGCCGTCCAGACCGCCGTCACAAACTCGGTGCCCGGCGCGCCCAGGTCGGCACTGGTCCGGTTGAGGTGTGCGGTCATCCTGAGGCGGTAGGTCGGGCGCCACGTCAAGCCGGCCGTCACCGTGCGCTGGCGGCCGCTCCAGAGCCCGCCGGCGACGCCGGTGAAGGTGAACGACAGCGAGCGGCTCGGGTCGCTGCTGAAGCGGAGCTGCCACTCGCTCCACGCATACGTGCCCGGCGCGACCGGCCGCACGTTCGACGCGAGCCTGAGCGGCGCGGTGATCTCGTTGAACTCAGGATTCCACGACAACTCCGTGTAGCCGCCGTTGTTGAAGAACACCGTCACGCCGTTGTGGTGCCGTGTGCCGACCATGCGGCCGCCCATGTCGGTGTAGTACTTCCACAGGACGTGGGGGTGGAACTCACGCACGCCGCGCCGCTGCCACCACGCCGGCCGCGGGCGGATGCCGGTGTCGAGGAACCACTTCCGCGCGCCGACCCGGCGGTAGTAGCCCATCTCGTCGTTGAAGCCCTCGCCGATCGACATGATGCCGCCCTTGCCGTGGAAGAAGTTGCTCTCCCGGTTCAGCGACGTGCGCCAGGCGTACTGGCCCGCGGTGACACCGGGTGTGTCGGTCCGGATCGCGTACGAATTCCAGTCGGTCGCCCCCAGAAACCGGATGTTCGCGTCGACGCCGTACACCCGGTTGTAGTCGCGGCCCGATTCAGCCGACTGGCGGCTCATGAAGATGGCCCCGAGATCGGAGCCCGGCCGCAGGTTGCGCCGTGCCCGGAGCACCGTGTAGTTGTTGCCGGGCGTCGCACGGGTCGACTGCACCTGCAGGCTGAGGAGCCCCACCTCGAAGTCGCCCGCGCGGCCCGTCAGCCGTGCGCCGCCGTAGATGGGAATGGGCGTGCCGTCGGCCCCCAGGCCGATGCGCCGGCTGTGGAAGAGCAGGAGATTCTCGTCGGGCGTGGGCGTGGTCGTGACGCGGTTGTTGCGCGCCGCGTCGCCGACATAGAAGGTGCCGGAGTTCTCGATGAAGAAGTCGCGCTTCTCGGGATAGAAGGTGCTGAACTGCGTGAGGTTCACCGTCAGCTCGTCGGCCTCCACCTGCGCGAAGTCGGGATTGACCGCGAGATCGAGCGTGAGGGCGGAGGTGACTCCCCACTTCACGTCGAGCCCGACGCTGGCGTCCTGATCGAACGTGGTGGCGAGCCCGGTGGGCCGCACGGCCTTGCCGAGCAGGTAGGGCTTCACCTTCAGATTGCGCCCGGGCGACACCGAGGGCGGGCCGGACAGGTTGCCCGCCAGCGACTTGGAGGCCCCGCTCGAAGCGAAGCGATCGGAACGGCACGGCCATCTCCGCCGTCCAGCCGTCGCCGCCCTGCCGCGTGCGGACAAACCACACGGCATCCCAGCTCGCGTTGATCTCGCGCCCCCTCGCGGTTGGTGATGAACACGAAGCCGTTTCGCCGGTCCGCGAACG
>CAYJPQ010000034.1:21974-38257 GCA_964372085.1 uncultured Bifidobacteriaceae bacterium | reverse complement strand
CGGGTGCAGCGGGTGCAGCGGGTGCAGCGGGTGCAGCGGGTGCAGCGGGTGCATCAGGTGCATCAGGTGCATCAGGTGCAATGGGTGCCATCGTGGCGGCGCTGATGGTGCTGGCGCCATCGTTCGCGGCGGCGCAAGCCGCACCGCAGATGGAGGCGCTTGGCTTCGAGGCGGCCATCGCGCGGGCGGTGGAGAAGAACCCGTCGGTGGCCATGGCCGCCACGGGCATCCTGCGGTCGGAGGCGATCCTGCAACAGGTGCGGTCGGGGACGCTGCCGCGGGTGGGCGGGGCCATCACCAACACCACGCTCGACAGCGGCCGCGAGTTCAGCGACCAGACCATCTCGCCGCGGAACCAGTCGCTGTTCGCGCTGGCGGCCTCGGCCCCGGTGCTGGCGGCCGCGCAGTGGGCGGCGCGGGCGCAGGCCGAGGACCAGATCGGCGTCTCCCGACTGTCGGCGGCCGACGTGCGCCGGCAGGTGGCGGTGGCCGCCGCCTCGGCCTACCTGGCGGTGATCGCGCAGAAGCGCCAGGTGGAGGTGAGCCAACGCGCCCTCGAGACGGCGCAAGCGCAGCTCGACTACAACACGAAGCGCGTGGAGGGCGGCGTGGGCACGCGGCTCAACCAGTTGCGATCGGCGCAGGAAGTGGCCACCAACCGTGCGCTCGCCGAAACCTTTCGGTTGAACGTGCGGCGCGCGCAAGAGGCGCTGGGCGTCATCCTGGGGGCCGAGGGCCCCATCGACACCGCCGGCGACCCGGCGTTCGAGATTCCCGCCGAGACGCCCGAGGCCCAATGGATGATGGCGCGGCCCGACGTGCAGCTGTTCTCGGCCGAGCGGCAGGCGGCCGAGCGCGCGGTGAACGACAGCTCCAAGGACTGGTTGCCCACCGGCGCGGTGTCGTTCGACCCGCAGTACCTCACGCCCAGTGGCATCTTCCAGCCGTCGGGCACGTGGCGGCTGACGCTGTCGCTGACGCAACCCATCTACGACGGCGGCTATCGCCGCGGCGTGAAGCGCCAGCGCGAGGCGGCGCTGCAGGCGTCGGCGTTGTCGGTGGAGCAGGTGCAGATTCGCGCGCGGGCCGAGGAGCGAACGGCGCGCGTGGCCGTGGCCGCCTACGAGCGCGCGCTCGAGCACGCGCGGCTGGCCGCGTCACAGGCGAACGAGGTGTTGAAGATCACGATCGTGGCGTTCGACGCGGGAGCGTCGACCAACATCGAGGTGGTCGACGCACAGCGATCGGCGCGGGACCTGGAGACCTCCGTCGCGCGGGCCGAAGACGCCGTGCGACAGGCGCGGCTGGACCTGCTGGTGGCGCTCGGCCGCTTTCCGCGCTAGACCTACTGCACCGACAGCAGCTGGATCTCGAAGATCAGGGTCGAGTTGGCGGGGATGCTCCCGTTGGCCTGCGACCCATACCCGAGGCTGGGCGGAATCACGACGCGGCGGATGCCGCCCACCTTCATTCCCGTCACCCCCTGGCTGAACCCGGGGATCACGCCGGTGCCCACCGTGAACGAAAACGGGGCGCGGCCGATGCTGGTGTCGAACTGCGCGCCCTTGTTTTCGGCGGCGGTCTCGCTGTAGAGCCACCCGACGTAGTTCACCGACACCAGGCGGCCCACGGTGGCCTCGGCGCCGGTGCCGACGGTGAGGTCGGTGGTGGAGAAGGGCACGTTGAGTGACGGCGACGTCGGCGTGCCGGCGTTGTCGCTGCTGCAACCGGCGACGGCGATCAGGGTGACGAGAGCGGCCAGGGCGACACGGTTCATCCCCCTATCTTACCGAAGGTGCTCCGTTAGCAGGTTGCTGAAAAAGCCAGCAACCTGCCAGACGTTACTTCACAAACAACATTTCCCGGTAGGTGGGCAGCGGCCACACTTCATGCGGCACCACCACCTCGATCTGGTCGCCCAGGTCGCGGAGCTTCACCATCTGCGGCACGATGACGTCGCGCATGTACTTCGCGTGCTTCTCGGGCGAGGCGCTGCCGTGCTCCAGCGCGTGGGCCAGCTTCTCGGTGGTGGCGCGGAAGGCGTCGAGGAGCTTCACGATGTGCGTGAGCACCTTCTTGCCTTCCTTGCCGGGCACGCCGCCGGCCCTGGCCGCCGCCACGCTCTGGCCCACCTGCTTCTGGTACTCGAAGGCCGCCGGCAGGATGTAGCGGTTGGCCATCAGCACCATTAACTGCGCCTCGATGTTGATCGTCTTGCTGTAGGCCTCGAGGTTCACCTCGTAGCGCGCGTGCAGTTCGCGCTCGCTCAGCACCTTGAACTTCTCGAAGGTCTTCACGACGGGCGCCTTGATGATCTCCGGCAGCGCGTCCACGGTGTTCTTGAGGTTGAGCAGCCCGCGCGTGGCGGCTTCCTTCTGCCAGGCGTCGGCGTAGCCGTTGCCGTTGAAGATGATGCGCTTGTGCGCCTTGATGGTCTTCTTCAACAGGGCGCCCACGGCGTCTTCGAGGCCCTCGCCCTTGTGGAGGCGCGCTTCGAGATCGGTGGCCAGCGCGTCGAGCGACTCGGCCACCGCCACGTTGAGGCAGGTGGCGGGGAAGGCCACGTTCTGCGTGGACCCCACGGCGCGGAACTCGAACTTGTTGCCGGTGAAGGC
Organism: uncultured Bifidobacteriaceae bacterium; assembly: GCA_964372085.1. Lineage (GTDB taxonomy): Bacteria > Acidobacteriota > Vicinamibacteria > Vicinamibacterales > UBA2999 > 12-FULL-67-14b. The sequence goes on along the minus strand of CAYJPQ010000034.1, from coordinate 35,642 downwards.
GAAGGGCGACGTGCGGTTGCGATCGCCGGCGTCACGCGGCAGCTTGGGCAGCACCGACACGCCCATGTCGAGATAGCCGCCGTGCTTCGTGGTGCGCTCGCCGCCGCGTTCCACCTGCTCGAAGATCTGGGTGAGCATGTCGCCCAGGAACACCGAGAGGATGGCCGGCGGCGCCTCGTTGGCGCCCAGCCGGTGATCGTTGCCGGCATGCGCGATGCTCATGCGCAGCAGGCCCTGCCACAGGTCGACCGCCCGGATCACCGCCGTGCAGAAGAACAGGAACTGCATGTTCAGGTGCGGCGTGTCGCCGGGGTTGAGCAGGTTGTTGCCCAGGTCGTCGCCCATGCTCCAGTTGAGGTGCTTGCCCGAGCCGTTGACGCCGGCGAAGGGCTTCTCGTGGAGCAGGCACGCCAGCCCGTACTTGGGCGCCACGCGCTTGAGCGTCTCCATGGTCATCATCTGGTGGTCGGTGGCCACGTTGGCGCTCTCGAAAATGGGCGCCACCTCGTACTGCGACGGCGCCACCTCGTTGTGGCGGGTCTTGATGGGGACGCCCATCTTGTAGAGCTCGGCCTCGGCCTCGGCCATGCAGGCCAGCACGCGCTGCGGGATGGACCCGAAGTACTGGTCTTCCATCTCCTGGCCCTTGGGCGGGCGAGCGCCGAAGAGCGTTCGGCCGGCGTTGATGAGGTCGGGCCGCGCGAAGAAGAAGTTCGTGTCGATGAGGAAGTACTCCTGCTCGGGGCCGCACGTCGGGGTGACGCGCGTGGCGCTCGAGCCGAAGAGCTTCAGCACGCGCACCGCCTGGTGCGAGAGGGCTTCCATCGAGCGGAGCAGCGGCGTCTTCTTGTCGAGCGCTTCGCCCGTCCAGCTGACAAACGCCGTCGGGATGACCAGCGTCACGCTGTTCTCGTTCACCAGCAGCCAGGGCGGGCTCGTCGGGTCCCACGCGGTGTAGCCGCGGGCCTCGAAGGTGCTGCGCATGCCGCCTGACGGGAAGCTCGAGGCGTCTGGCTCGCCGCGGACCAGCTCCTTGCCGCTGAACTCGGCCAGCGCGCGGCCGTCGGCCGTGGGGCCGTAGAACGAGTCGTGCTTCTCGGCCGTGATGCCCGTCATGGGCTGGAACCAGTGCGTGAAGTGCGACGCGCCGTGCTCGAGCGCCCAGTCCTTCAGCGCCGACGCCACCGCGTCGGCCGTGGAGATGTCCAGGGCCTCGCCCCGGGTCATGGTGTCGCGCAGCGACTGGTAGACGGGCTTGGGCAGGCGCGCCTGCTGGACCTTGTCGTTGAAGACGCGCGACCCGAAGATGTCCTTCACCTGCGCGGGCTTGTGCGTGGTGCGCCCTTCGTGCATCGCCCAGGTGCGAATGCCCTTGATTGCCTCGCCGAGTGCTGCGGATCCCATGTGCGGTGGCCCCCTACGAATCGGGCCGCCTTGCAGGGGCCGGCCCGGATGATGTCAGCGGATGCCAGATTATGCACAAAAACAGCATCACTTTGCAAGATTCATCACAGGTATGGCGGTTTTGCGCGCCACGAAATGCAAGTTGTCGCGTGTGGAATGCCGTTTTTGCAGAAATTGCGGTTCGCCTCGTATGGCGATCGCCCTAGAAGATGGTCCGCTGGGCGCAGGAGATCGACGGCGCGGCAGCCGTGCCGTCGCGCAGGGCCGGCAGCACCTTCTCCGCGATGATGGCGTAGCCCGTGTCGTTGGGATGGAAGCCGTCCGAAGAGTAGCTGGATGCCTGGAGCAGTCGCGGGTCGCACATCAGGTCGACCACCAGCACGTTGCGGCCGGTGAGGGCATTCACCTGGTCGGACAGGCCCACCGCCACCCGCTGCATGAGCTGCTTCTCGGCGGTGGTGTAGCCCGACACGTAGGGGGCGGCCGCCAGGTTGGGCAGGTTGAGCGCCACCACCCGGGCGTTGGGGGCCCGGGTGCGGATGCGGGCCACCAGGTCGACAAGATCGTTGCCCCACTGACGAATCTGGGTGTCGACAAACCCGTTGGGGTCGCTGCCGCCGTGCCCGGCCCGTGCGGCCTGGCCGATGGTGTTGGTGTCGTTGCCGCCCGCAAACAGCGTGATGTGCGTGCTGGCCGTGGGCACAAAGGGCGCCTGGCGCTCGATGAAGTTGCCGGCCAGCGGCGAGATGGGCCGTCCGATGGCGGCGGCCAGTTGCTCGATCGCGGGGCTCAGCACGGCCCCGGGCAGGCTCAGGTTGAGGTGCGTCACCGTGCGTCCGCCCTCGGCCATCTGGCGGGAGAGGATCTGCACGTAGCCGGTGCCGTTGGGGCAGTCGGTGAACGGCACGCACGGCGCGCTGCCGCCAAAGCCGATGCCGTCGCTGGCGCCGATGGCCGTGTAGCTCACGCTTTGGCCGGCGGGCGTCCCGCCGGTCGGGGCCGTGGGCGAGTCGGGCGTGCCGGTCCCCTGATTGCAGGCCGATACCAGCAGGAGGGCAACCGTCGCGGCGGCGCAGCGTCTCATAAATGAAAAAGGGGACTGTCCCCTTTTCTGATTGTGCAAGAATTGCGCCCGGATCAACAGACATGACGAACCCTGCTCGTCCGTGGACCCGATTCTATCCCCCAACGACGGCGGCGGACCTTGGGCCGCTGAAGTGGCCCCACATGCCCGCGCTCATTCGGGAGGCGGCCGCCACCTACGCCCCGAAGACCGCCTTCACGCTGTCGCTGCCCAACGGATCGCAAGGCGGCCTCACGTTTGCCGAGGTCGACCGGCTCTCCGACCAGTTCGCCGTGTACCTGCGCGAGGTCGCGGGGTTCGCCGAAGGCGACCGGCTGGCCATCCAGATGCCCAATTGCCTGGCGTACCCGGTGGTGGTGTTTGGCGCGCTCAAGGCCGGACTGGTGATGGTGAACACCAACCCGCTCTACACCGCGCCCGAGATGGTGCACCAGTTCGCCGACAGCGGCGCCACCGGCCTCGTCGTGATCGACCTGTTCGCGCCCAAGGTGGCCGAGGTGCTGCCGAAGACCTCGATCAAGATCGTCGTGGTGGTGAGCGTGGCCGACCTGCTGTCGCCGCTGCGCCGGTTCCTGGTGCGCGCGGTGCAGAAGTACGTGCGCAAGATGATTCCGCCGGTCACCTTTCCGCACCTCACCATGAACACGGCCCTGTCGCAGGGCGCCGGCCGCATGGCCTCGGGCGCCGACCCCGCGGTCTACGCGCACCCACTCAACCTCGACACCGTGGCCGCGCTGCAATACACCGGCGGCACCACCGGCGTGGCCAAGGGCGCCATGCTCACCCACGGCAACCTCGTGGCCAACGTGGTGCAGAGCACCGAGATGTGGAAGCCCTTCCTGCGCATGGGCGAAGAGGTGATGCTCACGGCGCTGCCGCTGTACCACATCTTCGCGTTCACCGCGAACCTGATGATCTTCTTCGCCGCCGGCGGCCGCAACGTGCTGGTGCCGAGCCCGCGGCCGCTCTCGAACCTCAAGAACGTGATGACCACCGAGCCCATCACGTGGTTCACCGGCGTCAACACGCTCTTTGCCGGGTTGATGCACGAGCCCTGGTTCCAGGAGAAGCAGGACTGGACGCTCCGCGGCTCGGTGGCCGGAGGCATGGCGCTCGTGCCCGTGATTGGCGAGCGCTGGGAGAAGATGACCCGGACGCCGATCTACCAGGGCTACGGCCTCAGCGAGACCTCGCCGGTCGCCGTGCTCAACCCCTTCCAGCGCCCCAAGCGCGAGGCCATCGGCGTACCCGTTCCCGGCACCGACGCGCGCCTCGTGGATGACGCCGGCAAGGATGTGGCCACGGGGGAAGCGGGCGAGCTGTGGATCAAGGGCCCGCAGGTGATGCGGGGCTACTGGCAGCGGCCCGACGAGACCGCGCGCGTGTTGCGCGACGGCTGGCTCGCCACCGGCGACGTCGCCAGAATGGACGACGAAGGCTACTTCTACATCGTCGATCGCAAGAAGGACATGATCCTGGTCAGCGGCTTCAACGTGTATCCCAACGAGGTGGAAGCGGTGATTGCCGAGCACCCAGGCGTGGCCGATGCCGCCGTGGTGGGCGTGCCCGACGAGGACACGGGCGAGTGGGTGGTGGCCTACGTCGTCCGCAAGGACCCGGCCGTGACGGTGGAGATGATCCGCGAGCATTGCCGGAAGTCGCTCACGCCGTACAAGGTGCCCAAGCTTGTGATCTTCCGCGAGGAGCTGCCCAAGTCGCCGGTGGGCAAGGTGCTGCGCAAGGACCTGCGCGAGCACGCCGCGGCGGAGAAGAAGTAGCTTGGACAACCTGTGCCACACGCTCGCGGGCGCGGCCCTGGGCAAGGCGGGGCTCGCGCGGCGCACGTCCCTGGGCATGAGCACCCTGCTCATTGCCTCGAACCTGCCCGACGTGGACGTGGCCGTGTTCGCCACCAACACCTTGGCCATGTGGTTCCGCCGGGGCTGGACGCACGGCGTGCTGGCGCAGGCGGCCCTGCCGCTGCTGCTGGCCGGCGCGGTGGCGCTGTGGGGCCGTTGGCGAGGCAAGGGTGACCTCGTCCGCGTGGGCCAGCTCGTGCTGCTGGCCTACGTCGGCGTGCTGTCGCACGTGTTCCTGGATTGGCTCAACACCTACGGCGTGCGGCTGTTGATGCCGTTCTCGAACCAGTGGTTCTACGGCGACACCTTGTTCGTGGTCGATCCGTGGATGTACCTGGCGCTGGGAGCCGGCGTCTGGCTGTCGCGGCGCCGCGAACGCGGGGGGCGCCCGGCGCCTCAGCGTCCGGCCCGCGTGGCGTTGGCCGTGGCCGCGGGCTACATCGTGGTGATGATGGGCGCCACGCAGGCCGCGCGCGCCGTGGTGGCCGACGGCATCGTGCGGGCCGGCCGTCCGGCCGGCACGCGCTTCATGGTGTCACCGGTGGTGGTCAACCCCTTCAAGCGCGAGGTGGTGGTGGACGTCGGCGACCGCTACGAGAAGGGCGTCGTGTGGTTCGACCCCCTGCCGCACTTCCGCCCCGCGGGTTTCGGCATGGGCCACGGATTGACCGACCCGGCGGTGCAGCAGGCACTCGACACGCCGTTGGCCCGCGACTTCCTGGTGTGGTCGCGATTCCCGTTTGCGACCGTCGATACGTCAACCTCGCCGCCACGTGTGTGGCTGAACGACTACCGCTACGCCAACACCGGCAGCGGGGGCTGGTCGGCCACGGAGATCAGCCACAGATAGGCCACAGATGAAACACAGATAGGCCACAGATGAAACACAGATGGGCCACAGATGGGCCACAGATGAAACACAGAAAGACCCCAGATCATCTGTGTTTTATCTGTGGCCCCAAGCCCCAAGCCCCAAGCCCCAAGCCCCAAGCCCCAAGCCGCAAGCCCCAAGCCGTAAGCCCCAAGCCGTAAGCCTTACAATGGACCAATGCGTCTTGTTGCCGCCCTCCTGATTGCGCTGCTCGCGATCCCCAGTTCATCCGTGGCCTGGGGATTCGATGCCCACAAGCTGATTACCGACAAAGCCATCGACCTGCTGCCGCCCGAGTTGAAGCCCGTGTTCGCGGAGCGGCGTGGCTTCGTCGTGGAGCGCTCGGTCGATCCCGATCTCTGGCGCAACGCCGGTTGGGAAGAGGAGCCGCCCAACCACTTCCTCGACATCGACTACCAAGGCTACGGTCCCTATCCGTTCGAGGCCCTGCCTCGAGACTATTCCGCGGCCGTGCAGAAGTTCGGCAAGGACGTGGTGAACCAGCAGGGGCTGCTGCCGTGGCGCGTGCAGGAGTTCTACGGCAAGCTGCAGCGCGAGTTCGAGTCGCTCAAGCGACAGCCGGCCCCCGGCTACGCGGTCGACAACATCCTCTTCTACTCGGCCATCCTGGCGCACTACGTGGCGGACGGGCACGTGCCGCTGCACGCCGTGGTGAACTACGACGGCAGGCTCACCGGCCAGGACGGCGTGCACTCGCGGTGGGAGTCGGATCTGTTCGAGCGGCACCGCGCGGCCCTCACGGTGGCGCCAGCGACGCCCGTGCCCGTGGCGAACCCGCGCGACTTCATGTTCGACGTGCTGCTGGCGAGCAACCGCCACAGCCTGAACGTGCTCGAGTCCGACAAGAAGGCCGCCGCGGGCCGCGAGTTCTACGACGAAGGGTATTTCGAGGCGTTCGGCAAGGGGACGCTGCCCGTGCTGGAGCGCCGCGTCAACGAGTCGATCACCAGCGTTGCGGCCATCATCATCGGCGCCTGGGAGGCGGCCGGTCGGCCGGCCATGCCCAAGGTCGGCCCGCGAACTCCGCGCCGCATTCGTCGTCCAAACCCATAATGGACGTGTATCTCGTGCCCATCGGCCGCGACCGCTACGAAAGCTATTTCGAAGCCGCGGACGACGAGGATGACCCGGCGCCGGCACAGGGCCAGGGGGTCTTTGCGCGCCTTCGCGCCAATTTCAGCGCCCAGCTCCGCGAGGCCGAGCGTGCGCGCCACGAGCGGCGTCTCGAAGAGCCGTCGGGCGCCATGGCGTCGCTGCACCGCCGGGTGATGCGCTGGATTGCCGAGCGCGTCGCCGAGCAGCGGTTGCTGTGGCACATGGGCCGCGCCGACGAGGCCACGCTGCACGTGCCCGACACGCTCGATCCGGCCGCCGCCGAGCGGCTGATGCGCGACATGCTGCAGCGCGATGCCGACCGGCACCTGAAGCGCCTGGGCCTGAACGCCATCGGCCTCGTCATCGCGACGCCGTTTGCCCTGGTGCCGGGCCCCAACGTGTTTGGCTACCTGTTCAGCTTCACCGTGGTGGGGCACTTCCTCGCCTGGCGGGGCGCCAAGCGGGGCCTGGGACGGGTGCGGTGGCGGGTGGCGCCCAACGCGGACCTCGCCGACCTGGGCCGGGCGCTCAGCCTCGACGTGGAGGCCCGCGTGCAGCGGATTCACGACCTGGCCGGCCGCCTGCGCCTGCCCCGGCTGGCCACCTTCGTGGAGCGGATGACCGCGCCGACCGCGTGATATTCTCGAAAGCGTGACCCTCGGCGAATTGGCGCGGCGGCTGGAGTGCCCGTTGGAGGGCGACGCCGGCATCGAGATTCACCGGGTGGCCACGATCGAATCGGCCGGCCCGGGCGACGTGACCTTCCTGGCCAACCCGAAGTACGCGGGCGCCCTGGCCTCGACGCGCGCCAGCGCGGTGATCGCGGCGCCCGGGGTGGACGCGCCGTGCGCCGTCATCCGCACCACCAATCCCTACCTCATGCTCGCGCGCGCCGTGCAGGTGCTGTCGCCCGACACGGCTCCCGAGCCCGGTGTGCACGCGTTGGCCGTGGTGTCGCCCGGTGCCCAAGTGGACCCGACGGCCGTGGTGGGCCCGTTCGCGGTGATCGGCGATGGGGCCGTGGTGGGGGCACGCACCGCCATCGGCGCCCACGCGGTGGTGGGGGCGCGCGCGGTCATCGGTCCCGACTGCCTGCTGCACGCGCACGTCTCAATCCGCGAGGGCTGCACGCTGGGGGCCCGCGTGGTGGTGCAGGACGGCGCGGTGATTGGCAGCGACGGCTTCGGCTTCGCCCCCCGGCCCGACGGCACCCACGAGAAGATTCCCCAGATCGGCCCCGTGGTGATCGAAGACGATGTGGAGATTGGCGCCAACACCACCATCGATCGGCCCGCGCTGGGCGAGACGCGCATCATGTCGGGCACGAAGATCGACAACCTGGTGCACATCGCGCACGGCGTCATCGTGGGACACAACGCCCTGCTGGCCGCCCAGGTGGGCATTGCCGGCTCCAGCGTGCTGGGCGACCGCGTGATGCTCGGCGGACAGGTGGGGGTGACGGGGCACGTCACGCTGGGCGCGGGCTCGTCGTGCAGCGCCAAGACCGGCATCACCAACTCGGTGGAGCCCGGCGTGGTGATGTCCGGCCACCCGGCCCAGGAGATCGGCGCGTGGCGGCGGTCGTACGCCGCGCTCCGCCGGTTGCCCGACTTGCGCAGGCAGGTAATGGATTTACAGAAGCGGTTGGAAGAACTTGAACGGGCGGGAACCGGGAGCCGGGAGCCGGGTCAGCCCCAAGCCCCAAGCCCCAAGCCGTGAGCCGTAAGCCGTAAACGATTCTTATGACAAACCGAGTCCCCGTTCTCTGTGTGGCCGTGCTGGCGCTGGTGACCGCGCTTTGGTGGGCGCCCATCGAGGCCGCCGTGCGGCCGCCGAAGCTCACCTACCAGCGCCTGGTGCTGCCCAATGGCCTCACGGTGATCCTGCACCAGGACCGGTCCACGCCCATCGTGCACGTGGAGGTGTGGTATCACGTGGGCTCCAAGAACGAGCGGCCGGGCCGCACGGGCTTCGCGCACTTCTTCGAGCACCTCATGTTCAAGGGCTCCAAGAACGTCGAGCCCGAAGAGCACACCTCCATCGTCGCCTCCGTGGGCGGACAGGCCAACGCCCACACCGACGAAGACACGACGGTGTACTGGCAATCCCTGCCGTCGCAGTACCTGCCGCTGGCGCTGTGGATGGAGGCCGACCGCATGGCCACGCTGCGCATCGACGAGCGCACGTTCCTGTCGGAGCGCGAGGTGGTGAAGGAAGAGCGCCGGATGCGGATCGAGAACCCGCCCTACGGCCTGCTGAACGAGCTCATCACGTTTCACGCGTTCGACGTGCATCCCTACAAGCACCCGGTGATTGGCAGCATGGACGACCTGAATGCGGCCACCGTCGCCGACGTGCGCGACTTTCATGCCACCTACTACGTGCCCGAGAACGCCACGGTGATGATCGTGGGCGACTTCGACACCGACACCGCGGTGAACCTGGTGAACCAGCACTTCGCCCGGGTGCCCAAGGCCACCAAGCCGGTGCCCCGCGACATTCCGCAGGAGCCCAGGCACGCCAAGGAGAAGCGCGTGACGGTGGAGCAGCCGTGGCCGCTGCCGGCGGTGGTGGTGGCCTACCACGTGCCCTACAACGGCCATCCAGACTCGTACCCGATGTTCATCATGTCGAAGACGCTGTCGGACGGGCAGACCTCGCGCATCTACCGGCGGCTCGTCTACGACACCGGGCTGGCGCTCACGGCGTTTGGCAGCGGCAACTTTCTGGAGCAGCCGAGCCTCTTCTACGCGGTGGCCCTGGTGAACCCGGGGCAGTCGGTCGATGCGGTGGAAAAGGCCCTGATTGCCGAGTTCGACAAGCTGAAGGCCGACGGCATCACCGACCGCGAGCTGCAGCGCGCCAAGAACCAGTTTGCGCGCGACTACATCCTCAGCCGGCAGTCCATCAAGGGCAAGGCGTCGCAACTGGGGCACGCCGAGGTGATCCAGAAGGACATGGAGTCGGCCGACGGCGAGTTCGACACGTTCCTGAGGCAGACCACCGACGACATCAAGCGGGTGGCCCGGCAGTATTTCGTGCCCGAGGGGCGGCTCGTCCTCCGAGTGATGCCAAAGGCGGGTGCAGCGGGTGCAGCGGGTGCGGCGGGTGCAGCGGGTGCGGCGGGTGCAGCGGGTGCGGCGGGTGCGGCGGGTGCAACGGGTGCAACGGGTGCGGCGGGTGCGGCGGGTGCAGTGGGTGCGCAGCCGTGAAAGTTAAAGCCGTCGTCACGCTCGGGTTGTTCAGCCTGCTCACGGCGCTGGTGGTGGCGCAGACGGCGCAGTGGCCGCGCGAGGGCCCGCCGCGTCCGCTGCCGGCCCGTCCGGTGGTGTTCCCAGCCTACGAAATCCGGACGCTCTCGAACGGCCTGCAGGTGGTGCTCGTCAACCAGAACGAGCAGCCGGCCGTGAGCGTGCGGATGATCGTGCGAACCGGGGCCGCCTACGACCCCAAGGGCAAGTACGGCTTGGCCATGATGACCTCGACGCTGCTCGACCAGGGCGCCGGCAGCCGGACGGCGGAGCAGATCGCCGACACCATCGACTTCACGGGCGGCATCCTCAGCACGGGCGCGGGCAGCGACCTGAGCTTCGTCAACGCCGTGGTGATCAAGGACAGCTACCCGCTGGCCCTGGAGCTGATGGCCGACCTGGTGCAGCGGCCCACGTTCGCGCAGGCCGAAATCGACCGCCAGCGCCAGCAGGCGATGTCGGCCCTCAAGGTGTCGGCCGACGACCCCGACGCCGTGGCCAGCAAGGTGATCGAGCGGCTCATTTACGGCTTCCACCCCTACGGCCTGCCGGGCGGAGGCACGGCCGAATCGCTGGCCGCCATCACGCGCACCGACATCATCGACTTCCACAAGAAGTACTACGTGCCCAACAACGCCCTGCTGGCGGTGGTGGGCGACATCGCCGCGAACGAGGCGATGGCCGGGCTCGAGACGCACTTCGGCGGGTGGAAGCCGGCCGACGTGCCGCCCCTGAAGGTGATGGACCCGCCCGAGCCCACGCGGCGGGTGATCGTGATCGACAAGAAGGACGCGGTGCAAACCGAGATTCGCGTGGGGCACCTGGCCATCCCCCGCAAGCACCCCGACTACGACATCGTCGACCAGGTGGTGAAGCTGCTCGGCGGCGAGGGCGCCAACCGGCTGCAGCAGGTGCTGCGATCGCAGCGCCAGCTCACCTACGGCGCGTCGGCCGACCTCGACAGCTACAAGATGGCGGGCGCCGTGATTGCCGAAACAGACACGCAGACCCGCAGCACCGCCGAGGCCCTGCGCGTGATGGTGGACGAGTTCTCGCGCATCCAGCGTGAGCAGGTGAACGAAGACGAGCTGCGCGGCGCCCAGAACTACATGGTGGGCAGCTTCCCGCTCTCCATCGAGCTGTCGGACGCCATCGCCACGCAGGTGCTCAACCAGTTGTTCTACGAGCTGCCGGTGGACGACCTGCCGAAGTACCGCGAGCGCGTGCAGCGGGTGACGCCCGCCGACATCGCGCGCGTGGCCAAGTGGTTCATCCGCCCGGCGCACCTGTCGGTGGTGCTGGTGGGCAACGCCGACGCCTTCGTGAACGACCTGAAGGGCATCGGCTTCGGCGAGTTCGAGCGCATTCCCATCGACCAGGTGAACGTGCTTGCTGCCGACTTGCAGCGGCGCACCGATGCGCCAGCCAGGCCCGAGTGACCCGGCTGATGATCTCGTGCGGCGAGCCGTCCGGCGACGTGTACGCCGGCGCGCTCGTCGAGGCCTTGCGCGCACGGGAACCCGGCATCGAGGTGTTCGGCCTCGGGGGCGAGCGGCTCCAGGCCGCCGGGGCGCGGCTGGTGGCCGACTTTCGCGGGCTGTCGGTGACAGGCCTCACCGAGGCGCTGAAGGTGCTGCCGCGGTCGTGGGCCACCTACAAGTCGCTGGTGGCCGCGGCACGAGAGACGCGGCCCGACGCGCTCGTCCTCGTCGACTATCCCGACTTCAATTTCCGCCTGATGGCCGCCGTCAAGAAGCTCGGCGTGCCAATCGTGTACTACGTGAGTCCCCAGCTCTGGGCCTGGCGGCAGGGCCGCATCAAGACCATGAAGAAGCTGGTGGATCGCGTGCTGCCGATCTTCCCGTTCGAGGCGGCCATGTACCAGCGCGAGGGCATCGACGTGCGCTTCGTGGGACACCCGCTGATCGACCTGGTGCAGCCCCGCCGCACGCGCGACGAGTTCCTGGCAAGCCTGCGCCTCGACGCGGCGGCGCCGGTGGTGGCCCTGCTGCCCGGCAGCCGGCCCAACGAGCTCACGCGGCTGGCGCCGGTGATGGCCGCGGCCGTGCCGCTGATTGCGGAGGGTCCGGCTAAAGCCGGACGCCCCGTCCAGTTCGTCGTCGCCCGCGCGCCCCACCTGCCTGACGACCTCTTCGAGCGCTTCGGCATTCCGGGCTGCACGCTGCGGATCGTCGAAGGGCAGACCGACGAGGTGTTGCAGGCGGCTGATGCCGTGATCACCGCGTCGGGAACGGCCACCGTGCAAGCGGCGTTGCACGGAAAGCCCATGGTGGTGCTCTACAAGCTGTCGCCGATGACCTACACGCTGGGCAAGCCGCTGGCGAAGGTGGACATGTACGCCATGGTCAACCTGATTGCGGGTCGCCGCGTGGTGGTGGAACTCATCCAGGACGCGTGCACCGCCGAGGCGGTGGCCGCGGAGGCCTCGCGCCTGCTCACCGACGCGGGCTACCGCCAGCAGATGATCGAAGACCTCGCCGACGTGCGCCAGAGGTTGGGCGGGCCGGGCGCCAGCACGCGTGCCGCCGACGCCATCCTCGATGTCGTACACTCGGCGCATGGCAGGTAGCTTCCCCAAGGCAACCCTAAAGGGTTGCCTCTACGTACTGCTTGTTCTCTTTCTGGCCGCGCCGGCGGCCGCCATCACCGTCCAGCCGCTGAGCTTTGCCGAGCTCGTGGACAAGTCGGCCACCGTGGCCTACGTGAGGGTGACCGAAATCCGGGGGCAGTGGACGACGAACCGGCAGGTCATCGAGAGCGTGGTCACCGTGGAGGTGCTCGACGCATTCAAGGGCTCGCCCGGCGCCACGCTCACCTTCACCACCCCGGGCGGCCGCGTGGGGAAGTACCTGAACCTGCTGCCCGGCGCGCCGGCATTTGCGCCCGGCGACCTGGCGGTGGTGTTCCTTACGTCGCGCGGCGCGCGCCTGCCCATCACCACGGGATTCACCCAGGGCGTCTACCGCGTGCTGGTCGACGCCCGCGGCGGCGCGGCCATGGTGACGCCGCCCATCGTCGAGGCGACCGCGCCCGCCGGACGCATCGTCCGCGGCGACGTGCGCCGACGGCCGATGACGCTGGCGGCGTTCGCGGAAGCGGTGCAAGGAGGGGCGGGGCGATGAGGCGCGCGGCGGCCTGGGCGCTGGTGATCGCGCTGGCGATGGGGTCGCCCACGCCGGCGTGGGCCTATCTCAAGCTCGGCGCCGATGTCGGCGGCCGCATCGTGGATGTGTCGTGGAAGACCCAGCCCATTCGCTACTTCGTCAGTGAGACGAGTGTTCCCGGCGTGAGCGCCGACGAGCTGCGGGGAGCGGTGGGCCGTGCCGTCGCCACATGGCAGGCCGTGAGATCGGCGGCCGTCCGCTTCGAGTTCCAAGGCGCCACGACCGCGTTGCCCGACGCGCAGGATGGCCGCACCACGCTGGGCTTCCTGGATCGGCCCGATCTCGACCGCGTGCTGGGCGCCACCAGCTTCCTGATCGACACCACCACCGGCGTCATCGTGGAGGCCGACGTCTTCTTCAACGCGCGCTTTGCCTGGTCGGTGGCGCCGCAGGGCCAGCCCGGCCGCATCGACCTGGAATCGGTGGCGCTGCACGAGCTGGGGCACCTCCTGGGCCTGGGCCATTCGGCCATGGGCGAGACGGAACGCACGGCCACGGGCGGGCGCCGCGTCACCGCGTCGGGCGCCGTGATGTTTCCCATTGCGATGACCGCAGGCGCCATTGCCGATCGCGTGCTGCTGCCCGATGACATCGCCGGCGTGAGCGACCTCTATCCGGCCGCGGGCCAGGTGGAGCAGACCGGCAGCATCACGGGGCGGGTGACCAGGAACGGCCAGGGCTTTCTCGGGGCCCACGTGGTGGCCTTCAACCCCGAAACCGGCGCGTTGGTGGCCAACTTCTCGCTCAACGAGAACGGAGGCTTCGTGATCGCCCGCCTCGAGCCCGGCCCATACCTGCTGCGCGTGGAACCCCTGGACGATGCGGACGTGGAGAGCTTCTTCTCGGAGCCCGTCGACGTGGACTTCCGCGTGACGTACTCGCCGAAGATCATCGTCGC
>CAYJPQ010000034.1:0-21874 GCA_964372085.1 uncultured Bifidobacteriaceae bacterium | reverse complement strand
CGGAGCCCGTCGACGTGGACTTCCGCGTGACGTACTCGCCGAAGATCATCGTCGCACCGCGCGGCGGATCGTCGCCGTCGATCGAGATCAGGGTCACCTCGAAATGACGCACGGGTGCACGGGTGCACGGGTGCAGGGGTGCAGGGGTGCACGGGTGCAGGGGTGCACGGGTGCACGGGTGCACGGGTGCAGGGGTGTGAGGGTGCGAGGGTACGTCGGTGCCTGGTGCCTGATGTTTGGAGTCATGAGCGGTGCTGCCTACGCACAGACGACTCCCGAGTTGCCGCGGGTGACGATGAGCGGCGGCGTGGTGTGGTCGGGCGGGTATGGCATTGGAGATGCGGCGGCGACGCTGCGGACCAATGCGTCCGGCGCCGAGCCGCCGCCGTTCACCTGGTTCAACACGGACTCGTCCATCGAGCTCGCGGTTGGGGCCGCCGGCCGGCTTGAGGTGGCGATCACGCGGTCGCTGTCGATCGACGCCGGGGCGTCGTACTCCACGCCCACGCTCGGGACCACGGTGTCTGGCGACACCGAGGCAGCGACGGTGGCCCTGGAGGGCGAAGCGCTGCAGCAGTATGTGGTGGACGTCGGGGCCACGTGGCAGTTGCCGGTCACGCTGGGCCCGCGCATCCGGCCCTTTGCCAGCGGCGGCGCCGGCTACCTGCGCCAGCTCCACGAAGCCCGCACCAGCGTCGAAACCGGGCAGGTGTACTCGGCCGGCGGCGGCGTGCGCGTGTGGCTGCGCGGGCTCTCGGCCGGCCAACGGGCCATGGGCCTGCGCGCCGACGTCCGCGCCACCTGGCGGCGCAAGGGCATCGACTTCGAAAACGCCACGCGTGTCTTTCCAACGGTTACGATGATGATCTTTGTTGGACTGTAGACGGTCTTGAATCTTGAGTCCTGAGGTCCCCCCAAGCCCTAAGCCCCAAGCCCCAGGCCCCCCATGCCCCCCGCCATCGAGTTCATCAACGTCTCCGCGAGCCGCGGCGAACGCGCCGTGTTGCGTGAGGTGTCGCTGGCCGTCGCCCCGTGCGAGACGTTGGCACTCGTGGGGCGCAGCGGGTCTGGCAAGACCACACTGTTGCGGTTGGTGAACCGGATGCTCGACCCCTCCGCCGGTGAGGTGCGGGTGGATGGACGGGCCACCCGCAACTGGGACCCCATCGCGCTGCGTCGCCGCACGGGCTATGTCATCCAGGACGCCGGTCTCTTTCCCCATCGCACGGTGGGCGGCAACATCGCGACGATCCCGCGCTTACTGCAGTGGTCCGCCTCGAAGGTGGACGCGCGGGTGGACGAACTTCTGACGCTGGTGGGGCTGCCGCCGGAGTTCAAGGGCCGCTGGCCCGACGAGCTGTCGGGCGGGCAGCGCCAACGGGTGGGGCTGGCCCGCGCGCTGGCGGGCGACCCACCGGTGCTGCTGATGGACGAGCCCTTTGGCGCGCTCGACCCGATCACGCGCGCGGAGTTGCACGTGGAGTTTCGCCGGCTGCAGCAGGCGCTGCACCGATCGATCCTGCTGGTGACCCACGACATGGCCGAGGCCCGCGAGCTGGCCGACCGCATCGCGGTGGTGCACGAGGGCCAGGTGATTGCGTGCGAGGCGCCGCACGCGCTGGCGGCGTCCACCGACCCGCGGGTGATCGCGTTGATGGGAGCGCGCGCGTGAGGGCGCTCCTGGAGTTCGCCGTGTCGCACCGCGCGGAGCTGGCCGAGCGGTTCGGTGAGCACGTGGTGCTGGTGGTGGCGTCCACGGCGCTGGCAGCGCTGGTGGGCATCCCGTTCGGCATCCTGGCATCGAGGAGGCCGTCGCTTTCGCGCCCCATCGTGGCGCTGGCCAACCTGGCCCAGACCATCCCGAGCCTGGCGCTGTTCGGCTTCCTCATCCCGCTGCCGTTCATCGGGGGCATCGGCACGCGCACGGCGCTGGTGGCGCTCACGGCCTACGCGGTGCTGCCCATCCTGCGCAGCGTCATCACCGGCATCCAGACCGTGGCGCCGGCGGTGGTGGACTGCGCGGTGGCCATGGGGCTCACGCCCAGGCAGGTGCTGTGGCGGGTGGAGTGGCCGCTCGCGCTGCCCTCGGTGGTGTCGGGCCTGCGCGTGGCCGTGGTGATTGGCGTGGGGACGGCCACCATTGCCTCGGCCATCGGCGCCGGCGGGTTGGGAGACTTCATCTTCCGCGGCCTGGCCATGGTGGACACAACGGTGATTCTGGCGGGCGCGGTGCCGGCGGCCGCCCTCGCCCTGGCGGCGGCCGGCCTGCTGGCGGCGGCGGCCCGCGTGGCCGACCCGCGCCGTCGCACGCGCAAGGGCGCCATCGGCCTGGCGGCGGTGGCGGTGATGGCCGCGGGCATCACGGCGTGGGCGGCGTCGGGTTCCACGGGGCGCGCCGACGTGGTGGTGGGGTCGAAAAACTTCACCGAGCAGGTGGTGCTGGGCGAGCTGGTGGCGCAGGCCCTCGAACGGGGCACCACCCTCACCGTGGATCGCCGGTTCAATCTCGGCGGCACTTCGATCGCCCACGAGGCGCTGCTGAGCGGCGGCATCGATGCCTACGTGGAATACACGGGCACGTCGCTCACCGCCATCTTCAACCAGCCGGCCGCCACCGATCCCGAGCAGGTGTTTGCCACGGTGCGCGACCGCTATGCCTCGGCCGGCGTCACGTTGCTGCCGCGCCTGGGGTTCAACAACACGTTTGCCATCCTGGTGCGCGGGGACGCGGCGCAAGAGCTCGGGTTGAAGACGGTGAGCGACCTCGCGCGAATGCCGGACTGGAAGGCGGGGTTTGGGTACGAGTTCCTGGAACGCCCCGATGGCTTCAAGGGCCTGTCGGCCGCCTACGGCCTGCGCTTCGCCGGCGCGCCAAAGGTGATGGACCTCAACCTTATCTACCGCGCCGTGGCGGCGGGGGAGATCGACGTCACCGCGGGCGACGCGACGAGCGGGCTCATTCCCGCGCTGGGCCTGGCCGTGCTCGAAGACGACCGCCGGTACTTTCCCGCCTACGACGCCGCGCCGGTGGTGCGGGCAGCCACGCTGCTGGCGCATCCGGAGGTGGGCGCCGTGTTGCGCGGACTCAGCGGCCGCATCACCGCCGCCGACATGCAGCGGATGAACTACGCCGTCGACGGCGAACGCCAGGACCCCGCCCTCGTCGTCCGCGCGTTCCTGGATCGCATAGACCTCAAGCCCTAAGCCCCAAGCCCCCCTTCGACTCGGCCAGATGATGCGCCTCGCTCAGGGCAAGCAAGCCCCAAGCGGTAAGCCCTGATATGATCGCCAGGATCACGCCAGGAGCCTAGCCGCCATCATGTTCAGCCTCGATACCTTCAAGACCCGCACCGCGCTCACGGTCGGCGCCGACACCGTCAACATCTACAGCCTGCCCGCGCTCGAGAAGGCCGGGTTCCCCAACGTGGCCCGGTTGCCGTACTCGCTCAAGATCCTGCTGGAGAACCTGCTCCGGCGCGAGGACAACGGCTTCGTGAAGACCGCCGACATCACGGCGCTGGCGTCGTGGGACCCGAAGACCATCGGCGAAAAGGAAATGTCGTTCATGCCGGCCCGCGTGCTGCTGCAGGACTTCACCGGCGTGCCCTGCGTGGTGGATCTGGCGGCCATGCGCGACGGCATCGTGGCGCTCGGCGGCGACCCGGAGAAGGTGAACCCGCTGCAGCCGGTGGAGCTGGTGATCGACCACTCGGTGCAGGTGGACCATTTCGGCGCCGCCAACGCGATGGAGCTGAACGCCGACCTGGAGTACCACCGCAACCGTGAGCGCTACGTGTTCCTGCGCTGGGGCCAGACGGCGTTCCGCAACTTCCGCGTGGTGCCGCCCGAAACGGGCATCGTCCACCAGGTGAACATCGAGTACCTGGCGCGCGTGGTGTGCCGCGACGAGGCCGAGGGCGGCGCAATCGCGTATCCCGACACGGTGTTCGGCACCGACTCGCACACCACCATGGTCAACGGCCTGGGCGTGGTGGGCTGGGGCGTGGGCGGCATCGAGGCCGAGGCGGCCATGCTGGGGCAGCCCAGCTCGATGCTGATTCCGCCGGTGCTGGGCTACCGCCTCACGGGCACGCTGCCCGAGGGGACGACGGCGACCGACCTGGTGCTGACCATTACCGAGGCCCTCCGCAAGAAGGGCGTCGTCGGCAAGTTCGTGGAGTTCTTCGGCCCCGGCCTCGCGCACCTCACGATTGCCGACCGCGTGACGCTGGGCAACATGTGCCCCGAGTACGGCGCCACCGTGGCGATCTTCCCGATCGACGAGATGACGCTCGATTACCTCCGCCTCACCGGGCGCGAGGAGAAGCAGATTGCGCTCGTCGAGGCCTACGCCAAGGCGCAGGGGCTGTTCCACACCGAGGGCACGCCCGAGGCTGTCTACAGCGACACGATGGAGCTGGATCTCTCCACCGTGGTGCCCAGCCTGGCGGGCCCGCGGCGTCCGCAGGACCGCGTGGCGCTGACCGGCGCCAAGGCATCGTTTGCGGGATCGCTGGGGGAACTGCAGAAGGGCGTAAAGCCTTCGACAGGCTCAGGGCAAGCGGCTGCCGTCGTCACCAAGGCTCAGCTCGAACATGGGTCGGTGGTGATTGCGGCCATCACGAGCTGCACCAACACCTCGAACCCGAACGTGATGATTGGCGCGGGCCTGGTGGCCAAGAAGGCGGTGGAGAAGGGCCTCACCCGCAAGAGGTGGGTGAAGACCAGCCTGGCGCCGGGTTCGAAGGTGGTCACCGACTACCTGCAGCGCGCCGGCCTCGACACCTATCTGGACCAGATCGGCTTCAACCTGGTGGGCTACGGCTGCACGACGTGCATCGGCAACAGCGGCCCGCTGCCCGAGGAGGTGTCGGCCGAGATCGCCGCGCGCGGCCTGGTGGTGGCGTCGGTGCTGAGCGGCAACCGCAACTTCGAGGGCCGCATCCATCAGGAGGTGCGCGCCAACTACCTGGCCTCGCCGCCGCTGGTGGTGGCCTACGCGCTGGCGGGCTCGATGAACATCGACCTCACCACCGAGCCGCTGGGTACCGGCAAGGACGGCAAGCCCGTGTACCTGAAAGACGTGTGGCCCACGCAGAAGGAAATCCAGGCGGCCATGCTGACCAGCGTCACGTCCGATGCCTACCGCAAGCAGTACTCGAGCGTGTTCGACGGGGACGATCGGTGGAAGAAGCTGCCCGTGCCGACGGGCGACCGCTTCGCATGGGATGAGCAGAGCACGTACATCCGCAAACCATCGTTCCTGGAAAACCTCTCGATGACGCCGGCGCCGCTCACCGACATCACGGGCGCGCGCGCGCTGGCGGTGCTCGGTGACAGCATCACCACCGACCACATCTCGCCGGCCGGCAACATCAAGGCGGGCAGCCCCGCCGGCAAGTACCTGGTGGACCATGCGGTGGAGCCAAAGGAGTTCAACTCCTACGGCGCCCGGCGCGGCAACCACGAGGTGATGATGCGCGGCACGTTCGCCAACACGCGCATCAAGAACCAGATGGTGCCCGGCGTGGAGGGCGGCGTCACCGCCTGCCTGCCCGGCGGCGAGCAGATGTCCATCTACGACGCGTCCATGAAGTACCAGGCCGCGGGCGTGCCGCTGGTGGTGATTGCCGGCAAGGAGTACGGCTCGGGCTCGTCGCGCGACTGGGCGGCCAAGGGCACCATGCTGCTGGGTGTGAAGGCGGTGATTGCCGAAAGCTACGAGCGCATCCACCGCAGCAACCTGGTGAACATGGGCGTGCTGCCGCTGCAGTTCAAGGGCGGCGAGAGCGCGACCACCCTGGGGCTCACGGGCCGCGAGGTATTCTCGTGTGCCGGCGCCGGCGCCACCACGCTGAAGCCGCGCGCCGAGGTCACCGTCACGGCCAGGGCCGAGGACGGGTCGACCAAGACCTTCACCGCCGTGGCCCGCATCGACACGCCAGAGGAGTTGACCGCCTTCTCGCACGGCGGGATCCTGCCGTACGTGCTGCGGCAGCTCGTCAAGAAAGGCTAACCACGAAGACACGAAGAACACGAAGGCATTCAAATCAAAATGCTTCGTGTTCCTTCGTGGCCTTCGTGTGCTTCGTGGTAGCGTTTTCCGAGTGACTCCAGAGGGCCTCAAGCAGTGCGCATTGCGGGTCGGTTTCGACCTGTGCGGCATCGCGCCCGCCACGGCGCTCCCTGAGCTCACGTTCCTCCCCGAATGGCTCGCCCGAGGGTATGCGGGCGAGATGGCGTACATGCACAGGTCGGCCGTCGCCCGCGCCGACGTTCGTCACTTTCTCCCCTCGGCGCGATCCGTGATTGTGACGGGGACGGTGTACTACGCAGACGGGAGACCACACAGGGATGAGGGGAGCGGGTCCAAGGACGGGAGCGGGTCGAACGACGGGAGCGCCGCATACGCTGATTCGGTAAGGGTGGCTCGTTACGCCCGTGGGGAGGACTATCACCTGATCCTGGCCGAGCGGCTCGAGGCGCTGGTGGCGTGGATGCGGACCCAGCATGCCGAGCCGTTCGACGCGGCCATCTTCGTGGACAAGCACCACGTGCAAGAGCGCGTGTATGCGCGTCACGCGGGGCTCGGGTGGATTGGCAAGAACAGTTGCCTGATCAATCCCGAGCTGGGGTCGTGGTTGTTTCTTTCTGGCATCGCCACCAGCCTCGATCTCGCCCCAGACGCGCCCGGCCTCGATCAGTGCGGCGCGTGCACGCTGTGCATCGACGCGTGTCCCACCGGCGCGCTGGTCGATCCGCACGTGCTCGATGCCACCAAGTGCATTTCCTACCTCACCATCGAACTCGCGGGCCCCATTCCCGAGGCGCAACGCGCCGCCATCGGCAATCACGTCTTCGGCTGCGACATCTGCCAGGACGTGTGTCCGTGGAACCTCGCGCCCGCTGTCACCCGTGACCCGGCGTTCCAGCCCCAGCCCCGCGACGGCGCCAGGGCAACGGAGCTGTGGCAGCGCACCGACCAGGAGTTGCACGCATTCGTGAGGGGGAGTGCGATGACCCACCTGCCGCTCGCGGGCCTGCGGCGCAATCTCGCCACCGCGATCGGCAATACCGGCGACCCGTCGTTGGTGGCTACGCTCGATCGCCCCGGGCGAGGTGTGAAGAACGCTGCCCACAGCGCGCACACGCCGGTAGTTACAGGGGCCGTGGAATGGGCCAGGCGCGGGCGGTCGTAGCCACGGAAGCACGGAAGCACGGAACGGCCGCTTGCTGCTCGATGAGCCCACCGATCTCCCGGAGGGCATGGTCGTCGAGCTTGTCGCGGACGATGAGGGTGACGATCTCACCGAGCAGGAGCGTGAGGTCCTGCATACTGCACTCGCGAAATCGTGGACTGAGGCTGAAGCGGGGCGGCTGAAGCCCGCTTCGCTAATCGTGGATGAACTGCGTCGTACCCGGTGAGCACCCCGGTTCGAACCACCCCGGCCGCGGATGACCAGATCCGCACCATCGGCCGATGGTGGCAGAAGAACCGACCGGCGTCCCCGAACTTGTTTATCGATGAGCTTGCGAAGGGGTTACGTTCCGCTGGACTCGGAAGTCCGGGTTCTTGCCGTCTGGCATGCTCGCCGAGGGGCGGGGCCGCCCCTACG
Organism: uncultured Bifidobacteriaceae bacterium; assembly: GCA_964372085.1. Classification (GTDB taxonomy): domain Bacteria; phylum Acidobacteriota; class Vicinamibacteria; order Vicinamibacterales; family UBA2999; genus 12-FULL-67-14b. The sequence goes on along the minus strand of CAYJPQ010000034.1, from coordinate 14,258 downwards.
GATGGACTAACGCCACCCACAGCGTGCAGACGCCGGTTGTTGAGGAGACGGTCGGACGGGCCAGGCGGGGGCGGTAGCCACGGGAGCACGGAAGAGCGGAAACGAAGCCGGCGGCCCCCGGACACGCCGGGCGATGGCGCCCGACTACGCAAGCGGGTTGAGCGTCCGCACGTGCGGGAACCGCGCGAAATCACGGTCCCCCGCCTCGAGCTCCGACACGCCGTGCTCCATCAGTGCCCGTCCATCGGGTCGAAGAGCGCGTCCCGGTGCAGGATCTGACCGTCGATATCGAGGGTGGTTCGAGCCACGAGTCAAGGTGTACGCCTACCGGTGTCCTATCTGTGCTTCATCTGTGGCTCAGGCGGGTCTACAGGTATGATCAACCCATGGCCGCCGAATCCCTCGCGCCGGTGCTCCTGGTGTCGATGCCCCAGATGCTCGACCCCAACTTCCACAAGGCCGTGGTGCTGCTGGCCGAGTACGGCGCCGGCGGCGCGTTCGGGCTGGTGGTGAACCGGCAGATGGACGAGCCCGCGCGCTCGGTGGTCACCTCCGACAAGCCCCTGAACGTCCACCCCAACCTGCACCTGTTCACGGGCGGTCCCGTGGAGCCCACCCGGGCCTGGGTCCTCACCGCCAATCGCGACCTCGCCGGCGACGCGCTGGAGGTGGCCGACGGCGTGTACTTGTCAGCGTCAGCGGCGCTGGTGCGCCAGACACTGGAACAGCCGCCAGACCCATCCGTCCGGATGGTGGTGGGCTACGCCGGCTGGGGCGCCGGGCAACTCGACGTGGAACTGGCCGAGTCGTCCTGGCTGATGGCGCCCGTGCAGCCAGACTTGATTTTCGAAATACCGATCGACCAGATGTGGGAGACGGCGATCCGCAGGCTGGGAGCTGAGCCGTCGATGCTGCAAGGGTCATCAGGGGTTCACTAGTTCAGAGGTTCAGAGGTTCAGGGGTTCAGGGGTTCAGGGGTTCACGATAGGAGAGCGCGTATGCGCGGGATTGGGATGGCTGTGACGTGTGCATCACTCGTGACCACGCTGGCGGCGCTGCAGGCGTCGCCGCAGGCGCCCGCGGCAACGCTGGCGCGGCAGACGGCGCGGTTTGCGCCCACCGACCTCACCGCCGACATCTCCGCCCTGCCGGCCAACGAACGCGAGGCGCTCACGCACCTCGTGGAGGCGGCGCAGGTGATGGACGCCCTGTTCATGGAACAGGTGTGGGCCGGCAACCCGGCCACGCTCCAGACGCTGCTCCGTGACGACACGCCGCTCGGCCGCGCGCGGCTGCACGCGTTTCTCGTCAACAAGGGGCCCTGGTCGCGCCTGGATCACAACGAGCCCTTCATCCCCGGCGTGCCCGCCAAGCCCGCCTCCGCCAACTTCTATCCGGCCGGCGCCACGAAGGCCGAAGTGGAGAAGTGGATCGCGTCGCTCCCGGCCCACCAGAAGGCCGACGCCACCGGCTTCTTCCACACCATCCGCCGCGGGGCCGACGGCCGCTTCACGCTCGTGCCCTACAGCACCGAGTACCAGGGCGAACTCGCCATCGCCGCCCAGCACCTGCGCGCCGCCGCCGCCGCCACTACCCAGCCCACGCTGAAGGCCTTCCTCGAATCGCGCGCCGCCGCGTTCATCTCGAACGACTACTACGCCAGCGACGTGAAGTGGATGGAGCTCGACGCCACAATCGAGCCCACGATCGGCCCCTACGAGGTGTACGAGGACGAGTGGTTCAACTACAAGGCCGCCTTCGAGGCCTTCATCACCGTGAAGGACCAGGCCGAGTCGGCCAAGCTCCAGAAATTCGCCGCCTCGCTGCAGGAGATCGAGAACAACCTGCCGATGGACGCGAAGTACAAGAACCCCAGGCTCGGCGCGATGGCGCCCATCGCCGTGGTGAACACCGTGTTCTCGGCCGGCGACGGCAATCGCGGCGTGCAGACGGCCGCCTTCAACCTGCCCAACGACGAGCGCGTCATCGGCGAGAAGGGCAGCAAGCGCGTGATGCTCAAGAACAATCAGCAGGCCAAGTTCGACACGGTGCTGGTGCCCATCTCGAAGGTGGCCCTCGTGGCCGCCGACCAGGGCCGCGTGGCCTTCGACGCGTTCTTCACCCACATCCTGATGCACGAGTTGATGCACGGCCTCGGCCCGCACCACATCACCGTGGGCGGCCGCGCCACCACCGTCCGGCAGGAACTGAAAGAAACCTACAGCGCCATTGAAGAGGCCAAGGCCGACATCTCGGGCCTGTTCGCGCTGCAGTTCCTGGTCGACAAGGGCCGGCTCGACAAGGGCCTCGAGCAGACGATGTACACCACGTTCCTGGCCTCGTCGTTCCGCTCCCTCCGCTTCGGCATCAACGAGGCGCACGGGCGCGGCCAGGCCATCCAACTAAATTACCTGCTTGACCAGGGCGCCTTCGTGGTGAACGCCGACGGCACATTCGGGGTGAACGCCGGGAAGATCCGTGCAGCGGTAGAGTCGCTGACGCGGGAGTTCCTCACGCTGGAGGCCGAGGGCAACTACGCCAAGGCCAGGCAGATGATCGATACCCTGGGGGTGATCCGGCCCCAGACCAAGGCCGTGCTCGACAAGCTGGACGGCGTTCCCGTGGACATCGAGCCCCGGTTTGTCACGGCCCTGGAGTTGCTCGGCGACAAACGCTGACAAGCGCGGCACCGGAAGCCCGGTGACAGAAAGCGTATACTGAACGATATGGTTACCCGGGATCAGGTCTCCGCGGTCATCGAGCGCGTACGCCCGTTCATCCAGAGCGACGGTGGTGATATCGAGCTCGTCGACGTCACCGACAACAGGGCGCGCGTGCGCATGTCCGGCAACTGCGTGGGGTGCCCCAGCGCGTCGATGACGCTCTACATGGGCCTCGAGCAAACGCTGAAGGACGAAATTCCCGGGTTCGAAGAATTGGTTGTTCTCTGAACCCGTGAAGGCCGCCGCCCCGTTCTCCATCGACGATGTCGTCATCGGCCGCAGCCCGCGGATGCGGGCGGTGTTCGACTACATTCGCGTGATCGCCGATTCCGACAGCAGTGTGCTCGTCACCGGCGAGACCGGCACCGGCAAGGAGATGGTGGCCAACCTGATCCACCAGTCGAGCCATCGCCGCGGGCACCCCTTCGTGCCCGTGAGCTGCGCCATCCTCGCCGAGACGCTGATCGAATCGGAGCTCTTCGGGCACGAGCGCGGCGCCTTCACCGGCGCGCTCAAGGACCGGCCCGGCCGCTTCGAGATGGCCGAGGGCGGCACGCTCTTCCTGGACGATGTGGACGACGTGCCGATGTCGGTACAGGTGAAGCTGCTCCGCGTGCTGCAGAACCGCGTCATCGAGCGGGTGGGCGGCCAGCGCTCCATCCCCATCGACGTGCGCCTCATCACCGGCAGCAAGAAGGACCTCCGGCAGATGGTGGCCGACGGCAGGTTCCGCGAAGACCTGTACTACCGCCTCAATGTGATCCCCGTGGCGCTGCCGCCCCTGCGCGAGCGCCGCGAGGACATCCCGCTGCTGGTGGATCACTTCCTGCGGCGGTTCTACCGCCGGCGGTCCGACGATCCCAAGCCCGTCTCGCAGGCCGTGATGCAGGCCTTTCTGCGCTACCCGTGGCCCGGCAACGTCCGCGAGCTCGAGAACTCGTGCGAGCGCATCTCGCAGACGTGTACCTGCGACCAGGTGAAGATCGGCTGCGTCCCGGTGAGCGTGCTCTTCCACAAGCACGCCGAAGAGCACCATCCCCTCGTCGAGACCCACGCGCACCCCTCGTCGGTGTCGCTGGATGAGCGGCTCAACGACGTGGAGCAGGGGCTCATCCGGTGGGCGCTCAACGTGTCGAAGGGCAACAAGTCGAAGGCGGCCGAGCTGCTGCAGATCAAGCGCTCGACGCTGGGCGACCGCATCAAGCGCCTGGGGCTCATCGACATCCCGCCAGACCCCGGCACCTCCGGCGAATCGGCAGACTGACGAGAAGGCGGAGCCTTTTCCGCCGAATGTTCGTCGTCCTGATGAGCTTCGTGAGCCTGCGCCAGCGCCTTTCCTCAGAACATTTGCCAATTGCGCCTGGTTTTACAAGTGGCACCTGCCTTGCACACGGCCGAGCCGTGCGGGACCCGCCGCCCGGCTGGTTCGGTGCTCTCCGTGGGGACCGGAGAGTAACCGTACCGGGCGGCGGTGTCCCGACTTCCTGTACCCCTCATGGTTGACCGCGAAAAAATTCTCGCCGTATTACGGAAGCGATTTCCCGGCGCCTCGGTGACCGACGTCGCCGCCGCAGCCAATGCCATTGTCGGGCTTGGCGACGAGTGGCACGAGGTGTCAGACACCACCGATCTGCAGCACTTAGTCGACCGCCTGCGCCACGGTCACGAATTCCGCCTATTCGAACGCCGAACCGAGCCCTGACCCGAGTCGGCCGGCCAGGTGCCGAGTTGCCGACGTTTTTCCGCGCAATGCCTCCGTACTAGTACCGAGCTCAGGCACGTAGCTTGCAGTAGCTGCGCTCGACGGTTGCCGTTTACCGGGATTCCGGTAAACTGGTCGACCGAGTTGGAGCGCACTTATGAGACGTCACGTCATCTGGGCCTCACTCTTCAGCGTCTGGGCTGGCTTGGTCTTGATGCTTGCCTCGGCGCCGACGACCGCGGGCGCCAGTTCTGGGTCTCCCCAGGCAACGGCACCGGCGACTCCCCAGCAGGGCTACGTAGGCGCGGAGGCGTGCGCCACCTGCCACGAAGGCTACGACAAGAGCATCGAGGGTACGAAGCACGGCTTCAAGGCGATCGACCGGACGCCGGCGGCCACGCAGGGCTGCGAGTCGTGTCACGGGCCCGGCGAGGCGCATGCGAACGACCCCGAGAAGGTCAAACCGCTGCTCCTCGACAAGATGACCGCCAACGAGGCGAACGCGCAGTGCCAGACCTGCCACAACCGGGGTGAGCACGCGCTCTGGGACGGCAGCCAGCACGAGAACCGCAACGTGAAGTGCATCGACTGCCACAGCGTGCACTCGTCGGAGGGGCCCACGCTGATGCGGGCCAAGACCCAGCAGATCACCTGCGCCCGGTGCCACCAGTCGATCACCAACAAGCAGCAGCGCTTCAACCACATGCCGGTGCGCGAGGGCAAGATAACGTGCTCGTCGTGCCACAACGTGCACGGCACGATCAACGTCAAGCTGCTGAAGGTGGGCTCGACGGTGGATCAGAGCTGCACCAGCTGCCACGCCGACAAGCGCGGCCCCTACCTGTGGGAGCACGCGCCGGTGGTGGACAGCTGCACGACCTGTCACGACGCGCACGGCAGCAACAACGACCGCATGCTGGTCGCCAAGCAGCCCTTCCTCTGCCAGCGCTGCCACGTCACTTCACGGCATCCTCCGACCGTCTACGAGGGCTTCACCCTGAACAACTCGCAGAACGCCAACAAGATCTACGGCAAGTCCTGCGCGAACTGCCACCAGCAGGTTCACGGGTCGAACCATCCAAACGGGAAGTTCTTCTTGCGGTAACTGGAGGCATGCGATGCGCAACCGAACTGTAGCAATCCTCGCGGCGCTGCTGCTGGCCTCCGCCCACCTGGCGCAGGCCCAGACGCCGCCGACCAAACCCCTGCCGCCGGCAGGCGTGCCCACCGTGGGCCTGTTCGACTTCGGGTTCCGCGGCGGGAGCACCGACGGTGACGAAGCGCGCTTCGAGCGCTACCGGGACCTGCGTCCCGGCGCGGCGACCTTCTTCGACATGACGAAGAACACCGACACCTACCGCTTTGGGGCGACCGCCTACAATGTGGGTTACCGCGACCAGCGGTACACCGCCGAGTACACGAACTCCAAGGTGACGGTTACCGGGCTCTACGATGGGATCCCGCTGAACTACTACTACGACACGCCCCTCATCTGGACCGGCGACGGCCGGGGCACCTTCACGCTCGACCCGGCGCTCCGCGCCAGGGTGCAGGGGCCGACGAATGCCACTGCCGACGGCACGGCCGTGGGCGTGCCGTGCGCGCCTGGGTCGGGACCCGTCGGCTGCAGCGCCACCACATCGGCGGCGGCCAAGGCGAACCGGTCGATCTACAACCAGTTCCTGAAGCCCGACGACATGGAGGTGCTGCGCAGCATCGCCGCTGCGTCGATCACCTACGTGGCGAGCCCATCGTTTGCGGTGGACGTCGACTTCTCCACGACCGGGCGGTCGGGTTCGATGCCGTGGGCGGCGTCGTTCGCGTTCAACAACGCCAACGAGCTGGCCGCGCCCATCGACCAGCGCACCAACGAGCTCAAGGCCAACACCGAGTGGGTGAACGACAAGGGGATGCTGCGCTTCGACTACTGGGGCAGCTTCTTCGAGAACAACGTCCAGACTCTGACCTGGGACAACCCGATCCGGGCCACCGACTTCAGCAACGGCCTGCTGCCTCCGAGCGGCCCGTACGACCCAAGCGCCTATAGCAATGGCAACGGCCCGGCGTTTGGCCAGGCGGCGCTGTGGCCCAGCAACACGCTGAACTCGGTGGGCGCCACCGGCATGTTCAAGATCCTGCCCAGGACCACGGTGAACGGCAACATCCAGCTGACGGCCATGCGGCAGAACGAGTCGCTGCTGCCGTGGAGCCTCAACACGTCGATCAACAACGACGCCGTGTTCAGCGCGTTCCCTGGGCTGCGGGCCCTGCCGCGCGCGTCGGCCGATGCGGAGGTCGATTCGTTCAACGCCCTGATCACGCTCAACAGCCGGCCGCTGCGCTTCCTCACGATCCAGGCGCGGTATCGGTACAACGACCACAACAACAACACCCACCACTTCGACGGCCGTGAGTACGTGCGGTTTGACGGGGTGCCCGAAGAGCTGGGAGACGATCCGCTCACGCCATTCGTGGAAGGGTTCTCCGAGTACTTCCAAATCACGCGCAAGAACTTCGACGCCACCGCCACCTTCGGGCTGACCGACCTCGGGTCGCTCAAGTTCGGCTATTCCAACGAGCTGTTCGACCGCGAGGGCCGCGGCTTCAGCAAGGTGTCGGAGCACATCTTCCGCGCGGCTTACGACGCCAACCTCGGCAACATGATGACCGTTCGTGCCGCGTTCGACATGGGGGAGCGCAGGGGCGACGGTTACATCCTGAGCGGCGTCGACTACGAAGAGGGCCCTGCGGGCACGCAGCCCGGCCTCCGCTACTTCGACGAGGCCGACCGCGACCGCACGCGGGCCTCGGTGATCGTCAGCGTGAACCCGATGCCGGCGGCGTCGTTCTACGTGCAGTACTCGACGACCCAGGACGATTACCTGGCGGACGAGTCGATCCCCGCAGGCCGTGAGCAGTTCGGCCTGCTGAGCCAGGACGTCGACGCCATCGTCGGCGGCGTGGACCTGAGCCCCAACGACACCGTGCACTTCGGCCTCAGCTACGGTCGCGACGAGTTTGCGGCACTGCAGAAGTCGCGCAACGCCAACCCGCCGCCCGACGCGAGCTGGTTTGACCCGAGCCGCGACTGGACGCTCGATAACAACGAGGTGGTCACCACCTTCATGACCTACCTCGACCTGATCGGGCTCGCCGACGCGAAGGCCGATGTCCGCTTCAGCTACGAGATGAACGACTCGGACAACGCCTTCAGCTACGGCGGTCCGCGCATTCCGGCCCTGCAGGCGGCCGGCCAGTTCATCCCGCTGCCCAACGTGGTGAATGAGTGGAACCGCTTCACGGTGGACCTGAAGTACTTCCTGACGAACCAAGTCGGCATCGGCGTCGGCTACTGGTACGAGAAGATGGACATTTCCGACTTCAACACCATCAACACCAACGGTCCCGTGGGCTTCGCCGACGGTCCGAACGATCCACGCATCGACTGGCTGGGCAGCCTGAGGACCGGTTACGGCAACCGGCCCTATGAGGGGCAGACGGCGTTTGTCCGCGTGCTCTATCGGTTCTAAACCACAAGCTGAGATCCTCCCCGTGTGAGTCTTCCAGGGCGGCCGCGTCGGTCGCCCTGTTCTTTGTACCCGGAGGTCACACCGGCACGCCTATTGCTTCCCAAGTCGCTGCAACACGACCCGGCGACGGAAAGCCGTTGCCGCTCGCGGAAGGGGTGCATGGCGACCTGGATTGGCCAGCCGACGTGGCCTGGCTCAGAACCAACTGAAGGGGGTCAGGGATGAGGGTTCCCGAGCAGGTCACGCGGCTCCTGCTCGTCAACGGCATCTTGATTGCCGGTGCGTTGACGATGCGCTTCTACGTGATCCCGGAAGAGATCGTGTCGACCGAGATTCACCGGTCGACGACGGTTGCACGGGAGGTGGCCAAGCCGGTGAAGTTCGCCGGCACCGAGACCTGCATCGTGTGCCACGATGCCGAGGCGGCGGTCAAGGACAAGAGCTTCCACCGCGGCCTCTCGTGCGAGGGATGCCACGGGCCGGCCGTGGACCACGCCAACGATCCCACGGCCCTCAAGCCGCCGGCGCCGCGCGATCGGCGGTTCTGCCCCGTCTGCCATGAATACGACGCCTCGCGGCCGACGGGGTTCCCGCAGATCATCACCACCGCCCACAATCCCCTCAAGCCCTGCATCGAGTGCCACGACCCGCATGATCCGGCGCCGTCGCAGACGCCGAAGGAGTGCTCCGCCTGCCACGCCCAGATCGAGCGGACCAAGGCGCTGTCGAGCCACGCGCTGCTCTCCTGCACCACCTGTCACACGACGCCGGAGTTGCACAAGACGGCGCCGCGCACGGCCCTGCCCACCAAGCCGCGGTCCCGTGACTTCTGCGCCCGGTGCCACGCCACCGGCTCGCCGCAGAAGGATTCGCCGAAGGTCGACATGGTGTCGCACGGCACGCCGTATTTGTGCTGGCAATGCCACTACCCGCACCAGCCGGAGGGACGGTGATGGACAAGCGCGAGTTTCTGAAGAGTCTCGAGGGCGTCATCCTGTTCTTTCCCGCGGCGAGCGCGCTTGGCGCACTCGGCGTGGAGGTGTGCGCCCAGGAGGGCGGGGCGGCGGCTGCCGCGCCGGCCGGCGACGGCTACGTCGCGGCCGACCACCTCTACGGCATGGGCATCGAGGTGGACAAGTGCATCGGCTGCAACCGGTGCGTGGAGGCCTGCAAGGCCGAGAACGACGTGCCGCAGGACGACGCGCATTTCCGCACCTGGGTGGAGCGCTACGTGATCAAGGGGGGCGGCGACGTGACGGTCACCAACATCAGCGCCCACGGCGAAACGGTGCGGGATGCGCTGCCGGACGACGCCGACGTGTTACGGACGTTCTTCGTGCCCAAGCTCTGCAACCAGTGCGTCAACCCCCCGTGCGTGCAGGTATGCCCGGTGGGCGCCACGTTCTCCACGGAAGACGGGGTGGTGCTGGTTGACGAGCAGCGGTGCATCGGCTGCTCGTACTGCATCCAGGCGTGCCCGTACGGCGCCCGCTTCATGAACCCGCGCACACGGACGGCCGACAAGTGCACGTTCTGCTACCACCGGGTGCGCCAGGGGCTGCTGCCGGCGTGCGTGGAGGTGTGCCCCACGCAGGCGCGCATCTTCGGCGACCTCAGCAGCAAGGCCAGCCGCCTGGCGCGCTTCGAGCGCATGAACAAGATCCACGTGCTGAAGCCGGCGCTCAATACCGAGCCCAAGGTGTACTACGCCCAGCTCGATGGAGAAGTCCGATGAACCCCAACTCCGAGCACCTCCAGTCGCTGCTGGCGCAGGTCACCGGGTTCATCTACCCCAATGAGATCGAGATCCACTGGTCGATCCTCATCGTGGTGTACCCCTACATCACCGGGTTGGTGGCCGGCGCGTTCATCCTGGCGTCGCTCGTCAAGGTGTTCAACGTCGAGGAGGTGCGGCCCACCTACCGGCTGGCCCTGATGACGGCGCTCAGCTTCATGGTGGTGGCGCCGCTGCCGCTGCTGCTGCACCTGGGCCACCCCGAGCGCTTCTACGAGATTCTGCTGGCGCCCAACCTCGCCTCCGCGATGGCCATGTTCGGGTTCGTGTACGGATGGTACCTGATGGGCATCCTCCTGCTCGAGGTGTGGTTCGAGTTCCGGCGCGACCTCATCGCCCTCGGCCAGACCTCCCGGGCGCCGTTGCGCTGGTTCTACAAGGCGGCGTCGCTGTATTCGAAGGACACGAGCGACGAGGCCATGCACTTCGACCACAAGGCGATCCGCATCATCACCATTATCGGCATCCCGTCGGCCTTCCTGCTGCACGGCTACGTCGGCTTCATCTTCGGGTCGATCAAGGCCAACCCGTGGTGGAGCAGCGTGCTCATCCCCATCGTGTTCCTGATGTCGGCCATCGTCTCGGGGATCGCGCTCGTCGTCGTGCTCTACATGATGCTGTCCGCGATTCGCAAGGAGCCGCTGGACATGAAGTGCCTCGACACCATCACGTCGTATCTCTTCTACGCCGTGATCGTCGACTTCACCCTCGAGGCCCTCGACTTCATGCACCGGCTCTACGAGAGCGAGGAGTCGGTCAAGATCCTGGGGACGCTCATCGAGCAAAAGCTGTTCCTGAGCCTCATCGTGCTGCAGATCCTGATCGGCATGATCGTGCCGCTGGCGATCCTCGTGTTCGCCAAGTGGCGGACGTTCAGCGACGATGGCCGGAAGCTGCTGTACTTCACGGCGGCCCTGATGATCCAGCTGGGCATCTTCAGCACGCGCTGGAACATCGTGATCGGCGGGCAGCTCTTCTCGAAGAGCTTCCGGGGCCTCATGGAGTACAAGATGGCCTTCGGGGGCGTCGAGGGCTTCCTCACCTCCCTCGCGCTGCTCATCCTGCCGTTCATCGTGTTGACGGTCATGATTAAGCTGCTGCCGACCAAGCGCCTCGCCGGCCACGGATAGGCCACAGATGAAACACGGATAGCCACAAATGAAACACGGATAGGCCACAGATGAAACACAGATAGCCACAGATGAAACCCAGACAACAGACCCCATTGGAGTCTTGTCTGTGTTTCATCCGTGGCCTATATGGCCTATATCTGTGCCCCATCTGTGGCCTATGATGTGCGGTCATGCTGTCGGACACGATTGTTGCGCTCGGGGTGGCCACCATCGGTGGCGCGGCCGTCGGCGTGGAACGCCAGTGGTCGGGGCACGCGTCGGGCCCGGCCGCCCGCTTTGCGGGCGTGCGCACGTTCACGCTGCTCGGCGCCCTGGCGGGCCTGTCGGGCCTGCTGTGGACGTGGGGCGCCCCGGCGCTGGCCATCACGGTGCTGGCCGCCGCGTCGGCGATGGTCGTGACGGCCTACGTGGTGGCGAGCAGCCGGGACATCGACGGCACCACCGAAGTGGCCGCGCTGGTGGTGCTGGCGGCCGGCGCCGCCTCGGGCCTTGGCCAGCCCGCCGCGGCGAGCGGCATCATCGCGCTCACCTGGCTGCTGCTCTCCGAGAAGTCACGCCTGCACGCGTTTGTCACCCGGCTCGACGAGGCGGGCCTGGCGGCGGCCGCGCGCTTTGCGGTGATGGCGGCCGTGGTGCTGCCGCTCCTGCCCACGGGGCCCTACGGCCCGCTGGGCGGGGTGCGCCCGCGTGATCTGTGGGTGGCGGTGCTGTTCTTCTCGGGCCTGAGCTTTGCCGGCTACGTGGCGCGACGGCTGGTGGGGGCCTCGCAGGGTTATGCCATCGCGGGGTTGATGGGCGGGCTCGTGTCGTCCACCAACGTGACGCTCACGTTTGCGCGCCTGGGCCGGAGCCACCCCGAACTGGGGATGCCGCTGGCGCAAGGCGTGGTGGCCGCCAACGCCATCCTGTTCGTGCGCGTGCTGGTCGCCACCGCGGTGCTGAGCCCGGTGCTGTCGGTGGCGCTGCTGCCGTACATGGCGGCGCCCTTCGTGGTGGGCGTGCTGGCAGTGGCCACGGGCCTCTGGCACGCGCCCTCGGGAAAAGTCACGCTGGAGCCGCAGACCAACCCCTTGCAGTTGCGCGCCTCGCTGGAGATGGCGCTGCTGTTTCAGGCGGTGCTGTTCGGCATGACGTTCATCCAGCAGCGCCTGGGAGAGGGCGGCGTCGTGTCGACGGCCGCGTTGCTGGGCCTGACCGACGTCGATGCCCTCACGCTGTCGATGGCCAAGGGCGTGGATGTGGCGGGCCTCCAGGTGGACGTGGCCGCCAAGGCGGTGGCGGTGGGCATCCTGGCGAACACCCTCCTGAAGCTGTGCATCGCGGCCATCATCGGCCACGGGCGCTTTCGCGCCGTGACCGTGTCGGTGCTCGCCGTGATGGCCGGGGCGCTGCTGTGGGCGCTTATTCGGCCGGCTTGAGCGAGCGAATCTTCAGCGCCAGCGCCACCACGACCAGCAGGATGGCGCCCAGCGAAATCGAGAGGCCCGTCTTGCGGAACGAGATCTCGTCCTGCGCGGCCTGGGCATCCTGGTCCACTTGTGCCGTGATCCCGAGCCCGGCCTGCAGCACGGTGTCGACGGTCTTCGGATCGAAGGCGTGCATTTCCGTCCGCGCCAGGGTGAGGTGATTGGCGGCTTCGCGGAGCGCGAGCGCCTGTTCCCCCATCTCGATGCCGGCGTTTTCCACCGAGGCCACCAGCGACTCGGAGCGGGCGATGGCCGCCTTCAGCTTTTCGATGTCCCCGCGCATGGCGGACGCCGCCTTGTGGCCGTTGTCGCCTTCGCTGTGGCAGTCGGCGCACAGCGCGCCCTTGTCGGTGCCGAGCATGGCGTCGGCGGGCTGGGCGATCTCGTGGTTGCCGTGGCACTCCACGCAGCCGCGGTCGAAGACCTGGCTGTGCGTGCTGAGCGCGAACTTCGTGGCAAACACGGTGTGGCAGGTGCCGCAAACGTTGGCGACGGCGCCGACGCCAGGCGGGGCGGCGCCGTGGTTGCCGTGGCAATCGTTGCAGGTGGGCGCCGACAGGTCGTTCTGTTGTGCCATGGCCGCGTAGTGCACGCTCTTCTCGTACTTCGCGAACTGATCCGTGGGCAGGGGCGAGCCGTCAGGCAGGGCGTAGCCCTGCATGTGCTCGGCGTCGGCGTGGCAGGTGGCGCACGTCGAGGCCACGTTCGAGGCATAGATGGGCGACTTGGCGTCGCTGACCAGGCGCACACCGTGGGCGCCGTGGCAGCTGACGCACGTGGCCACCCTGGCGTCGCCCTTCGCGAGCTGCTGGCCGTGAACGCTGGTGGCGTACTCGGTGGCCTGGTCCACGCGCTGCCTGGGCGCGTACTTGCGCATGAAGGCGGCGTCGCTGTGGCAGCGCGAGCACACGGCGATCACCATCGCGCCGGCGGGCTTGCCCTTGAAGCCCGTGGCCGGCGCCTTGGCCCTGGCCTTGTCGGTTTCGGCGGGATTGCCGCCGTGGCAATCGACGCAGGTGAAGCCGCGTTCGCGGTGGACGTCGGTGCCGGCAAAGTCTCGCGCCGGGTTCGACATGGCCGCCGCCGACTGGTCGCGGTGGCAGGTCTCGCAGCCGGAGGCCGCCGCGGGCTGGGCGGCGGCGGGGCCGGCGTACAGCACCCCGCAGACGAAGGTGGCGAAGAGGAGGCTCGGAATCGTGTGACGCATCGTCGCACCTGTTGCTGGGGCCCTAGGCCGCCAGGTAGCCAATGACGGTGAAGATGACGAGATACAGCACCGCGAGGATGCCGGCGGCCGTGACGAGGCGGCTCGGCCGGCCCTTGGCCGCCCCGGGATCGAGGAACGGCACCACGACGAGCAGTGCCGCCGCCAGGCTGAAGCCCAGCACGCCCAGCATCTCGCCCTCGAGGCCGAAGATGTGGCTGGGGATGATCTTCAGGGTGTGGAACATGGCCAGGAAGTACCATTCGGGCCGGATGCCGGCCGGCACCGGCGCAAACGCGTCGGCCTTCGTGCCCAGTTCCCAGGGGAAGAACAACGAGAGCGCGGCCAGCACGGCGAGCGCCACGTACCACCACATCACGTCGTGCAGCACGTAGTTGGGGACGAACGGCTCGGACGGGATCTTCTCGCCGGCCTTCTCGCGCTGCTCGACGCTCGGCGGCACGCTCATGCCCTGGCGCTGGATGAACAGCAGGTGCGTGCCGACGAGCACCGTGGTGATGGCCGGCAGCACGGCGACGTGGAAGCCGTAGAAGCGCGTGAGCGTGGCGCCCGTCACCTCGTCGCCGCCACGCAGGAAGCGGACCATGAAGTCGCCTACCACGGGCACCGCGCCCGCGATGCCGGTGCCAACCTTGGTGGCGAAGAAGGCCAGCTCGTTCCACGGCAGCAGGTAGCCGCTGAAGC
>CAYJPQ010000033.1:37483-38991 GCA_964372085.1 uncultured Bifidobacteriaceae bacterium | reverse complement strand
GATGTGGATGGACTTCATGCGGGTCTACATCGACCTGTACGGCGACCGCGAGCACACGCCCGCCTTCGAGCCGCCAGGCAACATCGTCTTCATGACGGTCGATCGCCATACCGGTGAACCCGTCCCCGAGGGCGCACCCGACGCGGTGCCGGAGGTGTTTGTGGCCGGCACGCAGCCGGTTCGCCAGTAGCGGATCGCAGAATCGGCGATCTGTAACATCTCGTTGCTGGCCGAGCGCTTTGAGCGCCGCCTGTCGGAGGGGTCGGGCAATCCGCCCATGCAGACCAGGCTACTCGTCCTCGTCAGGCCCCGCGGCCTGCCCCAGCGTGCCCGACGCCTTCTGCATCAGGTAGGTCTTGATGAAGGCGTCGATGTCACCGTTCAGCACCTTGTCGACCTGCCCTTCCTGGTGCTTGGTGCGGTGGTCCTTGATCATCTGGTAGGGCTGCAGCACGTAGCTGCGAATCTGCGATCCGAAGGCGATGTCCTTCTTGACGCCGCCGATCTGCGAGAGCTTGTCCTGCTGCTCCTTTTCCTTCAGGTCGTAGAGCCGCGCCTTCAGCACCTTCATGGCCACGTCGCGGTTCTTGTGCTGCGACCGTTCGTTCTGGCACGAGATGACGATGCCCGTCGGCAAGTGCGTGAGGCGCACGGCCGAGTCGGTGACGTTCACGTGCTGGCCGCCGGCGCCGCTCGATCGGAACGTGTCGATGCGCAGCTCCTTCTCGGGAATGTCGATCTCGATCTCGTCGTTGAACTCGGGCCACACGTAGATGGAGGCAAATGACGTGTGCCGCCGGGCGGCCTGGTCGAAGGGCGAGATGCGCACCAGGCGATGCACGCCGGCCTCGGCCGACATCAGGCCGAACGCGTTCTCGCCGGTGAGGGTGAACGTGACGCTCTTGAGGCCGGCTTCCTCTCCCGGCTGGTAGTCGAGCAGCTCGCGGGTGAAGCCCCGGCGCTCGGCCCACTTCAGGTACATCCGCAGCAGCATCTCGGCCCAGTCCTGTGACTCGGTGCCGCCGGCTCCCGGGTGGATGGTGACGATGGCATTGGCGCGGTCGTGCTCGCCGGAGAGCATCTTCTTGGTCTCGGCGGCGTCCACCTGGGCCTCGAGCGCATCGAGGGCGCGCGCCAGGTCGGCCGCCACGTCCTCGCCGGCCTGCGCCCATTCCAGCAGCACGCCGAGATCGTCGATCTTCTTCGTGAAGGCGTCGCGCAACTCGATGTCTTCGGCCAGCCGGCGCTGGCGCTGCAGGGTCTTCTGCGCCTCGGCCTGGTTGTTCCAGAAGTCGGGCGCCGCGATCCGCTGTTCTATCTGGGCGAGCTCGCCGGGATCGTGGGCGTTGTCAAAGATAGCTCCGCATGTCGGAGGCCCGCCGGAGCAGGTCGGTGGAACGGCGGATGAGATCGTCCAGGACAAGGGCCACGAGGTTCCTCCGGCGGACCTGAAGGTCCGCCCTACTGTTTCCGGCGGATCAGGGCGGCGCCCACGCTGAGCAGCGTCA
>CAYJPQ010000033.1:21546-37383 GCA_964372085.1 uncultured Bifidobacteriaceae bacterium | reverse complement strand
GGTCCGCCCTACTGTTTCCGGCGGATCAGGGCGGCGCCCACGCTGAGCAGCGTCAGGCCAATCGCCGACGCGGCCACCCAGTCACCCATTCTGGCATACAGGGTCTTCTGCTGCACGAAGCGCGCCTCGCCCACGAGCGCGGCGGCCTCGAAGAGCTCGGTCTTCGCCACGACGCGGCCGTACGGATCCACGATGCCGGTAATCCCGGTGTTGGCCGCCCGCACGAGGTACCGCCCCTGCTCGATGGCGCGCATCCTGGCCATCTCGAAGTGCTGAAAGGGTGCGGACGACCGGCCGTACCACGCGTCATTGGTGATGGTCGTGAGCAGCTCGCTCCCCTGCCGGACGGCCTCGCGCGCCTGCTCGGGGTAGGTCACCTCGTAGCAGATGGCGGTGCTCACCATGTGCCCGTCCACGGGCATCATCGTCACGCGGGTGCCGGCCGAGAAGGCCGCGACGGCCTCCACGAGCGGCGCAACGAAGAACAGCGCCTGCTGGAACGGCACGTACTCGCCAAACGGCACCAGGTGCATCTTGCGGTACACGGCGGCGGTGGCGCCGGCACGGTCGAGCATGAACGCCGAGTTGTAGTACCGAACGGGGCTGCCGCGCTCGATTTCGTCGCTGCCCAGCAGGAGCGGCACCCCCGCCTGGCGCACGGCCTCGCGCACGGCCAGGCCACCGGGGTCTTCCTCGAAGAAAAACGGCGTGGACGACTCGGGCCAGACGATCAGCTGGGCGCCGGCCTGTGAGGCCTGCTCGGTGAGGCGAAGGTAGCGGTCCACGATCATCGCGGCGCGGGCCGGGTTCCACTTGTCGGTCTGCGCGATGTTGCCCTGGATGAGCCCCACGCGCACCGGCGTGCCCGAGTCGACGATGGTGTTGGCCGCCAGCCGCTGCCCGCCCCACACCGACACCGCGGCCAGCAGAGCCAGGGCGGCCGCAGCCGAGAGGAACCGCGCGCGCCCCTGCGCGAGGGCCACCATCGCAAATCCCATGTTCACCAGGCAGACCAGCAGCGACAGGCCGTAGACGCCCGTGATGCTGGCCAGTTGCGCCACCGGCAGCAGCGTCACCATGGTGTTGCCCAGGGGAATCCACGGGAAGCCGCCGAAGGCCTGGCCCCGCAGGTACTCGGACATCACCCACGCCGCCGGCGCCACCAGCAGCCCGGGCAGGCCCGCGCGTTGCACCACGACAGCAGTGGCCGCGGACGCCGCGCCGACGTAGAGCGCCATGTACACCACGAGGAGGCCCGTCACGAGGACGGCCACCGGCCAGGGCAAGCCGCCGAAGGTCTGCACGGTGGCCCCCGTCCAGTACACGGTGCCGGCGAAGTGCACGGAGCCGGCCACGAGGCCCAGCAGGAAGCCACGGCGGGCGGTCACGCCGGGCAGCGGGCCGGGTCGGCCCTCCCATCCGGTGAGGGCCACCAGGAGTGGCGCCAGCGCGATGAAGGCCACCACGGGATGGCCGTAGCGCGGGAATGACAGGGCAAGGAGGAGGCCCGACAGGGCCGCGAACGACACAGGTGAGGCAAGGGCTGCAGATGACACGGATGACACAGAGGTGTGCTTCAAGCCCCAAGCCCCAGGCCCCAAGCCGTAGGTCGTAAGCCGTATGCCGTCAGTATAGCCGTCAACTACGGCAGTTCCGTGGCCGGCGGACCGGGGTGTGCCACGAAGTACTCCACCGCCGGCACGTGCGGCATGTCGCGGCGGTAGCGATCGAGCCAGTCGTGCGCGATGCGGTCGGCGCCGTCGGCTGGCACGAGGGCCCAGGCGCTGCCCCCGAAGCCGGCGCCGAAGCTGCTGGCGGCCCAGGCGCCGGCCACGCGCGCGGCGGACACGAGCGCGCAGGTCTCGGGAATCTGGTTCCCCAGCAACTCGACGGCGTCGCGCTGCGATTCGGCGGCGATCTCCCCCGCCGCGGCGGTGTCACCCGTGCGAAACGCCTCCGCCATGCGGTGCACGCGCGCGTCCTCGTTGGCAAAGTGCTCGAGCCGGCGTCGCAGGTCTGCGCCCGTGAAGCCCGGCACCGAGGCCCCTTCGGTCCAGGCGTGCAGTCGCTCGCGTCCGTCACCCGCGATGGCGGCGCGCAGCGAGTGCGCCGGCTCGGGCGCGCGCGCGTTCCACAGGGCCAGCAGCGCCCGCGTGGCCAGCGACGCGCGGTTGTAGCGGTCTTTCACCGACCCGGCCTTGTCGGCCTGGACACCGCTCGAGGCCACGACGAAGGTCCACCCGGCAGGCATGGCCACATCGTCCACGTGGTGCACGGGCACGAAGCCGTAGTGGCTCACGAACCCCGCGCGGCACGCGAGGATGGCGGTGTGATCCTCGCTCCCGCCGTGGGTGCCCACGCCGGCGGTGCCGGGCAATCCCGGATAGTCGAGGCCGTTCTCGACGCACCCGAGGTACCACGCCAGGTCGCGCGCCGACTGGATGTGCTGCCGCCAGTCGTCGCGCTCGGGCAGCGAGGCCCGCCGGGCGAGGGCCGCGCCGATGGCCACCACCAGGGCGCTCGAACTGCTCACGCCGGCCGCGCGCGGCAGATCGCTCGCGATCGCCACGTCGAGGCCCAGCTCGGCGCCTGGGAAATTGCGCGCCAGCCGCCTGGCCACCACGTGCACGTAGGCGCCAAAGCCGTGGTCGGGCTTGGCGTCGCTGGCCGAGTTCACATCAGCCATCTCGCCATGCCGCACGTCGATCACGCGAACCCGGGTGCCCGGGCGCGGGCGCGCGGCCACGCCAAACCCGCGCGGGACGGCGGCCAGGAGCGAGTGCCCGCCGGCATAGTCGGTGTGCTTGCCCAGCACCTCGATTCGTCCGGGCACGAACCAGCGCCACTCCGGCGGCGCGCCCATGACCTCGCGAAACCCCTGCGCGACACGCGCCACGAGCGCGGCCCGCGACGCGGCCTCCTCAGCGGCCATCCCCAGCTCGACGAAGTGCCGGGCGTCGCGGTCGCTGATCATGGGTGCGCCTCGCGGGCCCCCAGCCGTTCGGCGACGCGGGGCACGTCTCCACGGCGCGACAAGTCGATCACGGCGCCGCAGCCCGGCACCACCTGGTAGGCGACGCCGCGGTCGATCGACAGACCCACGGCCTCGGGCAGCTCGTATTCCCCTCGCGCCGACAGGGGCACGTCGCGGCAGGCCTCGAAGATGCGGTGGTCGAACCGCCACACGTTCATGCTCACGAGGGCGTCCGGCCCCGCGGCCTCGAGGCGCGCCGCCCCAGGCTTCTCCTGGATCGCGCGCAGGCGCCCCGACCCATCCACGTCGAGCAACGCGAACGCGGCCACCTGCTCGCGGGGAAAGCCGCTTTCCGACACGAGCGCGCTGCAGGTGTAGGCCGGCAGGCCGGGGCCGGACAGGGCGACCAGCGCGCGCACCACGCCGGCGGGATACACGTTGTCGCCGTTCAGCACGAGGAACGGATCGTCGCCGGCGAAGACTTCGGCCGCCAGCACGGCGCGCGCCGTGCCAGTGGGTTCCGGCTGCGTGGCAAACGACACGCGCACGCGATCGGGGGGATGCGCCGTGTAGTGCGCGCGCACCGGGTCGGGATCGGGGCCCACGACCAGGCACACCTCCGGGCATCCCGCGTCGGCCAGCTCGCTCAGCACGTAATCAAGGAAGGGCCGGGCCGATGGGCCCTCACCCACCGGCATCAGGGCCTTGCGTCCGGCCGCCGCGGCGGCCTGCTGCGCCGCGGTGAGGCGGCTCGATGGATCGGCCTCGCGCATCCGCCGGCCGGCGCCCCGCGCAAGCACGACGACCTTCATCGCTCACTTCACCGTGTCGGAAGGCGTCATCTCGATGTAGCAGGTGACCTGCCCGGGGGCGGCGTCTCCGAGCCTGACGCCGTGCCATGGATGCGCGCGCACGGGATCCCCTAGCGGACGACCCAGGGCTTGAACTGCTCTTCCTTCTGCAACCGGGCCGCCACGGTGTCGGCCTCTCGCCGGTCCTTGTACTTGCCCACCCGCACGCGGAAGACCGCCGGAGTCCCCTTGGCCGGGGCCAATACGTACGCGGGATACCCTTTGGCGGCCAGGCGCTTCACGATGGTCTCGGCCTCGGCGCGTTCGCGCAGGGCAGCCACCTGGATGGCAAAGCCGGCGCCGGCCGGTTCGCCGCTGGCCACGGGCGCGGCCGCCGGGGCGGCGGCAGCCGGGGCGTCGGCGCGAGGGGCGGGAGCCGGGGTCGATGCGCGCGGCGCGGCGGCGGGCGCCGCTTCCTCAACCGGTGATGGCGGCTCGGCCTTCTCGAGCTGCTCGTTCGCCGGCGCGGCACCGCCGAGCCGCTCGGCGTAGCTCAATTTCTCGCCCGCGGTCACCGGCGTGTTCGACGCGGCCGCACTCGGGGGTGCAGGCACCGCCGCGGCGCTCTCGATGGCGGCCGACGACAGGGCCGACGCTTCGGCCAGCTCCGGTCCGCCGCGCTCGGCGCGGATGCCTCGTCCCACCAGCACCCCGGTGAGGAAGATCACCACGGACACAACCGTGACGGCCATGAACAGGAACACCAGCTGCTTGCCGTTCAGCTGAATCTCGCGGAAGGTGTCGTCGTGAGTGGTGGGCACGTTCGCCGATTTTACCACGGCGATCCGTCGAGCCTGGCCTTGAGGGCCAGCGCCTCTGGTGACTCCGGATCGAGCGCCAGGGCGCCGTCGACCTCGGCCCGTGCGGCCACCCGGTCGCCGGCCTGCAGGTACGCCTCGGCCAGGGCCGCATGCCCCCCGGCCGTCTCCTCGCTCCATAGGGCAATCTTGAACGCCTGGATGGCCTCGTTCGCCCGTTGCTCGCGCAGGTAGACCCGGCCCATCAGCACGTGGGCATCGGCCAAGTAGGGCGACAGGTACAGCGCACGGCGCAATTCCCGCATCGCCTCGCGGCCCGCGTTGCGCTCGAACGCCCTGTGTCCGGCGTCGAGGTGGAAGCGCGCCAGGGCCTCCTGATCGCGCTGCCCCGCCGTCGCGGCCAGCGCGTCCATCCGCGACGGCGCCGGTGCCAGCCGCTCGCCCAGGCGCTCGAGCCCGCGCGGCACCGGGCCGCCGCCCGGGGTTGCGCGGGCCATCCACGCGGCGTACTTCGACGACAGGCGCGTGGCGAGCTCTCGCTCCCGCACGGCCTCCGCCGCGGCCCCGGTCCGCTGCAGCGCCTCTGCCAGGATGAAATGCGCATCGCCGTCGGCTGGGTCACGGCGCACGGCCTCGCGCAGCCAGTAGATGGCCGCGCGGGCGTCCCGCTCGATCCAGTAGGCGTACCCGAGATTGAAGAAGAGGTCGCCGTCCGCTGGATCCAGGTCCTTGGCCTGGCTGAAGTAATAGGTGGCCCGACCCGGCGCCGGCGTCGCCGTGCGGCGCAACTCGACGACGCCAATCGCGTTGGCCACGGCGGCCGCGGCCTCCGCCGCCTGCAGCGCGCGCAGCACCTCCGCGGCGTCATCGAACTTCCGGAGGCCCAGCATCGACAGCGCCCCAAGGAAGCGGCCCTCCCGCGACAGCGGGCTGTCGGGCCGGATACTCGACACCGCGTCCACGGCGCGTTGGTGTTCGCCCTCGTCGGTGTGCACCCGCCACAGCGCCAGGCGCGCGCGGTCGAAGGCAGGCGCCACCTTCAGCACCTGGTCGAAGAAGGCCACGCCGGCCGCGGCCGATTCCGCCGTGAGGCCCTTGATGAAGAGCTCGAAGACAGCGGGCGTGGCGGGCAGGCGCTCGCGCCAGCGCGCACGGGGTGCGCCGACGTGCAGCTGCGAGGCCAGCTTCTCGAACACGCCAAACAGGTCCGAGGCCGGCCCCGTGGCGTCGATGACCGGCAGTAGCCGGCCGGTGTCGAGCCGGATCACCCGTGCGCGCACCGTCAGATCGCCGCCCGCCGCCTCGACACTCCCGGTGACAAGGGTGGTCGCGCCCACGGCCTGCCCCACCTTGATGGACGAGGCGCGGCTGAGCGACGCCGCCGCCGGCAACTGCAGCCGTTCGAACGCCTGCAGCCGCTCGTCCCGATCGATGGCCGCGTCGCCCGCGGACGCCAAAAGCTCGGTGAGCAACACCGCCGCCCCTTCGCGCAGCCACGCCAGCTGGGGATCCTGGCGCAGGTTGTCGAACGGCAGCACCATCACCGCGCCATCCATCGCCGCCTGGGCGCGCGCGGCCTGCACCGGCCCCAGGAGGACCACGCAAACAGCCACCGCGAGGCGAGCGGTGACGGTCATGCCTGGCCGGCGAGCTCCACACGCTGGGCGCTGACGATGCGGACGGAAAGGTGGCAGCCGGCGGCGCCCTGGCCCGCGTCCCCAACCTCGGCGTCCAGGCCGCAGAGGGCCAGCAGTTGGTGGAGGGCCGCCGCATAAAACACGCGCATGGGGATGATGGCCGGGTCGCGAAGCTGCTCGAAGGCCGCCGACCGGATCTCCACCATGCCGGCGCCGCCGCTGAAGCGCGAGGTCACCTTCGAATGCCTGATGGTGGCCTTGACGAGGCGGCGGGCGATGCCGATGGCCGCCCGGGCCCGCAGCCAGGCCGGCAGGCGCCGGATGGCCCACCGGCGCAGGCCCGTGAGCTCCGCAAACGTCCAGTCGGCGGCGCACGTGCCGGCCCGCCTGGCAATCTGGTCGTTGATGGGCGAGCCCTCGCGGTGCAGGAAGCTCAGCACCGCGCCCAGGGGCGCCAGGCCCATGCGGCCATCGCGCATGCCGCTGGGGCTGAGCCAGTTCTCGTAGAACTCGAGTCGGGTCGGGGCGACGTCGCCGATCCCCTGGTGCAGGCTCGAGATCAGCAGGCGACCGATTCCGGCATCACTCATGACGTGAGCATGTGGATTCTGATAACGTACTGCACGCCCTTCGAACGAGTCAACGAACCACCATCATGATCCTTCCCCTTCACGAACAGGTCAGAGGCCGTGTGCGCGCCGTCCTGGCCGAACTGTACGGGCTCGACCCCGATCTGCCCGTCGTCATCGAGTATCCGCCGGACCGCTCTCTCGGCGACCTGGGGACGCCGGTGGCGTTCGACCTCGCCCGCCGGCTCCGCAAGGCGCCACGGGCCATCGCGCAGGAGATTGCCGGCGCCCTCGGGCCCATGCCGGGCGTCACCCGCGTGGATGCGGCCCCCAACGGCTACCTCAACGTGTTCCTGGATCGCCCCGCGTTCCTGCTGGCCCGGCTCGGGCTCGCCGGGACGCTGCCGGTCCAGCCGCCGCACGCCGGCAAGACCATCGTCGAACACACCGCCATCAACCCGAACAAGGCCGCGCACATCGGGCACGTCCGCAACTCCGTCCTGGGCGACACCCTCGCGCGCGTGCTCCGCTTCCGCGGCACGCCGGTGGAGGTGCAGAACTACATCGATGACACGGGCGTGCAGGTGGCCGACGTCGTCGTGGGCTTCCGCGAGCTCGAGCGCCTCGACCTGGCCGCGGCCCGTCAGATTGCCGCGACGACGCGCTTCGACTACTACTGCTGGGACCTCTACGCGCGCGTCACCGAGTGGTACGACGGTGACAAGGAGCGGCTCGCGGTGCGCGCCGCAACGCTGCACGACATCGAGCACGGCGTGGAGCCCACCGCCGGCCTGGCGGCCTTCATCGCCGATTACATCGTCCGCTGCCACCTGAAGACGATGGCGCGGCTCAACATCGATTACCAGCTGCTCACGTGGGAAGGCGACATCCTGCGGCTGAAGTTCTGGGCGCGGGCCTTCGACGTGCTCAAGCAGACCGGGGCTGTCTTCCTGCAACAGGAAGGCCGCCTGGCCGGCTGCTGGGTGATGAAGATCAACGAGGAGCCGGGTGCCGACGCCGACCCCGCCGACGACGAGACCGATGCCGAGGCCGACGAGCGCGAGAAGGTGATCGTCCGCTCCAACGGCACGGTCACCTACGTGGGCAAGGACATGGCGTACCAGTTCTGGAAGTCGGGCCTGCTCGGACACGACTTCCACTACCGGAAGTTCGCGACGCGCCTCGACGGCGGGGTCCTGTGGGCCACCACCAGCTACCCCGCGCTCGCCGAGGCCGAGCACCCCGCGTTTGGCGCCGCCGCAGCCACCTACAACGTGATCGACGTGCGCCAGGCGTACCTGCAGAAGCTGCTGAAGCAGGCGCTCACGGCGATCGGTCACCCGGCGGAAGCCGAGCGCCTCACCCACTTCTCGTACGAGATGGTGGCGCTCTCGCATGCGACCGCGCGCGAGCTGGGCTTTGCGCCGCCCGCCGACTCGGAGGACGCCAAGCGCCCGTTCGTGGAGGTGTCGGGCCGCAAGGGTCTCGGCGTGAAGGCCGACGACCTGCTCGACCGCGTCATCGAGAAGGCCGCGATCGAGGTGGACCGGCGCCACGCCGCGCTGCCCGCCGACGAGCGCCGGCGCATCGCCGAACAGATTGGCGTGGCCGCCGTGCGCTACTTCCTGGTGAAGTACTCGCGCACCAAGGTGATTGCCTTCGACATCGACGAGGCCCTGAGTTTCGAGGGCGAGAGCGGGCCGTACCTGCAATACGCGGTGGTGCGGGCCAACAACATCTTCCAGAAGCTGCAGGAACGCCTGGGCGTGGACGAGGCGACGCTGCTCGGGCCCCTTCCCACCCTGCCCCCCGACGCCATCAACGGCGCCGACGGCGACCACGAGCTGTGGGCCCTGGTGCTCGAGGCCTCACGGCTCGACGACGTGGTGGACCAGGTGGTCCGGTCCCTCGAATTCGCGGTCCTGGCCAAGTTCGGCTTTGGCTTGGCGCAACTCTTCAATGCGTTCTATCATCGATCGTCCATCCTCAATGAGGAGCGCGACGACGTCCGGAGGTGGCGCGCAGCGGCGGTGGCGTACTTCCGGCAGCAGCTGACGCGCGTCCTCGACCTCATGGGCGTAGCGGTACCGACCCGCATGTAGGGACCTGACACCATGCCATTGATCGCGATTGCGAAGAACCGCCGGCTCGCCGACTACCTCGAGGCCGTCAAGCGCGCCGGTGGCGAGCCCATCGAAGTGGGCGCCGATGGCGAGACCCCCGAGCAGATCCTCGCGCGGGTGGATGGCGTGATGCTCACGGGCGGCGGCGACGTCGACCCGAAGCTGTACGGCGATGCGCCGCATCCCTCATTCGACCCGGCCGAGTCGGGCCGGGACGAGTTCGAGATGGCCCTGTCGCGCGCGGCCGTGGCATCGGGCATCCCCTTCCTGGCCATCTGCCGGGGCATGCAGCTGCTCAACGTGGCCATGGGCGGCTCGCTCATCCAGGACATCCCCACGCAGGTCCCCGGGGCGCTCGGCCACTCGGTGCCCGAGCCGCGGCACCACATCGCGCACGATGTGTGGGTGGCCAGGGGCACGCGCCTGTCGGGCCTGCTGCAGGAACACATGGAAGATGGTGAGACGTGCCACGTGAACAGCCGACACCACCAGTCGGTGCGCCAGGTGGCGCCGGGATTCGAGGTGACCGCCACCTCGCCCGACGGCGTGATCGAGGCCATGGAGCGCCCCGGCGACGCCTTCTGCGTGGCCGTGCAATGGCACCCCGAGAACTTCTGGCGCACCGGCGAGTTCCGGTCGCTCTTTGAGGGCTTTGTCGCCGCCGCCAACGCCCGAAAGACGGCTACCGCGAAAACGCGATGACCGTCTCGACGTGGGCCGTGTTCGGGAAGAGGTCGAACGCGCGCACCGACGTCATCCGGTACCCGGCGTCGACGAGCACCCGCGCATCGCGCGCGAGCGTCGCGATGTCACACGACACGTAGACCACTCGCCCGGCGCCGAGCGCCACCGTGCCGGCCAGCGCCTCCTTGGACAGCCCGGTGCGCGGCGGGTCGAGAATCACCGTGGCCGGCGCCGGCCCGCTGCCCCGCGACACGAACGCCTCCACCGCCTCGGCCCGGTAGACGAGCGCGTCCCCGCACTGGGCGGCGTTGCGGCGCAGGTCGGCCGCGGCGAACCGATCGCCTTCCACGGCCACCACGGGCCCGCGCCCGAGCATCGCGGCCGCCACGCTGAACAGCCCCACGCCCGCATACAGGTCGATCACGGGCCCCTGCTCGACAAGCGCCATCACGTGATCCAGCAGCGGCGCCAGCAGGTAGCGGTTGCCCTGGAAGAACGATCGCGGGTGCCGTGCCAGCGTGAAGCCCTTCCCCGCCACCGTGAGCCGGTCCATCACCTCGGCCGCGCCCCACAACTCCATGGTGCGGGGGTGATCGAGCGGCGCACAGGTGACGCCGGTGAGTCCCGGGATGGCCGTCACCGTGCCCAGGCGCGACGGGTCGGCGTCGGGCACCAGGTCGAGGTGACACGCACGCGCGGTGCCGTCGACGTTCTCGGACAGTTCGATGTCGGACACCGTGTCCCGGGGCAAGGCGCCCAGGGCCTGCGCCAGGCGGCTCATGGCGTCCATGGTGTCGGGCCGCAACTGGCGCGTGGATCCCGCGCCACACAGCTCGTGGGTGCCCTCACGGAAGAAGCCGGCCTGGCCGTCGCGCACGTGCAGGCGCGCGCGCATGCGATAGCCGTCGATGGGCGACGGCTCCACGGCCGCGGGCGCGGCCAGCGGCAGCCGCCCGATGCGGCGGAACGCGTCCTCGATGATGGCGGCCTTGATCGCGCGCTGCCGATCGTAGGCGATGTGGTTGAACACGCACCCGCCACAGGCGCCGTCGGGCACGCCGGTGAGGCGGTCAGGCGAGGGTTCGAGCACCTCGCGGGCGGCGGCCCAGACCGTGCCGCGGTGCACCTTCTCCACCTCGGCGCGCAGGGTCTCGCCCGGAATGGCGCCGGCGACAAACACGATCGCGCCCTCGTGGCGGGCGATCATGCGCCCCCCGGCGGCCGGCCGTTCGATCGTGAGTGTGAGTACGTCGCCCTTGTGCATGGATACGGCCCGGAACACTGAAGCAGGTTGACGGTCAGTCGAGCGTGGGGAGTCCGAAGTGGAGCCGGACCAGGCGCGCGACCGCGGCGCGGCGCGACTGCGCGTAGGCCTCGTCGCTCATCCGCGGCCGGAACGGACCGAGCTCCGCCGCCGCGTCGGCCTCGAACGCCGCGCGCTCGGCCTCCGTGAGGGCGGAGGTGGCCGCGTCCAGCAGCGCCCCGTCTATCGCCGCCAACCGGGCCAGCAGGGCGTCGCGCGCCTCGCCCCGCGCCCGCGCCGCCTCGGGCGCCAGCGCATCGAGGGCGCGCACCGCGGCGTCGAGCGCCGCGCCCAGCCGCGGGCCCGCCTGGTCGCTGCCCCGAAGCACCGTGAACCGCGCCATGGCGCTCTCGATCTTCGAAGCCAGCGAGTGCCGCGGCCGGGCGGCGGGGGCCGGTTCCTCGACGGGCGGCCCTCCCTCGGCGTCGGACACGACGGCGGAGATGCCGAGCGCCCGCCGCCAGTCATCGAAGGCATCGAGCACGTCGGCGTTGCAGAACTCCACCCGCACCGGCCGGCGCCGCGGGCCCTTGCGGTAGTAGCGCTCGAAGTAGCGATCGATGCCCGCCTGCGCCACCTTCAGGGGAATGCCCTGCCGGGCCCAGCCCATCACCTGCTCGAACGCGGGCCCGGTAATGCGAATCAGGTGCCCGTCGTTCTTGCGGCACAGGTACGCCTCAACCTCCCGGCAGAACGCCCCGGCATCGGTCACGTGCGGCGTTCCCAGACGAGGCGCAAGCCCTGCAGCGTGAGCTCCGTGTCCACGTGATCGAACACGGACGTCTCGGGCGCCATGACCACGGCCAGGCCGCCGGTGGCCACCACGATCGCCTCGCCGCCCAGTTCGGCCTTCATGCGGCGCACCAGCCCCTCGACCATGTCCACGTAGCCCCAGAACAGCCCCGCCTGGATCGACGCCACCGTGTTGGTGCCGATCACGTGCGCGGGCTTCCTCAGGTCGATGCGCGGCAGGCGCGCCGCGCGCTGGAAGAGGGCGTCGGCCGAGATCTGCGGGCCCGGGCAGATCACGCCACCCAGGTACTCCCCCTTCGCCGAGATGGCGTCGAACGTGGTGGCCGTGCCGAAGTCGACGACGATGATGGGCGTGCCCTTGCCGTAGGCCGCGACGGCCGCAATGCCGTTGACCACGCGGTCGGCGCCCACCTCGGCCGGGTTGTCGTAGCGGATCGGCATGCCGCCGTGCACCGCCGGCTCGAACATCAGCGGCGTGCGCTCGAAATACTTCACCGCCATCGCATGCAGCGTGGCCGTGAGCGGCGGCACCACCGACGCGATCACGATCCCGGAAATCTGCTGCTGGCTGATGTGATGGTGATCGCAGAGGTCGCTCACCAGGATGCCAAGCTCGTCGGCCGTGCGCTCGCGAATGGTGGTGAGCCGCCAGCTGTGCACCAGCTCGGATCCCTGGAACACGCCGATGACGATGTTGGTGTTGCCGACGTCGATGGCTAAGAGCATGGCGGGGTCAACAGGTTCTACGGGTTCTACGGGTTCTACGGGTTCTACGGGTTCTACGGGTTCTACGGGTTCTACAGGTTCTACAGGTTCCAGCGGACTGCGCCGGCGATGATGCGCTCGACGCCCGTCGGGGTCTTCACCAGCAGGGCGCCCGTGTCGTCGATGCCAGCCGAGGTGCCATGGCGTGGGCCGTCGGCGGCGTCCCATTCCACCCGCGTGCCCGAGGCCGACGGCGCGGCCGCGCGCCATGCGTGCAGGATACCACCGGCGTCACCATCGAGCTGTGCGAGCCGGTCGGCCAGGGCCTCGAGCACCGCCGCCATTACGAGCCCGCGATCCACCGCCCGCCCGAGCTCGCTCTCAAGCGAGGTGGCCCGCATCGACACATCCGGGGAATGCGAGGCCTCACGCACGTTGATGCCCACGCCAATGACGATCGCCGCATGCGCGGTGCCCACCCCGTGGCCTTCGGCCAGGAGGCCGGCCACCTTGCGCGCGCCCACCATCAGGTCGTTGGGCCACTTCAGGTCGGGCGCCAGGCCCGTCGAGGCCCGCAAGCCCTCGCGCACGCCCACGCCGGCCGCCAGTGTGAGCAGCGACGCCGGCGCCGACGCGCCAGGCCGCCACACCAGCGAGAAATAGAGGCCGGCGCGCGGCGGCGATTCCCAGTGCCGGCCCCGCCGGCCACGGCCCGCGGTCTGCGCGTCGGCCGCCACGACCGTGCCCGCCGCGGCGCCCTCGGCCAGCATCGCCCCCGCCACATCCATGGTGGACGTCACCGCCGGGAACCAGCGCAGGTCGAGCCGAAGCTCGGGCCGCCGGGCACGCACCGCGGCAAGTGGAGCCTCGAACTCCGGGGGCAGCATGGCTACAGCGGCTCGATCTCGAAGCTCAGGTCGGCGGCCGGCGCCGAATGGGTCAGCGCACCAATCGACACGAACTGCGCGCCCGTGGTGGCCAGTTCCGGCACGCGCTCCAGCGTCACGCCGCCCGAGATCTCGATCTCGGCCCGCCCGTCCACCCGGCGCACCGCCTCGCGGATGTCGTAGGTGGTGAAGTTGTCGAGCAGGATGCGCGGCACGCCGGTGCCCAGCACGCTCTCCAACTCGTCGAGGGTTTCCACTTCCACCTCCACCGGCAGCCCGCTCCCGCTCCGCAACGCGGCGTCCACCGCCGCCCGCACGCCGCCCGCCAGCCGCTTGTGGTTGTCCTTGATCAGGATGCCAGCGTCGAGCCGCCGGCGATGGTTGGTGGCGCCGCCGCACCGCACGGCATATTTCTCGAGGACGCGGAGCGTGGGCGTGGTCTTGCGGGTGTCGAGCACGGTGATGCGGCCTGCCGCCGCGTCCACGTAGCGGGCCGCCAGCGTGGCGATGCCGCTCAGGCGCTGCAGGAAGTTGAGCGCCGCGCGCTCGGCCGCCAGCAGGGCACGCGCGTTCCCGGTGACATACGCCACCGTCTCGCCCGGCTCGACGTGCGAGCCGTCGCCCCACCGCACCTCGACGACCGCCAGGGGATCGAGTTGACGAAACGCCTCGGCCGCCACGTCGAGGCCGGCCACCACCAGCGGCGACTTGGCCAGCAGCGCGCCGCGCGCCTGGAGGCCGGCGCCAACGGTGGCGGCGCTCGTGGCGTCGCCGCCGCCCAGGTCCTCGTCGAGCGCGCGACGCACCAGGTCGCGGTAGGTCTCTGGCGCGAGCGGGGTGATGGCCATCACGCCTCCGCGGGCTTCACCGTCACCTGCGCCGCCGGCGCCTCGCCGGCGCTCAGCACCAGGGTCTCGGTGCGGACCGCCGCCTTGAGGTCGCGCTCCACCAGGCCGAGGCAGCGAATGGCCTCGGCCGGCGCCGCGTAGGCCACTGACAGGACGGGCGTCCCCACCGACACCTTGCCGTCGGTCTTGGCCTTACGGATGAGACCCAGGGCCTCGGTGAGGTGCGCCATGGCCGCCTGCGCATCGCGGTCTTCGCCGGCCACCGCCACCACCTCGGCCCGGGTCGGCCACGCCGCCCGGTGCACCGAGCCCGGCTGCCACCACGACCACACCTCTTCGCACGTGAAGGCAAGGTACGGGGCCAGCAGGCGCAGCAGCACCGACAGCGCGCTCCGCATGGCCGCCGCCGCCGACGCCGCGGGCTCCGGCCCGAAGTCGCCGTAGCGCCGCGACTTCGCGGCCTCGACGTAGTTGTCGCAGAAGTCCCAGAAGAACGACTCGATCTTGGCCAGGGCGCGCGCGTACTCGTACCGCTCGAGCTCCAAGGTGGCCTCGTCCACGAGTGCCGCGAGGTTGGTGAGCATGCCGCGGTCCAGCGCCTCGGTGACGCGGCCGTCGGGCTGCGCCCCGCTCAGTACGAACTTCGACAGGTTGAGCACCTTCATGGCCAGCTTGCGGCCAATCTTCATCTGCCCCACGTCGAACGCCGTGTCCACGCCGGGCCCGCCGCGGGCGGCCCAGTAGCGCACGCCGTCCGACCCGTACTCCTGCAGCAAGCCGAGCGGCGTGACCACGTTGCCCTTCGACTTGGACATCTTCTTGCGATCGGGGTCCAGCACCCAACCCGAGATGGCGGCGTGCAGCCACGGCAGCGAGTCGTGCTCGAAATGCGCGCGGACCACCGACGAGAACAGCCACGTGCGAATGATGTCGTGCGCCTGCGGCCTCAGGTCCATGGGGAACGTGCGCGCGAAGATGTCGGGGTCCGTCTCCCACCGCGAGACGATCTGCGGCGAGATCGACGAGGTGGCCCACGTGTCCATCACGTCGGGATCGCCCACGAAGCCCCCGGGCTGGCCTCGCTGCGCGGCGGTGTAGCCGTCGGGCAGGTCGGTGGACGGGTCGATGGGCAGCCTCGACTCGGACGGCACGATGGGCCGCGCGTACTCGACGCCGCCATCGGCGCGCACCGGGTACCACACCGGGAACGGGACGCCGAAGAAGCGCTGGCGGCTGATGCACCAGTCACCGTTGAGGCCGTTGACCCAGTTCTCGAAGCGCGCCCGCATGTACTCGGGGTGCCACTGCATCTGCCGGCCGCGCTCGAGAAACGCGTCGCGGTGGTCCATGGTCTTGATGAACCACTGGCGGCTGGTGACGATCTCGAGCGGGCGGTCGCCCTTCTCGTAGAACTTCACGTTGTGCGTGATCGGCCGCGGATCGCCCTGCAGGTGGTCGCTCTCGCGGAGCAGCTCCACGATGCGGGCCTGCGCCTTCTTTGCCGACAGGCCCGCCAACTGGTCGTACGCCTGCTGCGCCCGCGCCGCGTCGGTGGTCTCCCATCCCGGCGCGCCCCAGGTCACCGGGCCCAGGGTCCCGTTGGGCTGCACCACGGCGCGCACCGGCAGGCGCAGCTCGCGCCACCAGATGACGTCGGTGACGTCGCCGAACGTGCAGATCATCGCGATGCCGCTGCCCTTCTCGGGGTCGGCCAGCGCGTGCGCCAGCACCGGCACCTTCACGCC
>CAYJPQ010000033.1:4173-21446 GCA_964372085.1 uncultured Bifidobacteriaceae bacterium | reverse complement strand
CGCTGCCCTTCTCGGGGTCGGCCAGCGCGTGCGCCAGCACCGGCACCTTCACGCCAAAGAGGGGCGTGACGACCTCGGTGCCAAACAGCGGCTTGTACCGCTCATCGTCGGGGTGCGCCACCAGCGCCACGCACGCGGGGATGAGCTCCGGCCGCGTCGTCTCGATGGCGACGAAGGCACCCCCGTCTCCCGTCTCCCGTTGGAACTGAATACGGTGAAACGCGCCGGGCTGCTCGCGGTCCTCGAGTTCGGCCTGCGCCACGGCGGTGCGGAAGTCGATGTCCCACAAGGTGGGCGCTTCCACCTGGTACGCCAGGCCCTTCGTCAGCAGGCGCAGGAACATCATCTGCGACACGCGCTGCGCCGGCTTACCGATCGTGGCGTAGGTCATGGACCAGTCCACCGACAGGCCCAGGTAGCGCCACAGGTGCTCGAACGCCTTCTCGTCCTCGACGGTCAGCTTCGTGCACAGCTCGATGAAGTTCGGGCGCGACACCGAAATCGGGTGCTTGTCAGGCTTTTCGCCCCTCGACTGCGCTCGGGGCGACCCTGAGCCTGTCGAATGGGTCGGCGGCACGAACGACGGGTCGTACGGCAGCGACGGATCGCACCGCACGCCGAAGTAGTTCTGCACCCGGCGCTCGGTGGGCAGGCCGTTGTCGTCCCACCCCATCGGGTAGAACACCTCCTTGCCACGCATGCGCTGAAAGCGGGCGACGATGTCGGTGTGCGTGTAGGAAAAGACGTGCCCCACGTGCAGCGACCCGCTCACGGTGGGCGGCGGCGTGTCGATGGAGTACACGTCGGCGCGGGCACGGGTGCGGTCGAAGCGGTAGGTTCCCTCGCGCTCCCAACGGGCGGCGAGCGCGTCTTCCAGTCCTTCAAGGGCGGGCTTTTCCGGAACGGGCATATCTCTCCATTATGCCGTAAGCCCCTTCCGCGCCCTGCCTCTTGCGTTGTGCCTTACTCGCGTTCGGCTTGCTGGCGGATGCGGTCGATCTCGTCGCGCACCAGCCGCTCTGACGTGTCGGACACGACGTCTCGGACGGTGTCACGGACGGCGGCGGCCAGGGCGTCCTTCATGTGCTCGCCGAAGAGGCCGGGGCCCAGGCGCTCGGCCACGCGGGCGGCAATCTGGTCGAGCATCGCGTCGGTGATTTCGGGTGTGGTCGGCGCGGGCACCTGGATCCCCTCGGCCACGCGGGCGGCGATGTGGTCGAGCATCTCGCCGGTGATCTCGGGCGGCGGCGGGGGCGCCATCGTGGGCATCTCCGACCGCTCGCCCTGCTCAAACTCCAGGAGCGCCGAAAAGGTGTCGGCCACGTCGGCCAAGGGTGCAGCGGGCCCGCCTACGCGGCCCTGGGCCGCTACGGCGGGGTCTCGCCGAAGCTCGCCGGCAGGTTCGCGAGCGGAGGCGGATGCAACGGGTGCAGCGACGACCGTCTCCAACTCGTGCGCCGGCAGCTCAATCGCCATCGGCGCCCGATCCGGTTCGGGGTTGCGGGGCGCCCAGTCGGCGGGGATGGTTTCCTTGAGTTCGTCCACCGCCGCCTGACGATGCACCTCGGGCGCGCGAGGCGTGCCCGCGTCGGGGCCGAAGTCGAAGTCGAGATCGGCCGCCGGGGCCGGCGCCCCGGACGGGGGCGGCACCTCCACTTCGTCGATGCCCAACTCCGCCGCCAGCCGCTGCTGCTCGGCTTCGCGATCGGCCTCGGTCTCGTCGTGGGCCGCAAACCAATCCGACTCCACCTCGAACACAGGGTTATCCGGCGCCACGGCGCCGGACGTCGTCCCGGCACCCTGCGGCCGCCGGCTCGGCGGACTCGGGTCGGCCGGCGCGGCGTGTCGAACCGGTGGCTCGGGGTTGCGGCCGGCGCGGTCGTCGTGCTGGTTGCCCGCCAGATGCTGGTCGAGCGAATCAAACGCGGCATCCAGCGTGTCGAGGTAGTTGTTGGCGCCGGCCGCGCCGGCCGCCTCCACCGAGCGGGCGTCGGGCGCCAGGCCCGAGACCTCGCGCAACTCGTCCCACGACGTGGGAGCGGGCTTGGCCTGACCCGGGGTGCGGACGCGCGAGGAGGCGGGCGCCACCGACGGGACCGGCGCGCCGGCCGGCTTGGGGGCCGCCTTGCGTGCCGGGCCGCCGGCGGAGGTCACCAATCGCCCCGTCGCCGGGGCGACGGGCGCATCGGCCTTGATGCCGAGGAGTTCCTTGACGCGGTTGATCACGGTCGTCGGCTCAAACGGTTTCTCGAGTATGCCGCTGGCGCCGCTCGCCTCGAGGCGGGCGGGGTCCACCGTTTCGAACGCGCCAGTCAGCAGCAGCACGGGCACATCCATCCACGCCGGCTGGCTGCGCACGTAGCGCGCCAGGTCGTACCCGTCCACGTTCGGCATCGTCGTGCCGGCCAGGATGATGTCGGGCCGCAGCGACGCCATCTTGTCGATCGCCTGCTGGCCGTCCGACACGGTGACGACGTGGAACTCTTCGTTCCCGAACGTCAGCGCAATCACCCGTTGAATCGTGATGCTGTCGTCGGCAAGCAACAGGGTGCGCATGGGTCACGCTACTGGCACGTTCGGGGCTGCTCGGCGCACGGCCGGCCTAGGCCGGCTCCACGCGCGACCGCGCGTGGGCGTGGATGAACTCGACAATCTGCTGCATGGGGGTGCCCGGGATGAAAATGCCCCGGATGCCCATGGCGTTCAGCTTCGGCACGTCCACGTCGGGGATGATGCCCCCCACCACCACCTGAACATCGTCGAGGCCCTTCTCCTTCAGCAGGGCCATCACGCGGGGGCAGATGTGCATGTGGGCGCCCGACAGGATGGACAACCCGATGACGTCGGCATCCTCCTGGAGGGCCGCCGACACAATCTGCTCGGGCGTCTGCCGGAGGCCAGTGTAGATCACTTCCATACCGGCGTCCCGGAGGGCCCGCGCAATCACCTTGGCGCCACGGTCGTGGCCATCGAGGCCCGGCTTGGCGATCACCACGCGTATCTTCTGGCTCATATGACCGGCACTTCCTCGTACTCGCCCCACACCTCGCGCAGGGCATCGCACATCTCACCCACGGTGGCGTAGGCGCGCACGCAGTCGAGCAGCGCCGGCATCGTGTTGCCGGTGCCGCGGGCCACCCCGCGCAGGTGATCGAGCGTGCGTCGAACGGCGTCGTTGTCGCGGCGCTTCTTGAGGTCGGCCAGCCGCGCCAGTTGGGTGTCGGCCGCCGTGTTGTCGATGTAGAGGATCTCGAGGGGCTTCTCGTCGTCCTGCTTGAAGTCGTTGACGCCGACGATCACCTTCTCGCGGCGCTCCACGGCCTGCTGGAACTGGTACGACGCCTCGGCGATTTCCTTCTGCGGGAAGCCACGCTCGATGGCCTCCACCATGCCGCCCATGCGGTCGATGGTGTCCCAGTACTGCAGCGTCCCCTCCTCCATGTCGCGCGTGAGGCGCTCCACGAAGTACGACCCGCCGAGCGGGTCGACCACGTTCACCACGCCGCTCTCGTGCGCGATGATCTGCTGCGTGCGAAGCGCGATGGTGGCCGACTCCTTCGTGGGCAGGGCCAGCGCCTCATCGAGCGAGTTGGTGTGCAGCGAGTTGGTGCCGCCCAGCACGGCGGCCAGGGCCTGGAGCGCCGTGCGCACCACGTTGTTGTAAGGCTGCTGCGCCGTGAGCGACACGCCGGCCGTCTGGGTGTGGAAGCGCAGCGCCCACGAGCGCGGGTTCTTCGCCCCGAAGCGGTTGCGCATGGCCTCGGCCCACAGCTTGCGGGCCGCGCGGAACTTGGCGATCTCCTCGAAGAAGTCGCTGTGCGAGTTGAAGAAAAACGACAGGCGCGGCACGAAGTCGTCCACGTCGAGGCCCGCGTCCACGCCGTACTGCACGTACTCGAGCCCGTCGCGCAGCGTGAACGCCAGTTCCTGCAGCGCGGTGGAGCCCGCCTCGCGGATGTGGTACCCGCTCACCGAGATGGTGTTCCAGCGCGGCACGTCCTTCGCGCAGAAGGCGAAGATGTCGGTGATGAGCCGCATCGACGGGCGCGGCGGGAAGATGTATTCCTTCTGCGCGATGAATTCCTTGAGGATGTCGTTCTGGATGGTGCCCGAGATCGTCTGCCAGTCGGCGCCGTGCTGCTCGGCCACGACGAGGTACATCGCGAAGATCATCGGCGCCGGCGAGTTGATGGTCATCGACGTCGTGATGGCCGGGTCGTTGAGCGGGATCCCCTCGAAGAGCCGCTCCATGTCCTCCAGCGACACGATGCTCACGCCGCACTTGCCGACCTCGCCCAGCGCCAGCTCGTGATCGGGGTCGCGGCCCATCAGCGTGGGCAGGTCGAACGCCACGCTGAGGCCGGTGCCCCCGGCCGCAATCAGGTCCTTGTAGCGCTGGTTGGTCTCCTCGGGCGTGCCGAACCCGGCGAACTGCCGCATCGTCCAGAGCTTGCCGCGGTAGCCGGTGGGATGGATGCCCCGCACGTACGGGAACACGCCGGGGTCGGTGAGGCCGGCGCCCCCGGCGAGGTCGGCGGCCGTGTAGAGCCGCTCGATGGGACGGCCGGAGACGGTGGTGAAGGCGGCCTGACGCTCCGCCGCCTTGTCGATCACGCTCTTCATGTGTTCCTAATTATATGACCGGATGGGGGTTTCCCGGCCCCACCGGCCGGCATCGCGAATGCGAAAAAGATGCTGAAAAGTCATGCGACCGACACCCAATTGACATTCGCGACAGAACGACGCTACCGTGGATCGTTTGCACTTCTTCAATCGAGAGGCATAGATGGCGGCACACGGCAGCGTTTTCGGCGCCATGCTCCAGGAGTTCGAGGGAGCGGCGCGTATTCTGAATCTCGACCAGGGCCTGTGGAAGATGCTCACGCATCCGAAGCGGCAGATCATCGTCTCGTGTCCGGTCCAGATGGACAGCGGCGAGATCGAAGTCTTCACCGGCTACCGCGTCCAGTACAACGTGACGCTGGGGCCCGCCAAGGGCGGGATCCGGTACCACCCCAACGTCTCGCTGGACGAGGTCACCGCGCTCGCAGCCTGGATGACCTGGAAGTGCGCCGTCGCCCAGTTGCCCTTCGGCGGCGGCAAGGGCGGCGTGATCTGCGACCCCACCAAGATGTCGCGCCGCGAGCTCGAGGCGCTCACCCGGCGCTACACCGCCGAAATCATCGACGCGATCGGCCCCGATAAGGACGTGCCCGCGCCGGACGTGAACACCAACGAGCAGATCATGGCGTGGTTCTCCGACACGTACTCGATGCACGTCGGCTACACCTCCACCGCCGTCGTCACGGGCAAGCCCGTGGAGATGGGCGGATCGCTCGGCCGCCGCGAGGCCACGGGCCGCGGCGTGATGATCGCCGCACGCGAGTCGGCGAAGCACCTGGGCTTCGGCCTCAAGGGCGCAACGGTGGCCGTGCAGGGCTTCGGCAACGTCGGCTCCATCGCCGCCGAGCTGCTGTCCCGGGAGGGCGCGGTCATCGTCGGCGTCACCGACTGGAAGGGCGGCGTCTACAACGCCAAGGGCCTCGACATCCCGGCCCTGATGGCCCACGTGAAGCAGCACACCACCGTGCACGGCTTCCCCGGCGCCGAGCCGCTGGCCGCAAACGACTTGTTCAAGCTGGACGTAAACATCCTCATCCCCGCCGCCCTGGAAAACCAGATCACGGCCGACAACGCCGGCACCATCAAGGCCAAGCTCGTGGTCGAGGGCGCCAACGGCCCCACCACGCCGGACGCCAACAAGATGCTGCACGACCGCGGCGTGTTCGTGGTGCCCGACATCCTGGCAAACGCGGGCGGTGTCACGGTGTCGTACTTCGAGTGGGTGCAGGACCGCCACGGGTACTTCTGGTCGGAGAAGGAAGTGAACGAGAAGCTCGAGGTGAAGATGGTGCAGGCCTACGACGCCGTGCTGCAGACCGCACAGCGCCATAAGGTCGACATGCGCACCGCCGCCTACATCGTGGCCATCAACCGCGTGGCCACGGTGACCAAGATGCGTGGGATGTACGCGTAAGAAAAGTGAAAAGTGAAAAGTACTTCGTACTGCTAACTTGAAAGCCGGAAGGCTACCAGCTCGGAGACGGGCTGGTGGCCTTCGGATCCTGCCGAGACTTCCAGCAAGTACTGCCCAGCCGCGAGGTTTGCCAGCGGCAGGTCCACCTGGTAGGGCTGGCCGTCGCCCGCGGGCGGCGCCACGGTGATGTCGGTCATCTTCGCGCCCTGCTGGTTGAGCAGGCGCACGGTCACCGTGGCCGGCGCGGCGGCGGGTGTGAATGCCTCGAAGCGCACCAGCAATCGATCCGTGCGCCGGAACTCGCGCGTCGCGGTGGGCAGTGCCGCCGCGTCGGCGGCGATCGCCTGGTACTCGCGCGCGTTGCGGGCGATCCACACCCTGGGCGTGCTGAGCCGCACTTCGGGGGCCGTGAGGTCGGGCACCGCGACCTGGCGGTCTTCGGTATCGATGGTGCCGCCATCCCCCTCAATCGTGAGGCGCAGGTCGATCGTGCCCGGCTGGGCGTCGAAGCTCACCGTGGGCGCCTCGATGGGCAGCCGCCCCCGGTACACGATGTCGCCCGCCGCCGTGGTGGCCAACAGCGATACCCGGCGGGCCTCGTCGCGGTGCACGCCCGCGGTGGGCGGCAGCCTCTCCCAGAGGAAGGTCACCCGGGGCTGGCCGGTGGCGCCGCGCCCGGTGCCAATCCACGTCCGGATGAACCGGCGGTTGGTCATGGGCGCGATGGCCGACAGCGCCTTGGTGACGGCCGGGGGCGGCCCGGTGCGCACCGGCGCGGTCGCCCGCGCCACCTCCGCCTCGGTGAGCGCCCAGTAGCCGCGCCGCGCCCGCACCTGCAGGCCCGGCCGCTTCACGCGCACGCGGATCTCGTGGAACTTGCCGTCCTGCGGCGCGCGCGTCGAGTTGTAGCCCAGCAGGTAATAGGCGCTCGAGTCGCGCACGATCTGCTGCATGCCGCGCGCCAGGTCGTTGCGGTTCACGATGGCGCGGCCGTCGGTGTTCTCGGCCAGCGTGCGCAGCGTGTTCATGGTGGAGTTGAGCGCGGCCTGGCTCGTCTGGAAGCTGATGTTGTCGGCGATGTCGAACTCGCCCGTGGAGAGGCCCCGCGGGTCAACCGCGTAGATGGAGGTGTTCGAGCGGTTGGCGGCGTCGAACACGTCCTGCAGCTCCTGCAGCATGTCGGTGTCGGCGCTGAACTGCGCCCGCTCCTCAAGCGGGTTGCGCTCGCCGGCCAGCGGATCATACCGCTGCGGGTTGTTGCCCGACCCGGGCATGCCCGCGATCGCGTCGCGCTTCTGGGGCGGCAGCAGCGCCACGTAGCCCTCGCTCACCAGGATGATCGACTTGCGGCCCTCGCGCAGCGCCCCCAGTTTGTACGACAACCCGC
This sequence comes from uncultured Bifidobacteriaceae bacterium, assembly GCA_964372085.1. Classification (GTDB taxonomy): domain Bacteria; phylum Acidobacteriota; class Vicinamibacteria; order Vicinamibacterales; family UBA2999; genus 12-FULL-67-14b. The sequence continues at coordinate 14,022 of CAYJPQ010000033.1, read as the reverse complement.
GCAGCGCCGAGAGCGACACCTGCCGCCGGATGCGCTCCACCGTCTCGGTGGGATAGCGGTACACGTAGTCGCGCTCGAGGTCGTTGACGGGATCGTAGTTGAACTTGCGCCCCGTGAACTTCTCCACCGTGTTCATCACGCCCTGATGGTTGCGCGTGAGCGTGACCGCGTCGAGCGGCGTCAGGGGGTACATCACCGACACCAGGTCGTTCGGCGACAACTGCGTGGAGAGGAACTCCAGGATCGGTTTGCGCACGCCGATGCTGTTCTCGAGTCGCACGTGGTAGTCGTCCAGGAAGATCACGAAGATGCGCGAGTTCTCGTCCTGCGCCGCCGTCTCCTCGTCGTTGCGGGTGCGGATGGTGCGCGTCGCGTACCCGGGCGCAATCTGGCTGATGTTGACCAGGCGGAACGTGTCGACGGTCTGGCGATCGCCCTCCTCGAACACCTCGAAGTCGTCCTTCGTGAGGTCGGTCACCGGGTTGCCTTTGTTGTCGGTGACGATGGCGTCGACCCGCACCACGTTGATGCCGCCGCGGAACACGGGCTGCGCCTGGTCGGACGGGGGCGGGGCCTGGGCCGGCGTGGGCGGGGCCACGGGCGCCGGGCGCTCCTGGGCCGACAGGGCGGCCACCGCCACGACGAGGGTGAGCACGACGAGAGCGGGGCGAAGGGCCGTGGTGCGCATGCTCGTCATCGCGATGATAACATTGCCCTTTAGACGTTTTCCGCCTGTCACTGGCCTTATTCCACACTCACCGGTTAGAGGACGCCCCATGAGCCACAGCCCCACCGCCGCGCCGGCGCTGACCCGTTTAGCCGAAGACGAAGCCCTCTTCCGCGACAGCGTCTACGAATTTGCCGACAAGGAAGTGCGCCCCCTGGCCCGGGAGATGGACGAGCACGCCAAGATGTCGCCGGCCCTGCTCACGAAGCTGTTCGGCCTGGGCGTGATGGGCGTGGAGATTCCCGAGGCCTACGGCGGCGCGGGCGCCTCGTTCTTCCACTCGGTGCTGGCCGTCGAGTCGCTCTCGCGCGTCGACCCCTCGGTGGGCGTGCTCGTGGACGTGCAGAACACGCTCGTCATCAACGCCTTCATGAAGTGGGGGGCCGACGATATCAAGCGCCGCTACCTCCCCCGGCTGGCCGCCGACACGGTGGGCGCCTACTGCCTCTCCGAAGCCGGCTCGGGCAGCGACGCCTTTGCCCTGGCCACGCGCGCCGTGGAGACGGGCGACGGCTACGCCCTCTCCGGCCGCAAGCTCTGGATCACCAACGGCAACGAAGCCAACATCTTCCTGGTCTTCGCCAATGTCAACCCCGACGCCGGCTACCGCGGCATCACCGCGTTCGTGGTGGAGCGCGGCGCCGCCGGCTTCACCGTGGGCAAGAAGGAAGACAAGCTCGGCATCCGCGCCAGCAGCACCTGCGAGCTCCTGTTCGAGGACTGCATCGTTCCAAAGAGCCAGATCCTGGGCGAGGTGGGCAAGGGCTACAAGGTGGCCATCGAGACGCTCAACGAGGGCCGCATCGGCATCGGCGCCCAGATGATTGGCCTGGCGCAGGGCGCGCTCGACCACACGGTGAAGTACATCAAGGAGCGGAAGCAGTTCGGCAAGGCCCTGGCCGATTTCCAGGGCGTCCAGTTCCAGCTCGCACGCATGGCGCTCGAGGTGGAGGCCGCCCGCCTGCTGGTGTATAACTGCGCGCGCCTCCGCGACGCGGGCGAGCCGTTCCTCACCGAGGCGGCCATGTGCAAGGTGTTCTCGTCCGAGGTGGCCGAGAGCGTGACGTCGATGGCCGTGAACCTGTACGGCGGCTACGGCTTCGTGAAGGACTACCCGGTGGAAAAGCTCTTCCGCGACGCGAAAATTGGCCAGATCTACGAGGGCACCACCAACATGCAGTTGGTGACGATTGCGAAACAGATCCTTGGTTAGGGAGATTTGGGAGACATCATGAACCTCCGCACGCCGGTCCTCGCCTTCATCCTGTGTGCCGCCGTCGGCACGGCCCGCACCGCCGTGGCCCAGTCGGCCCCGAGCGACACCGCACCCAAGTTCACGGTGTACGGCGCGCTCGTCGCCAACGGCGGCGTGGCCGACGCGGCCTTGTCGGTTCCCGACATCCCGACCTGGGCCCTGCCAGGCACCCAGCGCCTGGTGCCGCCCTCGATTGGCAGCCAGCAGCCCGAAGCGGTCGAGGCCGGAACCATCACCTCGTTCGAGGCCACGGCTCGCCAGAGCCGCCTGGGGCTCCGTGTGGAAGTGCCGCGTGGCGCCGGTTCGTGGACGCCGTCGGGACAGCTGGAAATCGACTTTCTCGGCGCGCGGCCCGTCAGCACCCAGGGCACCGTGTTCAACCAGCCGCGACTGCGTATCGCCAGCGTGACACTGCGGCACACGTCGGGCTGGACCGTGATGGCCGGCCAGGACTGGACGATCTTCGCACCGGCCAACCCCAGCTCGTTTGCGCACTACGCCATTCCCCTGGCCGCCACCGCGGGCAACCCCTGGACGCGCCTGCCGCAGTTTCGCATCGAGAAGCGCCCGAACGGCTCTCGCGGCCTGCTGCTGCAGGCCAGCCTGGCCCGGCCCAACAGCGGCGGTGACGCCCCCACCGCCGGGTCGCTGGCCGATCCCGTCTCGCTGTCGGGTGAGCGCTCCGGTCAGCCCTTCTACCAGGGCCGCGCGGCCTACCAGGGCACCCGGCACGGCCGTGCGCAAGCCCTGGGCGTCTCGGTGCACTACGGCCGTGAGAAGGCCGAGCCTCAAACGCTGACCACCTGGGGCGTGGCCGTCGACGGGTCCGTGGCGCTCGGCACCAGGCTGTCGCTGACGGGCGAGGTGTGGCAGGGCGAGAACCTCGACACCTTCCAGGCGGGCATCATGCAGGGCGTGACGCAGCAGGCCGGTGTCTTCAAGAGCATCGCCGCCGTCGGCGGCTGGGTGCAGGGCAGCGTCGTCGCCTCGCCGGCCGTCACCGTCAACGCCGGACTCGGCGTCGACAACCCCGACGACGATGCGCTCACCCTCACGGTGTCGCGGTCGAAGAACCAGGTGGTGTGGGCCAACGTGATGGTGAAGGCGCACCAGTACGTGACGCTGGCCTTCGAATACAACTACTTCGACACCACCCATCGCTCCGGACCCACCAGCCCCGAGCGCCCGGGCAAGGGCAACTTCGGGAACGTCGCGGTGGTGTTGGCCTTCTAGCAGGCTGCTGAAAGACCCATCTCACTTCGCCGTTTCCGCGAGCACCAGCGACAGCGTGCGCGCGTCGCGGCCCAGGCGCTCGAGCAGCGAGCCGCGCTGGTAACCCGAAGGGCCCACCACGCATAGGGCGGCCTCGACGGCCCGCTCCGCCGCGCCCGCCGCCAGCCTGCGCGCCAGCCCCACCGCGGCGCCGTCTCCCCGGTCCAGGCCCTGCGCCGCTTCGGCCGTGAGCAGGCGGGCGGCATCGATCTCCGCCGCCGCATCGGCCAGCGACCAATAGGGCGTGGGTTCATCGCCGCCCGGCTTGGTGCCGCGGGCCTTCATCGCGTCCACGGCGTGCGCCACCGCGGCGCGTCCCACGCCCACTGCCGCCGCGCTCAGCACCAGGCGCGCGCGATCCCGCGCCGCACCCGACGCGCGCTCGGCCACGGCCACGGCGCGCTCGGCGCCGCGCAGCCCCGGCAGCGCCAGCGGGATCACCGTGGCCTGCTGATCGGCCCCGGTTCCCTCCTCGAGGCCCATGGCCACGGCCACCGACGCGACCACGGCCGCCACCTCTTCGAGGACCGCCACGCCGCACGCGCCTCCATGGGCAAAGGGGTCACCGACCGCGGCCTTCACCGCCTGGCGGACGGCATCGGGAATGGCGCCCTGCGCGTCGACGGCCTGCGCGGCCGCCTCGCCCAGGCGCAACGCTGCCTCGCGCGCACGGGTGACGGACACCTGCTGTTCGGGAGTGAAATCAAAAGTCATGCACGGCTCGCTGGGGACCGGCGGCCGATAAGTGAGGGCCGCAACGGCGATAACGACAGCGGCGCCCTGGCGTTCACCGCCACTGCCGAAGTCGAACAACATAAGTCTACCAGAGGCGCGGTATTAGCGGCGCTGATGGGCTTGGCCTGACCTTCGGCTAAACTGCGCTTCACACCAATGCCCTCCGTTGCCGCTTCCCCATCGGATGCCCTGCCGCCGCCCCTGAAGTGGGCCGGCGGCAAGCGGTGGCAGGTGCCCCACCTTCGGGTCCTGTGGGAGCCTCATGCCCACCGTCGATTAGTGGAGCCGTTCTGCGGAGGACTGGCGGTCGCGCTCGGCCTACAACCGGAGCGCGCGGTACTGAACGACGCGAATCCGCACCTGGTCAACTTCTACCGATGGCTCAAGAAGGGCCTTCGCATCTCCATCCACGTGGAGAACAACGAAGCCCTGTTCTACCAGCATCGGGAACGGTTCAACGCCCTCATGCACGCCGGGAAATCAGACTCCCAGGAATCCGCTGCGCTGTTCTACTTCTTGAACCGGACGGGCTATAACGGCCTCTGCCGTTTCAATAGCAAGGGCGAGTTCAATGTTCCGTTCGGCAGGTACAAGGCCATCACGTATGCGAAGTCTTTTCCGGCCTTCCGCGAGGCGTTTGCCGATTGGGACTTCACCGTAGGCGACTTCGCCGCCATTCCCCTCCAGCGAGATGACTTCGTGTACGCGGATCCTCCCTATGACGTGGAGTTCACGGCCTACTCGCAAGGCGGGTTTTCGTGGGATGACCAGGTACGAACGGCGGAAGTCCTGGCGCAGCATCGCGGCCCAGTGGTCCTCGTGAACCAGTCCACGCCGCGTATCGACGCGTTGTACCGCAGTCTAGGATACGAAGTGCGCTACCTCGACGCGCCACGCCGGATTAGCTGCAACGGCGACCGCACCCCGGCGAAAGAAGTCCTGGCCACGCGGAACCTATGACGCCACATAACACGAACACGGGCGGCGTCCTTGAAGCGATGGTGCTACCCGCGCTGGAACGGGGCGGCTATAACTACCGGGCACAAGTGGAAGCCGGAACGGCGGAAAGCTCTAGGATCCCTTCCTCGCCGCCTACTCTGCGTTCTGGGCCTTCTTCTTCAGCATAAGAGGGATTGCCCAGAGGGGCGGCGGCTTACGCGGAAGGGGCCCAAGGGCTTTCGGTGGAAGTCTGGAGCCCGCTCGGTCGGCCACTACCCAAGCCTGACACACGGGCTTGACTACATTGTTTAGGTATGGCTAAACTGGATGAGTGTATGGCCACCGGAGCCTACAGAATCGTGAAGATCCCAGGGCTCCGGGACTCGCCACGGCGCGCCGTGGCCTACCTCGAGTGCGAAGGCGACGACGAAATTGACGCCGGCGCCATCCTTGGCACCTTAGACCACGGGGGTAACACCAAGCGACGGCAACTATTGCTGGCGCGATTTGAGTATTGGATCGGGCACAACAGGTGCGACAAGTACTTCCACGGTTGGCCGAACGAGCCAGGGCACAAGAACTGCATCGTCTTCAGGTGGAACGAGGGTAGAGAGATGCAGCGCCTGTATGGGTTCACCTGTCATCCCCGAAAGACAGACCCTAGCTTCCAACTCTGCGTTCTCGTCTCGCATAGACAGAAGAACGAGAGGCTGACGGACCCGAAGGAAAAGAGCCGAGCGGAACGGCTGAGAATTGATCGCGCCGTGGTAGCCGCGCTCGAAATGTTTTATTCCGACTCGAACGAGGGCAACAGATGGCGGAACTAAGAGGACACTGGACAAACAAGAGCATTGACGATTTCTTGTTTCGGATTGCATTTGATTTTGTCGGTCAGCTTGAGAACTGGATGGAATCAGAGAATATTCCGCGCTCGACACTCGCAGAGACCCTGGGAGTGTCGAAAGGTCGCGTTTCCCAAGTTCTCAACGACCCCGGCAATTTGACTCTCCGAAAGGTCGTTGAATACGCCAGGGCTCTGAATCGGAAGGTCGCCATCGTGGCCTACGACGACAGCGACCCCGAAAACAAGAATGGCCCCATCAATGGGCAGGTGTTTGCACGTTGCTGGATTGAGAGAGGCCACCCTGTTGACATGTTCGACTTCGAGGCGATGCCCACGGCTGCAACCGAGACGACCTACAGCGTACCTCTCGCTCCCCATTCTCATGGGAGCGCATCCCTGCAGACGTCGCCCTATGCTTTGCCGGCTTTCCAACCGGTCACAATCCTGAATGAGGCCATTAGTTCTGGAGAGAGGTCCGTTCGAATTCATATGGGGAACCACTAGTCATGGCTGAACCAACTAGATTCGTTTTCAAACACAAGGAAGTTGCGGAGGCCTTAATCAAGAAACAGGGACTCCATGAGGGTATCTGGGGTGTATACGTCCGGTTCGGACTTGCTGCTTCCAACGTTGGCGCGAGCACTGATGACCTCAATCCGGCCGCCATCGTGCCTGTAGTCGAGATTGGCATCCAAACGTTCGAGCAGGAAAACAACCTTTCGGTGGATGCCGCCGTAGTCAACCCAAAGCTGGGAAAGGCGACGAAGGCAAAGAAAAGATAGAGGAGCAAACGGCCAGCTTAGAGCCTGGCCGATCGTATGCGGGTGTGGTGGCGCTGGAGAATTGCAGCGGTCTTCAAGACCGCTCCGGCTGCGCTACGCCATCTCGAGCGATCCCCTCGGGGAGTGATCACGGCATGAGTGGAAACCAACATGAGCGCCTCCGAGAACCCCTTCGTGGCCTTCGTGTGCTTCGTGGTTGCCTTTGAGCGAGCTGCGACAGTTACAGCTGGCACGGCCCAAGCCCCAAGCCGTAAGCCGAACAAGGCGCGCCGCGCCTACCCCTTCGCGAGCCGCCGGAAGATCGGACGCAGCTTTTCGGCGGTGGCGGGCAGCTCTTCCGGCAGCACCCGCACCTCCCCCACCACGGTCATGAAGTTGGTGTCGCCGGTCCACCGCGGCACCAGGTGCACGTGCAGGTGGTCGGCGATGCCGGCCCCGGCCGGACGGCCGAGGTTCATCCCCACGTTGATCCCCTGCGGGCGGAAGGCCTCGGTCAGCGCCCGCTCGGCCATCTGCGTCAGGACGGCCAGCTCCGTGAGCTCGTCGCGCGACAGCAGCGCCAGGCTGGCCACGTGGCGGCGCGGCACCACCATCAGGTGGCCCGAGTTGTAGGGGTAGAGGTTCAGGATGATGAAGGCCGTGGGGCCTTCGTGCACCACCAGCGGCCGGGCGGCGTCGCTGCCGGGCGCCGCGCAGAAGACGCACGCGCCCGCATCGTCAGCGCGCGTCACGTAGGCGAATCTCCACGGCGACCAGATGCGCTCCATTGGTGCGGCGGTGATGGCGCCCCATGAAGGGGCGCCTACGCTCCGGGGGGAAGGTCGGCGGGCGGGGCCGGGGCGCCGTCGGCCGGCTCCCCCGTCTCGCGATTGATCAGGTCTTTCAATTCCTTGCCCGGCTTGAAGTAGGGGACGCGCTTGGGCGGCACGTCCACCTTGTCGCCGGTCTTGGGGTTGCGCCCCTTGCGGGGCTCACGCTTGCGAAGGCGAAAGCTGCCAAAGCCGCGCAGCTCGATCTTCTCGCCGCGCTTGAGGGCCTCGATGATGCTCTCAAACACGGTGTCGACGATGACCTCCGAGTGCTTCTTCGTGAGGTCCGAGACGCGCGAGACTTCCTCGACCAGCTCCGCCTTCGTCATGGCTATTTCAGCTTGAAGTGGTCGCCGAGCGTCGCCGATCCGTCGCCCTGCGACGTCGAGTACGACTCCCAGTCGGACCGGTACTCCGCGCTCTTGAGCGCCCGGATGCTCAGGCCGATCTTCCGCTCGGCGGGGCTGAGCTTGATGATCTTCATCTGGTAGGTCTTCTCCACCTCCAGGTCGATCTTCTCCTGGCCGTGCGAGTCGTCGAACTCGCTCACGTGGATGAGGCCCTCGATGCCCTCGTCGAGCTCGACGAACGCGCCGAAGTTGGTCATGCGCACGACCTTGCCGTCCACGGTGGAGCCCACCTGGTGGCGCGCGAAGAAGTCTTCCCAGATGTCGGTGGCCAACTGCTTGAGGCCGAGCGACAGGCGCTGGTTCTCGGCGTCGATGCTGAGCACCATCGCCTCGACGACGTCACCCTTCTTGAGCACCTCGCTGGGGTGCTTCACGCGCTTGCTCCAGGACATGTCCGAGATGTGGATGAGGCCGTCGATGTCCTCTTCCACCTCGACGAAGGCGCCGAACTCGGTGAGGTTGCGCACCTTGCCCTTGATCTTGGTGCCGACCGGGTACTTCCCGGCCAGGTCGTGCCACGGGTTGCTCTCGACCTGCTTGAGGCCGAGCGAGATGCGGCGGGCCGCCGGGTCGACACCCAGCACCATGGCCTCCACCGAATCGCCCACGTTGAGGATCTTCGACGGGTGCTTCACCCGCTTGCTCCACGACATCTCGCTCACGTGGATGAGGCCCTCGACGCCCGGCTCCAGCTCCACGAAGGCGCCGTAGTCGGTGAGGCTCACCACCTTGCCGGTCATGCGGGCGCCGGCCGGGAAGCGGTCCATCACGGTGGTCCACGGGTCGGCCATCAGCTGCTTGTGGCCGAGCGACACGCGCTCGGTGGCCTGGTCGTACTTGAGCACCACCACGTCGATCTCGTCGTTGACCTTGAACAGCTCCGACGGGTGCCCCACGCGGCCCCACGACATGTCGGTGATGTGCAGCAGGCCGTCGATGCCGCCCAGGTCGATGAAGGCGCCGTAGTCGGTGATGTTCTTCACCACCCCGCGCAGCACCTTGCCCTCGGCCAGCGTCTCGAGCGTCGACTTCTTCTTCTCGGCGTTCTCCTCCTCGAGGAGCACCTTGCGCGACAGGACGATGTTGCCGCGCTTCTTGTTCACCTTGATCACGCGCATCCGGAGCTCCTGCCCCTTGAGCGCGTCGAGGTTGCGGACGGGGCGCACGTCGATCTGGCTGCCGGGCAGGAACGCGCGGACGCCGATGTCTACCGCGAGGCCGCCCTTGATCCGCTCGACGACGCGGCCAATCACGACCTTGCGTTCCGCAAAGGCGCGCTCGACCTCGTCCCAAATCTTCATCTTCTCGGCCTTTTCGCGCGACAGCACGATGTGGCCCTCGCGGTCCTCCGTGCGCTCGAGCAGCACGTCGACCACGTCCCCTTCACGGACAATGACCTGGCCCGTCTCGTCGAGGAACTCGTCGACCGAGATGACGCCCTCGGACTTGTAGCCGACGTCGATCACGACCTCATTCGCGTTGACCTTGAGCACCGTGCCCTTGACCACTTCACCTTCCGCGAGGTTGCGGAAGCTGTTATCGTAAAGGTCCAGCAGGCGGGCATACTCCTGCGGGTCGGTGTCGTCATCGTGACCCCAAGGGGAGGTCGTCTTGAGCGTCGGCTTGCCCGTGGCCCTGGCCACCGGGGTCGTCGTGCCCTGGGGCTCAGCAGCCGGGTGTTGTTCGTCCTGCGAAATTGCCATTTGCGATGCGTGTCCTTTGCTTTCAGATTTGCTACTGTCGGGTGACCGGCCGCCAAGAAGCTCGACCGGCGCCCCGCGTAACCGATAGAGGTTACGCTACTTAGCTCGAACAGTCAAGACAGCCGGAAAGGATGATGCCATGGCCCGCAAGAAGCCCGCACGGCCCGCCCCGAAGAAGGCCCCCAAGAAGGCCCCGAAGAAGGCCGCGCCCAGGGCCGCGGCCAGGAAGACCTTGAAGAAGGCCTCAAAAAAGGCCGTCAAGGCGGTCAGGAAGACCGTCAGGAAGACCGCCAAGAAGACCGCCAAGCAGGCCGCCAAGAAGACCGCCAAGAAGGCCGCCCCCCGGGCCAGGACCCAGGTGAAGAAGCCCAAC
>CAYJPQ010000033.1:0-4073 GCA_964372085.1 uncultured Bifidobacteriaceae bacterium | reverse complement strand
GAAGACCGCCAAGAAGGCCGCCCCCCGGGCCAGGACCCAGGTGAAGAAGCCCAACCTCGACCGTCCGCGCAAGACCGTAGCCGACATCCACGGCGTGCCGTCGAGCCTGGGCGAGGCCAGCCTGTCCTCCGCCGCGCGCAGTGGCCTTTCAGAGATGCGGCAGCAGAGGAAGGAGCACACCTCCTCCAGCCCCGCGTTGACGGCCGGCGACGTCGACGCCGACTGGCAGTCGGCCGACTCTGCGGGCGACGAAGCGCCGGGCGGCGACAACCCCACCCCCGATCAGGACGTGGTGGACGAAATCGGCCGCGCCCTGGGGGTGGAATACGCGGACGATGAGGAACTGCAAGGCGGCGACGAGATCACCGACCGCGACCGGCACCGCTGGGAACTCGACCCGGCGTCGAAGGACGACTTCGACGAGGAGTAGCCCGCCTACGGCAAGAGCAGCGACACGAACTTCACGTCCAGGTATTCGTCGAGCCCCCAGCGGCCGCCTTCACGGCCCAGGCCCGAGTCCTTGACGCCACCAAACGGCGCATGCGGCGTCGACGGCAGCCCGTCGTTGACGCCGACAATGCCGTAGTCGAGCGCCTCGGCCACCCGGAAGGCGCGCCCCAGGTCCCGCGTCCACAAGTAGGCGGCCAGGCCATACGGAGTGGCATTGGCCTGCCGCACCACCTCGGCGTCGTCGGTGAAGGTCACGACCGGCGCCACCGGGCCGAAGGTTTCCTCCTCCATGATGCGCATGCCCGGCGTGACGCCCACGAGCACGGTGGGCTGGAAGAACAGGCCGGGCCCGCGAGCCCCCCCGGCCAGGGCCGTGGCGCCCTTGGCCACGGCGTCGGCCACGTGCGCTTCCACCTTGCGCACCCCGTCGCCATCCACCAGCGGACCAACCTGGGTGGCCTCGTCGAGGGGATCGCCCACCTTCAGCGTGCGGACGAGGGCGGCCAGCCGATCGACAAACGCGGACATGATGCGCTCGTGCACGTAGATGCGGTTGGTGCACACGCATGTCTGTCCCGCGTTGCGGAACTTGGTGGCCATCACCTGCGCCACCGCGGCCCCGACATCCGCATCGTCGAACACGAGGAAGGGGGCGTGGCCGCCCAGCTCCAGCGATACGCGCTTCATCGTGCGGGCGGCCTCGGCATACAGGCGCTTCCCTACCGCCGTGCTGCCGGTGAAGGTGAGCTTGCGCACGCGCGCGTCGGCGAAGAACACCTCCGAGAGCGCGGCCGGGTCGGCCGTGGTCAGCACCTGGAAGACGCCGGCCGGGCCGCCAGCCTCGGCCCAGAGATCAACCAGCCGCAGGGCGGTGAGCGGGGACTGCTCCGCGGGCTTCAGCACCACCGTGCATCCCGCCGCCAGGGCGGGCGCCACCTTTCGCGTGACCATCGCCGCCGGGAAGTTCCAGGGCGTCACCGCATACACGGGCCCCACGGGCTGGCGCAGCACGAGCAACCGCTTGTTGGCCGCATGCGTCGGGATGATGTCGCCGTACGCGCGCTTGCCTTCCTCGGCAAACCACTCCACGAACCCGGCGGCGTAGCGCACCTCGCCGCGCGCCTCGGTGATGGGCTTGCCCATCTCCTGCGACATCAGCCGGCCCAGCGCCGCCTCGTCGCGCAGCATCAGCTCGCGCCAGCGGCGCAGGATCTCGGCGCGCTCGAACGCGGTGGTGTGGCGCCACGTCGCAAAGGCCTCCACCGCCCGGTCAACGGCCTGCCGCGCGGCGTCGGGACCCTGGTCGGGCACGCGCGCCAGTTCCGCGCCGGTGGCGGGATTGGTCACCGCAAAGGTTGGCGTGCTCATCATCCCCGCTCCGCTTCCTGCCGCATCGCGGCCCAGAGTTGTTCCACGTGGCGGCGCTCGGTGTGCTCCGCGCCCACCGAGACCCGAACCATCCAGCGCTCGTCGAGCACCGCCGGAGTGACATAGGCAACGCCCGACTGGTTGAGGCGCGCCGCCCACGCCTGCGTGTGGCCATCGAGCTCCGCGCCCTCCAGGCCCGGCGGCTCGTGGCGCACGCACAGGGTCTGCAGCGCCACCGGCGCGAGCACGCGCCAGTGCGGCGCCTTCGGCACCTCGCCGGCCAGCCACGCGGCGTTCTCCAGGTCGCGGCGCAGGCGGGCCTGCAGGCCATGCACCCCCTGCTCGCGAATGAGGAACCAGAGCTTCAAGGCGCGGAAGCGACGCCCCAGCGGGAGGCCCCAGTCGCGGTAGTTCTTCACCTCGCCATCGGCCGCGGTTTGCAGGTAGCTGGGGTTGGTGGACATCACGCGCACCAGGTGCTCGGGGTCGCGCACGAAGTAGAGGGAACAATCAAACGCCACGCCCAGCCACTTGTGCGCATTCACGATCATGGAGTCGGCCTGCTCGACGCCGTCCCACAGGTAGCGGCACTCCGGCAGGATCATCCCGGAGCCCGCCATCGCGGCATCGAGGTGCAGCCAGAGGCCGTGCGCCCCGGACACGCGCGCGATCGCGGCGATGGGATCCATCGCCGTGGAGGTGGTGGTGCCGGTGGTGGCCACGACGGCGCAGGGACGATGGCCGGCAGCGAGGTCGGCCTGGATCAACGCATCGAGCGCGTAGGCGCGCATGGCATACGCCGTGTCGTGGGGCACCACGCGAATGTGATCGCGGCCGAATCCCGCGAGCAGCGCGGCCTTCTCCACCGAACTGTGGCTGTGCGCCGTGGTGTAGACGATGAGCGGCGCGGGTTCGGCCTGCAGGCCGCCACGGCCCAGCGAGTATCCGGTGGAGCGCTCGCGGGCGCACATCAGCGCCACGAGGGTGCTCGTGGAGGCCGTGTCCTGGATGACGCCGCTCCACGCGCCGGAGAGCCCCAGCATCTGGCGCATCCAGTCGGTGACCACCTCTTCCACCTCGGTGAGTGCGGGGCTCGACTGCCACGCCAGGCCCAGCACGCCAAGCCCGGTGCTCAACAGGTCGCCCAGCACGCTCGCGAGCGACGTGTTGGCCGGGAAGTAGCCGAAGAAGCGCGGATGCTGCCACAGCGTGAGGCCGGGAACGACGATGTCGTCCACGTCGCGGAAGACGTCGTCCATCGGCTCGGGGTCAAGGGGCGGCGAGGCCGGCAGCTTGGCCTTCACCGCGCCGGGCGGCGTCTGCGCCATGACCGGGCGCGACTCGAGCCGCGCACGATAGTCGGCGATCCAGTCCACGAGACGGTGTCCCGCCGCGCGGAATTCGTCGGGGGTCACGGCCCCTCCGTCAGCTTCTCGTGAACGATCATCATCACGTGATGCACCACCACCTCGATGGGCATGCCGGTGGTGTCGATGTACGCCGCATCGGGGGCCAGCGTGAGCGGGGCGATGGCGCGGGTGGAATCAGCGCGATCGCGCGCCACCAGGTCGTGCTGCACGGCCGCCACGCTGCCCTGCTGCCCGCCGGTGTGGGCCTCGTCGGTCGCCCGACGCCGCGCCCGCTCCTCGGCCGAAGCGTCGAGGTAGATCTTCACGTCGGCATGTGGGAACACCACCGTGCCGATGTCGCGGCCTTCCATCACCACGCCGCCGTCGGCGCCCAGGCCGCGCTGGCGGGCCACCAGCGCCTGGCGCACGCCCGGCAGCTTCGCCACCGACGCCGCGGCCTGGTCCATGGCCGGCGTGCGGATGTCGCGCGTCACGTCGTGGCCGTCGATGGTGATGCGGCCCTCGTGCTGGTCGAGGCGCGCCGCGGCGGCCAGGGCCGAGACGGCCTCGTCGTCGTCCAGCGACAACCCGTCGTGCGCGGCCTTCCAGGCCACGGCCCGATACATGGCGCCGGTATCCACGTGGCGGTACCCCAGCGCGCGCGCCAGGCTGCGCGCCAGGGTGCCCTTGCCCGCGCCCGAAGGGCCATCAATGGCAATCACAAGGTTCTTCACGAAGGTTCCACCCGGGGGTTCCACACGATGGTGCCACACGATGGTGCCACCCCACGAGGGTGCCACACGAGGGTGCCACACGAAGGTTCTACACGGGGTTCCACACGATGGTGCCACACGGAGGTGCCACACGGAGGTGCCACACGGGGGTGCCACACGGAGGTGCCACACG
>CAYJPQ010000032.1:0-39540 GCA_964372085.1 uncultured Bifidobacteriaceae bacterium | reverse complement strand
GGGCTTCGGCTGGGCAGGCCCAGGACCCGAGGCGGGCTTCGGCTGGGCAGGCCCAAGAGCGGAGGCGGCTTCGGCGGGATGGCTCCGGGTGAGGGCGCCGAAGCCTTCGGCGTAAGCGGCCCGCTCTCTCCGCCAACCTTCGCGGGATCATTCCGGAGACATCGGACCCGGTCGGCCCGAACGGGGTCGGTCGTCACCCCATCTGTGATGGACAGTCTTGACCTCTCGTGACTATAATTGGTCATGAGCAAGGTGGGTATCGCCGAACTGAAAGCTCGACTCAGCAAGCACCTCCGCTCCGTCCGTAACGGCGGCAGCGTGACGGTGCTCGACCGAGACACACCGATCGCGCGGATCGTTCCATACGCGGCACCCCCGCTCGAAATGCGCCATGCAACGCGGCGTCTGCGCGACCTGAAGCTTCTACCGAAGCCTGCGAAACACACCGACAGCGTCACCATCCTGGTTGAGGACCGCCGCCGCCGGTGATCGCGTACCTCGATACTTCCGCCCTCTTGCGCGTCGTTTTGCGTGAACCGGGAGCGCTCGAGGACTTGCGCGAGTACGAAGGGCTCGTGTCCAGCGAACTCATTGTTGTCGAAAGCGCTCGCACCCTCGACCGGCTGCGAATCCAGGGCTCACTCACCCCCGACGAGGCGTCGCTACGGTTGCGCGGCGTCAACGAGTGGCTCGAAGCGATCGATCTGGTGCTGCTACGGCCGCCGGTGCTCAGTCGTGCGGGCGAGCCCATGCCCATGTCGATCGGTTCGCTGGACGCCATTCACCTGGCAACCGCGCTGATCTGGCGCGATCGCGTTGGACCCTTGTCGCAGATGGCCACGCACGATGCGGTACTTGGTGCGGCGGCGCGCGCGTTCGGATTCGACGTGCGCGGCATTTGAACTGCCGCCTCGCGCTCACGTGGAGCGGACGAGCCGGTTGCGAAAATTGTCCCACTCTCTCCGCCAGCCTTCGCCCTCCAGACACGCGCGGGCTTCGGCTGGGCAGGCCCAGGACCCGAGGCGGGCTTCGGCTGGGCAGGCCCAGGACCCGAGGCGGGCTTCGGCTGGGCAGGCCCAGGACCCGAGGCGGGCTTCGGCTGGGCACGCCCGCCGCTAACGCACCCCGATCACCGCGTTGAAGATGACGCGGAAGGTGCCAAAGGGCTGGCCCCTCCACTGGGGGCGGAAGCCGAGCAGCACCACGTGACCATCGCCGTGCCGCACGTCCAGCGCGGCGGCCTTGCCGTTGAGGAACTTCTCGCCCAGCAGGTATCCCGAGAGCAGGGGCGACCCCGCCTGCTGGTAGCGCGCCAGCACGGCGCCCGAGAAGCCCTCGAGCGTGTCGAAGGCGGGGCTGCCGTCCACGAACACGGCGGCGCGCGCGGGCATGCCGGCCATCACGGGCTGCGCGGCATCCACCTCCACATCGAGAATCGATCCGCCGGTGAAGAACTCGTTGCGCCGCACGCCCGCCACGGCGTTCTTCACGGGCAGGTGCAACTGGTCGATGGCAAAGAGGCTCCCGCGGTTGAACGTGACCAGCGTGCCGCCCTCGCGCACAAACCTGTCGAGGGCGCGCACGCCGTCGGCGCCGATGCCGCCCTCGTAGGCCGGCGGCACGACGCCCTTCGCGTACCCATCCAGAAGCCCGCGCGCCTCGTCTGCAATCACCAGCACGTCGATGCGATCGCCCAGAGGCTGCCCGCGAAAGTCCTGCGGCGTGAGATTGAGGTAGTCGAACCCGTATTGCTCGAGCACCCACCGCGTCCAGCCTTCGTCCATGCTGGCCTGCCAGGGCCGATACAGCCCGATGCGCGGCTTCTTCACCTCGGCGCCAGTAGCCGAGGCCACGCGCTCGGCCTGCAACGCGTAGGTGGTGACAAGCTCATTGATGGCCGACTCGGACAACCCCGAGATCATGTACTTCCCACCGGCTGCACCTGATGCACCTGATGCACCCGATGCACCTGATGCACCCGATGCACCCGATGCACCCGCTGCACCCGCTGCACCCGCTGCACCCGCTGCACCCGCTGCACCCGCGTAACGAATCGCCGCACCAATCCGCCAAGCACGATTGATCGCCTTGAAGCTGTTGTTCTGCGCCGGATCCACCACGAGCACCGGCCCGGCGCCTCGCGTCTTGCCCGCGGGCGGGACGATGGCGGCGGCGGTGGGATGGCTGTCGAAGCCGAGACCCGGCAGGCTGTCGAAGGGCGCGGCATCGCGGGCGCCCGTCGCGTAGGCGGTGGGCGCGTCCGTCGGCGACGGCTCGGCGCCCAGCCGCGTGAGCTTCCCGGCTACGCCAGGCGTGAGCGGCATCGCGGCCGCCACCACATCGACGCCCATCTGCAGTTGCAGCGTCCACCCGGCCGCATCGTAGGGCTGCTCCAACGGGCCGTCGGGCGACTCGCGCAGGTCGGGGTACTTCTGCACGTCGAGCACCTGCCGCGCGGCCTCGGCGTACTCCTGGTCCATCGGGATCACCCAGGTGCCCGCCGGATACGAGACGCCGTCGATGCTGGCGGCGCCGGAGAGCTGCGACACGCGCACGCCCTGGAAGGCGAGGCGGCGCAGCAGTTCCACGGCCGCGGCCGGGTCGCGCTGCTGCTGCGGCACCACGTAGGCATAGGGCGGCTCCTTGCGATACCGCTCGATCTGCTGGCGGCCCGCGCGGTAGCGGTTGAGCAACAGCGAGTCCTTGTACTTCGACGCGTATTCGAGCACCGAAAGCGACGCCGTCTCCATGTACTCCACCGCGTCGCGCAGCCGCCACCAGCCCCCGGTCCATGGACTGGAATAGAGGCTCTCTGGCCTGAGGTCGCGGCGGTCGGCTGGAAAGTCCTGCAGGGTGTAGAACTTCGGCGTGGCGTAGCTGTAGAGCGCCGTCTCGGTCCAGAACGCCGCGATGTTCTGCAGCATCGGCTTGTAGTCGATGTAGCCGGGGTACCACGCGTCGAAGCCCGTGCCCATGTGCGTGGCGCCCACCTGGCCGCGCTCCTCGAGGCCCTTGGCCATGGCCATGCCGATCATGTTCACCTGCCGCGACATCAGGAACGGCACCCGCGGCGCGATGGGCTCGGCAAACGGCGGCAGCCAGATGCGCGTGGGGAACGGCGACGACTGGTGGTGCACGTGGATGATCTGCGGCTCCCACTGCCGCCACGCGTGCTCCATCACGCGCGACTCGATCATGTTCAGCATGTAGCCGTCGCGGTTGTTGTCGTGGCCCACGTATTCCTGGTACAGCCTCGGCAGCGGCGCCAGCTCGAACGGTCCCCCCACGTTCCCTCGATACCACTCCACGGCCATCGTCTGGCCATCGGGATTGATGGTGGGCCACAGCAGCAAGACGACGTTGTCGAGGATGGCCTTGGTGTCGGGATCGTCGGTGCGGCTGAGGAGGTCGTAGGCCAGTTGCAGCGTGTGCTGCGGGCCCGCCACCTCGGTGGCGTGCAGGCCGCCGTCGATATGGACGAAGGCCTTGCCCTCGCGCGCCAGCGCGCGCGCCTCGGTCTCGGTGAGCCCCTCGGGATGCGCCAGGCGCCGGCTGATCTCGCGCAGCCGCCCGAGCTTGGCGAGGTTGGCGGGCGAGGAGATCACCGCGAGGTGAAACGTCCGCCCCTGGGTGCTGGTGCCGGCCTCGGCCATCTGCATGTGGTCGCTGGCCGCATCGAGCTTCTTGAAATAGTCCACCGAGTCTTCGTAGGTGGCCAGCTTGTGGTCGGCCCCCGGTCTGAAGCCGAGCACCGACTCGGGCGTGGGCACCCCCGGCGCCTGGGCGCCCAGCGACGACTGGAGCACGAGCCACGCGGCGGCGAGGAGGATTGGGATGGCGCGCATCGCGGTATTGTACGGGCTTTGGGCTCTGGGCTCTGGGCTCTAGGCTCTGGCGATCGAATCCAGTTCGTCCCACCGGGCCATCGCCGTGAGCAACTCCTGCTCAACGGCGTCGATGCGCGCCAGTGCCTGGCGGATCTCGTCCGCCGTCTCCTTGTAGAAGTCGGGGTGCGCCACGCGCTCGGCCAGCGCCGCCTGCTCGGCCTCGAGCGCCTCGATGCGCCTGGGGAGCTCCGCGTACTCGCGCTCTTCCTTGTTCGAGCGCTTCTTCCTGGTGGGCGGCGACTTTCGGAGGGCCGGGCCTTTAGGCCCGGCCTCACGCGGGCGGGCCTGAAGGCCCGCCCCTCCTGATGCGGCAGGCCCGGCCTCACGCGGGCGGGCCTGAAGGCCGGCCCCTCCGGGTGACTGCGACTGCCGCACCCAGTCCTCATACCCGCCCACGAACTCCTGCACGCGGCCGTCGCCCTCGAACACGAGCGTGCTGGTGACCACGTTGTCGAGGAAGCGGCGGTCGTGGCTCACCAGCAGCAGCGTGCCGGGCCACTCCACCAGTTGCGCCTCGAGCAGCTCCAGCGTCTCGAGGTCGAGATCGTTGGTCGGCTCGTCCAGCACCAGCACGTTGGCCGGCCGCGTGAACAACCGCGCCAGCAGCAGCCGGTTGCGCTCGCCGCCCGACAGCGCCTTCACGGGCGAGCGCGCCCGCTCGGGCGAGAACAGGAAGTCCTGCAGGTACCCATGCACGTGCCGCGCGACGCCGTTCACGGTGACGGTGTCGCTGCCATCGCCGATGGTGTCCACGACCGTGCGCTCGGGATCGAGCTGCTCGCGCTGCTGGTCGTAGTACGCCACCTGCACGTTGGCGCCGTGCCGCACGGTGCCGGTGTCGGGCGGCAGGTCCCCCAGCAGCAACCGCAGCAGCGTCGTCTTTCCAGACCCGTTGGGGCCGATAAGGCCGATGCGGTCGCCGCGCATCACCCGGATGGACAGATCCTTGACGACTGACTTGGGCACACCTGAAGGTGTACCGCTACCAGAGGGGTACGACTTGCCGATGCCCTCGGCCTCGAACACCATCTTGCCCGACGGATCCGCCTGGTCGATCTGCAGGCGGACGTTGCCCATCTGGTCGCGCCGCGCCGCGCGCTCGGCGCGCATGGCCATCAGCGCCTTCACGCGCCCCTCATCACGGGTGCGCCGCGCCTTGACGCCGCGCCGCAGCCACACTTCCTCCGACGCCATCTTCTTGTCGAACTTCACCTGCGTGAGCTCCTCGTTCGCCAGCCACTCCTCCTTCTTCCGCAGGAAGGTCGCGTAGTCGCCGGGCCACGATGTCAGCCTGCCGCGGTCGAGCTCGATGATGCGGGTCGCGACCCGCTCGAGGAAGGTGCGGTCGTGCGTGACGAAGATGACGGCGCCGGGATACTCGATGAGGAACGACTCGAGCCAGGTGATGGCCTCGATGTCGAGGTGGTTGGTGGGCTCGTCCAGCAGCAGCACGTCGGGCTGCCCCACCAGCGCGCGCGCCAGCAGCACGCGGCGGCGCCAGCCGCCCGACAGCGTGTCGACAATCGCGTCCGCCGGAAGTCCGAGCCTGGTGACAATCAGCTCCACCTGCTGCTCGAGCCGCCAGCCGTCCCGCTCCTCCAGCGCGTGCTGCAACTGCCCGAGCCGCTCGAGCGCCTGCTCGGTCGCGTCGTTTTCGAGCGTGCTGACGGCGTGATGGTAGTCGGTGATGAGCGTGGCGAGGTCACCGAGGCCCTCGGCGATCACGTCGAAGACGGGCCGATCCGCCGAGAGGGGCACGTCTTGCACCAGCCGCGCCACCTTGGCGCCCGGCTGCCGCCACACCACGCCCGAATCGGCCGGCAGCTCGCCGCCGAGAATCTGCATGATCGTGGACTTGCCGGTGCCGTTGCGGCCGATGATGGCGATGCGCTCGCCGGGCTCCACCTGCAGGTTGACGCCGTCGAGCAGGGGCAGATGGCCGTAGGCCATGGAGACACGGTCGAGCGTGAGCAAGGGCATGGAACTCCCAAGCGTACCGCAAAAACGGAACGCCGCGTCAGTAGCCCAACAGCGGGTAGACGAGCGCCGCGATGGTCGCCACGCGCACGGCCGACGCCAAGGCGGGCCGCCGGCGCTGCACCTCGCTCCACGCCCACGCCATGGCGGCCGCACCCGCCACGAGCAGCACCACCCAGGCCAGGACGGCGCCCGGCCCAGACGGCCCCACGCTCTCCCGCAGCCCGGTGTTCCAACGCGAGCCGTACAGCAGGGCCACGTGGACGGCATAGACGAGCAGCGACTGCTCGGCCAGCGCCTGCACCACCGCGGGAAGACCGCGCCACCCCACGCTGACCTGCGTGATCGCGCCCAGCACCACGGCGACCCAGCCGAGCCGAAGCAGGAAGAAGCCGGGGCTGACGCGGATGTCGATGCTCCCGTACGGCGCGATGAACATCAGGCGGAACACCCACACGGCCGCGATGATGGCGATGCCGGCCGTGATCATCACGCGCGCCACGTGGTCGAGCCGGTCGTGGGCCAGCCACCGCTCGGTCACCACGCCCAACGAGGCGCCCAGCAGGATGTACCCCGCCCACGGAAACACCGGGAACAGCGAGCCCCAGGCCGGCGACAGGTACGACGCGAGCGGCAGCGGCAGGTATGCCGTCCAGTCGATCGCCCACACCAGCGGCCCGGCCACAACCACGGCCACCCCCAGCAGCAGGGTTGTCACGCCGAGGGCGCGCGGCGAGGGCAGCAGCCCGATCAACGCCTGCAGCACCAGCAGGACGACCGCCACCACCTGGAGGATGTCCACGACGAAGAACGACTGCCAGCGCTCGTCGGTCGCGTACTGCAGGTGCGAAAACGTCGCCATGGGGAACCGCAACAGGTACGCCAGGGCCAGGAAGAAGCCCAGCCGGAGCACGCGGCGGGCCAGGCGGCGCGACAGCCGCCGCTGGTCGTCCCAGTGATGGAGCGCCGTCACCGTGAACGCCAGCCCCGACAAGGTGAGGAACATGCACGAGGTGAGGCCCCGCATGAAGAGCCAGCCGTCGTAGCCGGGACCGGATCGATACGTCGGCGCCAGCAGGGTGTCGATGGCGTGCCCCTGCACCATCATCACCACGGCCGCGGCACGGGCGAGGTCGATGAACACCACGCGGCGGGAGGGCGCGGCTTGAATGGCGGTGGCCACGAACCAGCGTACCGTACTGCGGTATCCTTTTCGTCCATGACGATCTTGTCGCGCCTCGGAACAGCCCTGGCCTTGACCTGCGTGGTGTCTGCGTCATCCGCCTCCGCTCGCCAAGCATCCGGCGAGCTACGGCGGGATCCCGCCGTGGCGGCCGTTGGCCGCGAAGGCGGATCCGCCTCCGCTCGCCAAGCATCCGGCGAGCTACGGCGGGATCCCGCCGTGGCGGCCGTTGGCCGCGAAGGCGGATCCGCGGCGCAGGCACCGGCCTCATCGGCGTTCGAGGCCGAGACGCTGCAGCACTTCCAGGCGCTGCTGCGGCTCGACACCAGCAGCCATCCCGGCAACGAGACGCGGGCGGTGGAGTACCTCAAGGAGGTGCTCGACAAGGAGGGCATCCCCTACCAGGTGTTCGCCAAGGATCCCGCGCGGGCCAACCTCGTGGCTCGCATCAAGGGCAACGGCAAGAAGCGGCCCATCCTGCTGATGGGCCACACCGACGTGGTGACCGTCGACGAGAAGAAGTGGACCTTTCCCCCGTTCGGCGCCACGCGCGACGGCGGCTACGTGTACGGCCGCGGCGCGGTGGACGACAAGGACAACCTCACCGCGGCGCTCATGGTGATCCTCAGGCTCAAGCGCGACGGCACGCCGCTCGATCGCGACGTGATCCTGCTGGCCGAGGCGGGCGAGGAAGGCGCGCCCGACGTCGGCGCGCAGTTCATGGCCGATCACCACCTCGACGCGATCAACGCCGAGTTCTGCTTCGCCGAGGGCGGCGGCGTGGTACGCCGCGGCGGCACGGTGGCGCAGGCCAACGTCGGCACCACCGAGAAGGAGCCGCGGGCCATCGAGATCGTCGCGCGCGGCCCCGCCGGCCACGGGTCGGTGCCCTCGCGCAACAACGCCGTGACCCGCCTCTCGGCGGCCGTCAGCAAGGTGGCGCAGTGGACCCCGCCCCTTCGCGTGAACGAGACCACGGGGGCCTACTTCCGGAAGCTCCAGACCATGGTGCCGCCCGCCGTCGCCCGGCAGTATCGCGACGTGCTCAGCCCCGACCCCAAGGTGTCGACGCCCGCGGCCGACTGGCTGCTCGACAACCAGCCCCAGCACTGGTCGATGCTCCACACCTCGCTCGTGCCCACGATCATCGACGGCGGGTTCCGCTACAACGTGATCCCGTCCGAGACCAGGGCGGTGATCGACGTGCGGCTGCACCCGGACGAGGACCAGGACACGTTCCTCGACCGGGTGCGCGCCGTGATCGGCGACGAGAACGTCGAGGTGCGCTGGTTCCGCGATCGCTACCGGCCGGCGGGCGGATCGCGGCTCGACACCGAGGCGTTCACCACGCTCGAGGCGCAGTTGACGAAGCACTACGACACGACGGTGCTGCCCACCATGGGCACCGGCGCCACCGACATGTCGAACATCCGGGCCACGGGCATCCAGTGCTATGGCATCGGCCCGGCTATCGACACCGAGGACGGCCCCAAGGGCTTCGGCGCGCACAGCGACCAGGAGCGCATCCTCGAAACCGAGCTCCACCGCTTCGTGCGATTCAACTACGACCTGGTGCTGGAGCTGGCGCGGGCCCGCTGAGGCCACAGATGAAACACAGATGGGGCCTGTCCCCGTGGCGCTGAACCACGGCCACTCGTATCGCGAGCAGGCAGGCCCCGCGCACGCGGGCCTCACCGTGCTCGCCCACCTCACCGCGAGCCGGCGCCACTCGACCGTCGAGGCCTGGGCCGCGCGCCTCGCTCGCGGCGAGATCGAACTCGACGGCCGTCCCGCCGCCGGCCACGAGGTGCTCCGCCCGGGCCACACCCTCACGTGGCATCGCCCGCCCTGGGAGGAACCCGAGGTGCCGCTGCATTTCGAGGTCGTCCACGAAGACGCGGCGCTGCTCGCCGTGGTGAAGCCGGGCGGCCTGCCGACGCTGCCCGCGGGCGGATTCCAGGACCACACGCTGCTGGCGCTGGTCCGCGCGCGCGATCCCGGCGCCAGCCCGATGCACCGCCTCGGCCGCCACACCTCGGGCCTGGTCGTGTTCGCGCGCACCACCGAGGCCGCCGCGGCGCTGTCGCGCGCCTGGCGCACCCGCGAGGTCGAGAAGCGCTACCGGGCGCTCGGCTCGGGCTCGCCCGCCTGGGATCGGCTCGACATCCACGCGCCCATCGGCCCGGTGGCGCACCCGGCGCTGGGCCTCGTGCATGCGGCCGTTGAAACCGGCCGGCCGTCGCACAGCCTGGCGACGGTGCTGGATCGCCGCGGCGCGGACACCCTGTTCCAGGTGGACATCACCACGGGGCGGCCGCACCAGATTCGCATTCACCTGGCGTGGGCGGGCCACCCGCTGGCCGGCGATCCGCTGTACGCCGTCGGTGGTCTCCCCCTGGCCCACCATCCGGGACTGCCCGGCGATGGGGGCTACCTCCTGCACGCCGAGCGCCTGCGCTTCGTGCACCCCGTCACGGGCGCGCCCGTGGACCTCTCCGCGCCGCCTCCCGCCTCCCTTCGCTAGCCCCGGATCTCCACGCGGTTGCATGGTGCTGCGCAGCCCGGCAGCGGCGCCTCTATCCCCGTGTGCGGGCAGGCCGATACCCGGGGCATACTGGCGTAGCGGCCGGGGCCACCAGAGGGATCAGCGCACGTGTTCACACGAACGAAACGGCTGTTCGGCATCGAAGAATCGACCCATGGGGACCCGGTGGTGTACGACCCCCGGCTCACCAGGGGGACGCCGCCGCCGTCACGCGAACCCGAGTGGCAGGACGACCTCGATTCGCTCTTCACGATGGTCGATTCGCAGATGGTTGAGCGGCGCGCCGCGTGGCCCGTGGCGATGCCAGGCGGCCGGCGCGCAACGGATCCGCTCCCGCTGAACAACGAACTGGCTGCCCCCGACAATCGTCGTGCCACCGACCGCCGGGCGCCCGCGCCCCCTCCCCCTGAGACCCCGTTGTGGATAGGATTTGGCATGCCCGATCCCTCCATCGGCGCCGACGCGGCGGCGACGGCCGCGCTCTCGCCCGAAGCTCTCTCCGTGATGCGCGCCGAAGTCGCCACCGCGGTGCGCGAGGCCATCGACGCCGCCCTGCAGGCGCACGCGGAGCAAGTGCAGGCCGTGATCAAGGAGAGGCTCGACGCCGCCCTCGCAAAGATGGTCGAGGCGCACGACGAGGAACGCCGCGGCGAAGGCGGCCACGCGCCAGGCCCGTCGCGCAAGGCCCTGATCACGATCCTGGTGCGCCGGCGGCCGCGCCCGACCAAGGTTCAGTCGGCGAAGCCCCGATCCGGCGGTTCGATTCCCGGGCACGTCAGCGTCACCGGCCGGTAGAGTCGAGGCCGCCCGCCCCTCGATCGCCACCTCACGCCGGGCCCCGCCGGCCTGCGGTCGGCCGGCAACTCAAGTAGAATCGCGGCGCCGGTGTCCCATCCGGCACGAGCTCAGCCATGGACGAAACCGACCTCAAGTCCTTCGAGAAGAAGATCCGCCTGCGGCCCCTCGCGATGGCCGACTACGACGACCTCGTCGCCCTGCAGCTCGCGTGCTTCCCGGGGATGAAGCCGTGGACGCGGGAGCAGATTGCCAGCCAGCTGGCCGCCTTTCCCGAGGGCCAGTTCGTCATCGAGGTGGACGGCCGCATCGTCGGGTCGGCGAGCAGCCTCATCGTGGACTCGTCGAGCCACAGCGAGTGGCACAACTGGTCGGCCAGCACCGACAACGGCCTCATCCGCAACCACGATGCCGGCGGCGACGTGCTGTACGGCATGGAGATCATGGTGGACCCCGCGTTCCGGGGGATGAAGTTGTCGCGCCGCCTCTACCAGGCGCGCAAGCAGCTGGCCCGCGACCGCAACCTGAAGGGCATCATCATCGGCGGGCGCATCGCCGGCTATGGATCGCACGCCGGGACGATGACCGCGCGCGAGTACGTGGACCGCGTGATCACCAAGACGCTGACCGACCCCGTGCTGACGCCGCAGTTGTCGAACGGGTTCGTGCTGAAGGGGCTGATTCCCAACTACTTCCCGTCGGATACCGAGTCGCGCGGGTATGCCACGTACCTGGAGTGGAGCAACCTTGATTACGTGGCGCCGCACCGCCGCCAGCTGATGCGGCCGTCGAGCCCGGTGCGCCTGTCGGCGGTGCAGTACCAGATGCGGCGCATCGCCACCTTCGACGACTTCGCCCGGCAGTGCGAGTTCTTCGTCGACGTGTCGTCCGACTACAAGGCCGACTTCCTGTGCTTCCCGGAGCTGTTCACGACGCAGCTGCTCTCCACCATCTCGAGCGACCGGCCGGGGCTGCAGGCGCGGAAGCTGGCCGAGTTCACCAAGCCCTTCCTCGAGATGTTCGCGAAGCTGGCCATTAAGTACCACATCAACATCGTGGGCGGCAGCCAGTTCGAGCTGGACGGCGAGCGGCTGTTCAACACGGCCTACCTGTTCCACCGCGACGGCGCCATCGACAAGCAGCGCAAGCTGCACATCACGCCCAACGAGCGGCGGTGGTGGGGCGTGCAGCCGGGCGACGGGCTGCAGGTGTTCGACACCGACCGGGCGCGCGTCGCCATCCTCACGGGCTACGACGCGCAGTTCCCCGAGCTGGCGCGCATGGCCTACGACCAGGGCGCGCGCGTGCTCTTCGTCCCCAGCAACACCGACGAGCGCCACGACTACCTCCGCGTGCGCTACTGCGCCCAGGCGCGCGCCATCGAGAACCCGGTGTTCGTCGTGCTCTCGGGCTGCGTGGGCAACCTGCCCGACGTGGACCACGCCGACATCCACTACGCGCAGTCGGCCATCTTCACGCCGTCCGACTTCTACTTCAGCCGCGACGGCATCGCCGCCGAGTGCCAGGAGAACATCGAGACGGTGATCTTCGCCGACGTCGACATCGAGATGCTGCGCCGGCACCGCAGCAAGGGCACGGTGCTCAACTGGACCGACCGCCGCACCGACCTGTACCGGATCCGCTACGGCGCCGGCGAGGACGCACGCGAGGTGTGACGCCCAGCCGCCGCCGCACGGTGCTGTTCACCGCGCTCTACTTCAGCGAGGGCGCGCCCATCGGCTTCCTCTGGTGGGCGCTCCCCACCCGGCTGCGGGCGGCCGGCGTGGAGGTGGAGGCCATCACGGGGCTGCTCTCGCTGCTGGTGCTGCCGTGGGCGTTCAAGTTCCTCGGGGCGCCGTTCATCGACATCCTCCGCACGCCGCGCTGGCCCCTACGCGCCTGGATTGCCTCGTGCCAGATCATGATGGGCCTGCTGATCCTGGCCACGGTGTTCGTGGACTGGCGGGCGGACTTCGGCCTCGTGGCCGCGCTGCTGGTGCTGCACGCCGTGGCGGCCGCGGCCCAGGACGTGGCCATCGACGCGTACGCGGTGCAGATCGTGCCGCCGGAGCGGCTGGGATCGATCAACGCGTGGATGCAGGCGGGCATGCTGGCCGGGCGGTCGCTGTTTGGCGGCGGCGCCCTGCTGATCGAGGCGTGGGTGGGGCCGCGCGCCACGTTGCTGCTGCTGGTGGCGGGCATCTGGCTGCCGCTCGCCGTGCTGCTGGTGGCGGGAGAGGCCGAGCCCGCGCCCCGCGCCGGCGGCCTCGGCGCCCGCCGCCGGGAGTTCACATCGGCCCTGGGCGAGGTGCTGGCGCGGCGCGGCACGTGGCTGGTGCTGGCCTTTGCCGCCATCGGCGGCGCCGGCTTCGAGGCGGTGGGCATCCTCGTGGGGCCCTTCCTGATCGATCACGGATTCTCGTCCACGCAGGTGGGCGGGTTCCTCTTCCTCCCCACCGTGGCGGCCATGGTGGCCGGCGCCCTGGCGGCGGGCGGCCTGTCGGATCGCCTCGGCCGCGTGCCGGCCGCGGCGGCCACCCTGCTCGGGATGGCCCTCGTCATCGCCGGCGTCGCGTGGGCCGATCCCGCGTGGCTGGGCGGCGCGGTGACGCTGGGCCTGCTGCTGGCCCTCTACCTGCTGATTGGCGCGTTCACCACCACCTCGTACGCGCTGTTCATGGGCCTGACCGATCGGCGGTTGGGGGCGACGCAGTTGAGCGCCAGCATGAGCGCCACCAACCTGTGCGAGTCGTGGTCGGCGTTCGCCGTGGGCCGGCTCACCACCGCGTGGGGCTACGCCCCCGCGTTCTCGGTGATGGCCGCGCTGTCGCTGCTGGCGCTGCCCGTGCTGTGGATGCTCCGGCGCGTGCCGCACGAAGTGAGAGGTGAAAAGTGAGATCTCACTTTTCACTTCTGACTTCTCACTTCAGGCTGCGTCTTTCAGCAGCCTGCTAGAAGCCGCGCAGCAACGAGCCGAGGCCCGCCTTGGCGGGCTGCAGCTCGAGCTTGAAGAGCGCGGCGGCGTTCTCGAACAGCATCAGGTCCTTGTCACGGGCGGGCATCCGCAGCTCGTCCACGAACTGCAGGTACGCCTCCATGGTGATGAGCGGCCAGTCGGTGCCGTACAGAACCTTGGTGGGCTCCACGCCCCAGAGCAGCATCTCCTTGAGCTGCTGGCCGATGAAGGCCTCGAAGCGGTCGGTGAAGCCGCCCAGCGTCAGCCCGGACATGTCGGTGTAGACGTTGTCGTTCTTGTAGACCACTTCCATGCAGTCGCGGAACCAGGGGTTGCCGAGGTGGCAGATGAGGAACTTGACGCGGGGGAAGTCCACCGCCACCTCGTCCACGTTGATGGGGTGCGAGTACTTCACCTTGGCGGTGCGGGCGTAGGTGTCGCCGGTGTGGATCATCACCGGCACGTCGTACGCCTCGGCCAGCTCGTAGGCCGGCGCCAGCTTGCGGTCGGCCGGGTAGAACGGCTCGTAGCCCGGGTAGATCTTCAGGCCCTTGATGGCCCCCTCGTCCAGCAGGGCGCGCAGTTCGTCCACGTCCGCCTGGCAGAAGGTGATCCACGACAGGCCCGCGATCACATGGAGGTTGGGCAGGTGGCGCGTGGCCTCCACCACGGCGCGGGTGGAGGGCCGGCCCGGCACCACCTTGTAGGAGGTGAGGATGAGCGACACGTCCACGCGGTTGCGCCGCATGGTGAGCTGGAGCTTGTCGAGGCACCCGGGCAGGGCCTCGACGGTCTCGTCTTCGTAATGGTTGACGTGGGTGTGGCAGTCGACGATCATGCGCGGCTACTTGCGAGTGTAGCGCGCAATCACCCGTGCCGCCCATTCGCGCCCGCCCAGGCCGAAGGCCAGCGCCGCGGCGAGGCACACCGCGGCGAACGCGATCTGGAAGGCCGACACCAGCACCTCGCTGCGGATGGCCAGTTGCTCGGCCGCCATGAACAGCACGAACACCAGCATCGCCCAGCGCGCGAGCGCGCCCACGGGCTCGGCCGCCGGCGATCCGATGTTGCTCAGGTAACTGAACGTGAACCCCCCGATTACCCGGGCCAGCAGCGCGCCGAACACCAGGATGCCGGCCGCCAGCACCAGGTTCGGGATGAACAGCACCAGCCGCTCGGCCAGCGCGCCGGCGCTCTTCAGGCCGAGCGCCTCGAGCAGCGTCATGAAGACGCCGGCCAGGACCAGCCAGTAGAGGGTGTTGCCCAGCAGCGTGACCGTGGTCACGGGGACGCCGCCCTGGACCAGGAAGTCGTCGATCCCGGCCTTCTCGGCCAGTTCGTCCACGTGGATCGCGCGCAACACCCGGATGGCCGCCCGGCGCAGCAGCTTGGCCGCCAGCCAGCCCGCGATCAACAGCAGCAGGGCGAGCGCCAGGTCCGGCAGCATGGCCACGATCTGGCTCCACGACCGGCGCAGCGAGGCGAGCAGCGTGCTGGATTCGAACATCGTCAGCCTCCGCGTGACTATTGAGAGCGGCCGCGGGCGTGGATGGGGAACACCTTCTCGACGCGGTCGCCGCGGATGCCGTACATCACGTCGTAGAGGTTCACCACGGGGTCGCAGTGCGGCACGATCATCTCGATGCGGTCGCCCATCGCGTACGCCTTCGAGGGCTCGCCCGTGACGGTGATCACGCCGAACTCGTCGGACCCGGCGTTGTAGTCCATGCCGGGCTCGCCCTTGACCCCGGCGCGCGGCACGTTGAGCGTGAGCGCCTTGGCGCCCGCGTCGGTGGTGAGCCGGCCCGGGAAGCGGTTGTTCAGCACGGTGCCCACCACGGTGAGCGACGGCAGGAAGTCGTCGTACACGGGGCCGCGCTCGCCGCCGATGGCCAGGTACTGCATGTCCATGAACAGGTAGCTGCCCACCTGCACGTCGGTGAAGCCGGGCACGAGGTGCTGCATGTTGTAGGTCCCCGTACCGCCGCCGCTGAAGATCCCGGTGTTGAGGCCGGCCTTCTTCATGGCCTCGAACGTGCGCGCGTTCGCTTCGATGTTCTTCAGCGCCTGCGCCTTGCGCGCGGCAAAGCCCGTGATGTGCTGCGCGCCGCCGTCGTAGGACAGCAGGCCGCGGAGCATCAGGTTGGGCAGCGCGTCCACGAGCTTCGCCAGCGCCAGCGCCGCCTCGCCCGCCGGGATGCCGCTGCGCGTGCCCACCGCGACGTCGATCACGACATCGGCGGTCACGCCGGCCTCCTTCGCCGCGGCCGACAGGTCGCGGGCGTTGCTGTCCCAATCCACCGCCTGGATGAACTGGGGCATGCGCGTGCGCAACTGCATGGCGCGCCGGATCTTGGCGGGCGACAGGTTGGCGGTGGTCATGCAGATGCGATCCACGCCCTGCGCCGCCAGCGCCTCGGCCTCGCCGAGCTTGGCCGTGCAAATGCCGATCGCGCCGGCGGCCAGCTGCATCTTCGCGATGTCGGCGCTCCGGTGGGTCTTGGCGTGCGGCCGCGTGGCGATGCCAAAGCGCGTCACCGCCGCCTGCATCGCGGCGATGTTCTTCTCGAGCGCGTCGAGATCCACGCACAGGGCGGGCGTGTCGAGGTCCCACTTCGACATCCCCACGCTCGCCTGGCTGCCCGCGGCCTGGGCCGCTACCTCCGCGGCGGAGTAGCCCTTCACCGGCTGGGGAATCCACACGTGGGCGGCGCCGACGGCCGTGGCCGAGAGAAACGCGCGACGCGAGGCAGGGGCGTTGTGGGGCATGGCGCCAACTTTACCATCGGACGCCGGCGCTGCCGGGTTTCCACCGAGCGTCCGGGGCGGCGTGCCCTGGCGGATGCGACTCTGCCGCGGAAAAAGGCGCGGGGCGGCCCTTGGTGCGCGATTTGCAGGCGCCGCGTTCAGGCAGGTGTCCCCATGAACGAGCGTCCCAGCGTCGAATCGTGCCGGTGGGCCCGGCTGACCGTGCGCCTCCCCTACCCCCTGTGGATGGAGAGCGAAGACAAGCCGTGGTCGTGCCTTCGCGACCAGGAGCCGCGTCCGCTCGCAGACACGGCCGTCTGCCACGGGTGCCCCCGCTGGGAGCCGCGCCACCTGTCGATCGCCACGCCCTGAGCAGGGCCCCGGCCTTCCGCGACACCCTGGACCTCGCCCGCCGCGCGGCCGCGGTCGCACGAGCTGACAATGAGGGCCACTCCGCCCTCATCCTCCATCTGTGTTTCATCTGTGGCGTTTCATCTGTGGCCCATCCGCGGATCGCGCGCGAAGGCCTGGCGGTCGAAGCCGAGGCCACTGCAAGCCCGCGCTATACTGGCCGACTGTGATCTCCTTCGCCAACGTCAACAAGCAGTACGGCAAGCAACTGCTCTTCGTCGATGCCTCGTTCCAGCTGAACCCGGGCGAGAAGGTGGGGCTCGTGGGCCCCAACGGGGCCGGCAAGACCACCATCTTCCGCATGATCGTGGGCGAGGAGGCGCCCGACGAGGGCGACGTCACGGTGCCGAAGAAGCTCACCATCGGCTACTTCCGCCAGGACGTGGAAGAGATGTCGGGCCGCTCGGTGCTGGACGAGGCGATTGCCGGCAGCGGCCGCGCGGGCGATCTCCACCACGAGCTCGAGGAGTTGCAGCACGCCATGGCCGATCCGGCGCGCGCCGGCGACATGGACCGGATCCTCGCGCGCTTTGGCGAGGTGCAGGAGGCGTACGACCACCTGGGCGGCTACGCGCTGGAGAGCCAGGCGCGCGAGGTGCTGCACGGCCTGGGCTTCGATGACGACCGCGTCGACGGGGACGTGGGGGCGCTCTCGGGCGGCTGGAAGATGCGCGTGGCGATGGCGCGGGTGCTGCTCGGTCGCCCCGACGTGCTGCTGATGGACGAGCCCACCAACCACCTGGACATCGAGTCGATCATCTGGCTCGAGTCGTTCCTGAAGGCCTTCGACGGCGCGCTGCTCATGACCTCGCACGACCGCGAGTTCATGAACCGCATCGTGTCGAAGATTGCCGAGATCGACGGGGGCGAGATTACCGTCTACTCGGGCAACTACGACTTCTACGAGCGCGAGCGCGCGCTCCGCGAGGCGAACAAGGAGGCGGCCTACGCGCGCCAGCAGGCCATGCTGGCCAAGGAGCAGCGCTTCATCGAGCGCTTCAAGACGCACGCGGCCAAGGCCGCGCAGGTGCAGAGCCGCATCAAGGCCCTCGACAAGATCGAGAAGATCGAGCTGCCCAGGCAGCGCGTCGTGGTGAAGTTCGACTTCAAGCCGCCGCCGCGCTCGGGCGACCAGGTGGCGGTCATCGAGGATCTGCACAAGGCGTACGGCACGCGGGTGATCTACGACGGGTTGAACCTCACCATCCGCCGCGGCGAGCGCTGGGCCGTGATGGGCCGGAACGGCGCCGGCAAGACCACGCTGCTCCGCATGCTGGCCGGGGCGCTCACGCCCGACTCGGGCGAGGTGCGGCTGGGCGCCAGCCTCAAGATGGGCTACTTCGCGCAGCAGTCGCTGGATCTGCTCGACCCCGACCTGACGGTGATCGAGCAACTGCAGCAGGACTTCCCGCGCGAGGGCCTGGGCTCGCTGCGCTCGCTGGCCGGCGCCTTCCAGTTCTCGGGCGACGACGTGGACAAGAAAATCCGCGCGCTGTCGGGCGGCGAGAAGTCGCGCCTGGTGCTGGCGCGCATGCTGTTCGACCCGCCCAATTTCCTGGTGCTCGACGAGCCGACGAACCACCTGGATCTGGCCACGAAGGAGATGCTCGTGGACGCGCTGTCGAAGTTCGACGGCACGATGATCTTCGTGTCGCACGACCGCACGTTCCTGCGCGGCCTGAGCAACCGGGTGCTCGAGCTGGGCGGCGAGACCGGCACCGACGCCGAGCCGCACGCCTACCCCGGCTCGTACATCGAGTATGTCGCCCGGACCGGGCACGAAGCGCCCGGCATCCACTCCTAGCCCGTAAGACGTCGCCCGGGCGAGCGGGCTACGGCTCCAGCCAGCCCGTCCTCGGCTCGAAGCGGCCGTTCGTCAACTCGCAGATGAACCCTGCGCGCTGCGCATGGTGATTCGCCGTCGAGAAGCTGACCGGCGGAATGATGCCGCCGCTGTCCCAGTCCCGAATGGATTCCATCGCGCCGATGAACCCCTCGGTCGTGGGCGACGGCCCGGCACGCTCGAGTCCCTCGGCCACGAGGCGGCCGAAGACGTAGCCGTAGAGCGAATACCGATTGAGCGGCCGGCCGGGAAAGTGCGCGGCCATCAGGCGCCGGTATGCGCGCACGCCTGCCGATTGATCCTGGTTCGGGTCTGGATACAGGCAGAAACCGACTGTGCCCTCGGCGGCGCCGCCCTCCACGTTCAGGTACTGCTCGTCGGTCAGGGGGCCGGTGGCCACCATCGTCACGTCGCGCCACCCGAGGGCGGCCTTGGCGCGCATCACGGCCTGTGCCTGCTCTGGATAGAGAGCCAGGATGACGGCCTCCGGACGCGCCGGACGCAGCCGGTCGACGGCGGTCGTGAGGTCGGACGGCTTGCGGTCGGTTAGCCCTTCGGCACCCACCATCTGGTAGCCCAGCGACGGTGCGAGCTGCACCAGCCGATCGCGGAAGTAGCTGCCGTATGCGTTCTCGTCGTGCACGATGGCCAGCCGTGTGAGCCCGCGTGTGCGGGCGAGGTGCGCGAACATCACGGCGGTCTCGCCCGCGTATCGGGGGAACGACGTGAAGACGTAGCGGTCGGCGTCCGCGGTCAGGAGGGCCGTGTGGGGGAACAGGTACGGCACGTGATGGCGCATCGCCAGCGGGGCGATGCGCACGGCGGCCGGCCCGCCCATGTTGAAGAGGAGGAACACGCCGTCCTCTTCGATCAGCCGGCGGGCGTTGTCCACGCCTTCGTCAATGGCCGCGCCGCCCTTGCGCGGATAGCTCCGCTCGACGAGCCGCCGGCCATGGATGCCCCCGCGCGCATTGACCTCCGCCATCAGCAGGCGCATGCCCAGGTTCTCTTCGTCCGACGAGAATGAGTCGGTCGGCCCTTCGAGGCCGATGAGGATCTCGTCGGCGCTGACTCCCCTCGCCGGGGCGGGCACTTGCGCGCCCGCTCCGAACGCGAGCAGGCCGGCCGCCGCCAGCGCCAGGGCGGCGCGGCTCGCGACGCTCATGGCCGGGAGGCTCCCGGCTCGCGGTTCCCGACTCGCGGTTCCCGGTTGACCAGCACCTTGTCGATGCGGCGGCCGTCCATGTCGACCACCTCGAAGCGGAGGCCCTCCCACTCGAAGTGGTCGGCGGTCTTCGGCACCCGGCCGAGGCGCGCCATCACGAAGCCGCCCATCGTGTGATACGCGCCGGCCTCGTCTTCGGGCAGGGCCTCAATCGCAAAGCGCGCCATCACGTCGTCCATCGACGCGGAGCCGTCGACCAGCCACGATCCGTCGGCGCGGGCCACGAAGCCGCCGGCGGCCTCGCTGGCGTCGGCCGGCAGGTCACCCACGATGGCCGTCAGGATGTCGGTGACGGTCACCAGGCCTTCCACCGCGCCGTATTCGTCCATCACCAGCGCCACGTGCTTGTGCGACGCCCGGAACGACCCCAGTAGCTGCACCGCGGGCATCGAGTCGGGCACGAACAGCACGTCGCGCGCGAGGGCGCGCAGGTCGATGAGCGCGCCCTTGAACGCCAGCGGCAGCATGTCGGCCGACCGCACGATGCCCAGCACCGTGTCGAGCGCGCCCTGGCACACCACGAACTGCGCGTGCGCGTGCGAGGCGAGGAAGACCCGCAGCTCCTCGGCCGTCGCGTCCACGTCGATCCACTCGATGTCGGGCCGCGGCGTCATGATCGACGCCACGCGCTGGTCGCCCAGCTGGAACACCCGCTGGACGATGGTCTCTTCCACTTCCTCGATGGCGCCGGTTTCGGCGCCCTGGCTGATGAGCGCCTTGATCTCGTCCTCGGTGAGGTGCGGCTCGGCCTGGCCCTTGATGCCAAAGACGCGCAGCACCACGTTGGTGGACATGGTGAGCAGCGCCACGGCCGGCCCCGCCGCGCGCGACAGCCACATCATGGGCCGCGCCACCCACGACGCGATGGTTTCGGGGTGGTTCATCGCGATGCGCTTGGGTACCAGCTCGCCGACGATGATCGACAGCACGGTGATGGCGGCCACCACCAGGCCGATGGCGATGCCCTCGGCGTAGGGCGCCAGCAGCGGCACGCCGCGGACGGGCTCGGCCACGCCGCCGGCGATGGTGGCCCCGCCGTACGCGCCGGCCAGCACCCCCACCAGCGTGATGCCCACCTGCACGGTGGAGAGGAACTGGTTGGGGTCCCGGGCCAGCGCCAGGGCCGCCTTCGCGCGGTCGTCGCCATCCTCGGCGCGCTGCTGCAGGCGCACCTTCTTGGCCGCCACCACCGCGATCTCCGACATGGCGAAGACCCCGTTGGCGAGGATGAGCAGGAGGATGAAGAGGATCTCGGTGCCGATGGGACATTCTACACGGGGGTTCCACACGGGGGTTCCACACGACCGCCCGGGGCGTAGAATCGGCCGCTCGGCCAAGAGCGCGAACTCCGCCCCACGGCCGCCGTATGTGTTGTAGAACCCGTGTGGAACCCGTGAGGAACCATCGTGAGGAACCATCGTGAGGAACCATCGTGAGGAACCATCGTGAGGAACCCCCGTGTTGACCCTCGTTAACGTCCGCAAATCCTTCGGCGCCACCGTCGCGGTGGACGGCCTCTCCCTTGCCGTGCGCAAGGGTGAGGTCTTCGGCCTGCTGGGCCCGAACGGGGCCGGCAAGAGCACCACCGTGAGCCTGGCGGTGGGCCTGCTGGCGCCCGACGCCGGCACGGTGTCGATCGACGGCCTCGGGAGCCCGGCCGCCCCCTCCGTCCGCGAGCGCATGGGTGTGGCGCCGCAGTCGCTGGCGCTCTACGATCTACTCACCGCCGAGGAGAACCTCCGCTTCTTCGGACAGGTGTACGGGCTGTCTGGCGCCACCCTCACCTCGCGTGTGGCCTGGTGCCTGGACTTCGTGAGCCTCACCGACCGCAAGGGCCACCGCGTCGGCACCTATTCCGGCGGCATGAAGCGGCGGCTCAACCTGGCCGCGGCACTGGTGCACGACCCCGACCTGCTGCTGCTCGACGAGCCTACGGTGGGCGTGGATCCGCAGTCGCGCAACAAGATCTTCGAGAACATCGAGGCGCTCCACCGCGACGGCCGCACGGTGATCTACACCACCCACTACATGGAAGAAGCCGAGCGCCTCTGCGACCGCATTGCCATCGTCGACGCCGGCCGGCTGCTGGCGCTGGGGACGCTGCCCGAGTTGCTGGCCGCGCACGGCGGGCCGCCCACGCTGGTGGTGCAGACCGGCGGTGGCGAGCGCCGCATCCAGACGCCGGCGCCGCTCGACGAGCTCAACCGCCTGGCCGCCGCCGCGCCCATCGACGCGTTCCAGATGGAGCGCCCCACGCTGGAACAGGTGTTCCTGCACCTCACCGGCCGCAGCCTGAGGGACTGACCCATGTCGAAGACCATTGCGCTGGCGCTCAAAGACCTGCGGCTGATGCCCCGGGTGAAGGCGGGCCTGTTCTTCACCTTCGTATGGCCCGTGATCGTCACGGTGCTCTTCGGATTTGCGTTTGGCGGCCCGCCGCCCGGCGAGGAGAGCAAGGTCCGCGTCGCGGTGGTCGACGAAGACGGCACCGAAGGGTCGCGGGCGTTCCTGAAGGCGATTGAGGCGTCGTTCGATCTGGCGCCGATGACCCGCCCCGACGCCGAAAACGCCGTGCGCCGCGGCCAGCACGCCGCCTTCCTCGTGCTCAAGCCCGGGTTTGGCGCGGCCTCGGAGCGGATGTTCTACGGCGACCCGAAGGAGATCGAGCTGGGCGTGGACCCGGCGCGCAAGGCCGAGGCCGGCATGATCGAAGGGCTGCTGATGAAGCACGCCTCCGAGGGGATGCAGAAGATGTTTGCCGACCCCGCGGCGTCGACCCGCATGGTCGACAAGGCGCTCGCCGACCTGCAGCAGGATCCGGCGGCCGGCGCCGCGGCCGCTCCCGTGCAGCGGTTCCTGGGCGAGCTCAGAAGCTTCGTCAACACGCCGGAAGCGCAGGGGCCGGCCGGCGGCTCCGGCGGGGGCGAGTGGGCGCCGCTCAAGCTCACCTCGGTGGCCGTGGCGCGCGAGCGCCGCGGGCCCGAGAATGCGTTCGACATCACCTTCCCCCAGGGCGTGATCTGGGGCCTCATCGGCTGCGTGATGACGTTCGGCCTGAGCCTTGTCAGCGAACGCACGCACGGCACGCTGGTGCGGATGCGCATGGCGCCGCTGTCGCGCGCGCAGATCCTGGGCGGCAAAGCGCTGGCGTGCTTCGTGTCAATCCTGATCGTGGAGACGATCCTGTTCGGCGTGGCCACGGCGTTTGGCGTGCGGGCCCACTCGTTCCCGCTGCTTGTGATGGCGGGCCTCTCGGCCGCCGCGTGCTTCGTGGGCTTCATGATGCTCATCGCCAGCCTCGGCAAGACCGAGCAGTCGGCGTCGGGGGCGGCGTGGGCCATCCTGATGCCCCTGACGATGTTCGGCGGTGGGATGGTGCCGCAGTTCGTGATGCCGCCATGGATGCAGGCGGTCGGCGTCGTGAGCCCCATCCGCTGGGCCATCCTCGCCCTGGAGGGGGCCGTGTGGCGGCAGTTCACGTTCATGGAGATGCTCACGCCGTGCCTGATCCTCGTCATCGTCGGCGCCGCGTGTTTCGCGCTGGGGACACGCGGCTTGAGAGAGGCGTGATCACGGACGGGCCACAGAGACACGGAGATGAGAAGACCAAGTAGGTCTTCGTGTTCTTCGTGTGCTTCGTGGTTGCCTTTGTCTATACTCGACTGACGCATGTTCAAGCGCCAGACCGAAGGGTCCGTGATCTGCACGTCGTGCGGCGTCCTCGTGGGCGTCAACGACGACACCTGCTACCACTGCGGCCGGCGCAACCCCGGCCTGTGGGGGTACGGCCCGGCGCTGAGGCGGCTCGGCAACGACATGGGCTTCGTGTCCATCGTCACGGGCGGCACCATCCTGCTGTACGCCATCGCGCTCATCATGTCGCGCGACGGCATCCAGGTGATGCTCTCGCCCAACACCGGCATCCTGGTGCTGATGGGCGCCAGCGGCGCCTACCCCGTGTTCGTGTACGACCGCTGGTGGACGGTGCTCACGGCGGGCTGGCTGCACGCAGGGGTGCTGCACATCCTGTTCAACGTGCTGTGGATTCGCCAGCTCGCGCCGGAGGTCGCCAACCTCTACGGCGCGGGCCGCATGATCATCATCTACACCCTGGCCGGCGTGGTGGGCTTCACGCTGAGCTCGACAGCCGGCTGGTACCTGGCGGGCCTCCCCATCCCGTTTCTGCCCTGCGCCACGATTACGGTGGGCGCCTCGGCGCCGATCTTCGGGTTGCTCGGCGCGCTCGTCTATTACGGACGCCGCACCGGCAGCAGCCACATCGGCCAGGCCGGACTGCAGTACGCACTGATGCTGGGCATCTTCGGCCTGATCTTCCCCGGCGTCGACAACTACGCGCACGCCGGCGGGTTTGCGGGCGGCTACCTGGCGGCGCTGTTGCTCGACCCCCTGAAGCCCGAGCGCATCGACCACCTCGCCATCGCCGTGGCCTGCCTGGCCGCCACCTTCGTCGCGCTGCTCGCCTCGGTCATCACCGCCCTTTGAAAAAGGGGACTGTCCCCTTTTTCTCGCCTCGTTCCCCAGCGCCATGGAACCATGATTTTGAATATTTGGACGTTTAGCTTTCAAACTATTGGATTTCAGTGGCTGAGCTTCACAAAATACAACTATTTACAGATGATTTCGGTGGTTCGGCCTCCTGAACGAGTGGCACGGATGGTGCCGTCCAATGGTGGGATCTCTGCTGGGGCCGAACGGTCGATAAGACGAGGCGGCCCCGATTTGAAATGTGTACTGCCGGCGTTGGGCCGGGTTACGTGGAGGATGGGATGAGATTGAGAACTGCGCTACTGGCGTGGTTGCTGGTGCTCGCCGCGGGCGCCAACGGCTATGCCCAGCAGACTGGTGAAATCTTCGGTCGTGTGGTGGACAAGTCCGGCGCCGTCCTGCCGGGCGCCACGGTGACGGTGGCCAGCCCCGTGCTGCTGCAACCCCGCGTCGTGATCTCCTCGGAGACCGGCACCTACCGCGTGCCCGAACTGCCGATCGGCACTTACACGGTGACCTTCGAGCTGGCGGGCTTCCGCACCATCCAGCGGACCGACATCCGTATCACCATCGGCTTCCGCGCCGCCATCAACGGCGAGATGGAGCTTTCGTCCATCCAGGAGACGGTCACGGTCACGGGCGAGAGCCCGCTCATCGACACCAAGGAGACGGGCACCAAGACCAGCTTCGACCTGGAGACCATGCAGAACATCCCGTCGGCCCGCGACCCGTGGGTGATGCTCGAGAAGACGCCTGGCATCACGATGGACCGCGCCAACGTGGGCGGCAGCCAGTCGGGCCAGCAGTCGTCCTACATCTCGCGCGGCGCCGCCGGCGGCAACAACAAGTGGTCGATTGACGGCGTGGACATCACCGACATGTCGGCGACGGGCGCCTCGCCCATGTACTACGACTTCGACATGCTCGAGGAAATGCAGGTCAGCACGGGCGGCTCCGACGTCACGCAGCAGACCGGCGGCGTGGGCATCAACCTGGTGACCAAGAGCGGCACCGACCGCTTCAAGGGCTCGGGTCGCTACTACATCACCGACGAGAAGTTCCAGGCCGACAACGTGAGCGACGAGGCGCGCGCCGACGGCGCGGGGTCGGGCGCGCCCATCCAGAACATCCAGGACCGTGGCTTCGAAGTGGGCGGCCCGCTCGTCAAGGGCAAGGCCTGGTACTGGGGCAGCTACGGCAGCCAGGACATCAAGGTGGGCGTGGTGGGATTCTACAAGACCGACCCGGTGTGCGGCCCGCCCCGGCCGACCGACACCGACACCCTGCGCGCGTGCCTCGAGACCGACCTCACGACGCTCAACAACTACAACTGGAAGATCCAGTGGGCGCCCTTTAACAACAACAAGCTCACGTTCCAGAACACCTGGGCCGAGAAGGTGCGTAACGCGCGCGACGGCTCGGTGACGCGTCCCGTCGAGACCACCTACCGCCAGAAGGCCGTGTCGAGCGACTTCGGCGCGTTTGGCTGGATCACCGGTCCCTCGCCGTTCTACAAGGCCAGTGACCAGCACGTGATCAGCGACCGCTGGCTCGTGGACGCGATGTGGTCGCACCTGGGCAACAACTTCGCGCTCGACTTCCACGAAGACTCGCTGCGCGACGTGCAGGCCCGGTTCGAGACCAGCACCGGCGCGTGGAGCCGGTCGTTCCAGGCCTCGTCGTTCCTGCGGCCCACCAACAGCTTCGACGTGACCAGCAGCTACTTCCTGCCCAACTCGATGGGCGGCGACCACGCCCTCAAGTTCGGCTACCGGTGGCGCTCGGCCAACAGCAAGAGCCTCAACCACCACGGCGGCTTCGCAGACGCCCGCTATACCAACGGCGTCGCGAACTCGGCCGACCTGTGGCGCGATGGCAACTCGATTTCGCACCTCGA
Organism: uncultured Bifidobacteriaceae bacterium; assembly: GCA_964372085.1. GTDB lineage: Bacteria > Acidobacteriota > Vicinamibacteria > Vicinamibacterales > UBA2999 > 12-FULL-67-14b. The sequence continues at coordinate 13,567 of CAYJPQ010000032.1, read as the reverse complement.
TACCCACGCCTTCTACCTGCAGGACAGCTACACCCGCAACCGCCTCACCATCAACCTGGGCTTCCGGTACGACCGCCAGGATGACACCGCGGCGGCGGCCGACGTGCCGGCCAACCCCCTCGTGCCGACCCTGCTGCCGGCCATCTCGTTCCCGGGCGCCGACGCGGGCGTGACCTGGAGCGACTTCTCGCCGCGGGTGGGCCTGACGTACGACTTCACCGGCAACGGCCAGACCATCATGTCGGCGTCGTACGCCGCCTACTACGGCCAGATGGGCCCCGGCCAGCTGTCGAGCGTGCTTGCGGCGACGGGCGCGGTGTTCGTACGCTACCCCTGGAACGACGCCAACGGCGACACCTTCGTGCAGGCCAACGAGCTCAACACCAACACCATCCTGAGCCGCAGCGCGGCCTATAACCCGGCCAACCCCGGCAACTTCCTCTCGGCCGGGACGGTGGATCCCAACGTGAAGAACGACCGCACGCGCGAGATCATCGTCGGCTTCGACCGGCAGCTCTCCTCGGTGATGGCGGTGGGCGGCAGCTACATCTGGCGGAAGTACGACAACTTCTTCTGGAACGACCGCTTGAACTGGACGAGCGCCAACTACCGCTCGGTGAACTACCAGCCCACCGGCTGCCCAGCGGACGGCCGCTGTGAGCCCATCACCTACTGGGAGCCGGCGAGCGCGCTGCCCTCGGCGTTCCAGTACACGAACGTGCCCGACCGGTGGCGCGACTTCAACGGCTTCGAGCTGACCTTTGCGAAGCGCATGGCCAACAAGTGGTCGATGAACGCCAGCTACGCCTACAACGACGCGGTCGACACGTGGGACTCGCCCGCCGCCTACGAGGATCCGACGTGCACCGTCGGCGCCTGCCCGGGCAGCCAGCAGTACGCGCCCGAGGCTGGCGGCAGCGGCATCGACAACGTGTTCATCAACGCCAAGTGGCTGGTGAAGGCCAGTGGCGTCTACCAGGCGCCCTACGGCATCAACGTGGCGGCGTCGTGGAACCTCCGGCAGGGCTACCCCTTCCCGGCGGCCATCCGCACGCCCAACCGCGCCAACTCGGGCGGCACGGCCGACGTGAACCTCGATCCGCTGGGCGACGTGCGTCACCCCAACTTCCAGCAGGTCGACTTCCGCGTGGACAAGAACTTCACGATAGGCAGGGTCACGCTGCGTCCCGCCTTCGAGGTGTTTAACCTGACCAACGCCGGCACCGCCCTGGCGCGCCGCCGCCTGCAGGCGTCGTCGGTGGCCAACAACGTCAGCGGCATCGTGGCGCCGCGCGTGGCGCGCTTCGGCATCAGCGCGCGTTGGTAAGATCCGGCTCGCTGTGAACCACAGGGCCCGCGGGACACTCCCGCGGGCCTTTTTCTTGGTGCCAGGCTCTAGGCTCTGGGCTCTGGGCTCTGGGCTCTAGGCTTCAGCAGCAGGAATCCCAGCGGCGGCACCGTGAGCGACAGCGACCACGGGTGGCCGTGCGAGGGCGCGTCCTCGGTCGTCACACGGCCTTCGTTGCCCATGCCGCTGCCGCCGTACACGCTGGCGTCGCTGTTGAGCAGCTCCTCGTAGGCGCCCGGCGCGGGCACGCCGATGCGATAGCCGCGCCTCGGCACGGGCGTGAAGTTGACGACGGCCACCACGAAGTTCGCGGGATCGGCCGCGCGGCGCAGGTGCGCGAGCACGCTGTTCTCCGCGTCGTGGCAGTCGATCCACGCAAACCCCGACGGATCGTTGTCGCCCTCCCATAACGCCGGCTGCTGCGCGTAGACGCGGTTCAGGTCCTGCACCCACCGCTGCAGGCCCGCGTGGCGCGGGTCGCCCAGCACGTCCCAGTCCACCTGCCAGTCGTGGTTCCACTCGCGCCACTGCCCCACCTCGCCGCCCATGAAGAGGAGCTTCTTGCCCGGGTGCGCAAACATGTAGCCGTAGAGGGCGCGCAGGTTGGCGTGCTTCTGCCACACGTCGCCCGGCATCTTGTCGATCATCGAGCGCTTGCCGTGCACCACCTCGTCGTGCGAGAAGGGCAGCACGAACCGCTCGCTGTAGGCGTACATCATCGAGAAGGTCACCTTGTTGTGGTGCCACTTGCGGTACACGGGATCCTCGCCCGCGTAGTCGAGCATGTCGTGCATCCACCCCATGTTCCACTTCAACGTGAACCCGAGGCCGCCCAGGTGCACGGGCCGCGTCACGCCGGGCCACGAGGTGGACTCCTCGGCGCACATCACCGCGCCGGGGCACTCGGCCTCCACGAGCATGTTCAACTGCTTCACGAACTCCACGGCCTCGAGGTTCTCGCGGCCGCCGTAGCGGTTGGGCACCCACTCGCCGGCCTGGCGCGAGTAGTCGAGGTACAGCATCGACGCCACGGCGTCGACGCGGAGGCCGTCGAGGTGGAACTCCTGCAGCCAGAAGAGGGCGTTGCTCAGCAGGAACGCGCGCACCTCGTGGCGGCCGTAGTTGAAGATGAGGGTGCCCCAGTCCTGGTGCTCGCCCTGCCTGGGATCGGCGTGCTCGTAGAGCGCGGTGCCGTCGAAGCGCGCCAGGCCGTGCAGGTCCTTCGGAAAGTGGCCGGGCACCCAGTCGAGAATCACCCCGATGCCCGCCTGGTGGCACGCGTCCACGAACGCCTTGAAGTCTTCGGGCGTGCCGAAGCGGCTGGTGGGCGCGAAGAACCCGATCACCTGGTAGCCCCACGATCCCGTGTAGGGATGCTCCATCACGGGCAGCAGCTCGATGTGCGTGAAGCCCATCTGCTTCACGTAGGGCACCAGCCGCTCGGCCAGTTCCCGGTACGTCAGCAGCCGGCCGTCGCTGGCGCGCTGCCAGCTCCCCAGGTGCACCTCGTACACCGACATGGGCTTGCCCACCCAGCGGCCCTGCTCGCCCCGGCCGGCCATCCACTGGGTGTCGCCCCAGGCGTGGCCGCCGCCGCTCCACACGACCGAGGCCGTGCGGGGCGGCGTCTCGAAGTAGCGCCCGCAGGGGTCGGCCTTCAACACCGGGTGGCCGCCCGCGCCGATCACCTCGAACTTGTAGCGGTCGCCCTGGCCGAGGTCGGGCAGGAAGATCTCCCAGTAGCCGCCGCGGTTGCGCATCACGTGCACGCGGCCGTCCCAGCCGTTCCAGTCGCCCACCACGCTCACGCGCCGGGCGTTGGGCGCCCACACGGCGAAGTGCACCCCCGCGCGGATGCCGTGGGTGATGGGCCGCGCGCCCAGCCGATCGAACACGCGGTAGTGCGTGCCCTCGCCCAGCAGGTGCAGGTCGAAGTCGGTGAGCACCGGTCCATACCGGTACGGATCGTCGATGTCCGAGACGTTGCCGTCGGTCCACGTGACGCGCAGCCGGTAGTCGAACTCCTCGCGCGCGGCGCCGGGCACCACCGCCTCGAACAGCCCCTCGGGGTGCAGCCGGGCCATGGCCCACGGAGGCAACCCTTCAGGGTTGCCTGCGGCCACAACCTCGATCCCCTTCGCGTGCGGCCGGAACACCCGGATGGCCAGCCCGCCCGTGACCTCGTGCGGCCCCAGCACGGCGAACGGGTCGGCGTGGCGCCCCGCCACGAGGGCTTCACGATCGGGGCGCGGGATCGATGCGGCCATGCCTCGTATGGTACCCTGCGCCCCCACTGAACAGAGGACGCTTCTTCTCGGCCGCGGGAGCGCCCGCACTCACACAGCGAGGCGGCGCGCCTTGGGACTTGGGTTCCCGGTTTGATATCCTGAGTGGATGCAGTCTCTCCTCAAGAAGCTCCAGATCGAGCCCCTGAACCCTGGCGCGTGCACCGGCCCCGGCGGGTGGATTGCGGAACCCGAGGGCCACAAGCTCACCTCGTTCAACCCCACCACGGGCGAGGCCATCGCCACGGTGATGCTCTGCAGCCCCGCGGCCTACGACCGCGTGGCGACGGCGGCCGCCGGCGCGTTTCGGACCTGGCGGGAGGCGCCGGCGCCCAAGCGCGGCGAGCTGGTGCGCGACCTCGGCGAGGCGCTGCGCGAGCTGAAGGAGCCGCTCGGCGATCTCGTCTCGCTCGAGATGGGCAAGATCCGGGCCGAAGGCCACGGCGAAGTGCAGGAGATGATCGACATCTGCGACTTCGCCACCGGGCTCTCGCGCCAGCTGTATGGCCTCACCATCGCATCGGAGCGGCCCGGCCACCGGATGATGGAACAGTGGCACCCGCTGGGGCCCATCGGGGTCATCAGCGCGTTCAACTTTCCCGTGGCCGTGTGGTCGTGGAACGCCGCCATCGCGGCGGTGTGCGGCGACACCGTGATCTGGAAGCCCGCCGAGCCGGCGCCGCTCACCGCCATTGCCGTGCAGCACATCGCCAATCGCGTGATGGCGGATCACGGCCTCTCCGGCATCTTCACGCTGACCGCGGGACCCGGGCGCACCGTGGGCGAGGCGATGCTGAACGACGCGCGGCTGCCGATGGTGTCGTTCACGGGGTCCACGGCCATCGGCCGCCACGTGGCCGGCGCCGTGGCCAGCCGCTTCGGCCGCACCATCCTCGAGCTGGGCGGCAACAACGCCATCATCGTCGCCGAAGACGCCAACCTCGACATGGCGGCGCGCGCCATCCTGTTCGGCGCCGTGGGCACGGCGGGCCAGCGCTGCACCTCCACGCGCCGCATCATCGCGCACCGGGCGATCCTGCCGGCGCTCACCGAGCGGCTGCTCAAGGCCTACGCGCAGGTGCGCATTGGCGATCCGCTGCAGGCGGGCACGCTGATGGGGCCGCTCGTTACGGCGAAGGCCGTGGCCGACATGGAGGCCGCCGTCGCGCAGGCGGTGGCCGAGGGCGGCACGGTGCTCTGCGGCGGCAAGCGGCGGCCCGACCTCGGGCCGCAGTTCGTGGAGCCCACCATCATCCGCATGCCGTCCCAGTCGCCCGTCGTCCAGCAGGAGACGTTTGCGCCCATCCTGTACCTGCTCGAGTACGAGCGGTTCGAGGACGCGATGGTGCTGCACAACGGCGTGCCCCAGGGCTTGTCGAGCGCGGTCTTCACCGAGAGCATGCGGCGCGCCGAGGAGTTCCTGTCGCCGCGCGGCTCGGATTGCGGCATCGCCAACGTGAACATCGGCACGTCGGGCGCGGAAATCGGCGGCGCCTTCGGCGGCGAGAAGGAAACCGGCGGCGGACGCGAGTCGGGCTCGGATGCGTGGAAAGCCTACATGCGCCGCCAGACCAACACGGTGAACTGGTCCACGGCCCTGCCGCTGGCGCAGGGGATCACGTTTGGTGACTGACGGAAGTCATCCACAGATTTCGCCGATTTCACCGATTTTCGGTGTGAGGCCCGGCGACCGGCCGCGTAGCGGCCGGGTTGGTGTGAAACAGAACGGGCGGCAATGAGCGGCGCCGGAATCATTGGCCGTTCATTGCCGCCCGTCCTGTTTCACACCTCGCGCGGCTTCGCCGCGCTCGCCGGGCCCGCGGTTCGGACCCAAACCGCATCTGTGTAATCTGCGTAATCTGTGGATAACCCATTCGGTGTAATCAGCAGCGCATCGGCGCAATTCCCCGCAGGGGCCACGACGCGATCATCGCGCTAGAATGGACGGATGATCACAGCGACGTTTACGACATCCGAAGGCAATTTCACGGTGAAGCTGTACGACGACAAGGCCCCCAACACGGTGGCCAACTTCACCGGGCTGGCCGAAGGCACGAAGGAATGGACCGACCCGAAGACGCGCCAGAAGGTGAAGCGTCCCTTTTATGACGGCCTCATCTTCCACCGCGTGATCGACGGCTTCATGATCCAGGGCGGCTGCCCGATGGGCAATGGCATGGGCGACGCGGGCTACAAGTTCGCCGACGAGTTCGGGCCCGGGCTCCGCCACGACCGCGACGGCCTGCTCTCGATGGCCAACGCCGGGCCCAACACCAACGGCAGCCAGTTCTTCATTACGCTGGCGCCCACGCCGTGGCTGGACGGCAAGCACGCCATCTTCGGCGAGGTGATTGAGGGCATCGACGTGGTCCGCGCCATCGGCAAGACGCGCACGGGCGCCCAGGACCGCCCCGTGAAGGAGATTGTCGTGCAGTCGGTGACGATCCAGAGAACGCCGTGAACGACAAGGCCGTCGCCGAGCTGATGCCGCTGGTCTACGACGAGCTGCGCCGGCTCGCGGCGGGCTACCTGCGCCACGAGCGGCCGGGCCAGACCCTGCAGGCCACGGCCCTCGTGCACGAGGCCTTCGTCCGGCTCAGCGCCGAGCGGGCTCGGCCCTGGCAGAACCGCACGCACTTCCTGGCCATCGCGGCGCTCTCGATGCGCCAAATCCTGGTGCAGCGGGCCCGCACGCGGCGCGCGGCCAAGCGCGGCGGCGACCCCGAGCGCATCACGCTGGACGAGGCGCTGCTGGCCGCGCCCGGCGCCGCCTCGCCCGGCGGCGTCGACGTGCTGGCGCTGGACGAGGCGCTCACGCGCCTGGCCGCCCTCGACCCCGACCAGGCGAAGATCGTGGAGCTGCGCTACTTCGGCGGCCTCACGGTGGACGAGACCGCCGAGGCCATGTCGCTCTCGCCGGCCACCGTGAAGCGCCACTGGACGCTGGCGCGCGCCTGGCTGCGCCGTGAACTCCTCCCGCCGGAGCCTTCGGGGGGCAGCAAAGGCGGAGGCGGATGACTCCCGAACGCTGGCAACGGATTGGCGCGCTGTTCGACCGGGCCCTGGCCGCGGCCGAAGACGGCCGCGAGGCCCTCGTGCGCTCGTCGTCCGAACCGCCTGACGTCCAGGACGAGGTGCTGTCGCTGCTCGGCGCCCACCAGGCCGCGCCGGACTTTCTCGAGTCCGCCAACCTGCTGGAACCCGGCGCCACGTGCGGCCCGTACCGCATTGTGCGCCTCATCGGCCGGGGCGGCATGGGCGTGGTGTACCTTGCCGAAGACCAGCGGCTGCGCCGCCAGGTGGCCCTCAAGGCGCTGCCGCCGCACCTGGTGGCCGACGACCGGTCGCGCGCGCGCCTGCGGCAGGAGGCCCGCGCCGCCGCGGCGCTGTCGCATCCGGCCATCGCCGGCGTGTTCGCCTTCGAGGAGATCGGCGGTCATGTGTTCATCGCGTCGGAGTATGTGGATGGCCCGACGCTGCGCGAGGTGCGCGCCGCCGGACCCCTGCCGCCGGACGAGTGGCGCGCCATCGCCGGCCAGGTGGCGCAGGGCCTGGTGGCCGCGCATGGCCGCGGCATCGTGCACCGCGACCTCAAGCCCGAGAACATCGTGCGGTCGGCCTCTGGGACAGTGAAGATCCTCGACTTCGGCCTCGCGCAGATCGACGAGACGGCCGGCGACCTGGCCACGGTGTCGCGGCTCACCGAGCCCGGCCTGTTGCAGGGCACCCCGCTTTACATGGCGCCCGAGCAGTTGCTGGGCGAGCCCACCGACGTCCGCACCGACCAGTTCGCCTTTGGCGTGCTGCTCTACGAGCTCATCACCGGCCGGCATCCGTTCGGCTGCGGCCCGCTGCCCACCGTGATCGCCCGCGTCATTGACGGCGCCATCGAGCCGGCGCCCGAGGTGCCCGGGTCGCTGTGGCCCACGATGCGCCGCTGCCTCTCGCGCAACCCGGGCGATCGCTTCGCTTCGACGCCGGAGATGGCCGCCGCGCTCGCCCCGGAGGGCCGGGACTTCAGTCCCGGCCGCGCCGCCCGGGCAAGAGCCCCCGCGCTCCGTGGCGCCGGCCCATACGTATGGTGGTGGGCGCCACACCAGATGGTGGTGGCCCAGGCCTACTGGGCCATGGTGTGGCCCGCATGGCACGTGCACCGGTGGACCGGGCGCGCCGGCGTCCTCACCTTCCTGGCCACGCTCGTGGCCGTCGTGCTGGCGGGCAACCTGCGCCTGCACCTGTGGTTCACGGCACGCACCTTCCCCACCGAGCTGGCCGCCCAGCGCGCCTACGTGGGCCTGTGGGTGAAGGCCGGCGACGCGGCCTTTGCGCTGCTGATGATGGCCACCGGCCTGGTGATCGCCGACGCGCACACCGGCTGGGGCGCCCTCTTCGTGGCCATGGGCCTCGGCGCGGCGCTCGCCTTCCTGGCCATCGAACCCGCCACGGACAGGTCCGCCTTCGGCGGAAAGTGAAAGGTGAAAGGTAAAAAGTGAAAAGATCGCGGCATGGCTGTATTCTTCCTTTCACTTTTCACTTTCCACTTTTCACCTTCCTATGATCTGGGACCAAGAAGCCGAGCTCCGGCGCGATCCGCCCGACTGGTCGCTGACCGGGCACATGCTGCTCTGGAATGACGGCTCGCCCGCGCACGTGCGGATGGAGCCGTTCCACCTGAAGGACACCGGGTGGGAAGCCGCGTGCCAGGTCAGCCGGAGCGCGCGCGAAGGCACGCGGTGGCTGCCGGTCGTGCTGCGCCTGGAGGCCGAGGTGCGGGTGCAGTGGGAGGCGCAAGGCACCAGCTCGCGCGCCCGCGCGTTGCAGGCGCTGGCCAACTACCTCCGGCTGCGGGAGTGGTACAGTGATGACTTGGGAGTCTTGTATCTCAAGTGAGAAGTGAGAAGTGAGAAGTGAGAAGTGAGAAGTGAGAAGTGAGAAGGGCGACTCGGCTTGGAGCCGGCCTGAAACCGTGGCCGGGTTCTCGCAGTCGCCTCCCAACCCGCGTCTGATCCACTGGGCCGAGACCGAGCTCGCGCGAACGCCGGGCGGGCACCTGCTCGACCTGGGGTGCGGCGCCGGGCGCAATCTCATTCCCATGGCGAAGCTGGGGTGGCACGTCACCGGCATCGACCTCTCACGGCCCATGCTCGATGCGGCGGCGGCGCGCGTCGCGCACGAGGGCCTGGGCGCACGGGCCCACCTGCTGCAGGCGCCCATGGCGCCACTGCCCGTTCCCGACACCTCCGCCGATTTCGTCGTCGCCCACGGCATCTGGAACCTGGCGCGCTCGTCGGCCGAGTTCCGCCAGGCGGTGGCCGACGCCGGCCGCGCAGCCAGGCCGGGCGCGGCGCTCTTTGTCTTCACGTTCTCGCGGCACACGCTCTCGCCAGACGCCACGCCGGTGGCGGGCGAGCCGTTCGTGTTCACGCAGTTCTCGGGCCAGCCGCAGTGCTTTCTGACCGAGGCGCAGCTCGAGTCCGAACTCCAGGCGGCGGGCTTCTATCCCGATCCGGCCATGCCCCTCCGCGAGCTCAACCGCCCGGCCCCGGGCGCGCTGGCGTCGGGCGCGCCGGTAATTTTCGAGGGCGGCTTTCGCCACAGTCACGGATAGGCTTCGATCATGACCACACCAGGAATTATTCCCGCCGCCGAAGTGCTCGCGCTTTCGTCACTCGTCACGCCGACACCGGGCGGCATCGCCAGCCGCGTGCTGGCCAAGACGGGCGGCGGCAACGTGACGCTGTTCGCCTTCGACCAGGGCGAAGGCTTGAGCGAGCACACGGCGCCCTTCGATGCGCTGGTGCTGGTGCTCGAGGGTGCGCTCACCCTCACCATCGGCGGCCAACCCGTGTCGGCCACGCCCGGCACCATCGTCCGCATGCCGGCCGGAGTGCCTCATGCACTTGACGCCACCTCGCCGACACGGATGATGCTGGTGATGCTGCGGGAACCGAAGGCCTGATCCGGGGGCGGCAACCCTGCAGACCTTGGTTCCGTCAAAGAGGCATGGCCCTCTGGAATGACGTGCGTGTGGCGATGCGGTCGCTCGCCAGGCAACCGGCGTTCACCCTCACCGTCCTCGGAATCCTGGCCGTGGCCATCGGCGCCAACACGGCCATCTTCAGCCTGATCAACGCGGCCCTGCTGCGCGCCCTTCCCTTCGACGAGCCCGAGCGGCTGGTGATGGGCCGGGCCACCTTCGACGGCCGGGTCAATCCCTACGTGTCGGGCTACGACTACTACGACTACCGGGAAGAAAGCCGGTCGTTCGAGGGGTTGGCCTCGATGGGCGGGGGCTCGGGCCGTAGTACCGTGCTCGTGGATCGCGAGCCCGACCGGGTGGACGGCCTGTACGTGAGTTGGGACCTGTTCCCGGTGCTGCGCGTCGCGCCCGCGGTGGGACGGCTCTTCCGCGAAGATGATGCCGCGGCGGGCCGCGACGAGGCGCTGGTCATCAGCCACGCCTACTGGCAGCGCCGATTTGGCGGAGCACCCGACGTCATCGACCGCACCGTCATCGTCGACGGCAGGCCGCGCACCATCGTGGGCGTGCTGCCCGCCGGCTTCCATTTCATGTTCGACGCCGACATCTGGAGCTTGACCTACCGCGACGGTCCCCTCGCCAACGCGCGGCGGTTCCATAACCTGCTGTTGGTCGGGCGGCTGGCGCCCGGGGTGTCACTGGCCCAGGCCCAGAGCGAGGCGGACCTCATCTCCAGGCGCCTCGAGGCCGAGTATCCGGGCACGAACACGAACAAAGCGCTTCGCCTCTCGGGCCTGGCGGACGTGCTGGTGGAGGGCGTGCGCACCAACCTGCTGATGCTCATGGGCGCCGTCGCCCTGGTGCTGCTGATGGCCTGCGCCAACGTCGCCGGGCTCCTGCTGGCCCGCGGACAGTCTCGGCTTGCCGAGGTGGCCGTCCGCACGGCGATAGGGGCCTCGCGGTGGAGCCTGGTCCGCCAGTTCCTGGTCGAGAGCACGCTGCTCTCGGTGGCCGCAGGCGCTGTGGGCCTCGGGCTCGCCGTGGGACTCCAGCGGCTGCTGATCCAGCTGCTGCCGGTGGGACGGCTCGGCATCGACAGCGCCGGCATCGACGGCGCCGTCCTCCTGTTCGTGCTCGCGCTGTCGATGGCCACCGGGCTCGTCTTCGGCACGCTGCCCGCTTTCCGCGGATCGGTGGTGGACCTGTCGGCCCAGCTCAAGTCCGCGGCCCGCACCACCGAAGGCCGGTCGGGCTCGCGCCTGCGCAGCGGGTTGGTCGTGGTCCAGGTGGCCCTCGGCGTCGTGCTGCTCATCGGCGCGGGGCTGCTCATCCGGAGCCTGGCGCGCCAGGCGGACATCGACCTGGGGTTCGCGCCCGCTAACGTGCTCACCGCCGGCGTGCGTGTGTCGGAGCGCGACTACCCCGGCGTCGAGCAGCGGATCGGGTTCTTCACGTCACTGGTCGACGAGGTGCGGGTGCTGCCAGGCGTCGAGGCCGTCGGTCTCGTGAGCCAGCTCCCCATCCGGCACCCCGGCGGCAACATCTACGTGCACCGTCCCGGCGAGGTGTCCGAAGCCTCGATGGCGAGATCGGCCGACTTCCGCGTGGTGTTGCCTGGCTACTTCCAGAGCATGGGCATCCCCCTCGTGGCCGGACGGGACATCGCGAACGCGGACGGCCCTGGAAGCCGGCGGGTGATGGTCGTCAGCCAGTCCCTGGCCGGACTCCTGTTCCCTGGCGAAGACCCCATCGGCCAGCCCGTCGTGGTGGACATGGGCGAGCCGGTCGTGCACGAGGTGGTGGGCGTGGTGGGTGACGCCCGCCTGCGGCGCGTCCGATCGCAGCCCTTTCACGCGATGTACATGTCGCTGCGGCAGGCGCCGCGCGCGTCGATGTTCCTCACGGTCAAGACCGCCACCAACCCGGCGGCTCTCATCACGCCCATTCGCGAAGTGCTGCAGCGAAAGGACCCCACGGTTCCCCTTGCCGAACCTGCCACCATGGCCGCGATCGTCGACGAGGCCGTGGCCGAGTTCCGCGTGGTGACGCTGGCGCTCGGCCTGTTTGCCGCCGTGGCCCTGGCCCTGGCCCTCGTGGGTCTGTACGGCGTGCTCGACTACCAGGTGCGGCAGCGCCGGCGCGAGCTGGGTGTCCGCATGGCGCTTGGCGCCAGCCCGGCGGCGCTGGCCTCGCTCGTACTGGGACGCGGCCTCGTGATGACGGGCCTTGGCCTGGCCGCGGGCACTGCGGGCGCCGTGGCCGCCACGCGGGCCCTTCAGGCCCTGCTATTCGAAGTGACGCCGACCGACCCGGCGACCTTCGTGGCGGTGCCCGCGCTGTTCGGGCTCGTCACGATTGGGGCGTGCCTGCTGCCGGCGTGGCGCGCGGCGCGCGTGAACCCGGCAGAGACGCTGCGCGGCGACTGACCTAAGGGTGCGCGAGGGTCCCGGCCTTGGGGATGAGCTCGAAGAACACCTGCTCGTCCACGCCGCCGTTCCAGTACCCCATCGCCTTTGCGTACCCCACCACGCCCAGGAAGACCACGGCCACGCCGGCGGCCACCGCCCAGGCGGGCACGCGCCGGCGGCGCGCCACGAGCGTGCGCATCTCGAGCGCGTCCTTCACGGGGCATACCGACACGCACGTCAGGCACCCGTTGCACTCCGGGGTGCGGATCGTGAGGGCCGTGTCCACGGGGAGCAGCGACGGGCATGCCTTGGCGCACTTGCCGCAGTCAATGCACGAGATGGGATCGCGGGTGATGCGCATGGGGCTCAGCATCGACACCAGCCCCATCAGCGCGCCATAGGGACACAAGTAGCGGCACCAGAAATTCCTGGTGACCACCGACAGGATCACCAGTGCGGAGCACACCCAGATGGTGGTGCGGCCGGCGGCGCGAAAGAAGTCGAGCATCTTGACGTCGGCCACCAGGCCGTAAGGACTGCCCATGAACGCGCGCAGGTCGTCGGCCGACATGCTCGCCACCGCCCACACGAACAGGCCCAGCAGGATGTACTTGAGGCTGCGCAGCGGCACGTCGGCCCACCGGGGCAGGGCCCAGGTCTTGTGGAACATCTCCTGCCCGCCCTGCCACAGCCACTCGGAAATCGTGCCGATGGGACACAGCCAGCTGCAGAACGCCTTGCGGAACACCCACGACATGGCGATGAACGCGATGAGCAGGAACATCCCCGCCGGGTGCACCTCGGGCACGAGACCCGTCACCAGCAGGTATTTCAGGTTCATCAGGTTCGCAATCGGCAGCCAGCCTTCCACCCCCGCCGGCCGCGGTACGTACACCGACTGTCCGCCGGTCTCGAAATGGCGGACCCAGTTGTAGAACTGGACGCCAATCCAGACATTCAGCAGGAGGAACGCCACCTGGACGCTCCGCCTGATGAGGAGCGTCTGTTCAACCGGGCGCTGGTCGTAGGCGCGGGACATCGGGGACTCTGGGCTCTGGGCTTTCAGGTTAGCGGCCGGTTCCCCAGGGTGGGTATGACCACGGTCATAACGGCCGTACAGGCCGGCCGCGCCGGCCGCCCCCCCCAAGCCCCCGCCTTCGCCAAGGCTACGGCGCGGCAGGCTAAGCCATAAGCCGTAAGCCCTACGTCTTCTTGTCGTCTGCGGCCGGCAGTTGCGGCAGGCCGCTCGAGGCGGGCGGCGCCAGCAGGCCGGTCCGCGTGTAGATGAGCAGCTTCTCGCGCGTGTCGATGATGTCGAGGTTTCGCATGGTCAGCTGCCCGATACGGTCCTGGGGCGTGAAGAACACCTCGTCGCCCTTCTCCATCGTGAGGCGCTCGGGCTTGTAGGTGAGGTTCGGGCTCGCGGTATCGAGGATGGAGTAGTCGTTGCCGCGGCGCAGCTCGATGGTCACCTCGCCCGTCACCGCCCGTGCCACCCAGCGCTGCGCCGTCTCGCGCAGCATCATCGACTGCGGATCGAACCAGC
>CAYJPQ010000031.1:29449-39835 GCA_964372085.1 uncultured Bifidobacteriaceae bacterium | reverse complement strand
TTCCTCACGAAGGTTCCTCACGAAGGTTCCTCACGAAGGTTCCTCACGAGGGTTCTGCACGGAGGTGCGGCAGGGATGGCCAAACTGAATACGCCGCTTCTTGTGATCGCCGGCGCGATGCTCTTTGCGGCGCCGTGGATTATCGACCAGGCGCCCTACGAGTCGACGATGGGGCTGGTGCAGAAGATCTTCTACTTCCACATGCCGGCGGCGTGGTTGTTCCTGGGCGGCGCGCTCGTGTGCGGCGTGCAGAGCGTGCGCTTCCTGTTCCTCAAGAAGCGCTCGGCCGACGCGTGGGCGGTGGCCGGCGCCGAGCTGGCGCTGGTGTTTGGCGCCATCACCCTCGTCACCGGCCCGCTGTGGGCCCGCAAGGCCTGGGGCGTGTGGTGGGTCTGGGACCCGCGCCTCACGTCGAGCCTGCTCCTGTGGATGATCTTCGCCGCCTACGTGCTGCTGCGCCGCTACGGCGGCCCGGGGGCCGACAAGCTGGGCGCCGGCATGGCGCTGTTCGGCATGGCCAACGTGCCGTTCGTGTTCATCTCGGTGAACGTCTGGCGCACGCTGCACCCGATGACATCGGTGGTGCCCACGCTGCCGGTGGACATGGGCGGGCCGCTGTGGTTCTGCGTGATCGCGTTCTTCTTGTTGTTCCTGGTCCTGATGAACCTGCGCGCCCGCCTGGAGCACCAGCGGGAGCGCATCGAGGAACTGTTCCTCGCCGAGGATGAAGCATGAAGCCACTTGTGCGCGCGTTGATCTGTGCCGGCCTGCTGCTGGCCCCGGCGCTGCCGGCCCTGGCGGCCCGGCAGCCGCAGCCGTCGGCCGACGAGTTCGTGCCGCTCTCCGAGATCCCTCCCGGCGAGCAGATTCCGGCCATCACGCTGGTGGCGGCCTCCTACGGCTTCGTGTGGGTGGTGCTGGTCGGCTACGTGTGGTCGCTGGCCTCGCGGCTCAAGAACGTGGAGCGCGAAATCGGCGAGCTCGAGCAGCGGAGGCGCTGATGGGCGACATGAACGCGGCCCACTTCATCTACATCCCGGTGATGATCCTGCTGGGCGTGGTGGTGGGCTGGGTGCTCGGGTCACGCGCCGCGCAGGACGCCTTCGCGGCCCAGCAGCGCCGCGCCGAACAGAAGCGAGCCATGAGCGAAGCGCCTAAGACCTAGCGCCTATCTGTGTTTTGTCTGTGGCCTGACGCGCCTTATCTGTGTTTTATCTGTGGCCTGACGCGCCTTATCTGTGGCCATATCAGCGCCCGAGCGCCAGCCGCTGTGCCAGCACGTCGGGCAGGCCTTCCGCCAGGATGCGCGCCTGCGCCTTCGCGATGGGGTATTCCACCCGGTAGATCGTGAACTCGCGCGTGGCCGTGTCGACCACGGCAAAGCCGGCGCGCGGATCTCCGTCGCGGGGCTGTCCCACCGACCCCGGGTTCACCAGGTAGCGGTGCCCCTCCACAATGGGAATGGTGAGCGGCCGGCGATCCTCGGCCGTGAGCAACCCGAACTGATCCTTCGACAGGTAGTGGCCCACTTGCACGTGGGTGTGGCCGAACAGGCAGAGCGGCCTGCGCGCCGCGTGGATGGCCCGCAGCGCGTCGAGGTCGTCGAAGACGTAGGCGTCTTCGTCGAACGGCGTGCCGTGGCAGATCTCGACGAGGTCGTCCACCTCCATCGGGCCGGCGGGCAGCGCCGCCAGCCACGCCCGGTTTTCGGCGCTCACGGCGTCGTAGGTCCAGCGGATGGCGTTGCGCGCCACGGCGTTGAAGCCCTCGGGGCTCTCGACACCCGAGCCCACCTTGTCGTGGTTGCCGCGGATGATGGCGTAGGGCGCGAGCGCCCGCACCCGGTCGACCACGGCGTTGGGATCGGCGCCGTAGCCCACGAGGTCGCCGAGCACCAGCACGCGGTCGCACGCGAGCGGGGCAGCCTCGGCCATGACGGTCTCGAACGCCTCGAGATTGGCATGGATATCGCTGATTACCAGGTAGCGCATCAGGTGCCCAACCACTCGACGATGTGATCGACGAGTTCCTCGACGGAGCCGCGCCCGGCATCGACGCGGAAGTGCGCCTGCCCGTAGGCCACGAGTCGCTGATTATAGAGCCGTTCCATCTCCACGCGGTCGGCGGCGAGCGGCCGGCGGCCGGCGTGCGGCACACGGGCCACCACCGTCTCGAAGGGAGCGTCCAGCCACACCACGGCCCCGTCGCGCAGCATGAGCTCGCGGTTAATCGGGTCCGCGAAGGTGCCGCCCCCGGACGCCACCACCAGGCCGCGCTCGGGGAGCAGGCCGATAAGGGCGTCCCGCTCGCGCGCCCGGAAGTAGGGCTCGCCGTCCTGCCGGAAGATGGCCGGGATGTCGCGGCGCTCCTCCCGCTCGATGATGTCGTCGATGTCGGCGGCCTTCCAGTCGAGCCGCTTGGCCAGGGTCTTGGCGGCCGTGCTCTTGCCCGCGCCCATGAAGCCGACGAGATAAACCTTGTCGGCCTTCACCGCTGCGCCAGCCGATCCAGGTCGTCGAAAAACGACGGGTACGACACGGCCACGGCATCGGCGCCCTCGATGCGCGTCGGGCCAGTGGCGCCGAGGGCCGCAATGGCAAAGGCCATGGCGAGCCGGTGGTCGCCGTGGGCCTGGACCGTGCCGCCCGTGAGGGGAGCCCCGGCCCGCACCTGGAAGCCGTCGGGCCGCTCGTCGGCGTCGGCCCCCATCGCGCGGAGGCCGGCGACGAGCGCGGCGATGCGATCGCTCTCTTTCACGCGCAGCTCGCCCGCGCCCGACACCGTGACGCTGCCGCCAAACGTGCCCAGGGCGGCCAGCGCGGGCAGCTCGTCGATCACCTCGGGCACTTCCTCCGGGGTGATGACCACGTCGGCAAGCGTCCCATGCCGGACGCGGAGCCGGCCCACGGGCTCACCGTGCCACGCGTCGTCGATGCCGGCGTCCACGACGGCGCCCGCGCGCCGCAGCACGTCGAGCAGGGCCGCCCGCGTGGGGTTGAGGCCCACCTCCACGATGCTCACGTCCGATCCGGGCAGGGCCGCGGCAGCCACCGAAAAGAAGGCGGCCGACGACAGGTCGCCCGGCACGCGCAGGGCCAACGCCGAGAGCCGCTGGCCCCCATGCAAGGTGATCGCCCGGCCCTGGATGTCGAGGCGCACGCCGAACGCGGCCAGCGCGCGTTCCGTATGATCACGGGTAGAGGCCGGTTCGACGACGCGCGTGTGGCCGATCGCCATCAGGCCCGCGAGCAGCACCGCCGACTTCACCTGGGCGCTGGGCGTGGCGGGCTCGTAGGTGATGCCGGCCAGGTCGGCGCCGTGCACGATCAGCGGCGGCCGGCCGCCCTCGGCGGCCTCGAACCGCGCGCCCATGCGGGTAAGCGGCTCGATGATGCGCCGCATGGGGCGGCGGCTGAGCGACGCGTCGCCGGCCAGGGTGGAGCGAAAGGGATGGGCGGCCACCACGCCGCCGAGCATGCGCATGGTGCTGCCCGAGTTGCCGCAGTCGAGCGGCCCCGACGCGGCGGCGAGGCCCCGGAGCCCGCACCCGTCGATGACGACGCCCGGGGGCGCGGCGGGGTGGGCGGCCGGCTCCCGGGAGACGCCCGCGCCGAGGGCGGCCACGCACGAGAGCGTCGAGGCGCAGTCGGCGCCGGGCGCGTAGTTGGCCACGGTCGACCGCCCGTCGGCCAGTGCCGCCAGGAGCGCGTAGCGATGCGAGATCGATTTATCCCCGGGGACCCGCAATTCGCCCCGCACCGCACGGGCCGCGGTTACGGTGGTGGCGTCAGCCAAGCGCATCATGTTCCACTATAGCAACTTGACCCGCTTCAAAGCGCTATGGTACTTAAGCAGCACATGAATCGTGCGACTCCGCCTGTGCCGGTGAGCGCCCCATGACGCCACCCGGCATGGTGCGCCTCGAGTTCGGCAGTGCTTTCGACATGCTCGATTTCGTGCAGGTCGTGAGCGATCACATCGGCAAGATGGCCGGCCTCGACGAAGACCAGCTCCACTGGGTGAGCGTGGCGGTTCGCGAATCGGTGGTCAACGCCATCAAACACGGCAACCAGAGCGACCAGGCCAAGCGGGTCATCGTGGAGTTCAGCCCCGTGCCTCCCAACGGCAGCGAGCTCGTGATTCGCATCGAAGACCAGGGCGAGGGCTTCGAGCCCGAAGAAGTCGCCAACCCCCTGGCCCCCGAGAACATCCTCAAGTCTTCCGGCCGCGGCATCTTCCTCATTCGCAACTTCATGGACGACGTCAGCCTGCAGAAAGTCCCGGGCGGCGGCATGGAGGTGCGCATGGTCAAGAAGGTCACGCGCACCCCGGCGTGACGACCGACCCCGTCCTCCTGGCCACGGCCATCGAGGCCGTCGTCCGCGCCGGCGACATGCAGATCGCCCGGTTCGGCACGGGCGTCCGCGTGGACATGAAGGGCGCCATCGACCTGGTGACCGAGGTCGACATCGAGGTGGAGCGCATGTTCCGCGCGCTCATCGCCGAACGGTTCCCCACCCACGACGTCCTGGCCGAGGAGATGGACGTCGCGTCGACCGGCGCCACCCATCGATGGGTGTTCGATCCGCTGGATGGCACCACCAACTTCGCGCACGGCGTGCCCATCTTCTGCGCGTCGCTGGCCCTCGAGATTGACGGCGAGGCGGTGCTGGGCGCCGTGTACGACCCCAATCGCCGCGAGCTCTTCACCGCGGAGCGCGGCGAAGGGGCCTGGCTCAACGGACAGCCGCTGAAGACCACCGCCACCAGCAAGGTGATCGAGTCGCTGCTGGTCACCGGCTTTCCCTACAACGTGCACGAGCACCCCGAGCGGGCCCTCAAGGTGTTCGGCCAGGTGCTGGGCCAGGCGCGGGCCGTGCGGCGGCTCGGGTCGGCCGCCATCGACCTGTGCTGGGTGGCCGCCGGGCGCATGGACGGCTTCTGGGAAGAACAGCTCAACCCGTGGGACACCCGCGCCGCCGCCCTGATCGTGCTAGAGGCCGGCGGCCGCGTGACAGGCATGGACGGCACGCCGTTTAACGCGTACGGCGGTCACATCCTCGCCTCGAACGGCCCGTTGCATGACCACCTGCTGAGGATCATTCAAAGTGGGAAGTAGGAAGTGAGAGGTGAGAAGGAAACTTCTCACTTCTCACTTCTCACTTCTACGCCGGTAGAGGGCCACGTTCCCCCCCTCGCACACGCGATCGAAGCCGTTGAGGAACCACGGCGCCTCGTGCTGCCGCTGGAACAGCAGGTCGCCGCCCTCGGCGGCTTCTTCGATTAGCACCCAGCCCACCAGGTGGACGGGACCGCGCGACAGGGCCGTCTGCCACAGCGGCCCGTTGCCCTCGTGCAGGAAATCGCCGAGGTCGAACCCGGCGTGCGACAGCTCCCACATGTAGTGCGCGAGCGCGCCCATGCTGGCCATGATCGTGGTGCCGTCGTAGTCGCGGCGCAGGCACGCGGTCACCTGGCGGCGGCCTTCGCCGTTGGCGCGATCGAGCTGCGCCTCGCGCAGCATCGGCGACGCTTCGTCAAACGGCGGCGCCTGCAGCAACACGCCGCCCAGCACGGCGGCGGCCACCAGCGGGGCGGCGGCGCGTAGCCGGCCCACGCCCACGCCCACAACGGCCGCCGACGCCATCACGAGCGGCACCTCGTAGCGAATGCGAAACGGGTGCCCCGACAGGTAGGCGTAGAAGGGCAACGCGCCCGCGGCCCCCAACGCCAACGCCATGGCCATGGCCGCATCGGCGCGGCGCCACGGCGCGAGCGCGGCCAGGGCGGCGGCGGCGCCGATGGCCACCGCCACGAGCCGGGACCCACCGAGATCGGCGGTCCCCTGGAGCAGGGCTTCCAGCACCGCGATCGGTTGCCCCTGCAACGTGGGGTCGGGTACGTAGAAGCCGCCGGTGACAAACCACTCGCCCACCGTGATCCAACTCATGATCGAGAAGCCCGCCACGGTGAAGGCCGGGTATCGCGCCAGGCGCGCCATCTCCCGCGTCACGTCCGCAGCCGGGGCGCCGCGCCGCCACTTGGCCCACGCCGCCAGCAGCATGGCCGCGCCGACGACGGGCCAGGCCTCGTAGCGCGTGAGGCAGGCGGCCACGATGGTCCAGCCGGTGGCCGCGGGAACAGCCAGGGCCGCCTTCAGGGCCCAGTCGGTGAGTTGCAGCACCAGCAGGGCGGTGAGCCCGAAGAGCAGCGGTTCGGTCATCGGCGTGCTCTGCAGGTAGAGCGTGCTGGGATTGAGCGCGAAGAGCGCGGCGGCCAGAACGGCGCCGGCCCGCGACCCCGTGAGGCGCATCACCAGCGCGGCCAGGCAGGCGGCGGCGAGCGCGAAGGCGGCCACCGACATGGCAATCGCCGACCCCCCGGTGCGATACAGGGCGCCCACCTGCACGGGCAGCGCGTTGAGCACGTGGGGCAGGGGGAGCCAGACCGCCCCAATTTGCTCCCAGGACGGCGTCAGGCTGTCGAGGATGCGCCGGGCCACGACGAGGTGGGCTTTGGCGTCGTAGTGGCTCAGGGACAGGCCCCAAGAGGCGTAGACGCCCGCGGCGGCCACGCCCAGCAGGGCGGCCAGGGCCCCGAGGGCACGCGAAAGCGGATCGAAGGAGGGCACCGTCTCGATATATAATCCTCCAATTGTCTCGCTCGATGACTCCCGAGCTTTCCATCGTCATCCCGGTTCGTAACGAGTCGCCCAACATCAAGCCGCTCTATGACGAACTCACCCAGGCCCTGGGTGAGTACGGCCGCACCTACGAAATCGTGGTGGTGGACGACGGCAGCACGGACGACACGTTTGCGCAACTCGAGGCCTTGCAGGCCCGGGATCCGCGCCTGCGGGTGATCCGCTTCCGCCGGAATTTCGGCCAGACGGCCGCCTTCGCCGCCGGGTTCAAGCACGCGCGCGGACGCCTGGTGGTCACCTCCGACGGCGACCTGCAGAACGATCCCCGTGACATCCCGGCCATGGTGGCCCTCATCGAGCAGGGCCACGACATCGTCTGCGGCTGGCGCAAGGACCGCAAGGACACCTTCGTCACCAGGCGCGTGCCGTCCATGCTGGCCAACCGCCTGATCTCGTTCGCGACCGGCGTGTCGCTGCACGACTATGGCTGCTCGCTCAAGGTGTTCCGCTCCGAGGTGGTGAAGCCGATGCGCCTCTACGGCGAGATGCACCGCTTCATGCCGGCCATCGCCAGCCAGATGGGCGTGAGCATCGCCGAAGTGGTGGTGAACCACCGCGCGCGCCGCGCGGGCCAGTCGAAGTACGGGCTGTCGCGCACCATTCGCGTGGTGCTCGACCTGGCCACGGTCAAGTTCCTCCTGAGCTACTCGACGCGCCCGCTGCAGATCTTCGGCCTGATGGGCCTGGTCGCCGGCGGGCTGGGCGCGCTCATCACCGGCTGGCTGGCCTACGTGCGGCTGTTCCTGCACCAGGGCATCGCCGACCGTCCGCTCCTGCTGCTCGGCGTGATGCTGGTGTTCATCGGCGTGCAGCTGGTGACCTTCGGGCTGCTGGCCGAGGTGATGGCCCGCACCTACTACGAGTCGCAGGACAAGCCCATCTACGTGATCCGCGAGGTGCGCGAGGCGCCCGACCTCGCCGCGGTTTCCCGCTGATGGCCGATCGCCAGCCGCGCGAGCACGACCCGCGGATCACGGTGATCCAGCAGGAGCTGTTCAACGAGAACCGCTCAAAGGTCGACAAGTACCGCGACCTGGTGATTGGCCGCCCCGGCCTGGGCCCGCTGGTGGCCTACGAGCTGGTGATGCTGCTCTCCAGCTGGGTCCCGGGCGCCCTGGGGCTGTTCCTGCGATCGAAGCTCTATCCGCTGGTGCTCGGGCGCGTGGGGCGGAACGTCGTGTTCGGCGTCAACGTGACGCTGCGCCACCCGCACAAGATCCGCATTGGCGACAACGTGGTGATCGATGACGGCTGCTGCCTGGATGCGAAGGGCACCGACAACCACGGGCTGGTTATCGGCCACGGCGTGTTCGTGGGCCGCAATACCATCCTCAGCTGCAAGAACGGCGACATCGCGATCGAGGATCGCGCCAACATCGGCTTCAACTGCGAGATCTTCTCGGCCTCGCGCGTGCGCCTGGGCCAGGACACGCTGATGGCCGCCTACACCTACCTCGTGGGCGGCGATCACCTGTACGACCGCGTCGACATCCCCGTGCTGCAGCAGGGCCGCACGGCGAGGGGCATCGACGTGGGCAACGGCGTGTGGCTGGGCACGCACGTGGTGGTCACCGACGGCTCCACGATCGGCCGCGACGCCATCATCGGCGCGGGCGCCGTGGTGGTGGGCGAGGTGCCCGAGTTCGCCATCGCCGCGGGCATCCCCGCGAAAGTGATGCGCGACCGGCGGGAGACGGGAGACGGGAGTCGGGAGCCGGGGACCCCAAGCCCCAAGCCCCAGGCCCCAAGCCCTAAGCCCTAAGCCCTAAGCCCTAAGCCTCAAGCCACCCATGTGCGGTATCGTCGGCATCGTCGAGCGTGACCTGAGCCAGCCCGTCCTGCCGGAGGATCTGGCCCGGATGGTGCGCACGCTGCACCACCGGGGACCCGACGAAGAGGGCAGCATCACCATGAACGGCGTGGGCCTGGGCATGCGCCGCCTCGCCATCGTCGACCTGGCCGGCGGCCAGCAGCCCATCCTCAACGAGACGGGCGACATCAAGATTGTCGCCAACGGCGAGATCTACAACTTCCGGGATCTGCAGCAGCAACTGGAGGGCCTGGGCCACCGGTTCCACTCGCGCAACTCCGACATCGAGGTGCTCGTCCACGCCTACGAGCAGTGGGGCACCGACTTCCTGCCGCGGCTGCGTGGCATGTTCGCGCTGGCCATCTGGGACGGCCGCACGCGCACGCTGATTGCGGCGCGCGACCGCGCGGGCGAGAAGCCGTTGTACTGGACGCAGACGCCGCGGGGCCTGCTGCTGGCGTCCGAGGTGAAGGCGCTGCTCGTGCGCCCCGAGGTGTCGCGCACGCTCGACCCCGTGGCGCTGGACCAGTTCCTTACCTACGAGTACGTGCTGGCGCCCCGCACCATCCTCGCGGGCGTGCAGAAGGTGCCGGCGGCGCACTTCCTCCGCTACCACGACGGCGAGGTCTCGGTGCACCGCTACTGGGACGTGGGGGAGGTGCCGCTGCGCGCGTGGCGCGACGACGAGGCGGCCGAAGCCCTGCGGGCGGCGCTGCAGCAGGCCGTGACGCGGCAACTGATGGCCGACGTGCCGCTGGGCGCGTTCCTGTCGGGCGGCATCGATTCGAGCACGCTCGTGGGATTGATGAGCCGCGCGTCGAGCCAGCCGGTGAACACCTTCAGCATCGGCTTCAGCGACGGCACCTACAACGAGCTGCCGTATGCCCGCGAGGTGGCGGCGCTGTTCCACACGCACCATCGCGAGCGCACGGTGTCGCCCAACCTGGACGAGCTGTTCGAGCGGCTCGTGGTGCACCTCGACGAGCCGTTTGCGGACACCTCGCTGTTTCCCACCTTCGCCGTGTCGGAGATGGCGCGCGAGCACGTGAAGGTGGTGCTGTCGGGCGATGGCGGCGACGAGCTCTTCGGCGGCTACGACACCTACCAGGCGCAGGCGATGGCGGCGCGGCTCGGGTGGATGGGCGACCGGCTGATGCCCGCGCTGGCGGGCGTGGCCGCGGCCCTGCCGCCCACCGAGAAGAAGAAGGGGCTCGTCAACAAGGTGAAGCGCTTCAGCGCCGGCGCGGCCGCGGCGCCGGCCGACCTGGGCCACTACCGCTGGATGGTGTACCTGGGCGCGCGCAACAAGGCGCGCCTCTACGCGCCGGCCTTGCGGGGCGCGCTGGCCGGCAGCGACGTGTATGCACCCGTGCGCGAGGCGCTGGGCCGCTTCGGCCAGGACGATGCGCTCAACCGGCAGTTGTACGCGGACCTGTGCCTGTACCTGGCCGACGACATCCTGGTGAAGGTGGATCGCATGAGCATGGCGACGTCGCTCGAAACGCGCGCGCCGTTTCTCGACGGCGACGTGATGGAGCTGGCGTTCTCGATGCCGGGGCGCCTGAAGATCCGCAACGGCGAGCGCAAGTGGATCCTCAAGCAGGCCGTGCGGGGCCTGCTGCCCGAGTCCATCCTGTCGAGGCGCAAGGAGGGCTTCAGCATCCCGATGAAGAACTGGCTGCGGCGCGAGCTGCAGCCGCTGATGCGCGACCTGCTGGCGCCCGAGCGCGTGGCGCGGCGCGGGCTGTTCGACGCGGCGGCGGTGACCGCGCTCGTGGACGATCACGTGGCCGGCCGCGAGAACCACGCGCACACGCTGTTCCCGCTGATGGTGTTCGAGCGCTGGGCGACCGAGTACCTTAAGCCCTAAGCC
>CAYJPQ010000031.1:16569-29349 GCA_964372085.1 uncultured Bifidobacteriaceae bacterium | reverse complement strand
AAGCCGTACAAAGAAAAAGGCGCACGGTTGCCCGTGCGCCTCGTGAGCGCCGAAGCAGCCTACTTGACGTGCTTGCTGACGAGCTTCGTCATCTCGAACATGTTGACGGCAGCCTTGCCGCCGAACACGACCTTGAGCGCGGCGTCAGCCTTGATCATGCGCCTGTTGACCTTGTCCTGCAGGCCGTTCTTCTTGATGTAGGCCCAGAGCTTCTTGGTGACCTCGGTGCGCGGAATCGGCTTCGAGCCCACGATCTCTGAGAGCGCCGCATCGGGCGTCACGGGCTTCATGAACGCCGCATTCGGCTTGCGCTTGGCGGCCTTCTTCTTCGCGGGTTTCTTCGCAGCCTTCTTGGCAGTCTTCTTGGCCATCTCGTCTCCTCTAGCTAACGCTCAAAGAAGCGTTGCAGGCGAAGATTACTACGATTTCGCACTTTTTCCCTCTGAAAAATGTCATCTCCCCCCGGGGAATTGGGGTAGAGGGCGGCTAGTCGCGCGGGAGGCGGTAGAAGGCCTCGACCTCGGCCACCTCCTGGCGCGTGCGCCAGTCGTCCCAGCCGAGGGCGCGGGCCATGATGGCGGCGGCGCGTTCGACCGCGTCGGCCCCGGGGTGGCCGGCGGCGCCGGCCTCGGTGCGGCGAATGAGCGCGTCCCCCAGCTTGACCGCCATCTCGCGCCGGGCCGCATAGAGGATCTCGGCGCCCAGCACGTCGCACTCCCGGCCCAGGGGGCGGGAGAGGGCGGGCACGTCGCGCCCCATCTGGAGGACCCGGTCGTAGTCGGTGCCGTAGGCGGTGGCAATGCGCTTGATCGTCTCGGCGGGCACCCCCTCGACGTCGCGAAGCAGGACAGCCTTCAAGAAGTTGTCGACGTGGTTCATGCTGCCGCCGATGAGCGGGGTTTCGGCGGTCCGGCAGGGCGGTGGGGTCGCATGCCCTAGAGTCCGGAAGACCGCATCGACCGCCTCCTCGGCGGTCTGGCGGGCGGTGGTGTAGCGGACCCCGTACACCGACACCAGGCCCGGGAGGCCGTGCCGCGAGTGGTCCACCACCCGGCTCTCCTTGAGCAGCTTCACGTGGGTGCCGGAGCCGCCCACCATGGGGAGCAGGCCCCGGTGCACCAGCCGCACCTCGCTCGTCGTGAGGGGCGCGTGGGGAAACGCCTCGCGCGCGTCCTTCAGGAAGGCTTCGAGGTCCCACCGGGACACCTTCAGTTGGTCGGGCGAGTCGCTGTAGGCGTCGTGGCTGGTGCCCAGGATCGAGGCGTTGCGCCAGGGCACCAGGAACAGGAATCGGCCCCCGGCCACGCCGCCGCAGGCGTGCGAGTTGACCAGCGGCCGCGTCACCACGTTCATGGCGCGCGACAGCATGGGTGGCGGGGCCCCTTGCGCCGACGGGGAGAGCTCGGAGACCAGCGCGGCCGCCCACGGGCCGGCGGCGTTGACGACAACCTTGCCGCGAATGTCGAAGGGCTGGCCGGTGAGGCGGTCCTCGGCACGCACGCCGGCGACGCGCCCGCCCTCCTGCAGGAAGCCGGTGGCCCGCACGTAGTTCGCCGGGCAGGCGCCCGCTTCCACCGCCGACAGCAGGAACGACAGCGTCACGCGGTCGGTGCTCACCATCTGGTAGTCGTGCCAGACGGCGCCTCCCGTCACGCCCTTGGGCGACACCACGGGATTGAGCCGCAGCGTCTCCGCGCGAGAGATGATCTGGCTGGGCGGCAGGTGGGTGCCCGGGTCGGCCAGGCCCTCGTTGCGGTCGCGGGCCACCGCGTCGTTGATGGCGAGCGCCACCCGCATCAGCAGGGCGCTGCGCTTCGGGTTGCGGGTGGTGGGCACGACAAACGGCAGCGGCCGCACCAGGTGGGGCAGGATGCGGGCCAGCGCCCGCCGCTCGCGGATGAACAGCCGCATCTGCGTGAAGTTGAGCGACTGGAGCGAGCGCAGGCCGCCGTGCACGATCTTGAGGTTGTTGAAGGAGGTGGCCGCGCCGAAGTCGTCCTTGTCGATGATGGCCACCGACAGGCCCCGCTGGGCGGCGTCCCACGCGACGGTGACGCCGTAGAACCCGGCCCCGACGACCAGTAGATCAAACCGGGAGTCCGCCAGCCGGCGGAGATCGCGCGTCATCGACTCGCCATTGTACGATAGAGGACCGTGATCGACGAGATACAGCGCTACTGGAACCAGCGGATCCACGACCTGGAGATGACCGACCAGCCCGTCGGCACCAGGGCCTTCTTCGACGAACTGGACGAGTACCGGTTCGACAAGCTGCGCTACCTGCCGCAGGTGGTGGACTTCGGGGGGTTCCGAGGGAAGCGGCTGATCGAGGTGGGGTGCGGCATCGGCACCGACCTGACGCGGTTTGCCCGCGGGGGCGCCCTGGTGACCGGTGTGGACCTGTCAGAAACGGCCATTGAGCTGGCCCGGCAGAACCTCGCCTTGCACGACGTTTCCGCCGAGGAGCTCCGCGTGGCCAACGGCGAGGACCTGCCGTACCCGGATGCCAGCTTCGACGTGGTTTACGGCCACGGCGTCATCCAGTACACGAACGACCCGGCGCGGTTGATTCGCGAGGCCCACCGCGTGCTCAAGCCCGGCGGCACGGGCATCTTCATGGTCTACAACCGCATCTCGTGGCTGAACGCGCTGTCGAAGGTGATGAAGGTGCCGCTCGAGCACGAGGATGCCCCGGTGCTCCGGAAGTTCTCGATTGGCGAGTATCGGGTGCTGCTCGCGCCCTTTGCCGACGTCCGCATGGTCCCCGAGCGCTTCCCGGTGAAGTCGCGCCTGCACAAGGGGTGGAAGGGCGTGGCGTTCAACACCTGCTTCGTCGGGACCTTCAACGCGCTGCCGAGGGCCTGGGTGAGACCGCTCGGCTGGCACCTGATGGCCTTCTGCCGGAAGTAGCCTCTGGGCCCTGGGCTCTGGGCTTTAGGCTCTGGGCTCCGGCTCCAGGCCCTGAGCCCCGGGTTCGAGAGAAGGCGTGGCGCCCTGGGCGGCCGCCAGTGGAGGCGGCGCGGCGCGGCGCTTCTCGATCGACGCGCGCACCAGGAAGCGGGCGTAGGGCATCACTTGCTTGATGGCCGCCACGTTCATCTGGCACGGGCTCAGGCAGGTCGGGCACTTGTCGTCGCGGATATCGCGGCGGTGCGCCTGCGACGACTCGCGGAAGTAGATAGCTTCCGCGTCTTCCTGCGTCACGTTGCCCATGATGTCGCTGTTCTCGCAGAAGAACAGATCGCCGTTCGGGTTGAGCATCACGCCCTGCGTCTGGAAGGGGCAGGGCGCCGTGCGGTGGTACCCGTTGCCAATCATGTCGGCGTAGTGCATGTAGATGTAGTTTTGCCCGTCGAGCAGCGGATCCTGGCGCACCCGGTCGAGGAAGAACCGCCGCATCCGCTGTTCCTCCATCCCGATGGGCCGCAGGCCGGCCTCGAGGTCCTGGTTGCCCAGCATGGCGTCGGTGAAGCGCACCATGTTGAACACGATGTCGAGCTTCTCCTTCTTCGCCCACGCCAGGATGTTCTCGGCATCGTCCAGGTTCTTCGAGAAGATGGTGGACGAGATGCCGAAGTTGAACCGGCGCGTCTTCTGCAGCGCCTGCATGGCCGCGATGGTCTTGCCGGCCTTCTCGAAGGCGTTGCGGACGTTGCGCACGGCGCCGTGCATCTCGTTGACGCCGTCGATGGACACGCGCATCGAGAAAATGACGTTGCGCTCGTTGCAGAGCTCCACCACCTTGGTGAGCATCGGGATGGCCCGGTGGTGCGTGATGCCGGTGGTGTTGAGTGTCAGCTTGCGCAGTTTCGGGAACTTGTCGATCATCACGCGGCAGATGTCCACCATGTCGTTGCGCGTGGTCGGCTCGCCGCCCGAGAGCGAGGCGTTCTCGATGTCCTTCCAGAGCGGCGAGCTGAACGCCCGCTCGATCTGGTCGAGGGTCATGTCTTCCTTGCGGTTGCCGCGGGTCCAGTTGCTGCACATCTCGCAGCGGGCGTCGCACACGAAGGTGCAGTGAAAGATGAAGACCGTGGGGTGCAGGGGGGTGTACTTGGCCACCGCGGCGCGGACGAAATCGCGGGGGGCGCTCATGGCCGCCTTGGCAAGGTACTTGGCTGCGTAGTTCTGGGCCATGCTAAGTCTTAGATTCTACTGGATTTCCGAGCCGAAAGCCACAGGGCCAACCCCGGTAGGTTGGCGGGTAGACCGAGGAGGATAATGAGGGTCGAGAGCGCAAACGACAAGGGGTCGGGCACGCCGGCTGGGCGCAGCAGCCACACCATCACCCCCTGGGGCAGCCCGAAACCGCTCACCGAGATGGGCACCAGGAGCATCAGCAGGCCCACGGGCATCACCAACAGCAGGTAGGCGAAGGGCACGGTCAGGCCCAGGCCGAGGGCCAAGATCCACGTCTGGGTGATGCGAAGGAACTGAACCAGGATCGACCAGGCCATCACGTGCACCAGCGCCCCGCGGCGGTTGCGGTAACGGCTCACCGCGTCGCTCGTGCGCAGCAACACACGGGCCACGGGGCCCTCGTGATGCCGAGTCGGCAGCAGCCAACGGACGATACGGTCGGCCCAGAACACCGAGATGCCCGCCGCGGTCAGCACGCCCGCGGCCGCCGCCACACGCCAGTCACCACCCTGCGCGGGCGCCCACGCCACCAGCCCCGCAAGGCTCATGGCGACGAGGGAGAAGACGCCCAACAGGCGATCCACGGCGACCGACGCCAGCGCCTCGCTGCCGCGAGTGTAGGGGGTGAGGCCGTAGGTGCGGGCGGGGGGGGGGGCGGCCCCCCCCCCCGCGGGGGGGGGGCCCGCCCCCCCCCCCCCGCCCCCGGGGCCGGGGGGGGTGGGGGGGGGGGCGGTGGGGGGGGGCGGCGGCGCCCCCCCCGCCGGCGGGGAGGAAGCTGCCCACAAACGAGCTCACCAGGAAGATGCGGGCCGCCTCGGGCGCCGGCACGGCCACGCCGCTGGCCCGAAGGAGGAGCACCCACCGCAGCACCATCAGGGCACGATCCACGGCCACGAGCGCCAGGACCACCGCGAGGTGGGGCAAGCTCATGGCGGCCATGGCCCGTGCCGACGCCGCCATGTCGATGCGGCGCGACAGGTAGGCCAGGATGACGGCGGTCACCACCAGCCGGAGGGCGGTTGAACGGGACGCGCGGCCCAGCAGGGTGCGCACGGCGATCAGCGGACGGCGGCCGCCGGCTTCCGCGCCACGAAGGTGAGCGTCTCGAACAGGTTCTTGCGGATCTTGAATAGCAGCTCCTCGGTGCCGGTGTAGCGCGAGAGCGCGTCCACGCCGGGCACGTTCACCAGCAGCGCGCCGGCGGCCTGGGCGTCGCGCGCCACGCCGGTGGCGAGGCCGATGGCGCGCTCGAGATGCAGGATCTCGAAACCGCCGTCGTTCAGCAACTGCCGCACGCGGCGCTCGGTGGTCACGAAGTTGTGGGTGTAGTCCACGTCCCAGAAGAACGTGCGCTCTTTCAGGTAGTCGGGCACCACCACGAAGAACACGCCCCCGGGCCTGAGCGCGCGGAGCGCCTCGGCCGTGAACTGGCGGGCGGCATCGATGCCGCTCATGTGCTCCAGCACCTGGTCCGCGTACACCACGTCGGCGCTGGCGCCGGGCACGGGAATGGGCGGCGCCCACGACTCGATCACCGTCAGCCCCTTCCCGCGGAGCACCTCGATCAGGATGGGGCTCGCCTCGATGGCCGTGTAGCGCCAGCCCGCGTCAACGGCCTGCTCGGCGAGGCTGCCATGCCCGGGGCCCACTTCCACCATGTCGCCGGGCGCAGGCGCGAAGCGATGGAGCAGCCCCAGGCGGTGCCGCTCGATGCGGCCGCGCCGTGAGCTGCCGTAGCCCGTGAGCTTCTTTTCGGAGAAGGTCTTGTAGAACGTGGAAGGCTCAGCCACCGGTGTGCGAGTGTACACGAAGCGGGGATGGCTGCCGAAGCGGCCACCCCCGGAATGGTCGATCGCCCGCTCGTTACTGCGGGAGGAAATTGAGCGAGCCCCGTCCTGGCGGATAGACGTTCTGACCCGAGGGCAGGCGGCCCAGGTAATCCTTGTGGAAGCCGTACCCGTCGCTACCGGCGCCGCTGACAAGGTCCCACGCGTCGCGCGTGCTGCAGATCACGAGCACGTCGTCGGATGGCGGCCGGCCGCCGCCGGCATCCTTCACGCACCAGTTCGAGTCGGGCCCCTTCGGGTTCCACCGCGGGTGGCCGTAGTGGATGGCCGCCACGGCGCCCCACAGGAAGTTGACCCGGTAGTCGCGGCTCGAGTTGCGGCCCAGGTTGAACCGGCCACCATTATGGATGTTCACGATGAGATCAAAGGCCTCGTTGAAGGGGATCGACCGCGCCGGCCCCACCGTGCCGTCGCCAGTCGGCGTGGTCGGCGGAGCAGCCACCACCGGCGCCAGCGGCGTGCGGAACGATTCGTACTTCGACCAGGGGCCGGCGGCAGTTCCCAGGACCGCGCGAATGCGCCAGAAGTACTGCTTCTCGTAGGCCAGTTCGAGGTCCACCACATGGCTGCCGGTGTTCGGGGTCTCGCCCACCGTGCGCTCGTACAGCACCGCGCCGATGTCGCTCACTTCGATCTTGTATGCGAAGCCCTCGTCGGCGTGCACCCCCACGGAGTTGCCCCACACCAGGGTGGGGCGGCGGCTGTCGGTCCGCTCATCGGCGGTTGGGGTGAAGGGCACGGGTGCGCTGACCTTCAGTGTCGACCCATCGGCGGCGGTGGCGGCCGTGGTTCCGCCACGGGTGGCCGAGGGCGACGTGGGGGATTCGGGCGAGCCGGTGCAGGCCGACACGACGAGCAACAAGGCTGCCGCGAGGGCGAGCATCGAAACGTTCTTCATCAGGTCTGATTCTCCCTGGGATCCCGCCAGGCACCTTGCACATCGCCGCTCAGAGACGGTGCCCGTGGACCCAATTGCATCATTGAGTATACCAAAATAGGGCGCCGCGGCTCCAAAGGCATTCTTTTCATCGATTTAAGTGGTTCACAGTTTCGCAACCCCGTGCTAGCATCAGACGTTTGGGTCATCCCAGGACCCCCTGATTCGGAGCATAGGAGAGCGATGCGAAAACTCGCAATGATGCTGGTGTTCGGTGTGTTCGTGGCACTGTCCCCCCAAGACGCGGCAGCGCAGGGGCCGTGGGAAGATCGCGTCTACATGAATGTCAATTTCGGGGTCGAATCGGGCGACTCCACGGTGAGCGGCACGCGCACCGGCACCGTGTACGACGAGGAGGCCCAGGTGGCCTCGACGACCAACTGGACGTCGGGCGGCCTGTTCGACGTCGGCGTCGGCGTCCGGGTGTTCAGGAATCTCTCGGCCGGCATCGGCTACCACCAGGAGTCGAACGTCACCAGCGCCGAGGTGTCTGGGTCGATCCCGCATCCCGTGTTCTTCAACCGGCCGCGCTCGTTCCTGCACAACGAAGAGGGACTGGAACGCAAGGAACTGGCCACCCACCTGGTGCTGGGATGGACCGTGCCGATTGGGGCCAAGCTCGATGTCATGGTGTTCGGCGGCCCCTCGTTCTTTCGCCTCAGCATGGACGTGGTGAGCGATTTCATCATCGCCGAGCGGAGTTCTCCGTATACCGAGGTGGTGGTGGATCCCACCGTCACCCGCGAGAGTAAGAGCGTGGTGGGG
The DNA here is from genome assembly GCA_964372085.1 of uncultured Bifidobacteriaceae bacterium. GTDB lineage: Bacteria > Acidobacteriota > Vicinamibacteria > Vicinamibacterales > UBA2999 > 12-FULL-67-14b. Next base: position 21,660 of record CAYJPQ010000031.1, on the reverse strand, counting down.
TACAACGTCGGGGCCGACGTCAGCTACATGGCGTGGGAGAACGACAACGTGCGCGTGGGCGCAGGCGCGTTCTTCCGGTACACCGGCGCGACGGCTGAAATGACCGTGCTCTCGACGCCCAACGACACCAAGGTCGGTGGCCTGCAGTTCGGCTTCGGCGGCCGCGTCCGCTTCTAGCGAAACCGACCTGCCATGACCGCCGAGCCGAGTCGCCCACCGGCCACCCGGCTGAGCGCCGAGCGCCACGAGGCCCATCGGCAGTACAACGAGGCGCTCACCGCGCTTGACCGCGCCATCCAGGCCTTACCTGGATGGCCGGAACCCCCTCCCGCATACGACGAGACCATGCTGCCAGGCGTCAACGACGCCTGGCGTGTCGTGCCTGGCGAGGAGCCCCCGCGTCCCGCGGGCTGGCGTGGCCGCCTGGCCGATGCGATCTGGCAGGTGGTGTCGCCCTTCTTTGAGCGGCAGATGGCCTTCAACGCCGCGCTCGTGGATCATCTCAATCGCAACGCCGCAGCGCACCGCGAGGCCCACCTGACCCTGGCCCGGGCGTTGCCGGCCACCCGCGAGGGCTTCGAGGCCCTGGTGCGTTTCGAGTCGCTGCTGGTCCAGTTCCTCCAGAGAATCACGCCCCTGGCCGACGCGAACAACCGGGAACTGCGTGAGGCCATCGACGAAGTGCGTCACGTGGCCGAAGTGGCCCAGCGGGCGGCCGTGATGGCCCGGCGCGAGATTGACCGCCTCGGCGCCGCGCCGATCACCGAAGTTAGCGGGGCGGTGGGCGGAGGCCTGGGCAGCGCGGCGCCGGCGGTGGCCCGCACCGACGCGTACAAGTACCTGGGCTTCGAAGACCGGTTCCGCGGGAGCGAAGCCGACATTCGAGCCCGGCTCGAGGACTACGTCCCGTATTTCGAAGGCGCGCGCGACGTACTCGACGTCGGCTGTGGCCGGGGCGAGTTTCTCGAGCTGTTGAAGGCACGGGGCATTGCGGCCCGCGGCCTCGACCTGAACACCGAGATGGTGGAGGCGTGCCTGGCCCGCGGCCTCGAGGCCTCCGCCGGCGACGCCCTGCCTGTGCTCGCGGCCTTGCCCGATCGGTCGCTCGGGGGCCTCATTGCCGTGCAGGTGATCGAGCACCTCGACCCGGGCTACCTGTCCGACTTCCTGCAGACGGCGTATCACAAGCTGCGGCCCGGCTCGTGCATCGTCCTCGAAACCATCAACCCTGCGTGCTGGGTGGCCTTCTTTGAGAGCTACATCCGCGACCTGACCCACGTGCGCCCGATTCATCCCGAGACGCTGCAGTACATGCTGCACGCCAGCGGCTTTGGATCGGTGGAGCTGGTGTATCGATCACCCATCGCCGAAGCGGCGCGCCTCGAGCGCGTGACGCCGCGCCCGGTGCACTTCGGAGAGGCCGACCTGGATCCGGTGACGGAGCTCGTGTCGGCGTTCAATCGCAACATGGACCGGCTGAACGGCCGGCTGTTCACCTTCCAGGATTTCGCCGCCGTGGCCCGGGTCCCGAACCTGAAAAGTGAAAAGTGAAAGGTGAAAGGTGAAAAGTGAAAGGCTTCCTTTCACCTTTCACTTTCTACTGCGTCAGGGGAGCGCTGAGCGGGGCGGCGGGTAGACGTTCTGGTTCGACGGCAGGATGCCGATGTAGTCGGCATGGAACGAGTAGCCGTTGGCGCCCGCTCCGCTGATCAAGTCCCACGATTCCCGGCCATTGCAGCGCACCAGCACGTCGTCCGAAATCGGGCGGCCGTCTCCGGCGTCCTTGATGCACCAGTTCGAGTCGGGGCCTTTCGGGTTGTAGGTCCCATGGCCGTAATGGAGGACCGCGGCGGCCCGCTGGATGAACCTGATGCGGTAATCGCGGCTCGAACTGGAACCCAGGTTCCACCGCTCGGCATCGTGGATGGCGATGACGATGTTCAGCGCCTCGCTGATCGAGATAGTCCTCGGACTGCCCACCGGGCCATTCGACGGCGGCAGGGTTGGCGACGGCGAGGGCGCCGCCGGGGCCGCCGGCGTTCGGAAGCTCACCACCGACGAGAACGGTGAATCGGTGGTGCCGTCGGTGGCGTAGGCACGCCAGTAGTACGTGCGGTCCCAGGGCAACTCGCCGAGCGACATCGAGGTGGCGCCGTTCGAGCCGGGCGTAGCCGAGACGACGGCCACGAGGCTGGTCATGTCGGGCGATGTCGATACCTGGAAGCGGTAGACGACGCCCGTCGTCCCGGAGATGCGCCCGTTTTGCGCAATGAACTCGGGGCGGTTTGTCGAAATGGCGCCCGTCGGCTGGGTGGGGACGGGCGTGTCGATGACGACCGGGTTCACCACTGTGAAGCTGGCCACGGCCGAGTAGTCGCCGCTGTTGACCCCGTCGAGCGCGCGCACCCGCCAGTAGTAGGTGAAGCCGGCGCGCAGGGGTTCGGGAATCTGGTAGCTGGTGCGGCCGCCCTCGCCGGGCGTGATGCGGTCGGCCTGGTGCACCACCTGCCGGAACTCGGCATCGCTGGCCACCTGCACTTCCAACCACAACGTCCGTTGGCCCGTGGTGCTGGGATTCTCCATCACGAGTGTGGTGAGGGTGCTTTCCTGGGCCGTCAATTGGCTGCCGGTCCCGGGCTCGAGGGGCTTGGGCTGGGTGATGGCGACGCCCGGAATGGGGCCCGCCACCGAGGGGGCCAACGGGTTGGCGCTCTTGGCTGTTTCACAGGCCGCCGTGGCCGCGACGGCAACAACGACCAGGCAGTGCGCGACTGAAAACCGTTGTGCCATCACGGAAAATCCCCCTGTTCGCAGCTTATCGGTCGAACTGCGCGGGACTTTACACCCCGGCATGGCGTGGCGTCCGGCCCCGGCCCGACACCAAGAACCGGCTACCTTCGCCGCAAGGCGAACATCACGCCGCCCACGAGCGACAGCAACATCATGAGGGCGGCCGAGAGCAGCGAGAGGGCCACGGCGGCCTCGGTGGGAAGGCCGAACCTGGCAAAGAAGAAGGCGAACACGGCTTCCCTCACGCCGAGCCCGTTGATCGACACCGGCACCATCTGCACGGCCAGGCTCACCGGGATGAGCACGGCGCCCAGGAACACGGGCAGGGGAACGGCCAGCCCGCGGGCCACCAGCAGGTAGAACCCCACGATGCTGACTTGGACGGCGATGGCGCCGGCAAAGGCGCCCGCCAATGCGGCGGGAGCGGCGCGAAACTTGACGACCGCGTCTTCCATCCGCTGGGCGCGCTCGGTGACCCACGGGTTATTGAGGGCGCGCACGGGTGTCAGGAGGTGCCCGACGAACTGCGGGATGGCGATGACGGGGACGCTGGCCACCAAGCCGCCGATGCACACCAGCCACAGCCAACGTGCGCCCGGGACGTGCATCCCGGCCATCGAGGCCGCGAAGGCGCCCGTCGAGGCGACGATGATGAGCGCAACCAGGCCCAGCACGCGGTCTGCAATGACCACGGTGGTGGCGAGGGTTTTCGAGCCGGCCACGCCCGCGGTGTCGGCGACGCGCACCACGTCGCCGCCGATGTTGCTGGGGAGGAAGTTGCTGAAGAAGATGCTGATCCAGAGCGACCGCGTGAGATCGCGCCAACCCACCTCGATGTGCTGGGCGCGCAACAGGCGGTCCCACCGCCACACGCCGAGCCACATCATCCACAGGTAGGCGCCCAGCGCCAGGGCCAGCCACGCGGCATTCATGCCGAGCACGCGGTCCCACAGCAAGCCGAGATCGACCGAGCGCAGCACGAACCCGAGCAGCGCCACGCTCACGATCAGGCGGATCAGATTCTTCAGCAACCCCTTCAATCCCCCAAGCCCTAAGCCCCCTTCGACTCGGCCCCTGAGCCTCGCTCAGGGCAAGCCAAGCCGTGAGCCGTGAGCCCTCAGTATAATGACTCGTGCGCATCCTGATGCTCGCGCCCGAGCCGTTCTTCGAGCCGCGCGGCACGCCGTTCAGCGAGTACCACCGCATCAAGGCGCTCGGCGAGCTGGGCCACCGGATCGACCTGGTGACCTACCCCATTGGCCGCGACGTGGCGTTGCCGAACCTGCGCATCTTCCGCGCCCTGCGCCCCCCGTTCGTTCGCTCGGTGCGTATCGGGCCCTCGCCGACGAAGGTGGCGCTCGACACGCTGATGCTCTTCACGGTGCTGCGGCGGGCCTTCAGCGAGCGGTACGACGCCATTCACTCGCACGAGGAGATGGGCCTGGTGGGCGTGTGGCTGGCGCGGTGGCTGGGCATTCCGCACCTCTACGACATGCACTCGAGCCTGCCGCAGCAGTTGGGCAACTTCAACTACAGCGAGTCGTCGTGGCTGCGGCGGCTGTTCACGTGGGCCGAAGGGGAGATGGTGCACCGGTCGCGCGTGGTGATCACCATCTGCCAGGAGTTGCAGGACACCGTCTGCGAGATGGGCGTGGGCGACCGCGCGCTGCTCATCGAGAACGTGATGGGCGGCGATGTAGACGAGCCGGCGTCGAAGACGCCGGCCGGGATTCGCGTCGAATGGGGCGTGCCGGCCGATGCGCCGCTGGCGCTCTACACCGGCACCTTCGAGGCCTACCAGGGCGTGGACATGCTGATTGACGCGGCGGCCGTCGTGGCGCGGCGACGGCCCGACGCGCGCATCCTCGTCGTGGGGGGCGAGCCGGCGCAGGTGGCGTCGGCACGGGCGCGCGCGGCGGCGGCCGGGGCGGGCGGCGTGATGGTGTTCACCGGGCAGCAGCCGGCGCGCGAGATTCCCGGCTTCGTGCAGGCGGCCGACCTGCTGGTGTCGCCGCGCATCCGCGGCACGAACACCCCGCTCAAGATCTACTCGTACCTGCGCTCGGGCAAGCCCATCGTGGCCACCAACCTGCTCACGCACACGCAGGTGCTGTCGCCCGAGTTCTCGCGACTCACGCCGCCCGAACCCGGGCCCTTTGCCGAGGCGATCCTGGCGTTGATCGAGCGTCCCGACGAGCGGGCCCGGCTGTCGGCCGCGGCGCGCGCGGTGGCCGACACCAAGTACAGCCGCGAGTCGTACATGCGACGCACCGCCGAAGCGTACGCGCGGCTGGCAAACGG
>CAYJPQ010000031.1:2494-16469 GCA_964372085.1 uncultured Bifidobacteriaceae bacterium | reverse complement strand
GCCGCGAGTCGTACATGCGACGCACCGCCGAAGCGTACGCGCGGCTGGCAAACGGGGCAGGCGACCCGTCGGATCGAACCGGTAGAGGCGACCCTTCGGGGTCGCCTGGGAACGCGTCGTGAACGTGCTCGTGACCGGCGCCACCGGGTTCACCGGCGGCCACCTGGCGGCGACGCTGGCGGCGAAGGGAGATTCGGTGCGGGCGCTGGTGCGGCCGCGCAGTCGGGCCCGGTTCGATCGATCATCGTTGCCGGCGGCGGGCGTGACCGCTGTCGAGGGGGACCTCACCAACGCGGCCTCGCTCCGGCGGGCGGCCGAGGGGGTGGAGGTGGTCTACCACATCGCCGCCACCTATCGCGAAGCCGGCCAGCCCGACGCGGCCTACCGCGCCATCAACGTGGAGGGCACGCGCCACCTGATCGAGGCCGCCCGCGCCGGCGGCGCCAGGCGCGTGGTGCATTGCAGCACCGGCGGCGTGCACGGGCACATCGCGCAGCCGCCGGCCAACGAGGACGCGCCCTTCAACCCGGGCGACGTGTACCAGGACACGAAGCTCGAGGCCGAACACCTGGCGCGCGAGTTTGGCCGCTCGACCGGCCTCGACGTGGTGGTGGCGCGGCCCATCGGCATCTATGGCCCCGGCGACAGGCGCTTCCTGAAGATGTTTCGGGGCATCGCGCGCGGCCGCTTCCCGCTGCTCGGATCGGGCCAGGTGTACTACCACCTCACCTTCATCGACGACCTCGCCGAGGGGTTCCGCCTGTGCGGCACCGTGCCCGCCGCCGCGGGCCGCACGTACCTGCTGGCCGGGCCCCGCTACACCACGCTGGAGGCGCTGATGGGCCTCGTGGCCGCGGAGTTGAAGGTGGCCCCGCCGCGCCGGCACCTGCCGGTGTGGCCCTTCTGGGCCGCCGGCCTACTGTGCGAGATGGTGTGCGTGCCGCTCAGGATCGAGCCGCCACTCTATCGCCGGCGCGTGGACTTCTACACCAAGAGCCGCGCCTTCGACACGGCGCGCGCGCGCACCGAACTCGGCTTTGCGCCGAAGGTGGATCTCGAGGAGGGCATTCACCGCACCGCGGAGTGGTACCGGAAGGAGGGCCTGCTGTAATGCCCGACCCCCGTCTCCCGGTTCCCGGCTCCCGTCCGTTGAACATCGTCCACATCTGCGACCACCTGGGATGGGAGGGGTCGCGCATGCACGGCGTGAAGCGCCTCTTCGCGTGGATGATCCCGCGGTTCGATCGCGAGCGGTTCACCGTGTCGCTCATCAGCCTGCGGCGCAAGGACCTGTCGGACGACACGCTCGAGCAGTTCGGGATCGACGTCACGTACCTGGCGCGCCACAAGTTCGACCCGGCCACCTACACGGCCCTGCTGAAAGTGCTGCGGGGCAAGCGGGCCGACGTGCTGCACATGCACGGGTACGGCGCCACCACCTTCGGGCGGCTCTGCGCGTGGCGCCTGGGCATCCCGTCGATCCTGCACGAGCACGCGAACCATGGCGACACGCCGTGGTTCCAGAAGGTGGCCGACCGCGTGCTGGCGCCGCACACCGACCTGGCCCTGGCCGTGGGGGAGTCCACGGCGGAGTTCACGATCCGCGCGCGGCTGATGCCGGCGGAGCGGACCCGGGTGGTCTATCTCGGCGCGCCCCTCGACGAGTTCGCGCGCGCGCGGTCGGCCGATGACGTGGCGGCGGCCCGTCGCGCGCTGGGCATCGAGCCGGGCACCCTGGCCATCGGCACCATCACCCGGCTGATGCCGGCGAAGGGGAACCGGTACCTCGTCGAGGCCGCCCCGCAGGTGCTGGCGCGCCATCCCCACACGCGGATCTTCATCGTGGGCGAGGGCGAACTGCAGTCCGAGCTCGAGGCGCAGGCCCGGGCGCTGGGGCTGGGCGACCGCGTGGTGTTTCCCGGCTTCACGCGCGACGTGGCGGCGGCGCTGTCGGCGTTCGATCTCGTGGTGTTCCCGTCGCTAATGGAAGGCACGCCGCTCACGCTGTTCGAGGCGCTGGCCATGGGCAAGCCCGTCGTGGCCACCGACTGCGACGGCATGGTGGACGTGCTCACCGACCGGCGCGACGCCCTGATGGTGCCCCGGGCCGACGCGGGCCGGCTGGCCGGGGCCCTGTGCGAGCTCATCGAGCGGCCCGACGTGGCGGCCGGCCTGGCCGCCCAGGCACGGGTCACCGGCGCCCGGTACGACATCGCGGCGTTTGTCCGCAAGATGGAGCGGCTGTACGTCATGCTGCATGAGGTCTCGCGCCGCACCCGCCGTGCGGGTATCCTGCGTGAGGATCTCGGGTTCCTGGCGACTGCACGATGACGATACCTGGTGGCGTGAGCGCCCGCATCGAAGGGCGAAGCGAGGCGTGGCGCCTGGGCGCGGCGTCGACGACGGCGCTGGCCATCCTGCTCGTCGGCTGGGCGCTCAGCGTGGATGTCGTGAAGGCCACCGGCGGGTTCTTCGCCGATGGCGCCACCTACTACGGGATGACGCACAGCCTCGCGAACGACTTCGACCTGGAGTACCGCCGCGACGACCTGCAGCGCGTGTGGCGCGAGTACCCCGGCGGCCCCGAGGGCATCTTCCTCAAGCGTGGCCGGGACGTCGTGGTGGGGCTGTCGGGCGCCTTTCCGTTCGTGTCGGTCTCGACGCGGGACGACCCCGATCGGTCGCGGCTCTATTTCGGCAAGTCGTACATCTTCCCGCTCTTCGCCGCCCCGTTCGTGTTCCTCTTCGGCACCAACGGGTTCCTGGTGCTGCATGCCGTCCTGATGACGCTGTGCTTCCTCTGCGCCTACGCGTTCCTGGCCGCGCGGAGCCATCCGGTGCCCGCGCTCATCTTCGCCGGCGCGTTCCTGTTCGTCTCGGCGACGCCGGTGTACGTCGTGCAGATCATGCCGGACTTCTTCAACCTGGCCATGGTGCTGTTCGGGTACTTCTTCTGGTGCTACAAGGAAGTGCTGGGCGCCGACGCCCCCGGCCGCTCGCGGCCGCTCCGCGTGCGGTGGCTGCTGGCGCCGCGCTCCGACGTGATTGCGGTGATCTTCCTCGGCATCGCCACGTTCTCGAAGCCCACCCACGTGCTGCTGATGGGCCCGCTGCTGGCGTCGGCCCTGCTGCGCGGGCAGTGGCGGCGCATGTTCACCATGGGCGGCGTCTTCAGCGCCGTGGTGGTGGGTCTCTTCGCGATCAACGTCGCCGTCACCGGCGACTGGAACTACCAGGGCGGGGAGCGCCGGACCTACTACAGCACCGAGGGCGGGTTCCCGTACCAGAGCGAGCAGCAGGCCTTTGCCAACGTGGGGCTCGACCGCACCACCAATCGCGTGCCCGTGGAGGTGCTGATCAGCCGTGACGCGTTATTGGAGGTGTTCCGCCACAACCTGGCGTACTTCTTCATCGGCCGCCACCACGGCCTGGCGGCGTACTATTTCCCCGGCGTGATGGCCATGCTGCTGTTCCTGCTGGCCACGCGCGACCGGGCCATGTGGCAGTGGCTCACCCTGGCCGGCGCCCTGGGGACGGCCGTGTTCCTGCTGCTGTACATGCCGTTCACGTACTCGGGCGGCGGCGGGCCCGTGGGCAACCGCTACTTCCTGGGCACGTACCCGCTGTTCCTGTTCCTGGTGCCGCCGCTGCGCACGGCCGTGAGCGGGCTGATGGCCATGGGCGTGAGCGCCCTCTTCGTCGCGCCCATCGTGTTCAACCCGTTCTATGCCGCCTTTCACCCGGCCGAGCACACCAAGGCGGGCCTCTTCCGGCTGCTGCCGACCGAGCTCACGCTGATCAACGACCTGCCGGTGAACGTGAGCCCGTCGCGCACGCGCCAGCCGCTGGGGGGCACGCCGCCCGTGCTGGCGTATTTCCTCGACGACAACATCTACAACCGCGAGGGCGACCGCTTCTGGGTGCGGGGCGAATCGACGGCCGACCTGATCCTGCGGGCGCCCATCGACATCGAGACCGCCGCCGAGGTGACGGCGAACCGGTCGCTCCGCATCGACCGCCTCGAGGTGACGCTCGAAACCGGCCCGCGGCCCAACCGCGTGACCATCAACACGGGCGGGGACGTGCGCGTCGTCGAGATGCCGCCGAGCTCGCAGCAGTCGTTCACCATCGAGATGCCGGCCGGGGTGCCGTACCGGCCCGATCCGCGGTACCCGACCAACTACGTCTACTCGCTGTCGATCACGAACACGACCGGTTTCGTGCCGCTCTTCGAGAACGGCGCGCGCGATAACCGCTTCCTCGGCGTGATGGTGCGCCTCGTGCCGCAGTACGGCGCGCCGCAGTAATGGTGTGATCCACAGATGACGCAGATGACACAGATGTCGAAATGCGGGTGCGACGATGCGGCCCGGCGGCGGCCGATGGCCGCTGCCGCAAGGCGGGAGGGCCTCACGAGAGCGCCCGGTATTCGTGAGTGGCGTTCTCGTGAGGCCCTCCCGCCTTGCGGCTTGGCGCCTGGCAAGCCAGGCGCCCGCCGGGCCTGCCGTCAGTCTGGAATCAGCGTCATCAGCGGAATCGGTGGATAACCCATCGTGGCAACCATTGCAGTCGTAACGTCGAGCCCGCCGTTTGCCGAGGGCGGCCATCTGGTGATGGCGCGCGAGCTGGTGCGCGCGCTGCGCGAAGAGGGCCACCAGTCGGGCCTCATCGTCACGCCGCAGAACCGGTTTGGCCGGCAGGCCAGCGCGTACCTGGCTGCCTGGTGCACCGACGTGGAACTGGCGCACGAAGAGGCCAGCGTCGACCAGGTGATCAGCCTGCGCTTCCCGGGGTTTGCCGTGCGGCATCCGCGGCACGTGCTCTGGCTCAACCACCGCATGCGCGAGTACTACGACCTGTGGGACCAGTTCAGCGCGAAGTTGACCTGGAAGCAGCGGGTCAAGGAGCGCGTGCGCCGGGCGGCCATCCACCGCGTGGACGGACACCTGCTGGCGAAGATGCAGCGGCGCTTCGTGATCTCGGGCACCGTGCAGACCCGGCTCCGCCGTTTCGGCGGCATCCAGTCGGACGTGCTCTACCCGCCGCCGCCCAGGCGCGCGTACCGCAACGACACCTATGGCGACTACCTGTTCGGCGTGTCGCGCCTGTCTCCGTTGAAGCGATTCGACCTCGTGCTGCGCGCGCTGGCCGAGCCGGTGGCGGCCGGCATCAAGTGCGTGATTGCGGGGGAGGGCGCCGAGCTCGAGGCGTTGCTGAAGCTTCGCGCGCAACTCGATCTCGGGCACCGGGTCCAGTTCGTGGGCCGGCTCGACGAGGCGGCCATGCTCGACCACCTGGCCCGCTGCCGAGCGGTGGTGTTCCCGCCGTTCAACGAAGACTACGGGTTCGTGACGGTCGAGGCCTTCTCGTGCGCCAAGGCGGTGGTGACCTGCACCGACAGCGGCGGACCCGCCGAGCTGGTGCGGGACGGCCAGAACGGCCTCGTCACCGCGCCGACACCCGATGCGCTGGCGCACGGCATGCGCCGGTTGATGGACGACCGCAACGCCGCCATCCGCATGGGCGAGACCGGCGCGACCGACGTGACCGCCATGACATGGTCGGGGGCGATCCAGAAGCTGCTGCTCTAGGGGTTGATCCGCCCGTACAGCACCAGCCGCGCGGCCTCGCGGAGGCCGATGGCCGAGAAGGGCTTTTCCAGGAACGCCTCGCCCTCGCCCAGTTCGAGCTTGTCCTCGAAGAGTTGCTCGCTGAATCCCGTCTGGTAGAGCACCTTCAGGTTGGGCAGGTGCCGCCGGAGCCGATCGGCCACCTCGGGGCCCTTGATGTCGGGCATGTGGTAGTCGGTGAGCAGCAGGTCGATGGCCTGGCCTTCGGCCTTGGCCAGCGCCTCGGCGCCGTTGTGGGCCACCAGCAGGTCGAAGTCCTCGTGGCGAAGGATGCGCACGAGCACTTCCATCATCAGCGGGTCGTCGTCCACGACCAGCACCACCCGGTGGGGCATGGGCTTGAAGCGCTCCACCTTCGCGGGCGCGCCGGTGGCCGAGTCGGGCCTGGCCAGCGCCTTGTCGAGCCGGGCGAAGTCGGGCACGGGCATGGCCGCCGCCACCGGGTGCCGCGTGGCCGCGATGCGGGCCGGGGCCGCCGGGCGATCGTGGTGGAACGCCACGGGGAGGTTGCCCTCGGCGGCGATCGTCCACAGGCGCGTGATCAGGGCATGGGGCAGCCCCAACTCGATGCCGGCCACGTACACCTCGGCGCAGAGCGTCTCGAGTTCAAGGACGCGGCGCTCGAGTTCCGCGACGCGGGACTTCAGCTGCTGTTCGTTGGGGGTTTGACTTTCCACGGGGCACCTTCTACCTTTAAACGTTCACGCGCCACCTCCACTCTAATCCATGGCTTACCGCTCGCCCCTCGAAACCCGCCTCGCCAGGAAGGCCACCCGCGCCATCACCGATTTCAACATGGTGGAGCAGGGCGATCGCGTGATGGTGGGGCTGTCGGGCGGCAAGGACAGCTGGGCGCTCATCCAGGTTCTCGACGTGTTGCGCCAGCGGGCGCCCATCGACTTTTCCATCGTCGCCGTGAACGTGGACTCGGGGTATGAGGGCTACCAGCACAAGGCTGTCGCCGAGGCCTGCCGCCAGCGCGGCTGGGAGTTCCACAGCGAGCACACCAACATCGGCGCCACCATCGACGACAAGCTCGACAGCGACGATACGCCGTGTGCGCTGTGCGCCCGGCTGCGCCGGGGCGTCCTCTATCGCCTCGCCAAGGATGTGGGGGCCACGAAAATCGCCCTGGGGCACCACCTGGACGACTTTGTTGAGACCGTGCTGCTGAACCTGTTCTTTGCCGGCGCGCTCAAGGCGATGCCGGCGCGGCTGGTGTCCGACAACGGTGCGCACGTGGTGATTCGGCCGCTGGTGTACGTGACCGAGGCCGAGGCGCGCGCCTACTGCAAGGAGTACGACCTGCCCGTCATTGGCTGCTGCTGCCCGGCCTGCGGCGACCTGAGCCTGCAGCGCCAGCGCGTCAAGCGGCTCCTCGCCGAGCTCGAGGGCGAGCATCCCAACGTGAAGTCGTCCATGATCAGAGCCCTCGCCAACGTGATGCCGCGCCACCTGCTCGACCGCCGGCTCAACCCGCCCGCCGACCTGCGCCACGACGCCGCCACCCGGCTCGAGGAGTTCGACGATGTGCCGGCGGATGTACCCCTGATTCCGTTGATGGTTCGCCGTGGTTAGCCTGGCGTATCGCTGCACCCCTGCACCTGTGCACCCTCGCACCCCTGCACCTATGCACCCCCGCACCCCAGAGCCGTGAGAGCCGTCGTCCAGCGCGTCACCGAGGCCCGCGTGACGGTGGGCGACCGCGTCACCGGCGAGATTGGCCCGGGGCTGCTCGTGCTCCTTGGCGTCGAACAGGGCGACGGCCCCGGCGACGTGCAGTACATCGCCGGCAAGGTTCGCGACCTGCGCATCTTCGAGGACGAGCAGGGCAAGATGAACCGATCGGTGCTCGACACCGGGGGCGCGGTGCTGGTGGTGTCGCAGTTCACCCTGTCCGGCGATGCGCGCAACGGCCGGCGGCCCTCGTTTGCCTCGGCCGCGCCTCCCGAAATCGCCCGCGCGCTCTACGAAGATGTCGTGCGAGAATTGTTCGCCAGCGGGTTGCGCGTGGGCACCGGGGAGTTTCGAGCCATGATGCAGGTGGCGCTGGTGAACCACGGACCCGTAACCATCCTCCTCGACAGCCGGAAAACCTTCTAAATGATTGGTCCCTCTTTACGCGTCGCGACACTGGCCGCCTTCGTCCTTTTCGTCGCCGCGCCCTCCTGGGCCCAGCAGCGTCCCCTGACCACCGAAGACCCGGAACCGGTGGGCGCCGGCCGCGTGTTGCTCGAGTTCGGCATGGACTACGAACGCGACGTCTTCGTGCCCTGGTCCGGACTGCGGGGCAACGTCTTCACGATCCCGCCCATGGGCATCAGCGTGGGCGTGAGCTCGATTGCCGAGATCCAGTTCGACGGCGGCGTCTACCAGAGGATGTCCATCACCGAGCGGACGCCGGCGCCTTTTTCGTCCATCCTGGACATCCCGCCCGACGCCACCACCACCACCGACGTCGACGACCTGCACGTCGGCGCCAAGATCAAGTTTCTCAACGAAGGCGCCGGTCGGCCGTCGATGGCGCTGCGCTTCGCGACGCGCCTGCCCAACGCCAGCAACGAGTCGGGGCTGGGGAAGGACGTGCAGGATTTCATGTTCGGCGTGCTCGTGGCCAAGACCGTGCAGAGCGTGCGGGTGGTGGCCAACGTCGGCATGCTGATCATGGGCGACCCTGTGCAGCCCGCGCGCCAGGACGACTTGCTGACCTACAGCCTGTCGGTGGCGCGGGCGGTCAGCCCGAGCACGGAGGTCGTGGGCGAGTTCGTGGGCCGCGCCAACTTCGCCGACATCATCACGCCGGGCGCCGAGGACCGCGGCCTGCTGCGCTTTGGCGCGCGCTACACGACGGGACCGTTGCGGCTCGACACGGGCGTGAGCATCGGCGTGACGCCCCGCGATCCCGAGTTCGGCTTCACCTGGGGATTCACCTGGGTGTTCGACGCGTTCAAGGTGCCCTGACATGATGACCCTTGCGAAGGCCCACGCCTACGGCAACGACTTCCTATTCGTGCCCGCGGAAGAGGCCGAGGGCCTGGCCCTCGACGCGCTCTCGCGCCGGCTGTGCGCCCGCCACACGGGCGTGGGCGGCGATGGGGTGATTTTCTACAGCACGGCCCCTGATGGCACCGCGCGCATGCGCCTCATCAACGCCGACGGGAGCCCGTCGGAGCTGTCGGGCAACGGCCTGCGCTGCCTGGGCGCGCTGCTGCTGCACCAGCGCGAGGCCGCGAGGCTCCCGCCCGTCACCGAGTTGCGGGTCGACACCGATGCCGGGTGGAAGAGGTTGACGCTGGTGGGCCGCATGGGCGGGCGCTACACCTTCAGGGCCGCGATGGGGCAGCCCGAGCACATCGCCCGGGCGACATTGCGCGTGGCGGATGAGTCGCTGGAGGTGTCGACGCTCACGATGTGCAATCCCCAGTGCGTCACCTTCGTGAAGGACCTGCCCGACGAGGCCCGCTTCAACCGCCTCGGTCCAGGCCTGGCCACCCACCCGCACTTCGCGGAGGGCACCAACGTGGAGTTTGCCGTCGTCGACTCGCCCTCGCGCGTGCGCATCCTCATCTGGGAGCGCGGCGTGGGGCCCACCCTGGCCTCGGGCACGGGCGCCTGTGCCTCGGCCGTGGCGGCCATTGCGCATCAGGGCGCCGCGCGTGACGTCGAGGTGGCGGCGCCCGGTGGCACCCAGCGCGTCGAGTGGCGCGATGACGGGGTGTACCTCACGGGGTGGGCAGAGGTGATCTTCGACGGCCACTGGGTGGCGGCGCCTGCAGACCTTCCATGAAGCGGCCGTAGCGGCCGAGGCCGGGCCCATCGGGCCAGTGCTGTCGCAATTTTCTGCACCAGCGACGCGCGTCCTGGATCGCAAGGACTGCGATCTGCGGTCGCCCGACCTAAGCCTAGCGTTTCTTCGACGGGGGAGCGGCCGCCCGGTCGAGTTGCGCCAATGCGGCCTGAAGATTGGCGGACGAGCGGCCGAGGGCCTTCGACACCCGCTCGTACTCTTCCTTTTCCAGCGCTGAGCGCGCTTCTTGCAGGGCCTTCCGTGCCGACGCCGCGACCGCGAGCGGTTCGCGGAGGGCGCGGCGGGGCAGGCGCATGGCGTCGGCCGCGGCGAGTTCAGCATCGGCGCGTTCGAGCAGCGTGGCCACTTCGGCGATGGATCGCTCGGCTTGGCCGCGCGCGTTGGCACGGCCTTCCACCGCCATCCTGGCGGCGTTCTGGGCGCGTTCGCGGCCATCGATGGCGTGGCTGAGGGCCTGGCGGTAGTCGCCGGCGGCGACGGCGTCTTCGGATCGTTTGAGCGCGTCGGCGGCGGCCGTGAGCTCGTCGGCGGCGAAGCGGCCGGCGCCTGCGGCGCGGGCTGCGTCAAGCGCGCCCTGGGCCTGGTTCATTTCCTTGTTTGGAGGTTCGGCGCAACCCGCCGTGAGCACCACGATGAGCAGTGCCCCGACTGGAACGAAACGGCCCATGCGTCACGAGTATACGACAGGGGCGGCCGGTGACTCGGGGCCTGACGTCGCCCCGCGCGGCGGCACGCGCCGCAGGAGGTCGCCAGTTGGCGGAACCGGGCGCGCGTCGATCAGCTACCATGAAGGGTCTGCCCGGGTGATGGCGCAGGTGCCGGTGAAAGACCGGCCGCGCGAGAAGCTGGCCCGGGTGGGCGCCGAGGCGCTCGCCGACATCGAGTTGCTGGCCCTGGTGATTGGGGCAGGCACGCGGCGGCGGGGCGCGCTGGGCGTGGCGCAGGACCTGCTGGAAGCCGCCGGCGGCGTGCATGGCCTGACCCAAGTGGGCCTCGACGGCCTGTATCGCGTGGCCGGCGTTGGGCAGTCGCGGGCCGCCCGGGTGCTGGCGGCCGTGGAACTGGGCCGGCGCACCCTGGCGACGGGGATTGAGCGGCCGAGGATGCGGAGCATTCGCGAGGTGGCCCGCTACCTGGCTCCGCGTTACGCGGTGTTTCCCGTGGAGCGGTTCGGCGTGATGCTGCTCGACGGCAAGCAGCGGCTGATCCGGACGGCGATCCTGTCGATGGGGTCGGTGGAGTCGAGCCTGGCGCACCCGCGCGATGTGTTCAGGGTGGCGGCCATGGCCTCCGCGGCCAGCGTGGTGGCGTTTCACAATCACCCGACGGGCGACCCGGCGCCGAGCGCCGAGGATCGGTTCGTGACCGATCGGTTGCGGCAGGCCGGCGAGGTGATGGGGATCGAGTTGATCGACCACATCATCCTCGGCCACGGGAAGTACTTCAGTTTTCGGGAAGAGGTACGACGGTGAGGATCCTCTACTTCGACTGTTTCGCGGGCGCCGCCGGCGACATGATCGTGGGCGCCCTGCTCGACGCCGGGCTCCCGTTGGCCGAGCTCAAGCAGGCCCTGGGCAGCCTCGCGGTGGAGGGCTGGGACATCTCGGCCGATCGCATCCTCAAGAAGGGTGTGTCGGCCACCAACTTCCGCGTGCATGAACTTCACCATTCGCACGCCGTGCACCCCGTGCACCCCGTGCACCCCGTGCACCCCGTGCACCCTGCGCACCATGCGCACCATTCCGTGGCCGAGATCGAGGCTGCGATAGGCCGGTCGGCGCTGTCGGACGGGGCCAAGGGCCGGGCCATCGCGATGTTCCGCCGTCTGGCGGAGGTGGAGGCCGACATCCACGGGATGCCCGTCGAGCAGGTGCACCTGCACGAGGTGGGCGCGCTCGACTCGATCATCGACATCATCGGCGCGGTGTTTGCGCTGGAGTGGTTCGGGGCGGACCGCATCGTGGTGTCGCCGATCAACGTGGGCGGCGGCATGGTGCGCTCGGCGCACGGCGTGTTTCCGGTGCCGGCGCCGGCCACGCTGCGGCTGTTGGGCGAGGCCCCGGTGTACTCGTCGGGCGCCCAGGCCGAGTTGCTGACGCCCACCGGGGCGCTGATCCTCACCGAGTACGCCACGAGTTTCGGGCCGGTGCCGCCGATGCGCGTCGACCGGGTCGGGTACGGCGCGGGCGATCGCGACCTGCCCGAGACGCCCAACGTGCTGCGCGTGCTGGTGGGGGAGGCCGCCGACATCGGCGGGAGCGACCCGTCAGGCGTGACCGCGATGCGCGTCGTCACCATGGAGTGCGAGATCGACGACATGAACCCGCAGATCTTCGGTGTGCTCATGGAGCGCCTGTACGCGGCCGGGGCGCTCGAGGTGTTCTATTCCGCGGTGCAGATGAAGAAGAACCGCCCGGGCACGCTCATGACCGTCGTGGCGAAGCCCGAAGACCGGGAGCGGCTCACCGACCTGGTGTTCCGGGAGTCGACCACCATCGGCGTGCGCTACCAGGAGATGGCACGGGAGTGCCTCGACCGCGAGGTGGTGCCCGTCACCACGCCGGCGGGTACCGTGCGGTTCAAGGTGGCGCGGCGCAACGGCGTGGTGTTGAACGCGCAGCCCGAGTTCGACGACCTGGCGAAACTGGCGGCCGATCACGGCATCCCAGTCAAAGAGGTCCAGGCCCAGGCGCTCAAGGCCTGGCTGGATGCGAAGAAAGACTAGCAGCGTAGCGACATGCGATTTTTCCTGACCACCGCGATCGATTACGTCAACAGCCGGCCCCACCTGGGCACGGCGTACGAGAAGGTCACGGCCGACGTGATCGCCCGCTACCAGCGGCTGCGCGGCGCCGATACCCATTTCCTGATGGGCAACGACGAGCACTCGCAGAACGTGTTCAAGCGTGCGCAGGAGCAGGGCAAGGACCCGCTCGCGTACTGCGATGAGATGGAGCAGGCGTTCCGCGAAGTGTGGGGCCGGCTCGACGTGTCGTTCGACGACTTCATCCGCACCACCGACAAGGCGCGCCACACGCCGGCGGTGCAGAAGATGGCGCAGGCCTGCCTCGATGCCGGCGACATCTACGAGGGCAGCTACGAGGGCTGGTACTGCGAGGGCTGCGAGGCCTTCAAGCAGGAGAAGGACCTGGTGGAGGGCCATTGTCCCCTCCACCAGGCCACCAGGCCGGAGTGGATTCGCGAGAAGAACTGGTTCTTCCGGCTGTCGAAATACCAGGCGCCGCTCCTGAAGTTCTATGACGAGCATCCCGGCTTCATCGAGCCCGAGGTGCGGCGCAACGAGATCCTGCGGCTGGTGGAGGGCGGGCTCGAGGACATCTCGATGAGCCGTGCCGGGCAGGCGTGGGGCATCCCGCTGCCGTTCGACCCGGCCAGCGTGGTGTACGTGTGGTTCGACGCGCTCATCAACTACGCGGCGGCCGTGGGCTACGGGTGGGACGAGGCGCTGTTCAAGAAGTGGTGGCCGGCCGACCTGCACATCGTGGGCAAGGACATCACCCGCTTCCACTGCGTGATCTGGCCGGCCATGCTCATGAGCGCGGGCCTGCCGCTGCCGGGGCGCGTGTTTGGCCACGGCTGGGTGTACCTGAAGGGCGAGCGCATGAGCAAGTCGCTGGGGAACATCGTCGATCCCCTCGACGCGGCCAAGCGCTTTGGCCCCGACCCGCTGCGGCTGTATCTCACGAAGGAGATCCCCTACGGCGGTGACGGCGACTTCTCGTGGGAGCGGTTCGAGGAGAAGTACAACGCCGACCTGGCCAACAATCTGGGCAACCTGGTGAACCGCGTGGCGGCGATGACCGACCGCTATCGGCAGGGCCGCGTGGTGTCGTCGGGCGGCGGGGCCCTGGCCGCCGTGGCGGCCGGACAGGTGACCGCCTATCGCGAGGCGATGGATCGGTTGGCGCTGCACGAGGGCGCGGCCGCCGCGTTCCGGCTGGTGAGCGCCGCCAACGAGTTCATCGCCGAGACCCAGCCCTGGGCGCTGGCCAAGGATCCGGAGCAGGCCGACCGGCTCACCGGCGTCCTGGCCGATGCCGTGGAGGCCGTGCGCATTGCCGGCGTCCTGCTGGCGCCCATCATGCCCGCCTCGTCGGCGGAGATCGTCCGCCGCATGGGCGACACGCGGCCGTCCGCCGCCTGGCGGTTCGACGCCGATACCGCCTGGCGAGGCTCAGGCGAACGCCAGGTTCTGAACGCCGGTGCCCTGTGGCCTCGGATTGAAGACAAGGGAGTAGTGACCGTGACTGACGAGATGAAGAAGGATTCGGGTGCACCTGCTGCGCCTGCTGCACCTGCTGCACCCGCTGCACCTGATGCACCTGCTGCACCCGCTGCACCTGCTGCACCCGCTGCACCTGCTGCACCCACTGCACCTGCTGCACCCACTGCACCTGCTGCACCCACTGCACCCGCTGCACCCGCTGCACCCGCCGCACCTGCTGCACCCGCTGCACCTGATGCACCCGCCTTGATTACCATCGACGACTTCATGAAAGTGCAACTGAAGGTGGCG
>CAYJPQ010000031.1:0-2394 GCA_964372085.1 uncultured Bifidobacteriaceae bacterium | reverse complement strand
TGCACCCGCCTTGATTACCATCGACGACTTCATGAAAGTGCAACTGAAGGTGGCGAAAGTGCTCGAGGCCGAGCGCGTGCCCAAGTCGAAGAAGCTCGTGAGGTTGAAGGTGGACGCCGGTGAGGCGCAGCCCCGGCAGATTCTTGCCGGCATCGCCGAGGCGTACGAGCCCGAGGCGCTGGTGGGCCGCTCCATCGTGATCGTCGCCAACCTGGCGCCGCGGCTGATGATGGGGCTCGAGTCAAACGGCATGGTGCTGGCGGCCAGCCCCGACGCCGGCGGCGCGCTCGTGCTGAACGCCGAACCGGCCGTACCCGGCACGCGCGTCCGGTAAGCCTGAAGCCCAAAGCCCAAGGCCCAAAGCCCAAAGCCCAAAGCCATCCATGACCGACTCTCACTGTCACATCGCGGGCGAAGAATTCGCCGCCGACTTGCCGGCCGTGGTCGAACGGGCCCGGCAGGCCGGCGTGCGGCGGGCGCTGGTGATTCTCGCGGCGGAGGATGACGCGGAGATCGCCAGGGCCGCCACGGTGCGCGCGGCGTGGCCCGACTGCCGGTTTGCGGTGGGCGTGCATCCCCATCGCGCCCACGTGTTCGCATCCAACCCCGCCGACGCCGCGGCCCTGGTGGCCCGGCGTCTCGACGAGGTGCCGCTCGTGCGGGCGGTGGGGGAGATCGGGCTCGACTACCACTACGATTTCTCGCCGCGCGACGTGCAGCAGGCCGTGTTTCGTGTGCAACTCGACCTGGCGCGCGCGCGCAACCTCCCCGTGGTGATCCACACGCGCGAGGCCGACGAGGACACGCTGCGGATGCTGCACGAGGCGGGACAGGCTGGCCTGACGGGAGTGTTTCACTGCTTCTCGGGTGATGCGGCTGCGGCGGCGCGGGCCCTGGCGACCGGGTTTCACCTGTCGATTCCGGGCATCGTGACGTTTCCCAAGGCGGTGAGCTTGCGCGATGCTGTGCCGGCGATTCCCGGTGACCGGTTGCTGGTGGAGACCGACAGCCCCTACCTGGCGCCGGTGCCGCACCGCGGCAAGCGCAACGAACCGGCCCACGTGGCCAAGGTCGTCGAGACCCTGTCGGCGCGGCTGGGCACTACCGTGGCGGCCCTGAGCGAGCAGACCGACGCAAACTTTGACGCCCTGTTTCGTCCCTAGGTTCCCGCAAAGCCCCACCCTGCAAGCATTAACGGCGTTTCATCGCGTTGACACGGTGGCGCGGCTATGGTGAGATTGAGTGGCGTGTCCAACGCCGCACCCAGGACCCAAGCGGACCTTGTCCAGTTGTTCGAGCCGGTTCGCGCCGATCTCGAAGCCGTGGAGCGCGAATTCGCGCGCCAGGTCCAGTCACAGATCCACGTCATCCCCGAGATCGGCAACTACCTGCTGAAGAGCGGGGGCAAGCGCGTGCGTCCCGCGGTGTTGCTGATGGCGGCCCGCTTGTGCGGCTACCAGGGGCCCCGGGCCATCCTCAACGCCGCCGTGGTGGAGTTCATCCACACCGCCACGCTCGTGCACGACGACATCATCGATGATGCCGACGTCCGCCGCGGCCGCAAGGCCGTGCACTCGCAGTGGGGCAACGACGTCACGGTGCTGGCCGGCGACTTCCTGTACATCAAGTCAATGGCCATGGCGCTCACGCAGGACACCCTCGACGTGGTGCGCATGCTGTGCGACGTGACGCTGCGGATGATCGAGGGCGAGCTGTACCAGCTCACCAAGAATGGCGTCGTCGATCTCTCCGAAGCGGAGCACTTCGACATCATCCGCCGCAAGACCGCCTACCTGTTTGGCGGCTGCGCGCAGATTGGCGGCATGTTGGGCGTGGTGGGCGCCGACAAAGAGACGGCGCTGCGCGAGTACGGCTTCAGCCTGGGCGTGATGTTCCAGCTCGTGGACGACCTGCTCGACTTCACGGGGGCGACCGAGGCGCTGGGCAAGCCCGTGGGCGGCGACCTGCGCGAGGGCAAGATCACGCTGCCCATTATCCACCTGCTCGAGCACGGCGGCCCCGAGGCCGATGCGCTGGTGCGCGCCATCGTGCGCGACCGCCACGTGTCGGCCGAAGCCTGGGCGCGGGTCAAGGCGCTGCTGGCCGAGCACCGGTCGATCGAGTACGCCTATGGCCGCGCCGTCGAGTTCGGCGAGGCCGCCAAGCGCCACTTGCGCGTCTTCGCCCCCGGCCCCGAGCGCGAGGCGCTGATGGGCCTGGCCGACTACGTGCTGCAGCGCGACCGCTAGCGCACGCACGGGCCACAGAGACCACGTACGGGCCACAGAGACACAGAGACACAGAGAAATGTCTGGTCTTTCACGGCGTCCGTGCACCCCGGCAGCCGCAGGCGTTGTGAAGTATTTGGTATTTCCTCTGTGTCTCTGTGTCTCT
>CAYJPQ010000030.1:37299-40190 GCA_964372085.1 uncultured Bifidobacteriaceae bacterium | reverse complement strand
CTCCGTACACGGACGAGCCCCGGCCCTCCGTACACGGACGAGCCCCGGCCCTCCGTACACGGACGAGCCCCGGCCCTCCGTACACGGACGAGCCCCGGCCCTCCGTACACGGACGAGCCCCGGCCCTCCGTACACGGACGAGCCCCGGCCCTCCGGGCGCGGCGCTACTTGACGGCATTGCAGGGGCCGGCGGTTTGTGCCGATAATGCGGCCGGTGCTGCGAGACAACCGACGGGTGCTCATCGCCGTCGTGGCCGTCGCCTTCCTGTTGCGGCTGTCGGCGGGCCTGGCCAAAGGGCCCGACTTCGTCGTGAACGGCTACACGTTCTACGCCGAACTGGCCCGCACGTTCTGGGCCGGCCAAGGACTGTGTTACCAGCCGGGCGTCGAATGCGCGCAGCGCATGCCGCTCTATCCGATCGTCGTCGCCCCGTTCTTGGCGGTCGAAGCGGCCTACCCCTGGCTGATCGTGCTGCACGCCGCCCTCGGCGCACTGCAGCCGGTGTTCGCGTATGCGCTGGCCGTTCGCCTGTTCACCGTGCCGGTGGCGCTGGTGGCGGCGGTCGGGACGGCGCTCAACCCTTACACCGTCATCCACGGGCCCAGCTTCCAGGACACCGTCGTCTTCAACTTCCTGATGTCGCTGGCCGTGCTGCTCTTGATTTGGTCCGCCGAGCGCCGCGACCGCTTCACCAGCGTTCTGGCCGGATTGGCGCTGGCGCTTGCCATGTTGACCACGATCCGGCTGGCGCTGTTCATTCCATTCGCGATCGCCTGGGTTGTCCTGCCGCAGCACCAGGCCCCCTGGCGCGAGCGCGTGCTGCGCGCGGGCCTCGTCGCTGCGCCCGTGGTGATCCTGCTGGGCGGCTGGATGGCGCGCAACGCCCGGGTCGTGGGCGCGCCCGTGCTGACGACGGAAGCCGGGCTCAGCCTGTGGCTGGCCAACACCGCGGCGACGCTCGAGGTGCTGCCGAACCGGAGCATCGATCTCGTGGAAATGCGGGCCTGGTCGCGGCTCAGCCGTGTCGATCGGGCCCAGGCCCGCACCCTGGCTGGCCGTCCCGTGGCGCTGGACCGTTTTTACGGGAGCCTGGCGATGGACCATTGGACGAGCCGTCCGACCCGTGCGCTGGCGGCGGCCGCCACCAAGGTCGTCGTCAGCTTCACTGGATGGCTGAGTCCGGCGCGCAACTGGGCAACCCAACTGGCCTACCTGCTGGTGTTCGGCCCCCTGAACGCGCTGGCCCTGGCCGGCGTGTGGCGCGCCCGCCGGGCGGGACCCGGACACGCCCTGGTGCTGCTGTTGTTCGGCGCGTTTACCCTGACCACCGCGGTGTTCTGGGCGCACACCAGCCACCGCAGCTTCCTGCACATGTTCAAATTCGTCTACGCGGCGTCGGTCGTCACGCCGCTCCTGCCGGCATCATTCGCCGCCGCGGCAGCTCGATACCGAGCGTCTTGATCTTGTAGTTCATCACGCGCGGGCTGATGTGCAGCAGCTCGGCCGCGTCCTTCTGCACCCAGTTGGCCATCTTCAGCGCCTCGGTGATGGCCATCCGCTCCACGTCCTCGAGCGCGATGCCCGTGGGCGGGATCTTCACCACGTTCTGCGCGTCCTTCGACGACCCCGAGGGCGAGAAGTCGCCCAGCCGCAGGTCGGAAGGGGTGATCATCGCGCTCTCGGCCAGCAGCGCCGCGCGCTCGATGGCGTTCTCGAGCTCGCGGATGTTGCCCGGCCAGTTGTAGCGCACCAGCAGCTTCTGCGCATCGGGGTCGAGCCCGTCCAGCCGCTTCTTGAGCTCGCTGCTGAACTTGCGAATGAAGTGCGTGGCGATGGCCAGGATGTCGTCCTTCCGGTCGCGCAGCGGCGGCGTCTCCACCGCCACCACGTTCAGCCGGTAGTAGAGGTCCTCGCGGAAGTGGCCCGAGGCCACCATCGCCGGCAGGTCGCGGTTGGTCGCGGCAATCAGCCGCACGTCCACCCGGATGGTGCGCGTGCCGCCCAGCCGCTCGAACTCGTGCTCCTGCAGCACGCGCAGGATCTTGGCCTGCGTGCTCGCGCTCATGTCGCCGATCTCGTCGAGGAACAGCGTGCCGCCGTCGGCCTGCTCGAAGCGGCCGATGCGCTGCCGGTCGGCGCCGGTGAAGGCGCCCTTCTCATGGCCGAACAGCTCGCTCTCGAGCAGGTTCTCCTGCAGCGCCGCGCAGTTCACCTTCACGAAGTTGCGCGACGCCCGCAGCGAGTTGTGGTGGATGGCGCCGGCAATCAGCTCCTTGCCCGTGCCGGTCTCGCCGCGCACGAGCACCGTGGAGTTGCTCTTGGCCACCTTGCGCACCACCTCCAGCACGCGCCGCAGCACTTCGCTGGTGCCGACGATGCGCTCGAAATCGTAGTGCTCCTGGCGCTCGTTGCGCAGGTAGTCGAGCTCGTTGCGCAGGCGCTTGAGCTCCAGCGCCTTCTCGACCTTCACCTCCATCTCCTCGATCTCGAAGGGCTTCTGCACGTAGTCGAAGGCGCCGTGCTTCATGGCCTCCACGGCCGTGTTGACCGAGCCGAAGGCCGTCATCAGGATCACCGATGCGGTGGGGTGCAGGCTCTTGGTCGTGCGCAGCACGTCGAGGCCGTCGGAGCCGCCCATCTTGAGGTCGCTCACCACGACGTCGAAGTAGCCCTCGTGCAGGCGCTCGATGGCGAGGTTGCCGTTGGCGGCCTCCTCCACCTCGTGCCCGGCCGCGCCAAGCGCAAGCGCCAGCCCGCGCCGCAGGGCGTCGTGATCGTCGGCAACCAGGATGCGAGCCATGTCTGTCGTCTCCATCGGCCGGGACTGAAGTCCCGGCCCTCCAAGTGTTGGCCCGGGCAAAAATAAACGCCCCCCCCAAGTTTTGCGCGG
>CAYJPQ010000030.1:0-37289 GCA_964372085.1 uncultured Bifidobacteriaceae bacterium | reverse complement strand
TGGGGCGCCCCATGGGGCGGGTCCTGATGCCCGGGCCCTCCGTTTGTGGGCCGGCAATAATGCCCGGGCCGCCGCGATCGTGGCCGGGACTGAAGTCCCGGCCCTCCAAGTGTTGGCCCTCCGAGTGTTGGCCCGCCGTGAGCGGCGTGCTTGTGCGGTTCCACCGGCAGGGTCACGCGAAAGCACGTGCCACGGCCGGCCCCGGTGGCCACGTCGATGCGCCCCTCGTGGGCGTCGACGATCTTGCGGACGATGGCCAGGCCCAGCCCCGATCCCTGGGGCTTGGTGGTGAAGAACGGGTTGAAGATCTTCTCGGAGGCGCCGGGCGCCAGGCCCGGCCCGCTGTCGGCCACGTCCACGATCACCGTGGGCACCGCCTGGTAGCCGTCGGGCAGCAGCGCCCCGTCGGCGGCGGTCCGCACCAGGCGCGCCGTGAGCCCGATGCGGCCCGTGCCGTCGAGCGCCTCGTACGCGTTGATGATCAGGTTGGCGAACACCTGCGTCAGTTGGTGCTGGTCGGCCCCCACCATCGGCAGCTCGCGCGGCACGTCCACCACCACCTCGATGTCGCCGCGCCGCGCCTTGCCGTCGGCCAGCGTCACCGCGCTCGCCAGCGCGTCGGCCACCGAGGTGAAGTCCACCTGCAGCCGCACCGGCCGCACGAAATCCAGCACCTCCTGGACGATGGCATTGGCCATCTTGGCCTCGTTGATGATGTCCTTCACCAGCGCCTGCACGTCGGCGTTGTCCGGCGTCTTGCGCCGCAGCAGCCCCGCCAGCACCTCGATGCCCGCCAGCGGGTTCTTGATCTCGTGAGCCACCACGGCCGCCATCTCGCCGACGGCCGCCAGGCGGTCGCGCAGCCGCTCGCGCTCCTCGATCTGCTCGACGTGGGTGAGGTCCTTGAAGAACAACGCCGCGCCCACGGGCGTGCCGGCCTCGTCGCGCACGAGCGACAACGTGTAGCCAATCACGGTGTCGGTGGACTTGAGGCGCAGCTCGGCCCGGTTGGGGAGCGACGCCATGTCGAAGGCCCCGCCCAGCACGCGGACGATGTCGGGGTGGCGGTGGAGCACGTCGGCAAAGGGCCGGCCCGTCTGCACCTCGGCGGCCGGCAGGCCGAACAGCCGGCAGGCCTCGTCGTTGACCAGCACGATGCCGCCCTCGCGGGTAATGGCGAGCACGCCGTTGCGCATGTTCCCCACCATGTGGCGGAAGAAGGCGTCGGAGTGCGGCGAGGTCTTCGGTGCGCGCTTGGCCATGTGCAGGTGCCGTGGCAGGACGAGCAAAGCCCGTGCCCCCTCTTCCAGGAGAGGGCCGACGCTCTAAGTCGTTGCGATTACAGAATTTGTATTATCGCCTGCGAGTCAGGTCAAATACAAAATTGTAATCAAATTACGAATTCTGGAGATCGGGGAAGCGATCGGTCTCTTGCTGGAGCATCTCCCACTGGCCCAGCAGCTCGCCGACTTCCCACATGAGGGCCTGGTGCTTGTCGAGCAGGGGCTTGGCCGCGTCGGGGTTGGCGTAGAAGTCGGGCGCTGCGATCTGCGTTTCGACCGCCTTGATGTCGCGCTCGCGCTCGGCGATGCGCCCCTCGAGCTCGGCCACGCGATCCTTGAGCGCCTTGAGGGCCTTCTCGCGCTTGCGGCGGTCGGCGTCCAGGCGCCTCTTGTCCTCGAAGGCTTGGGGCTTAGAGCTTAGGGCTTGGGGCTTAGGGGCTTGAGGCTTAGAGGCTTGGGGCTTAGGGGCTTGAGGCTTGGAAGCTTGAGGCTTAGGGCCTAGGGCCTGGGGCTTAGGGTTCGCGGCTTGCGGCTGACGGCCGGGGGCCGAACCCGTAGAACCCGTAGAACCTGTAGAACCTGTAGAACCTGTAGAACCTGTAGAACCCGTAGAACCCGTAGAACCCGTAGAACCCGTAGAACCTGTAGAACCCGTAGAACCTCTCTCTTTGCTCCACAGAAACTCCGTATACGTCCCCGGGTAGAGCGTGGCCTTGCCGTTCCCCACCTCGACGATTTTCGTGGCGAGGCGCTCCACGAAGTAGCGGTCGTGCGACACGAAGACGAGCGTGCCGCCGTAGTCGGTCAGCGCGTCGAGCAGCACCTCTTTCGAGTCGATGTCGAGGTGGTTGGTGGGCTCGTCCAGCAGCAGGGTGTTCGAGGGGCGCAGCAGCATGCGCGCCACGGCCAGGCGCGTGCGCTCGCCGCCCGACAGCACCCCCGCCTTCTTGTACACGTCGTCGCCCGAAAACAGGAAGCCGCCGAGGATGTTGCGGATGGCGGGGATCATCTGGTTGGCTGAGCCCGACGAGAGCGTCTCGTACACCGTCAGCGAGGGATCGAGCCGCGTGGCCTCGTCCTGGGCGAAGTACTGCATCACCACCTGGTGGCCCTCGTGGCGCTCGCCCGAGTCGGGCGCCTCCTCGCCCGAGAGCAGGCGCATGAGGGTGGACTTGCCCGCGCCGTTGTGGCCGACGAGCGCGATGCGGTCGCCGCGCTCGATGTGCAGGTTCACGCCGGCGAGCACCACCTTGTCGCCGTAGGTCTTGCCCGCGTGCGCGAGCTCGAGCACCATGCGTCCGCTGCGCGCCGAGGCGGGGAACTGGAAGTGGATGCGCTTGCGCTCGGGCGGCACCTCGAGGCGCACCACCTTCTCGAGCATCTTGATGCGGCTCTGCACCTGGGCGGCCTTGGTGGCCTGGTAGCGGAAGCGGTTGATGAACTCCTCGACGCGCTGCACCTCTTCGTCCTGGCGTCGCTTGGCGTCCCTGAGCCGCTCGAGCCGCGCGTTGCGCTCCTCGAGGTACTTCGAGTAATTGCAGTGGTAGTCGGTGATCGTGCGGAGCGACAGATCGGCGATGTGGGTGACCACCGCGTCGAGAAAGTACCGGTCGTGCGAGACGAGGATCACCGCGTGCGGGTAGGCCACCAGGTACTCTTCGAGCCAGTTGCGCGCCTCGAGGTCGAGGTGGTTGGTGGGCTCGTCGAGCAGCAGCAGGTCGGGTTGGCTCAGCAGCAGCTTGGCCAGCGCCAGCCGCATCTGCCAGCCGCCCGACAGGTGGTCGGTGAGCTGGTCACAGGTCTCGGGTTCGAAGCCCAGGCCCCGCAGCACCGTGGCCACCTTGAGCTCGATCTGGTAGCCGTCGCCCATGCGGAAGCGGTCCTGCACGTCGCTGTAGCGGTGCAGCAGGGCGTCGTGCTCGGCGGAGGGCAGCGTGTCGTCGCCGAGCCGCGCCTCGATCGCGTGCATCTCGGCCTTGAGGTCGAGCAGGGGCTTCAGCGCGAGGCTGGCCTCGTCCACCACCGAGCGGCCCTTGTGCGACAGGCCGTCCTGCGGGAGGTAGCCGAGCGTGAGCGCGTTGGGCTTCTGGATGACGCCGGCGTCGGGCTCGTCGAAGCCCGCCAGCATCTTGAGCAGCGTGGTCTTGCCGGCGCCGTTCGGGCCGCACAGGCCCACGCGGTCGCGATCGCCCACCTGCCACGTGACGTGGTCGAGAAGCGTCTTCTCGCCAAAGGATTTGGAGACGTCTTGGAGTTGGATCATGAAGGGCTTAAGGCTTAAGGCTTAAGGCCCTAAGCCCTAGGCCCTAAGCCGTAGGGCCTTATTCCCCCAGCGCGCGGGCCGCGGCGGCCAGGACCTGCGGCACGCGGAAGGGCTTGGTGAGGTAGCCGGCCACGCCGAGGTTGACCGCCTCGATGGCGCTCGACTCGGTGGAGAAGCCCGTGATGATAATCACCGGGATGTCGGCCTTGAGCCGCTTGGCCTCGCGGATCAGCGTGAGGCCATCCATGCCCGGCATCTTCAGGTCGGCAATCAGCAGGTCGTAGTGGCCCAGGCGCAGCCGCTCGATCGCCGCGCGGCCGTCGGACGCCGTGTCGACGTCGTACTCGGCCAGGGCCAGGGTCTTGGCCAGCAGCTCGCGAATGCTCGACTCGTCGTCCACCACCAGCACGCGGGGACGGCCCTCGCGCACCTGGGGCTTGTCGGCGGCGGCGCCGGCGGGACGCTCGCCCCGCGGCCGCTGGGTGTCGAGCCAGGCGTCGATGTCACGCTTGCGAAAGCGCCACTGGCGGCCCACCCGGACGGCCGGAATCTTCCCGGCCTTGATCAGGCGGTAAACCGTGCGAAGGTTGACCTGGAGGTACTCCAGCACTTCCTCGGTTGTGAGGAAGATTTCGTCGTTTGGAAAATTGACGCCCACTCAGTGTCTCTGAAAGCGCTATTTTACATGGAACGCCGCCCTGTGCCGACTTTTGCGGGGGGGTGGCCGTCTTAGACAATAGCGAGGCAAGTCGACTTACCCGCATGGTGGCCACAGACGAGGAGCTGGTCGCCCGGTCCATGGCCGGGGACCTGGAGAGCTTCAACCAGCTCGTACTGCGCTGGGAGCGGCCGATCTACGCCTTGGCTTACCGGGTGATTGGCCGGGAGGAAGACGCCCGCGACGTGGCCCAGGAGACGTTTCTGCGGGCGTTCCGGGCCCTGCCCGGGTTCAAGGGCCAGGCCAAGTTCTCGTCGTGGCTGTACCGTATCGCCCTCAACCTGTGCCGCGACTGGATTCGCCGCAAGAAGCGGACCCCCATCGTCGACACGCCCGAGGGCGTGGACGTGATCGAGATGGCCGCCGAGCAGGGGCCGGTCGAGTCGATCGAAGACCTGGTGGCCCGCCAGGAAATGAGCCGCGTCGTGGCCGAAGGCATGCGGCTGCTGTCCGAAGAGCAGCGCACGGCCATCGTCTTGAAGGAGTACCACGGTCTCACGTTCCAGGAGATCGCCGAGCTGCAGGGGTGTCCCCTCAGCACCGTGAAGACGCGCCTGTATCAAGGATTGAGCGTGCTGCGCCGTCACCTGGAGAGCCAGGGGATGACAAGCCTGCACGGCCGACGAGCATCATGAGCACCACGTATCGCTGCGACGACACAGACACCCTGATCGCGTATCTCTACAACGAGATCGATCCGGGGATCCGGCAACAGGTGGACGAGCACCTGCGCACCTGCGCCGCGTGCGCCGAGGAGGCCGGCGCGCTGGCCGGCGTGCGGGAGGGGCTGGGCGCGTGGGCGCCGCCCGGGAAGGCGTTTGGCTTCGCCATCGTGCCCACCGGTGAGGCCCCGGCGCGCGCCGAGATGGCGCCGCCCGGCGGGGGCTGGGGCGCCGTACCCGTGTGGGCACAACTGGCCGCCGCCGTGCTGGTGCTGGCCGTCGGCATGTCGGTGGCCAACGTCCAGGTGCGCTCGGGCCCCGACGGCTTCGTGGTCACCACGGGCTGGATGGCGCCCGCCGCACCCGGCGTGACGTCCGCGTCAACCGCGCCGGCCACCGAGGCCGACTGGAAGCCCGCGCTGGCCGCGCTCGAGACCTCGCTGCGCCGGGAACTGCGCGCCAGGAGTGAGGCCGCGCCGGCCGCGGCGTCCCGCGCCTCGGCGCCCGCGGTCGACGAGGCCACCATCCGCCGCGTGGCCAGGGCGCTCATCGACGAGAGCGAGGCCCAGCAGCGGCGCGAGCTGGCCCTTCGTCTCACGCAGTTCGGCCGCGACCTCGAGGTGCAGCGCCAGGCCGACTTCGTGCGCATCGAGCGCGGCATCGGCCGCGTCGAGGGCATGGCCGGCGCCGAAATCGCGCGGCAGCGTCAGATGGTGAATTACCTCATGCGCGTTTCTCAACCGCAGCAGTGAGTTCAGAGTTCAGAGTTAAGAGTTAAGAGTTAAGAGTTAAGAGTTAAGAGCGACACGACTATGACCAAGACATTTCGGAGTGGACTCGTGATGGCGGCCCTGCTGGCGGCGGCGCCGGTGCTGGCGCAGGAGCGGCCGGCGGCCAGGCCGTTCGACCTGGCGGAGTTGCGCCATCACATCTACGTGATGGAAGGCGCGCTGGCGCGGGCCGTGGATTTCGGGGCGCAGAAACTCAACAAGGAGATCCGCGCCGTGATGCCCGACGTGTTCATGCTCGCCGGCGAGGCCCAGGCGCGCGGCGTCTACCTCGACGGCTACGGCGTGTTCTTCGACGTCGAGGTGCCCATGCTCCGCCAGAGCATGATGTGGAGCCTGCGCATGATGCTCGACCAGGATGACCAGGCGATGGAGGGCGACATCGCCAACCTGCGCCGCAGCCTGCAGGGCATCACCGACCCGGCCATCCGCACGTCGATCGAGGCGTCGATTCGCCGCCTCGAGCAGCAGGTGGCCTCCACCGGCGCCATGCCACGCTCGGGCCGCGAACCGCAGGCTCGCGACTCGCAGGTTGGCGCCACGGTGGCGCTCCCGGGAGGTCCCGTCCCCGCGGCGTCAGGCGCCCCGGTGGTGGCTGCGCGGCCAGGGCCCTCCACGGA
The DNA here is from genome assembly GCA_964372085.1 of uncultured Bifidobacteriaceae bacterium. GTDB lineage: Bacteria > Acidobacteriota > Vicinamibacteria > Vicinamibacterales > UBA2999 > 12-FULL-67-14b. Next base: position 30,955 of record CAYJPQ010000030.1, on the reverse strand, counting down.
AAGGGCGTGGATCAAGGATCCCAACCGTGCCTACACCGAGGCGGTGCAGCGCGCGCTGGTCGACGCGATGATCGACTACAGCGCGCCCATGGTGTTGGGCCCCGACGACTGGCTCACCGTGGGCGCCCGCGACAACGAGCGCCGCGACTCGCTGGCGCCGCAGGATCCCTACGAAGAAGTGGTCACCGTGCTGCTGCGCGTCAAGGGGAGCGACCTCCTCGCCTACCGGACGGGCAAGATCGACCGGGATGAAGCCAGGCGCCGCGTGCAGGTCGGCGAGTTCTAGAGCCCAGAGCCCAAAGCCCAAAGCCCAAAGCCCGCAAGGAACTCTGGACGCGCCCCGGTGCCTTAGAATGGCGAGATGACATCCCCCACCGCGTGCCTCCGCCGTGCCCCGCTGCTCGTCCTTCTCGGGATCGTCGCCGCCGGGTCGGCCGGGTGCAGCACCGTCGACCCCCTCACCGTCCTCGAGCCCGTCAACGTCACCACCGGCTGGTACGACGAGGGCATCCTGGAGGACGGCAAGAACAAGCTCGTGCCGGCCGTGTCGCTGCGGTTCAAGAACAAGTCGGGCGAGGCGGTGGACTCCATCCAGGTGAACGCCATCTTCCGTCGGGTGGGCGAAACCGAGATGTGGGGCGAGCACTACGGCTGGGCGGTGGCCAAGACGCCGCTGGCCCCCGGGGCCGAGACCGCCGACTTGCTGATGCGCTCGGGCCTGGGCTACACGGGCGAGCAGCCGCGCATGCAGATGCTGCAGAACCGCGAGTTCGTCGACGCCAAGGTCGACATCTTCCTCAAGTCGGGCTCCCGGGTCTGGGCCAAGCTGGGCGAGTATCCGATTCAGCGCCAACTGATGACCAAGTAAAGGCGGCCCTCACTCGCCCCGTATAATCCCCCAACGATGGCGAGCTACACTCCCACCACTCTCGAACGCCGGCTGGGGCCCTACGACGCCGCGGCGATCATCGTCTCCAACGTCATCGGCGGGGGCATCCTGTTCACGCCGCCGCTCATCGCGGCCGGCGTCCCGAACCCGTGGCTGTTTCTCGGAATCTGGGTGGCGGGTGGCGTGCTGGCCTTCTGCGGCGCGTCGGCCTACGCGGAGCTGGCCGCCCTCCGGCCCAGGGCCGGTGGGGAGTACGTGTACCTTCGGGCGGCCTACGGCAAGCTGGCCGGCTTCCTGACCGGGTGGGTGTCGTTCGTGGCCGGCTTTGCCGGCGCCATCGCGGCCCAGGCGATCGTCATGGTCTTCTATCTCGATCGGTTTTTCCCGGGCGCCGCCGACCACACGCCGTTCTTCGTCATCCCGCTTCCGTTCGCCCCGCTCACGGTGTCGCGCCGCACGGTCCTGGCCGTGACGGCCGTGGCCGCGTTGTCGTACGTGCACTACCGCGGCGTGGGCCCCGGCCGCCTGGTGAGCAACTTCCTGGCGGTCCTCAAGGTGTCGGCGCTGCTGATGTTCATCGCGGCCGGCTTCTCCCTGGGGGCCGGGTCGGTGGCCAACATGCAACAGGTCGCGGCCCCGGTGGCGGCCTCGTCCTGGCTGCTGGCGTTGCTCGCCGTGATGTTCACGTATTCGGGCTGGAATGCGGCGTCGTACATGGCCGAGGAAATCCGCGATCCCGGGCGCAACGTGCCCAAGGCGCTGGCGCTCGGCACCGGCGCGGTCATCCTGATCTACGTGCTACTGAACGCGCTGTACCTGTATGTGATGCCGGTCGGCGAGCTCGCCAAGGTGCAGGGCAGCGTGCTCGACGTGGTGGCCGACAAGGTGCTCGGGTCGGCGGCCGGCAACATCATGGGCGTGGTCTCGATCATCAGCCTGCTGGCAAGCGTGAGCGCCAACATCTTCGCCGGGCCGCGCGTGTATTACGCGATGGCCCGGGACGGCGTCTTCCTGCCGGCCGCGGCCCGGGTCCATCCGACGTACCGCACGCCGTCGGTGGCCATCATCGCGCAGGGCGTGTGGGCCAGCATCCTCGTGATGTCGGGCGGGGCGGACGCACTCACCACCTACACGGGGTTCGCCGTCACGCTGTTTGCGACGGTGGCGGTGGCCGCGGTGTTCGTGCTGCGGCGCCGCGAGCCGAACGCCGAGCGCCCGTTCAAGGCGCTCGGGTACCCGTTCACGCCGGCCTTGTTCGTGATCGTCGGCACGGCCACGGTGATCAACGGCATCTACACGGCCCCCGTCACCGCGGGCGCCGGCCTGTTGGTGATGGCGGCCGGCATCCCGATCTACTGGTGGTTTTCGGGAAGAAGTGAGAAGTGAGAAGTGAGAAGTGAGAACGGCTCGCTCCTTCTCACCTCCAACTTCTCACCTCTCACTTCTCATGGCGCGGACCGCATCTCCCCGCGCATCGTGATGGTGCGGTCGGGTTGCACGTGCACCTCGTAGGCGAGCGTCTCGAACCCTGGCTTTCTCACCTCGATCTTGTGCCCGCCGGGCGCCAGCCTCAGCGCCTGGAACGTGCCGTCGAAGTCGTCCACGGCCCCCGCGTAGTAGCCATCCACAAACACGTCGGCGTCACGCGGCTTCAGCTTCAGCCGCACGCCGCCGGTCATGAAAGCGTACGTGCCGCCGTAAGGCGGATTGAGACCCCACCCGTATCCGTACGGCGCGGTGCCGTAGATCCAGCCCCACGGCGCGTAGGCGAAGGGCGTCCAGCCGAGGCCGAACGACGCGCCCCAGGTCCACGGGCGGTAGTAGTAGGGCGGTGCCGGGTAGTACGGGCCGCCGTACCAGCCGGGTGGCCGCCCCATTGACGGCGGGTGTCCCCCGGACGGCGGGCCCGACGGCGGACGCCGCGCGCGGCTATTGCCCTGGTTCCCGCCGCGGCCCCCTCGGCCCTGGTCTTCGGCGGTGATCTCCACGGCCACCTCCGGCGGGCCAGTGGGTTCGGGCTCCTGGACCCGTGTCGGGCCGGGCGCCTCGATCCACATCGCCGCGAGCAGCGGCATCGCAACGATTATCGGTAACATGACGAACACTCCTGAACGGCAAGGGCTGGCACCATCGTGAAAAGCAATGCCCTTGCCATGTCACACCCGTGGTTTTCCCCTCTGAACACGGCCTGCCGCGGCCGGAGGGTGTCCTCCCGGCCGGACGTGGTGTGAGACACTACGGGGATGGAGCAGACGCTGCACGCCACCACCATCCTGGCCGTGCGCCGGGACGCGCACGTGGTGATGGCCGGCGATGGGCAGGTCACCCTGGGCAACACCGTGGTGAAGCACGGCGCCCGCAAGATCCGCCGCCTCTACAACGATCAGATCCTGGCCGGCTTTGCCGGGTCGGCCGCCGACTCGTTTGCGCTCTTCGCGCGCTTCGAGGCCAAGCTCGAGCAGTATCGCGGCAATCTCGACCGATCGGCGGTGGAACTGGCCAAGGACTGGCGTACCGACCGCGCGCTGCGCCGGCTCGAGGCCATGCTGGTGGTCGCCGACCGCAAGTCGATGTTCCTGCTGTCGGGCACCGGCGACCTCATCGAGCCGGACGAGGGCATCATCGGCATCGGGTCGGGCGGCACGTTCGCCCAGGCGGCCGCCAAGGCGCTGGCCCGCCACACCACGCTCGCGCCGCGCGAGATTGCCCAGCACGCCATGATCATCGCCGCGGAGATTTGCGTCTTCACGAACGGCAACATCACGATAGAAGAACTCTCATAGCCCAGAGCCCATAGCCCAAAGCCCCTGATGTCGATTCCCCTGCCCGAACAAACCGTGACCGCGCTCGACTCGCTGACGCCGCGCGAGATCGTGGCCGAGCTCGACAAGTACGTCGTCGGACAGGCCAGGGCCAAGCGCGCCGTGGCCATTGCGCTCCGTAACCGCCTGCGCCGCCAGAAGCTGCCGCCCGAGCTGGCCGAGGACGTGGCGCCGAAGAACATCCTGATGATCGGCCCCACCGGCGTGGGCAAGACCGAGATTGCCCGCCGCCTGGCGCGGCTGGCGCAGTCGCCCTTCATCAAGGTGGAGGCGTCGAAGTTCACCGAGGTGGGCTACGTGGGCCGCGACGTCGAGTCGATGGTGCGCGACCTGGTGGAGCTGGCCGTGGGCATGGTGCGCGAAGAGCGGCTCGAGGAGGTGCGCGGCAAGGCGGCGCTCAACACCGAGGAGCGGCTGCTCGACCTGCTGCTGCCGCCGCGCCCGGCGGCCCCCGACGAGGACCCCGGGCGGGTGCGCGACGAGATGTCGGGCACCCGCCAGCGCATGCGCGAGCAGCTGCGCGAGGGCCGGCTCGACGACCGCCAGGTGGAGATCGACGTCCAGGAGAAGGGCAGCTTCCCGTCGTTCGAGCTCATCGCCGGCGGCTCGGTGGAAGACCTGGGCTCGAACCTCCGCGACATGATGCCGGGCCTCTTCCAGGGCCGCGCCAAACGGCGCCGCGTGACGGTGGCCGAGGCCCGGGAGCGGCTGGTGCAGGAGGAAGAGCAGAAGCTGATCGACATGGAGTCGGTGGCCTCCGCGGCCGTCGAACGCGTCGAGCAGGCCGGCATCATCTTCGTGGACGAGATCGACAAGATCGCCGGCCGCGAAGGGGGCCACGGGCCCGAGGTGAGCCGCGAAGGCGTGCAGCGCGACATCCTCCCCATTGTCGAGGGGACGACGGTGAACACCAAGCACGGGATGGTGCGCACCGATCACATCCTCTTCATCGCGGCCGGCGCGTTCCACGTGTCGAAGCCGTCGGACCTCATTCCCGAGCTGCAGGGGCGGTTTCCCATCCGCGTGGAGCTCGAGCCGCTGGGGCAGGCCGAGTTCGTGCGCATCCTCACCGAGCCGAAGAGCGCGCTCATCAAGCAGTACATGGCGCTGATGGCCACCGAGGGCGTGGACCTGCGGTTCACCGACGAGGGCGTGGCCGCGATTGCCGAGTGCGCGGCCGTGGTGAACGAGCGCACCGAGAACATCGGCGCGCGGCGGCTCCATACCGTGATGGAGCGGCTCCTCGACGAGGTGTCGTTCGAGGCCCCGACGCTCGCGGACAAATCGATTACCATTGACGCGCCGTACGTGCAACGCATGCTCGCCGACATCGTCAAGAACGAAGACTTGTCCCGCTACATCCTGTGACCCCTTCGACTCGCCTCGCCGCGGCCGGGCCGCGCTGCCCCGTCGCGCTTGCACTGCTGCTGGTCGTGGCGACGGCTGCCTGCGGCAAGAAGGGGCCGCCGTTGCCGCCGTTTCCGCGCGTGCCGGCGGCGGTGGGCGCCGTCACCCCCGTGCGCGCGGCCGACACGGTGCTGGTGTCGCTGCCCGTGCCGTCGGCCAACGTCGACGGGCGCCAGCCGGCCGACCTGGCGCGCCTGGAGATCTACGCGATCACCGCCACGCGGGCGCCCGGGACCGAGAAGGACCGCAAGCTGGCCACGCGCATCGGCGAGCTGCCGGTGCGGCCGGTGCTGCCGCCCCTGCCCCCGCTGCCCGACGGTTCGCCGGCGCCGCCGCTGCCGCTCCCCCCGGGCGTGGACCAGGGGACCACGATTGTGTTCAGGGAGGAGCTGACGCCCGAGGCGCGCATCCCGGTGGAGCTGCCCGAGCCGAAGCGGCCGGGCGTGCCCCTCGCGAAGCCCGAGGTCGCGGAGGAGGAGTACCGCGAGCGGGTGTCGGGGCCGCTGGTGGCGCCCGCGCCCGCCGAGCAGCCGCGCCGCTATTACTTCGTTGTGGCCGTCAGCCAGCGCGGCCGCGAGAGCCTGCCGTCCACGCCGGTGGCGGCGCCGCTCGATGCCGCGCCGAGCGCGCCTGGCGCGCCCGTGGTCACCTACACGGCCTCGGGACTCTCGGTGACGTGGGCGCCCTCGCCCGATGCGCGCACCGCCACGCTGGAGCCGCCGTCGCCCGTGGCGGCGGCGCCGCCGGCCGCGGCCACGCCGGCCAATGCCACGCCGGCCGCCCCCGTGACGCCGGCGCTGCCGCTGCTGGCCGCCAAGTCGCTGGGCTTCACCACGCTGGCGACGACGTATCACCTGTACGAAGTGCCCGCGGAGCCGCCTGCCGAGGATCCGTTCGCGCTGGCCGCGCCGGTGGCGCTCACCCCGCAGCCGCTGACGGCCACCGAGTGGAGCATCCCGGGCGTGACCTTCGGCGTGGAGCGGTGCTTCGTGACGCGCGCCGTTGACGTCGTGGCGGGCGTGCCGGTGCTGAGCCCGCCATCGCCGATGACCTGCGAGACGCCGCGCGACACCTTCCCGCCCGCCGCGCCCCGGTCGCTGGCGGCCATCGCGGGCGCGGGCGTGATCAACCTGATCTGGGAGCCCAACGCCGAGGCCGACCTGGGCGGCTATCTCGTGTTGCGCGGCGAGGCGCCGGGTGCCACACTGGCGGCGCTCACGCCGTCGCCGGTGCGGGAAACGACGTTCCGCGACACCACGGTGCGGCCGGGCGTGCGGTATGTCTACGCGGTGGTGGCGGTCGACACCGCCGATCCGCAGAACGTGAGCCCGCAGTCAAACCGCGCGGAGGAAACCGCGCGACAATAGGGCCTGTGGCCTGAGTCTTGTGGCTTGTGGTACCCCAGGCCTCAAGCCCCAAGCCCTAAGCCGAGAGAGATCATGGACCGCATTTATCGAGTGAAGCAGGGTATCGGCGGGCGGTATGCCGTGGAGCGCGGCGGCCGCTTCTTCTGGCTGCAAGGCGACGTGTTCGCCGACTACGCGCCGGGCGACGAGGTGCCATCGGGCGAGCCCATGAAGTTCCTGGCGCCCGTGGCGCCATCCATCGTGGTGTGCATCGGCCTCAACTACAAGGACCACGCCGCGGAGATGAACAAGAAGCTGCCCGACGAGCCGCTGGTGTTCCTCAAGCCGTCCACCACGGTCGTCGGCCCGGACGAGGCCATCCGCATCCCGTCGTGGGCCGGCCGCATCGAGCACGAGGCCGAGATGGCCGTGGTCATCGGCCGCCGCGCCTCCGGAGTGAAGGCGGCCCAGGCCATGGACTACGTGCTGGGCGTCACGTGCCTGTGCGACGTCACCGCGCGCGAGCTGCAGGTGAAGGACGTGCAGTACTCGCGGGCCAAGGGCTTCGACACCTTCGCGCCGCTGGGGCCGTGCATCGCCGTGGGGCTCGACCCCTCGGCGCTCGACATCGAGGGCTGGGTGAACGGCGAGCGCCGGCACACGTCGAACACGCGCGAGCTCATCTTCCCGGTGCCCTACCTGGTGGAGCACGTCACCCGGTTCATGACGCTCCAGCCCGGCGACGTGATCACGACCGGCACCCCCTCGGGCGTGGGCCCGCTGGTGCCGGGCGACGTGATGAAGGTGACGATTGAGGGCGTAGGCACGCTGAGTAACCCGTGCGTGGCCGGCTAATCAAAAGGCAACCACGAAGGGCACGAAGCGCACGAAGTATTTTGATCAAACACCCTTCGTGTTCTTCGCGTTCTTCGTGGTTGCATTCTTCCTTATGAATCCTATCGATCGACTCAAAGAACGCGAACACCTCGCCGAGCAGGGCGGGGGCGACGAGCGCCGCGCCAGGCATCACGCGCAGGGCAAGCTCACCGCGCGCGAGCGGCTGGCGCAGCTGTTCGACCCCGGCACGTTCGAGGAGGTGGACAAGCTCGTCACCCACCGCTGCCAGGACTTCGGCATGGCCGACCAGGTGATTCCCGGCGATGGCGTGGTGTCCGGCCACGGCCGCGTGCACGGCCGCGTGGTGTATGCCTTCGCCCAGGACTTCACCGTGTTCGGCGGCTCGCTCTCCGAGACCAACGCCGCGAAGATCTGCAAGGTGATGGACATGGCCGTGCGCAACGGCGCGCCCATCATCGGCCTCAACGACTCGGGCGGCGCCCGCATCCAGGAGGGCGTGGTGTCGCTCGGCGGCTACTCGGACATCTTCCTGCGCAACACGCTCGCATCGGGCGTGGTGCCCCAGATTTCCGCGATCATGGGCCCCTGTGCCGGCGGCGCCGTGTACTCGCCCGCCATCACCGACTTCATCGTGATGGTGAAGCAGACGAGCTACATGTTCGTGACCGGCCCCGACGTCATCAAGACCGTCACCCACGAGGACGTCACCAAGGAAGCCCTGGGCGGTGCGATGACGCACAACGAGAAGAGCGGCGTCGCCCACTTTGCGGTGGAGGACGACGCCGAGTGCCTCGCCCTCATCCGCGAGCTGCTCGCGTTCCTGCCCGACAACAACCTCGACGATGCGCCGCGCGTGGCCACCTCGGACCCGGTGGACCGCGAGGACGCCGCGCTCGACACGCTGGTGCCGCCCTCGCCCAACCAGCCGTACGACATGCTCGATCTCATCCACGCCATCGCGGACGACGGCATATTCCTCGAGGTGCACCAGCACTACGCCAGGAACATCGTCGTGGGCTTCGCGCGGCTGGGCGGCCGGCCCGTGGGCATCGTGGCCAACCAGCCCGCCTACCTAGCGGGCGTGCTCGACATCGACGCGTCGGTGAAGGGCGCCCGGTTCGTCCGGTTCTGCGACGCGTTCAACATCCCGCTCGTCACCTTCGAGGACGTGCCGGGCTTCCTGCCGGGCACCGTGCAGGAGTACGGCGGCATCATCCGCCACGGTGCGAAGCTGCTCTACGCGTTCGCCGAGGCGACGGTGCCCAAGATCACGGTGATCACCCGCAAGGCCTACGGCGGGGCCTACTGCGTGATGGCGAGCAAGCACATCCGCACCGACTTCAACTACGCGTGGCCGAGCGCCGAGATCGCGGTGATGGGCGCCGAGGGCGCGGTGAACATCCTCTACAAGCGCGAGATCGACAAGGCCGCCGACCCGGCCGCGATGCGCGCCGAGAAGATTGCCGAGTTCCGTGAGCGGTTCGCCAGCCCCTACGTGGCGGCCGAGCGGGGATACGTGGACGAGATCATCCTGCCGCGGACGACGCGCGCCAAGCTGGTGCAGGCGCTGGCGACGCTCGACCACAAGCGCGACAAGAACCCACCCAGGAAGCACGGGAACATCCCGCTGTGAGCATGCTAGGCTTGAACCCATGAAGCCCATCGCCGCGGCGGCCCTGGCCGCCTTCTTCATCGCCTGCTCGACGCAGGCCGAGCACGCCCAGGCCCCCGCCCAGCCGGTGCAGGCCGAGCCGGCCCCGCCGGTGATCGAGCACATCTCGCCGATGCGCGACACGGTGGGTGGCGTGCCGAAGCGGTTTGAGTGGACCGCCGTGCAGGGCGCCGGGAGCTACGAGTTCGAATTGTGGACCGAGTACGACACCATCGTGTATCGGCAGCGCGGCATCGCGACGACGTCCACGGAGTTTCCTTCGGGTGAGGCGCTCGATCCGGGCACCTACTGGTGGTCGGTGTTCGCCATCCGCAACGGCGAGCCGTTTGCCAGCTCCGGCCTCGCGGCGTTTGTCGTGCAGGACTAGTCCCCGCATCGACGTGGTGTCCATGAGTGCTTGCGTGCTGCTCGTCGCCCTCGCGCTGGCGGCGCCCGCGCCGCTTCGAGACCAGGCCCCGATTCGAACGCGTGTCCCCGGCGTGCTGACGGTGGCGGTCACGACCACGCAGCCCTCCGGCCCTTTCGATTCACAGCTCTGGATTCAGCGCTACGTCGAGCGCTTCGCCGGCGAGCACGGGCTGCGCATCCGCTGGGTGGCCGTGCCGTTCAACGACTCCTGGCTGCGGGCCGGTGGCCACGAGGTGGACCTCGTGGCCACCAACGTCGCGAGCTTCCCGGACCGCGTCAGCCCCGGCGCCACGTTCTCGGCGCCGTTCCTGTACGAACGCCGCGCGCTCCGCATCCGGCCCCAGGACCGCGGGGCCTACGATCACATCGACGATTTCGTGGGCAGGCGCGTGGGGGTGGTGCGCGGCATGGCCGCCGAGCGTGACGTGCGCCGCCGCGCCCCGGCCGGGGTGGAGGTAGTCACCACCGCCACCTTCGCCGAGCTGTACGAGCAGTTCGCCGCCGGCGCCCTCGACGCCATCGCCGAGGCCGAGTATTACGCCCTCGACGGACGCGTCATCCCGTCGCACGGCGACGACGTGGTGCTGGTGGATCTGCACGACCTCGCGCCCGGCCAGCGCGAGGAATCGGTGTTCGTCGTGGCCGACGCCAGCGGCGGACTGCTGGCGGCGGTGAACGCCTTCATCGCGAGGACGCGGTTTCCGCTGTGAGCCAGCATCACCGCCATCTTTCGCCGCCGCAACTGCTGGGCGTGTCGATTGCCGGGTTGATCCTGCTGGGCGCGCTGCTGCTGTGGCTGCCGTTCGCGTCGGCCCCCGGCCGGTCGATCTCGTTTCTCGACGCGCTCTTCACCGCCACGTCGGCCGTCTGCGTCACCGGCCTCATCGTCGTGGACACGCCCACCCAGTTCTCGGGGGCCGGCCACGTGGTGCTGATGCTGCTCATCCAGCTCGGCGGATTGGGCTACATGACCGTGTCGACCGTGCTGGCGGCGGCGCTGGGACGGTCGGTGTCGCTGCAGGAGCGGCTCACGCTGCAGGAGGCGCTCAATGTCCAGGGGCTCGACGGCCTCATCCGCTTCGCGGTGACGGTGTTCAAGCTGACGCTGGTGTTCGAGCTCACGGGCGCCGCCATCCTGGCGGCGCGGTGGTGGGGCGACCTGGGGTCGTCGGCCGCCTGGTACGGCTTGTTTCATGCGGTGTCGGGGTTCAACAACGCCGGATTCGCCCTGTGGAGCGACAGCCTGACCCTGTGGCGCGGCGACCTCACGGTGAACCTCGTGATGTCGGCGCTCATCATCGCCGGCGGCCTGGGCTTCTTCGTGCTCGCCGAGCTGGGGCAGCGCAAGCGGCGCGTGCGCTTGTCGCTGCACACGAAGGTCGTGGTGACCGCCAGCATCGGGCTGCTGGTGCTGGGCACCATCGCCATCCTGGCGCTCGAGTCGGGCAACCCGCGCACGCTGGGCGGGCTGGGCTGGGGCGAGCGCGTGTTGGCGGCCTGGTTCCAGTCGATGTCGCCGCGCACGGCCGGCTTCAACACCATCGACATCGGGGCCATGACGGCGCCGGCGCTCTTCGTGATGATGGCGCTGATGTTCATCGGGGCCTCGCCCGGCAGCACCGGCGGCGGCGTGAAGACCACCACCTTCAGCGTGACGGTGGCCGCGCTCTGGGCCACCGTGCGCGGGGGCGAGGAGCCCGTGGTGTTCGGCCGGCGGCTCACGCGCGACACCGTGGCGCGGGCGTTCTTCGTGTCGCTCATCGCGTTTCTCGCGCTCAACGCCACGGCGGGCGTGCTGCTGTTCACCGAGGGCCGCGACCTGCTGCGGACCCTGTTCGAGACCACCTCGGCGTTTGGCACCGTCGGGCTGTCGATGGGAGAGAATGGCAGCGTGGTGAGCCTGGCGGCGTTCTTCTCGCCGCTCGGCAAGGCGCTGGTGATCCTGATGATGTTCATGGGCCGCATGGGCCCGCTGACGCTGGCGTTCGCGGTGGCCCGGTGGGGCGCCACCCAGGCGAAGATCCGGCATGCGGAAGGTAGGGTGCTGATTGGCTAAGCGGACCTTTGCAGTGATCGGCCTCGGGCGCTTCGGGGCGGCCATGGCGACCACCCTGGCGGACCTGGGCCACGACGTCACGGGCATCGATGGCAACGAGGACAGGGTGCGCGTCCTGGCGGACCAGATCTCGCTCGCCATGCAACTGGACGCCACCGACGAGAAGGCCCTGCGGGCGGCGGGCATCGGCGACGTGGACGTGGCCGTCGTCTCGATCGGCGAGAACATCGAGGCCAGTCTGCTCGTGGTGACCCTCATCCGCGAACTGGGGATCAAGACCATCGTGGCCAAGGCCGTCACGCCGCTCCATGGCCGCATTTTAGAGAAGCTGGGCGTGACGCGGGTGGTGTTCCCCGAGCGCGAGATGGCCATGCGCGTGGCGCACGCGCTGGTGGTGCCGAGCGTGCTCGAGTTCATCGAGCTGTCGCAGAATTTCTCGATTGCCGAGGTCCCGGCCCCGGCCGAGTTCTTCGGCAAGACCCTGCGCGACATCGGCCTGCGATCGCGCTTCGGCCTCACGACCATCGCCATCAAGCGCGTCACCGCGGGCGGGAGCAGCGAGTTCACCAACGTGGCGCCGGGCCCGGACGATGTGGTGGAGGCGGGCGACGTGCTGGCGCTGCTCGGCAGCAACGAGAAACTCGCGCAGATCGATCGCCTGTTCAAGAAGGGCGGCGCCTAGCAGGCTGCTGAGCAACGCAGCCTGGGGTGAAAGTGAAAGTGAAAAGTGAAAGGCCGTCTGGGGATCTAACCCATCTGTGTTTCATCTGTGGCCCTCATCTGTGGCCCTCATCTGAGGCCGAGGCGGGCCAGGATGTCGTCGAGGTCGGCCAACGTGCCGGCGTCAACGGGCGTAAACGGGGCGCGCACGCGCGGTGAGGCGATGGCGCCGCGCGTGAAGTAGATGTGCTTGCGCAGCGCCAGGTTGATGCGCGGCTGGTTCTCGAAGCGGATGAGCGGCATGTAGCGGTAGAAGACCTCGGCGGCGCCGTCCCGATCGCCGGCCGTGAACTTGCGGTGGATCTCCACCAGGATCTCCGGGAAGCCGAAGCCGGTCATGGTGCCGATGGCGCCGTGCCGCAGCTCTTCGAGGAACATCATCCCGCCGAGCCCGCCGAAGATCTTCACCGAGGGGTTGGCCTCGAGCACCTGGCTCACCTTCATCGGCGAGGGCTCGTCTTCGAGCTTCAGGAACGACAGCCGGGGCGATTCGGCCGCGAGCGCGGCAATCAGCTCCACGCTCATGGTGATCCCGCCCACCGCGGGCGGAAAGTCCTGCACCACCACCGGCAGGTCGATGGCCTCGGCCACCGCCAGGTAATGGCGCCTCATCGCCGCGTCGTTGGCGCGGGCCAGCTTCGGCGGCGCCACCATCACGGCGGCGGCGCCCAGTTCGGCGGCGCGCCGGCTGAAGGCGATGCACCCGTCGGTGCCCGCATGCGTGGTGCCCACGCACACGGGGAAGCCGGCCCCGGCCTCCTCGATCGTCGCGGCGATCACCTGGTCGCGCTCGCGCTCGGTGAGCTTGTCGGCCTCGCCGAGTACGCCGAGGATGGTCATGCCGTTCACGCCCTTGCCGCGCGTGAACGCGGTGAGGCGGCGCAGGCTGGCCTCGTCGAGGCGGCCGTCCTGGTGAAACGGGGTGGGGGTGATGTTGAAGACGCCTGTGAGTCGCGCGCTCATGCGCCTATTGTGGCCCACGCGGCGAGGAACGCGTCGTAATGGGCGCACGTCCAGTCGGGCGGATCGCCGAGCCCCATGAAGTGCGCCTCCGAGAAGCTGGTGGTGATGCCGACGACCGGCATGCCCGCCGCGCGCGCCGCCGTGATGCCCACGGGCGCATCCTCGAACACCAGGCACGAGGCGGCCGCGAAGTCGAGCTGCCGGGCCGCTTCGATGAACACGTCGGGCGCCGGCTTGCCGCGGGCCACCTGGTCGCCCCGCACGATGACCGGAAACGCCGCGGCGAGGCCCGTCTCGGCCAGCGTGTGCGAGACGTTGGCCTCCGGCGCCGAGGTCGCCAGCGCCACCGCCACCCGCTCGCCGGCGAGCCGGTCGAGCAGCGCCGGCAGCCCCCGCACGGGCGCCAGCCGTCCGCGCGAAATCTCGCGGTAGAGCCCTTCCTTTTCGCCTTCGTAGGCGAGCCACTCGTCGCGGGTCATCTCCCTCCCGAACAGGATGGGGAAGATCTCGCTGTTGCGGCGGCCGTCGAGCTTGGCGCGGTCGGCCGCGGTCAGCGGCGGCAGGCCGTGGCGCCCGGCAAACGCGGCAAATGCCTCGGCGTGCAGGGCCATGTTGTCGACGATGGTGCCGTCGAGGTCGAAGATGACGGCGCGGGGCGGCAAGTTCAAGAGCACACCCGATTATCCCTCGCCCGTGCGCGCTATTGCCGCGACCCCCTGGAGGAGAGGCTGTCCCTGGCACGTCCGTCGGTTGCGCTTGTCATCGCGATGGCCGCGCCGTCGAGCGCCCATTGCCCGGCCCGCCACGCCTCGGGCCTGAGCACCACCAGCACCGTGATCACCTCGAGGCGCCCGATCCACATCGCCAGGGAGAGCGTGACGCGGCTCAGCGGGTGCAGGTCGGCGTAGTGCGCCATCGGGCCCACCTGGTTCAGGCCCGGCCCGATGTTGCCGAGGCTGGCGATGGTCGCCGACACGCCCGTCACGATGTCGGCGCCGAGCCCGACGACGATGGCGGCGCACACCGAGAAGGTGAGCAGGTAGAAGAGGAAGAAGACCACCACCCCCTGCAGCACCGCCTCGGGCACGACGCGGCCGCCGAGCTTCACCGGCAGGATGGCCCGCGGATGCAGCGCGCGCCGCAGTTCCTGCAGCGTGAACCGCGCCAGCAGCAGGTGGCGCACCACCTTGGGCCCGCCGCCCGCCGACCCGGCGCAGCCCCCGATGAACATCAGCAACAACAGCACCATCTTGGCCTGCTCGCTCCAGAGCTGGAAGTTGGTGCTGGCGTAGCCCGTCGTCGTGAGGATCGACAGCACCTGGAAGAGCGCCGTGCGCACCACGTCGAGCGCGCCGCCGCTGCCGGCGATGGCGGCGGCCAGCAGGATGGTGGCGACGACGATGACGCCCGCGTAGGACCGCAGTTCCTCGTCCCGGGTGAACACGCGGAAGTCGCGCCGCAGCAGGGCCCGGTATTGCAGCGCGAAGTTGGCGCCGGCCAGGAACATGAACGCGATGATGATCCACTCGGCGGCGGGGTTGTCGTAGCCGCCGATTGACAGCGGGTGCGGCGAGAAGCCCCCGGCCGCGAGCGTCGTGAAGGCGTGGCACACGGCGTCGAACAGGGTGAAACCCGCCAGCCAGAGCGCCCCGGCCTGGAGGATGGTGAGCCCGGCGTAGAGCTTCCACAGCACCGCGGCCGTCCGGCGAATCTGCGGGCTCACCTTCTCGTCGCTCGGCCCCGGCGCCTCGGCGAAGAACAGCTCGCGCCCGCCGATGGCCAGCCGCGGCAGCACCGCCACGAAGAGCGCGATGACGCCCATGCCGCCCAGCCACTGGGTGAAGGAGCGCCAGAAGAAGATGCCCCGGCCGTAGAGGGAGAAATCGCGAAAGATTGTGGCGCCGGTGGTGGTGAGGCCCGACATGGCCTCGAAGAGCGCGTCGATGGGCCCCAGGCCTGCCCACACGTAGGGCAGGGCGGCCAGGTGGGCGATGAGCAGCCACGACGCCGACACCACGGCGAGGCCCTCGACCCGCCGCATGCGCTCCACGGATTCCTCGGCCGACAGGCCCCCGGCCATCCGCATCAACTGCCCGAGCGCCACCGTCACGACCGCCGCCCCGCCGAAGCCGACGGCGTCCCGGTACTCGCGGTACCCGAGCGCCACCGCCAGCGGCACCAGGAACATCAGCCCGAAGACGCGGACCAGCTCGCCGCAGACGTGGACGATGAGCGCGTAGCGCATGCCGCCTGGTCAGTCGCCGGCGCCGGTGAAGTACGCGTGCACCCGGTCGGCCGCGGTCCGGGTGCAGAAGACGAGGATGCGATCGCCCGGCTCGATGCGGTCGTCGCCGCGGGGCACGATGGCCTGGTCGCCCCGGAGGATGGCGGCGACGATGGCGTCTTCGGACGAGCCGATGTCCTTCAGGTCCCGGGCCACGAAGGTGGGGGACACGGTGAGCTCGAACACCCGCGCCTCGCCTTGTTCCAGCACGGCCACGAGGCTGGCCGTGCCCCCGGTGACCTGGTGGAGGATCGACGCCACCGCGGCGCCGCGCGCCGACAGCGCCACGTCGATGCCCACGCGCTCGAACAGCCGCAGGTTGGCCGGCCGGCTCACGCGCGTGATGATCTTGGGCACGCCGAGCTGGCGGCCCAGCAGCGAGGCCAGGAGGTTGCGCTCGTCGTTGTCGATCACCGACACGAGCACGTCGCTGCGCCCGACGTTCTCGGCCTCGAGGAACTCGAGGTCGGTGCCGTCGCCGCTGAGCACCAGCGTGCGCTTGAGCCGCGCGGCCAGCTCGGCGCCGCGCTCGGCGCCACGTTCCATGATGCGCACCTCGGCGTCCGACCCGGCTTCGAGCCGCTCGGCCAGTTGCAGGCCGACATCGCCGCCGCCGATGATGGTCACGTGCTGGCGGCCCGTCGCGTGGGGATAGAGCAGGCGCTCCACCTGGCGCATGGCGTCGGGCGTCCCCATCACGATGATCTTGTCGTTGCCCGCCAGGGTGGACCCGCCCCGGGGAACGAAGATGCGGCCCCCGCGCTTCACCGCGACGATCAGCGACCCGCGCGGCAGGTTCAGCCCGCGCACGGGCGCGGCGGTCAGCGGAGAATCGGCCTCCAGCCGGTACTCGAGGAGGCGGACGATGCCGCCGGCAAACACCTCGGCGTCGATGGCGCCCGGCGCGGTGACGATGCGCTCGATGTCGGCCGCCAGTTGCGCCTCGGGCCACAGGACGCGGTTGATGCCGAACGCCTCGAGGCCTCCGGT
This sequence comes from uncultured Bifidobacteriaceae bacterium, assembly GCA_964372085.1. Lineage (GTDB taxonomy): Bacteria > Acidobacteriota > Vicinamibacteria > Vicinamibacterales > UBA2999 > 12-FULL-67-14b. The sequence goes on along the minus strand of CAYJPQ010000030.1, from coordinate 14,540 downwards.
GCGGCTGGACGGATCGATGAAGTCGGCCCGCGACACCAGGCAGATGGTCTCGGGGCTGCCGATGCGGTTGGCGATCGCGCAGGCGACGATGTTGACCTCGTCCAGGCCCGTGCAGGCCACGAAGAACTGGCAGTGCTCCACGTCGGCCCGGCGCAGCACCTCCTCGCTCGTGCCGCTCCCGGAGATGAACTCGACGTCGACCGATGCGAACACGTCGGCTACGACGGGGTCGTGGTCGATGACGAACACCTCGTGATCCGGCGCCAGCGCCCGGGCGAGCGCCGATCCCACCTGTCCCCCGCCAACGATGACCACGCGCATCGGACAGCCAGACTAGCACGTAAGATGGGGGCTGCCCATGACCACCCTCGATCGCCTGGCGGCCTGGCGGGACGATGGCGTCATCTCCGACGGCCAGCACGGTCGGCTGGCCGCCCTCGTCCGGGGCGATCGCATCTCGGTGCTGCTGGAATTGAACGCGCTGCTGTACGTGGGCGTGCTGACGCTGGCCGGGGGCGTGGCCTGGACCATCAACACCCGCTTCGAGGACCTCGGTGACGCCGCCATCATCGCCGCCCTCAGCGCGCTGCTCGCCGCGTGCGCCTACTACTGCCTGTCGCGCGCGCCGGCGTACGCCCCCACCGAGGTGCCCTCGCCCGGCATGGTATTCGACTACGCGCTCTACCTGGGCGCGGTGGTGCTGGGCATTGAGCTCGGCTACGTCGAGTCGCGGTTCGGCCTGCTCGGCGACCGGTGGGACCTCCACGTGCTGCTGTCGGCCCTGGCGTTCTTCGCGGCGGCGTACCGCTTCGACAACCGCTTCGTGCTGTCGCTGGCCCTGTCGGCGCTGGCCGCGTGGTTCGGCATCAAGTTCACGGCGTGGGGCCTGCTCGACGCCGCGTTTCTCCGCGCCTCGGCGCTCGCCTACGGCCTCGTCGCCGCCGGCCTCGGGCTGGCCGGGCAGCGGGCCTCGGTGAAGGCCCACTTCGTGGACGCCTACCTGCACGTGGCGGTCACCGTGATGTTCGCCGCGCTGCTGTCGGGGGTGGCCGACGCGGGCACCGGCCCTGTCTACGTCGCGGCCGTACTGACGCTCGCCGTCCTCTCGATCCGCGGCGGCCTGGTCTACCGGCGCTTCGCGTTCGTGGCCTACGGCATCGTGTACGGCTACCTGGCCATCAGCTACCAGATCATCAGCGCCGGTATGGGACCCACGCTCATCCTGGCGTACGGCGTCGTGTCGGGCAGCGCGGTGATCGTCCTCCTGGTGGTGCTCGCGCGGCAGGTGGGCCGCGAGCCATGACGCGCTACACGCCCGACGAGGAGACCCGTGTGCGCACCCTGAAGCAGGTGCGCGCGTGGCAGCGATCGGGCCTGGTGGACGAGGGGCAGGCCAACGTGATGGCCATCACGCTCGCCACCGACCTCAGGCGCACGCACCTGATCCTGCGCCTCGTCCTGTTCGGGTTTGCCAGCCTGGTGCTGCAGTCGGGCGTGTTCCTGCTGGCCATCACGTTGGGCCTCGATGGAGAGTGGGCCGGCAGCGCCATCACCCTCGCGCTGGCCGCTGCGTCGACCTGGGCCGCCGAGACGGCCATCACGCGGTACCGCCTGTACCGCTTCGGCGTGGAAGAAGCCGCGGCCGTGTGGGCGGTGGCCCTGGCCGCCACGAGCCTCACGCTGCTGGCGACCTCCGTCGACCTGACGACGAGGCCCGAGCGCGTGGCGGTGGCGGCGGTGGCCCTGGGCGCCGCGGCGCTCTACGCGCGCTACGGCTATCTCTACGCGGCCCTGGCGGCCGTGGGCTGCACGGCGGCATTGCCGTTCGTGTACGGCGTGCCCCAGGCGGCGGCGAGGCTGGTGGCCGCCGGCCTGCTGCTGGCGGCCTTCGGTGTGGCGGCGCGTGCGCGGCGGCCGCACGGCGACGAGTACCCCGGTGACGACTACGGGATGATGGAGGCGGTGGCCTGGCTGGGCGCGTACGCGGTGCTCAACCTGCCGCTCACGTTCGGCGCCGCGTCACCGGATTCGACGCCGTTGTTCTACTGGGGCACGTTCGCGGCGGTGTGGGTGCTGCCGGCCGCCGGCCTGGTGATGGGGGTGCGCGGACGAGGTCGCGCCCTCATCCGCGCGAGCGCGCTGATGGCGGTGGCCTCGCTCTTCACGGTGAAGATGTACCTGCGCCTGCCGGTGCACGAGTGGGATCCCATCGTCCTGGGCGTCGTGCTCGCGGGCATCGCCCTGGGCGTGCGGCGCTGGCTGCTGGCCGGGCCCGGCGAACAGCGCGCGGGGTTCACGCCGCGCGCGCTGCTGTACTCCGACGCGCGGTCGGCCGAATCGCTCGGCATCGCCGCGGGCCTCTCGCACGGCGCGGCATCCGCCACCTCCGGCGCCACGCCGCCTGGATACGAGCCCGGCGGCGGATCGTCGGGCGGCGCCGGGGCCAGCGGACGGTTCTAGCAACGCACCCTAAGTGCTAGAATCGTAAGCAGTTCGGTCAATGAGGAAAATCCTGATCGCCAACCGCGGCGAGATCGCGGTCCGGGTCATTCGCGCCTGCCGGGACATGGGCATCGGCAGCGTGGCTGTCTACTCCGAGTGTGATCGACCGGCGCTGCACGTGCAGATGGCCGACGAGGCGTGGCCGGTGGGGCCGAGCGCGCCGCGGGAGAGCTACCTGCGCATCGACGCCATCCTCGACGCCGCGCGGCGTTCAGGCGCCGACGCCGTGCATCCCGGCTACGGCTTCCTCGCCGAGAACGAGGACTTCGCCGTGGCGTGCAGAGATGCCGGCCTCACGTTCATTGGCCCCTCGCCCGAGGCCATCACGCTGATGGGCAGCAAGACGGCGGCCCGGCAGGCGGCCATCAAGGCCGGCGTGCCGGTGGTGCCGGGCACCGAGGAGCCGCTGTCCGAGTCGGTGCCGGATGCCGACGTGCTGAAGGTGGCCTCTGGCATCGGCTATCCCCTGATGCTGAAGGCGGTGGCGGGCGGGGGCGGCAAGGGCATGCGCATGGTGAATGCGCCGGCCGACCTGCCGGGTGCGCTGAGGGCCGCCCGGTCGGAGGCGCAGTCGGCGTTTGGCGACGGCGCGGTGTACCTGGAGCGGCGCATCCTGGCGCCGCGGCACATCGAGGTGCAGTTGCTGGGCGACCACCACGGCACGGTGCTGCCGTTCGTGGAGCGCGAGTGCTCGATCCAGCGCCGCCACCAGAAGGTGGTGGAGGAGAGCCCGTCGCTGGCGGTGTCGGCCGACCTGCGGCGGCGCATCACGTCGGCGGCGGCGGAGGTGGCGCGCGGGGTGGGCTACACCAACGCCGGCACCATCGAGTTCCTGCTCGACACCGACGGGTCGTTCTACTTCCTCGAGATGAACACCCGCCTGCAGGTGGAGCACCCCATCACCGAGATGGTGACGGGCGTGGACCTGGTGCAGTGGCAGATTCGCATCGCGCGCGGTGAGCGGCTCACGCTGGATCCCGAGGCGCTGCTGGCGCCGCGGGCCCACGCCCTCGAGTGCCGCATCTACGCCGAGGACCCGGAGAACGGCTTCCTGCCCTCGCCGGGCCGCATCCAGGGCCTGCGCCCGCCGCACGGGCCGGGCGTGCGCAACGACGGCGGCGTCTACGAGGGCGGCGAGGTGCCGATCTTCTACGACCCGATGATCTCGAAGCTCATTACCTGGGGCGACGATCGCGCCCACGCCATCGCGCGCATGAAGCGGGCGCTGGCGGAGTACGAGGTGCGCGGCGTGCGCACCACCATCCCGTTCTTCCGGTGGCTGCTGTGCGAGCCCGACTTCCTGGCGGGCCGTTTCGACACCACGTTCATCGATCGCAAGCTGGGCGATGCCGGCGACCTGCAGGCCATCACCGCCGACCACCAGTGGCTGGCCACGGTGGCCGCGGCCGTGCACGAGTTCACGAAGCCGGCGGCGGAGGGCGCCGGGCCTCGCGCCAGTCGATGGGCCGACGCCGGGCGCGTGGATGCGCTGCGATGACCTACGAGATTGAGATCGGCGACCGCGTGACCACCGTCTCGGTGCAGCGGCAGGGCGGGCACCTGCACGTGACGGTCGACGGGCGCACGCACGTCGTGGATGCGCATCGCGTGGATGCCGGACGGTTGTCGATGCTGATTGGCGCCGTGGGCGAGGCGCCGACCCGCAGCGTGGACGCGGGCGTGGCCACGCGCCCCGTGGCGGGCGCGTTCGACGTGCACGTGGAGGGCCGCACCCTGTGCGTCCAGGTGCGGCAGGCCGGCGCACCCGGCCGCCGTCGCGCCGCCGGCGTCGCGCACGGGTCGGGCCCGCAGCGCGTGCTGGCGCCCATGCCGGGCAAGGTGGTGCGCGTGCTCGTGAAGCCGGGCGACACCGTGCAGGCCCGCCAGGGCCTGGTGGTGGTCGAGGCCATGAAGATGGAGAACGAGCTGCGCGCGGCCCGGGAGGGCTGCGTGCGCGAGGTGGCGGTGGCCGAGGGCCAGTCGGTGGAGGCCGGCGCGACGTTGATCGTCGTCGACCAGGGATGACACAGATCCTTCGGACGGTGTTCGGCGCGACCTACAAGGGTGCGCGCCGCACCACCGTGGTGGTGGCGGTGGCGCTGGCCGTGGCGCTGGTGTCGGCGGTGACCATCGACCTGGGGCCGGCGCTGAAGGCGCGCGCCGAGCAGGCCGGCGGCAACTGGCTCGAGCGCAAGATGACCATCGGCCGCCTCGGCGTGCATGTCGCGCGCGGGCGCTTCGTCATCGAGGACCTGCGCATCGAGGGCATGCGGCCCGGCGAGGAGCCGTGGCTCACCGCCAAGCGGATCGAGGTGTCGCTCACTTGGGGCGCGCTGCTGCACCGCGAGGTGCTGATCGACACCCTCGAGATGTCCGACTGGCGCATGGTCGTCGAGACCTTCCCAGACGGCCGCCAGACCTTCCCACGCGTCACCGGCCCGCCGCGCCCGCCCAGCACCGGCCCGCGCCCCGTGGTCGCCACGCTGCAGTACGTGCACGCCTACCGGGGGGAGTTCGACTTTCGCGATCACGGCGGCGATTGGGGCACCGTGGCGCGCAACATCGACGTCACCGTGGGCAAGCTCGGCGACTACCGCGGGACGGCCCGCTTCACCGGCGGCACGGTGCAGATCCAGCAGTACGAGCCGATGTGGGCCGACATGTCGGCCACCTTCACGGTGCAGGGCGGCGAGATCCTGCTCGACCGCGTGGAGCTCATCACCGACGGCGCGCGCTCGGAGGCCACGGGCGTGGTGAACATCGCGCGCTGGCCCGAGCAGACCTACCAGGTGACGTCGACGGTGCAGTTCCCCCGCATGCGCGAGCTGTTCTTCGCGCGCGACACGTTCAGCCTGTACGGCGAAGGCCAGTTTGGCGGCACCTTCCGCCTGTTCAAGGGCGGCCGCGAGCTCAAGGGCGACTTCACGAGCGCGCTGGCCGGCGTGAACGACTACCGTTTTCCCAACCTCGCCGGTTCGCTCGTCTGGCTGCCCGACCGCTTCGAGGTGACCCACGCCACGGCTGGCTTCATGGGCGGCGCCACGGCGTTCCGCTACGAGATGTCGCCGCTTGGCGATCGCGCGCGGCCCGCCCACGCGCGGTTCGACGCCGACTACACCGGCGTGGACCTCACCGCCCTCACCGCCTTCTATGAGACGCCCGGCCTGCGGCTGGCCGGCCACGCGACGGGGCGCAACGAGATGACCTGGCCGCTTGGCCGCTTCGCGGACCGGGCCGGCCACGGCACCGTCACCGTGACGCCGCCCGAGGGCCTCGTGACGCAAGGGCCGCAACTGGGACCCACGGCCGCGGCCGACGCGCGCAGCCGCTTCGAGGTGCTGGGCCCGTTCAGCACCCACACGCCGCTCGCCCCCGTGGGCCTCGCGGCCGATCTCACCTATGCCTTCGACCCCGAGGCCATCCGCTTCGAGCCGAGCAGCGTGGCCACCGAGGACACGTTCATCGCCTTCAACGGCGCCACGGCCTGGGGCGAGCGGTCGAAGATCCCGTTTCGCGTGACCAGCCGCAACTGGCAGGAGAGCGACCGACTGCTGGCGGGCCTGATGACCGCCTTCGGGGCGTCGACCAAGGCCATTCCCATCGACGGCGTCGGGCGCTTCGACGGCGTGATGCTCGGCGCCTTCCGCCGGCCCCGCATCGAGGGCCGCTTCGTGGGGGAGGAGATGCGCGCCTGGGACGTGACGTGGGGCGCGGTGGACGGCGACTTCGTGGTCGACAACGCGTACGCGAACGTCAGCCGCGCCGTGCTGCGCTCGGGGCTGTCGCGCATGGACGTGAGCGGGCAGTTCGCGCTGGGCTACCCGCGCGCGGACGGCGGCGAGGAGATCGACGCGCGCGTGCGCGTCGACAGCCGCGCGGTGGCCGACTTCCGCGAGGCGTTCGACCTGCAGGACTACGACCTCGAGGGGTCGCTGTCGGGCGACTTCCACGTGTACGGCGAGTACGAGCGGCCCTTTGGCTTCGGCCGCGTGTCGATCGCGCGCGGCGACGCCTACGGCGAGCCGTTCGCCCACGCCGAGGCGGCGCTCCGCTTCGAGGGCGCGGGCGTGCGCCTCGACGGCCTGCAGATGCAGAAGGGCGGCGGGCTCATCACCGGCGCCGCGTACGTGGGCTGGAACGGCACCTACTCGTTCAACGCCGACGGCCGCCGCGTCGCCGTCGACACGCTGGCGCTCACCACCGTGCCGGGCTACCCGCCGCTCACGGGCCAGCTCGAGTTCCAGGCCGTGGGCAGCGGCACCTTCGAGCAGCCGCGCTACGACGTGAAGGCCAGCGTGCGCGACCTCTTCCTGGGCGAGGAGGGCATCGGCGAGATGACCGGCCGGCTCGCCATGCGCGGCACGCTGCTCAGCTACGAGTTCGAGGCCGCCTCGCCCCGCCTGGCCGTGTCGGGCACCGGCCGCGTCGAGATCAACGACGAGATGGACGGCGAGTTGTCGTTCCGCATCACCGACACGTCGCTCGATCCGTACATCCGCGCGTTCCAGCCGCTGCTGTCACCCTACACCTCGGCCGTCGTGAGCGGCACCATCCGCGTGGTGGGCGAGCTCTACAACCCCGAGGCGCTGCGCGTGGACACCGCGGTCGAGCAGGTGGACCTGCGGTTCTTCGACTACGCGCTGAAGAACGCCGGCCCCGTGCGCCTGAGCATGGACCGCCAGGTCCTGCAGGTGGACGCCCTGCGGCTGGTGGGCGACGACACCGAGCTCGATCTCGCCGGCACCGTGGACATGACGACGCAGGCCCTGGCGCTGCAGGCCAACGGCGCCGCCAACCTCGCCGTGCTGCAGGGCTTCGTGCCCGACGTCCGCAGCTCGGGCCGCGCCGAGGTGTCGGCCCGCATCTCAGGCACCGCGCAGGCGCCCATCGTCTCGGGCAACGCGCTGATCAACGACGGCCGCCTACGGCACTTCGCGTTCCCCCACGCGCTGGAGGCCGTCAACGGCATCGTCACCTTCGACGAGACGGGCGTGCGCGTGGACGGCGTGACGGCGCGGCTGGGCGGGGGACCGGTGCAGTTTGGCGGCCGCGTCGGCATGTCGGGCTACGTGCTGAGCGAGTTCGACGTGACGGCCGTGGGCGAGGACATGCGGCTGCGCTATCCCGAGGGGATGCGGTCGCTGGTGGACGCGTCGCTCGCGCTGCGCGGCCCCGCGGACGCCCCGGAGGTGACCGGCACCGTGCTCGTGCGCAGCGCGAGCTGGACGCGCGGCATCGACACCTCGACGGGGCTCTTCAGCGGCCTCACCGGCGGCGCCGCCGCCCTGCCCGCCGTGGCAGGGCAGGTGGCCGCGGCTGGGCCGTCGCTGCGCTACGACGTGCGCCTGCTGGCGCCGTCGACGATTCGGATCGAGAACGACCAGGCGCGCATGGTGGCCAGCGCCGACCTCACGATCCGCGGCACCTACGAGCGTCCGCTGGTGTTCGGGCGGGCCGAGATCGCGCGGGGCGAGGTGGAGTTCGAGGGCCGGCGCTACCTGGTGACGCGCGGCAGCCTCGACTTCGCCAATCCCAACCGCATCCAGCCGTTCTTCGATGTCGAGGCCGAGACGCGCGTGCGCGTGCCGGGCCAGACCTACCGCATCACCCTGCGGATGGCCGGCACGACCGAGCGCCTGCAACCCGACTTCACGTCGGACCCGCCGCTGCCGCCGCTCGACATCCTGACGCTGCTCTTCAGCGACCAGGCGCCCAGCGGCGACGTGGAGCTGGCGGCCCTGCAGCGCCCCAACGAGCGCGAGCAGCGCCTGGTGGAGGCCCGGGCCACCCGCGCGCTCACCGGCGCGCTGTCGGCCGAGGTGGGCCGCGTCGTGGAGCGGACCTTCGGCGTCGACACGTTCCAGATCACGCCGCTGCTGTCGGACCCCTACCAGCAGTCGGCGCGCATCGGCGTGAACCCGTCGGCGCGGGTCACCATCGGCAAGCGCATCTCCGACCGCATTTTCCTCACCTACGCCCGCAGCCTCTCCTCGTCCACCCGTGACGAGATCATCCTGCTGGAGTTCGACGCGAGCGATACGCTCGGCTGGGTGCTGTCGCAGAACGAGGACCGCACCTACGCGCTCGAAGTCCGCAAGAGGCACACGTTCTGATGCTGGCCGCGCTGCTCGCGCTGTTGTGGGCCGCCCCGGCGCAGGCCCCGATCGAGGGGTACCTGGGCCGCACGCTCGTGGACGTGCGCGTGGAGCTGGCCGGCCGGCCCCTCGACGAGCCGTCCGTGATCGAGGTGATCGAGACGCGGGTGGGCGAGCCGCTGGAGATGCGCCAGGTGCGCGCGACGGTCGATCACCTGGTGGGGCTCGGCCGCTTCGAGGACATCCGCGTGTACGCGGCGCCGGCCGAGGGCGGCGTGGTGCTGCGGTGGGTGCTGATGCCCATCCGGACGATCGGCCGCGTCGAGGCCACGGGCCAGCCGGTGTGGCCGGTGTCGGAGCTGCGGTCGGCCCTGTCCGATCGGTTCGGCGAGGGGCCGCCGGTGTCGCGCGTGCCCGAGATGGTGGCCGCGCTGCGGTCGTTCTACGCCGACCGCGGCTATCGCGCCGCGTCCATCGCGCCGCGCCTGCTGGACGGCGAGACCCCCGGGCGGGCCGAGCTCCGCCTGGCCATCGCGCCCGGGCCGCGCACCGTGATTGCCGCCGTATCCGTGTCGGGCACGCCGCCCGAGCCGCCCGCCGAGTTCCTGCGGAAGGTGGGTCTGGCCGCCGGGCAGGCGCTCGACCGCCCCGCCATCGGCGAGCGGGTGGCCGCCTATGAAGAAGACCTGCGCGAGCAGGGCTACTACGAGGCGCGCGCGCGCGAGAGCGTGAGCGTGGCCGTCGACGGGTCGGCCACCGTCACCGTGGCAGTGGAGCCGGGCCCGCTCGTGCGGGTGGCCTTTGCCGGCGACCCGCTGCCCGACGGCAACCGGGAAGCGCTGGCGCCGATTCGCGCGGAGCGGTCGGTGGACCAGGACCTGCTCGAGGACGCCAGCCGCAACATCGAGACCGCGCTGCGGCGGCAGGGCTACCGATCGGCGCAAGCGCCATACACGCGCGAGGAGAGCGGCGGCGAACTCCTCCTCACCTTCACCGTGACCCGAGGGCCGCTGCACCGCGTGGGCGCCGTCACGCTCGCGGGCGTGAGCGGCCTGCCGCACACCGACCTGGAACCGCTGCTGCAGGTGAAGGCGGGAGAGCCGTTCGTGGAGGCGCGGGTGGGCGCCGTCGGCGCCGCCATCGCCGAGATGTACCGCGTGCGCGGCTTCTCGCAGGTGGCCGTCACGCCAGGCGTGCAAGTGCTGCCGGCCGAGACGCGCGGCGGGGTGTCGTTCCGCCCCGTCGACGTGCGCTACGACATCGTGGAGGGCCCCAGGACGCTGGTGCGGGCCGTGGAGGTGAGCGGCGCGTCGGCCCTGGCCGACGATCGGCTGCGGTCGCTCATGGCGCTCTCGGCCGGCCGGCCGTTCTACCGGCCGCAGCTGGACGCCGACCGCGATGTCCTGGAGCGCGCCTTCCGCAACGAGGGTTATCAGAGCGCCTCGGTGACCCCGCAACTGGCGTTCTCGCCCGACAACGGCGAGGTGGGCATCACGTGGCTGGTGCGGGAGGGGCCGCAGGTGCAGGTGGACCGCATCCTCATCACCGGCAACGCGCGCACCAGCCCCGACCTGATCCGCCGCGAGCTGGTGCTGAAGCCGGGCAGCCCCCTGAGCGAAGACGCCATGGCCGAGAGCCAGCAGCGGCTGGCGGCCCTCGGGCTGTTCCGGCGCGTGCGCATCACCGAGCTGCCGCGCACGGGTGATTCCACCCGCGACGTGCTGGTCGAGGTGGAGGAGGCCGACGCCACCACCATCACCTACGGCGGTGGCATCGAGGTGGGGCGCCGCTATCGCCAGAGCGAGACCGACGCCACGCCCGGGGAGCACGTCGACGTGGCGCCGCGCGGCTTCTTCGACATCTCCCGCCGCAACCTGTGGGGCAAGAACCGGTCGGTGACGCTGTTTGCCCGCGCCACGCTGAAGCAGCGCGACCCGGCGGCCGACAACCCCGACCCCACCGACACCGGCGGCTACGGCCTCAACGACTACCGCGGTTTCTTCTCGTTCCGCGAGCCGCGCGCGTTCGGCACGCCCGGCGAGGCGCAGTTCACCGCGTTCGTCGAGCAGGGCATCCGCACCAGCTTCAACTTCAACCGCAAGGGCGTGGCCGGCGACTACGGCCGCCGCTTCGGCACCCTGAGCGTCACCGGCCGCTACTCGTTCGACTACACGAAGCTGTTCGACGAGAAGATCCTGCCCGCGGACCAGCTGCTGATCGACCGGCTCTTCCCGCAGGTGAAGCTCTCGAAGTTCTTCGGCGCCGTGCTGCGCGATTCCCGTGACGACGTGCTCGACCCGCAGAAGGGCGCGGTGCTGGGCATCGACGGCACGGTGGCCGCGCGCGTGCTGGGGTCGGAGGTGGGCTTCGTCAAGTCGTTCATGCAGGGGTTCCTCTACCGCCGGCTGCCCGGGCGCGGCGTGGTCGTCGCGATGGGCGCCCGGCTTGGTGTCGCCGTGGGCGTGGCCGAGGCCGGCCCCGAGGTGCTGGAGATTGCCCGCGGCGGCCTGACGCGCTCGGTGCGCGCGGCCACCGCCCTTGACACCACCATCAGGGACCTGCCGGCCAGCGAGCGGTTCTTCGCGGGCGGCGACACCACCGTGCGCGGCTTCTCCCTCGACCAGCTCGGCACCGAGGAGACGCTCGATCCCCAGGGCTTTCCCCAGGGCGGCAACGGCCTGGCGGTGTTCAACATCGAGGCGCGCGCGCCCTACTGGAAGAACATCCAGATGGTGGGCTTCATCGACGCCGGCAACGTGTTCAAGTTCGCCGGCGACATCCGCCCGGGCGACCTGCGCGTGGCCACCGGCTTCGGCGTGCGCTATCGATCGCCCATCGGCCCGCTGCGCGTCGACTGGGGCTTCAAGGTGCATCCCCGCCTGCTCCCCACGGGCGGTCGCGAGAAGGCCAACGTGCTGCACATCTCGCTGGGGCAGGCCTTCTGATGGGCGCCCGGCTCTTCGCATGCGTGCTGGCGTGCGGGCTGGCCGCCCAGGCCCCGGCGTGGGCGCAACCGCAGCCGGGCGAGCTGGTGGAGCGCACCCTCGCCCTGGTGGCCGGACAGGTGATCACACTCTCGGATGCGCGCGCCGCGATCGCGCTGGGACTGGTCGACCCCGCGACGGCCGACGACCCGGTGGAGGTCGGCACCGGCCTGCTGGTGGATCGGGAGTTGATGCTGCGCGAGGTGCAGCGCTACGCGCCGCCCGAGCCGGCGGACGAGGCCATCGCCGCCGGGCTTGCCGAGGTGCAGCGCCTCCACGCCGCGCCCGGCGCGCTGCAGCGCGTCTACGACAGCACCGGCTTCACCGACGCGCGCCTGCGGGCCTGGGTGCGCGACGACCTGCGGGTGCAGGCCTACCTGGCGCAGCGATTCGCCGCGGCCGGCGCGCCCACCGACCCCGAGGCGCCCGCCCGCCGCCGCGAGCTCATCGCCGACTGGGTGGCCGACCTCCGCCGCCGCACGACCGTCGTCATCCTGGCGAAGTAGATCACGTACGGGCCACAGAGACACAGAGACACAGAGGAAAATCCAAATACCTCAAAATGCCTGCAGGCTGCCTATGCAGCACTGGCATTTAGAAGGACTTGGTATTTCTCTGTGTCTCTGTGTCTCTGTGGCCCGTACGTTATCTGGCGAAGAACGCCCTGACGAGCTCGGTGCTGTTGAACAGGCTGTGGCTGACGAGGCCGGCCACGGCGCTGCCGCGGGCGAGGTACATCGCGCCCCACAGCGCGCCCAGGGTGCCCGTGATGAGGGCCGCGTCCCAGCCCTGCAGCGTGTGGCCCAGGCCGAAGGCGACGCTGGTGACCGCAAGGCCCACGCCTGGTCCGCCCAGGTCGTGCCGGAACCGGTGGAGGAGGAAGGCGCGTTGCAGCTCTTCGCGCACGCCGCCGGCCACGATCACCACGAAGAGGAAGGCCAGCAGCCCCGCTTGCGAATCCAGCAGGCCCTCGAGCGGGTTGTCCGGCACGTTGTGGAGGAAGGGCGCCACGTAGCGCACCGCGACGCTCACCGCCACGACGACGGCGATGACGAAGGGGACCGAGACGAGCCCGGCGCGGGCCTCGGGCGCGAGGAGGCGGCCGCCGGTGAAGACGGCCAGGGGCCGCTCGCCGCGCCTGGCGAGCAGCCAGGTGATGAGGCCGAGCAGGACCACGGTGTCCACGAGCGACAGCGCGAAGATGAAGGTGGCCGACAGCGTGCCGTCGGCCTGCTGCGGCGCCACCCCCGCCGCCTGCAGCACGCCGCCAATGGCCAACTGGGTGGGGTAGCCGGAGCACAGCACCACCTCCGCCACGCTGGGCCAGTGGAGGCGTGGCGGGGTCCCGGGTTCCATCAAGGCACCGATGGTACACTCGAACCGTGGCCGCCCCGAATCCCCGCGCCGGCGAGCGTGTGCTCATCGTCGAGGACGACCCCGCCACCCGATCGGGCCTCACCGAGCTGGTGCGCGCGTGGGGCTTTGCGGCCGACGCGGCCGCCGACGGCGCCGAGGCGCTGCAGAAGGTCACCACCTTCCGGCCGACGATCATCGTCTCGGACCTGGTGATGCCGCGCATGAGCGGCATGGACCTGCTGAAGGCGCTGCAGGGCGAGACCGAGCACATCCGGATCATCCTGCTCACGGCGCAGGGCACCGTGGATACGGCCGTGGAGGCGGTGAAGGCGGGCGCGGAGGATTACCTCACCAAGCCGCTCGATCCGCAGAAGCTGCAGCGGCTGCTCGATCGGCTGGCCGAGATCAACCAGCACCGGCGCGAGAACCAGGTGCTGCGCCGGCAGCTGTCCGAGCGCGGGCGCTTCGGCCGCATCATCGGCCACAGCCCGCGGATGCGGGCCATCTACCAGGTGCTGGAGCAGGCCGCGCCCACGCCGGCCTCGATGCTGATCCTGGGCGAGTCGGGCACCGGCAAGGAGCTGGTGGCGCAGACCATCCACCAGTTGAGCCCGCGCGCGCAGGCGCCGTTTGTGGCGCTCAACTGCGCCGCCATTCCCGACACGCTGCTCGAAAGCGAGATCTTCGGGCACGAGAAGGGCGCCTTCACCGGCGCCACCGAGCGGCGCGCCGGGTGCTTCGAGTTGGCCGACCGCGGCACGCTGTTTCTCGATGAGATCGCGGAGATGACGCCGGCCACGCAGGTGAAGCTGCTGCGGGTGCTGCAGGAGCGCAGGTTCCGGCGCCTGGGCGGGCGCGTGGAGCAGGAGGTGGACGTGCGCGTGATTGCGGCCACCAACCTCGATCCGCAGGTGGCCATTCGCGACGGCAAGCTCCGCGACGATCTCTATTACCGCCTCAACGTGTTCAGCATCGCGCTGCCGCCGCTGCGCCAACGGAAGGAAGACCTGCCGCTGCTGATCCAGGCGTTCATCGACGAGTTCAACCTGCGCGATCGCCGCCACGTGAAGGCCGTGTCGCCCGACGCCATGCGCGCGATCGAGCGCTACGACTGGCCGGGCAACGTGCGCGAGCTGCGCAACGTCATCGAGCGCGCCACCATTCTGGCGAGGGGCGACGTCATCGAGGCCGCCCACTTGCCGCCGCTGGCCGCGGCGCCCTCGGCGCCCGCGCCCGCGGCACCGCCGCACCCCGAAGGTTTCACCATCGCGCCCGGCATGACCGTGGACGAGGCGGAGCAGAAGTTGATCCTGGCCACGCTCGAGTCCGCCGGCGGCAACAAGACGCGCGCCGCCGAGATGCTCGGGATCAGCCTCAAGACGCTGCATAACAAGCTGAATCGCATGAAAGACGCGGGTGCATCAGGTGCATAGGGTGCATAGGGTGCATCGGGTGCATCGGGTGCATCAGGTGCATCAGGTGCATCGGGTGCATCAAGTGCATCAAGTGCATCAAGTGCATCAAGTGCATCAAGTGCATCAAGTGCATCCGCTGCACCCGCTGCACCCGCTGCACCCGCTGCACCCGCTGCACCCGCTGCACC
>CAYJPQ010000029.1:22983-41547 GCA_964372085.1 uncultured Bifidobacteriaceae bacterium | reverse complement strand
AGGGAACTCGATCGTCCGTTAACGACGCCTCACACACAAAAACTCTGACACTCCCAAACGTTCACACGAAAACGCCCGCGTGAAGAACCTTCGTGAGGAACCTCCGTGAGGAACCCCCGTGAGTGAACCTTCGTGAGGAACCTCCGTGAGGAACCCCCGTGAGGAACCCCCGTGAGTGAACCCCCGTGAGGAACCCCCGTGAGTGAACCTCCGTGAGGAACGGCGGTTCCTCAGGCCTTCTTGTTACTATTCGCAAAGGCCGCTACGGCCTCCGCGTCTGCCGCGGTGAAGTCGATACCGGCGCGGTAGCGGGGCGGCAGGCCCTTGGGCATCTCGAAGGCGGCCCAGGCCACCGATCCGTTGCAGCGCGCGGGGGTGCGGCCGGTGCCCATCACCAGGCGTACGCGCTGGTTCGGCTTGAGCACGGTGGGCGACACCACCTGCGCGCCGACGGTGGACAGGTCCACCAGCAGCGAGGTGTTGCCGTCGATGGTCACCTCGACGCCGTCCTTGACGCGCACGCGCGGCGCGCGGCGGGTGCCGCGCTGGTCGAGCGCGGGCTTCGGCTCGTCCACCGCCACCGCGGGACCCTGGTCCCGCTTCACCGCCACGCGGCTCAGCTCGGTGTCGTGCGCGACGACGCGCACCTCGCAGCCCGTGAGCGCCGGGTCGTCCTTGATGCGATTGATGAGGGCCGTGCCGCGCGAGCTGTCGGAGAACGCGCGGTCGAGCGCCACGACGGCGGGCTTGTGGCGGATGATGTGATCCAGCGCCTCGAGCGCCTCGGCGTCGGTGAAGGTCTGCACCTGTGCGCCGGCATCAATCCGGTCACGCAGGCTGGGCAGGGCCTCCGACGGTCCGATCAGCACGATGCTCGCCGACACAGATCGCGAAGTGTACCACGGGTACAATGCGGGCGTGGCGACCGACATGTCCGCGCTGCGGTGCCAGGGGTTGGTGAAGCGCTACGGCGGCGTCCTGGCCGTCGATCTCCTGCATCTCGACGTGGCGCGCGGCGAGTGCTTCGGCCTGCTCGGTCCCAACGGCGCGGGCAAGACCACCACCATCGAGATTCTCGAAGGGCTGCTCGCGCCCGACGCCGGGGAGGTGTGGGTGCTCGGCCGCTCGTGGGCGCGGGATGCGGCGGCGCTGCGGCCCCGGCTCGGCATCCAGCTGCAGGAGACGCAGCTGGCCGACAAGCTCACCGTCCGCGAGACGTTGCGCCTGTTCCGCTCGTTCTATCCCGACGGCCCCACGGTGGACGCGCTGCTCGACACGGTGGAGCTCGGCGCCAAGGCCGATGCCTGGGTCGCGAAGCTCTCGGGCGGGCAGAAGCAGCGGCTGTCGGTGGCGTGCGCGCTGGCCGGGCGCCCCGAGCTGCTGTTCCTCGACGAGCCCACCACCGGCCTCGATCCGCAGTCGCGCCGCCAGTTGTGGGCCGTGCTCGGGCGCTTCCAGGAGGAGGGCGGCACCATCCTGATCACCACGCACTACATGGACGAGGCCCACGCGCTCTGCGATCGCGTCGGCATCATGGACCGCGGCCGGCTCATCGCCCTCGGCACGCCGCGCGAGCTGGTGCTGTCGCTCGGCGCCGAGCACATGGTGGAATTCGCGGTGGAGGCGGGCGCGGCGCCCGTCGCGGCCGACCTGCGCGCGCTGCCCGGCGTGCGCGAGGTGCGGCTGGGCGCGCACCTGGCGCTGGCGACCTCGGAACTGCACCGCACCGTGCCGGCCCTGCTCGACCTGCTGCGCCGTGACGGCGCCACGCTGAGCCAGCTGTCGACGCACAGCGCCACTCTGGAGGACGTGTTCGTGACGCTGACGGGCAGGCAGCTGCGCGATGAGTAGCCGCGGCGGCGCGCGCCATCCGCTGGTGGAGCTCACCACCGCGCGGTTCCGCGAGTTCCTGCGCGAGCCCGAGGCCGTGTTCTGGGTGTTCGCCTTCCCGGTGATCCTCACCTGCGCGCTCGGCATCGCCTTCCGCTCGCGCGGCGCCGAGCCGGTCATCGTCGGCGTCGCCGAGGGCGCCGGCGCGCCGGCGGTGGTGGCCGCCCTCGAGGGCGCGGGCGGGTTCACGGTGCGCCGCCTGGCCGCGGGCGAGGTGGACCGGGCCGTGCGCACGGGCCGCGCGCCGGTGGTCGTGGTGCCCGGCGATCCGCCCACGTACCGCTATGACGAGGCCCGCGCCGAGAGCCAGGTGGCGCGGCTGGCGGTGGATGCGGCGCTGCAGCGCGCGGCCGGCCGCCGCGATGTGTTCGAGGCCGCGCGGCAACCCGTGCAGGCCGTGGGCTCGCGCTACATCGACTGGCTGGTGCCGGGGCTGCTGGGCATGAACATCATGAGCACCGGCCTCTGGGGCGTCGGCTTCGCGATTGTCCAGGCCCGGAGCAAGAAGCTGCTGAAGCGCCTGGTGGCCACGCCCATGTCGAAGGTGCACTACCTGCTGTCGCAGGTGCTGAGCCGCCTGCTGTTCCTCGCCCTGGAGACGGTGGTCATCGTCGGGTTCGCCTGGGTGGCGTTCGACGTGGGCGTGCAGGGGACGCTGGCGGCGCTCGCGGTGCTGGCGCTCTCCGGCGCGCTGGCCTTCGGCGGCATCGGCCTGCTGCTGGCCAGCCGCGCGCGCACCATCGAGGCGGTGTCGGGGCTGATGAACCTGGTGATGCTGCCGATGTGGGTGCTGTCGGGCGTGTTCTTCGCCTCGAGCAACTTCCCCGACGTGATGCAGCCCTTCATCCGCGCGCTGCCGCTGACGGCGCTCAACGACGGACTGCGCGCGGTGATGAACGAGGGCGCGGGCCTGGGCCGCCTGGTGCGCGAGCTGGCGGTGCTCGCCGCGTGGGGCGGTGTGTCGTTCGTGCTGTCGCTGCGGCTCTTCCGCTGGCAGTGACGCCGCCCGCCGTCAGCTGTCGGGCTGCGACGAGTACCAGTCCAGCAGGAAGCGCTGGGAATTGACCGGGGCGGCGCCCTCGGCCGGCGCGGCCCGGACGTAGGTGCCGTCGGTGCGCAGGATCCAGGCGCGGTCGGTGTCGCCGAGCAGCACCTCGAGCACCTCGTGCAGCAGCAGCATGCGCAGCGCCGGGTCGGTGATGGGGCAGAGCACCTCGACGCGGCGATCGAGGTTGCGCTCCATGAGGTCGGCGCTGCCGATGTAGGCCTCGGGCTCGCCGCCGTTCTCGAAGTAGTAGATGCGCGAGTGCTCGAGGAAGCGGCCCACGATCGAGCGGACGCGGATGCGATCGGAGATGCCCGGGATGCCCGGGCGCAGGCAGCAGACCCCGCGCACCACCATGTCGATGGGCACGCCCGCCTGCGACGCGCGGTACAGCGTCCTGATCATGCCCTGGTCGGCCACGGCGTTGTTCTTGATGATGATGCGCGAGGGGCGCCCGGCCCTGGCGTGCTCCATCTCGCGCTCGACGAGGGCGCGGAACCCCTGGCGCAGGCCGACGGGCGCCACCAGCAGCGCGTGGTACGAGCGCTTGTTCGAGTAGCCCGTCAGCGAGTTGAACACCTCGCTCACGTCGTCGAGGATGCCCTCGTCCGCGGTGAACAGGCCCAGGTCGGTGTAGATCTGCGAGGTAACGCGGTTGTAGTTGCCGGTGGCGACGTGGGCGTAGCGGCGGATGCCGTCGACCTCCTTGCGCACGACCAGGCACAGCTTGCAGTGCACCTTGATGTTCACCAGGCCGTACACGACGTGGATGCCCGCCGCCTCGAGGCGGGTCGCCCAGGCGATGTTGTTGCGCTCGTCGAAGCGTGCCTTGAGCTCCACGAGCACGGCCACCTGCTTGCCCTCGTCCGCGGCCTGGATCAGCAGGTCCACCAGCGGCGAGTTGGCGCCGATGCGGTACAGCGTGATCTTGATGGCCACGACCTGCGGATCCTCGACCGCGGCCCGCAGGAAGGTCTCCACCGAGGTGAACGAGTCGAACGGGTGGTGCAGCACGAAGTCCTGGTCGGCGATCTGCTCGAACACCTTGTCGGTGTCGTCGGGCCCCCACAGCGTGCGCGGCGTGAACGCCGGGTCCTTGAGCGCCGGGCGGTGCAGCTTGGTGAGGGCGTGCCAGTCGCCGAAGCCCATGCGCTCGGTGGTGCGCGACACCACGTCCTCGTCCACCTCGAAGTTCTCGATGAGGATGTTGAGCACGCGGCGCGGCATGTCGCCCTCGACTTGCAGCAGCGACAGCGCGCCGTAGCGCAACTGCTTGAGCCCGCGGTCCACCGTCTCGAGCAGGTCGTCGGCCTCGTCTTCCTGGATCACCATGTCGGTGTCGCGGATCACGCGAAAGAGGTGCGCGCCCTCCACCTGCGTGCCGGGGAAGAGCTCTTGCACGTTGCGCCGGATCACGTCCTCCAGGAACACGTGCGCCGTGCCGCCGTGCGGCGACAGGTGATCGGGCAGCGCGATGAAGCGCGACAGCATGCCGGGCACCTTGACGCGCGCGAACTTGGTGCGGCCGTTGTGGCGCACCCGCACGGCCAGGTTCATGCTCAGGTTCGAGATGTAGGGGAACGGATGCCCGGGATCGAACGCCAGAGGCGTGAGCACCGGGAAGATGTGGTCCTTGAAATACTGGGTGAGCCACGCGTCGATGGCCGGCGTGTAGTCGGCCGGATCGAGGAAGTGGATGCCCTCGGCGGCCAGCAGGGGCCGCAGCGACCGCGACCAGCACGCGCGCTGCTCGTCCATCTGCGCCAGCGCCTGGCTGCCGATGGTGGCCAGTTGCTGGTCGGTGGTGAGGCCGTCGATGGAGATCTCCTCGATGCCCGCGCGGAACTTCTTCAGGAGGGTGGCCACGCGCACCATGAAGAACTCGTCGAGGTTGGTGCCCGCAATGGCCAGAAATTTCACGCGCTCGAGCAACGGATGCGAGGCGTCCTGGGCCTGCGACAGCACCCGCTGGTTGAAGGCCAGCCAGCTCAATTCGCGGTTGATGAAGAGGGCGGGGGAGCTGAGGTCGTTCGGATCCAGCCGCGACCAGTCCGGCTGGCTGGGCCGGGGCACGGGCGCCGCCTCCACCCCCTTGCGGCGGCGCGGCCGCCGGCCCAGTTTTGCGGAGGGACCCATACCGTTGAGCATACCAAAGCCGTGTAACCGGCCCTCCCAGCCCCCAGCCCCAGCCCCAAGCCCCAAGTCCTAAGCCCTTGCCGTTGGCACCAGCACCCACCCCGGCACCCCTGGCACCCCTGGCACCCTATTCATCCCAGCCACAGCATCACGGCGAAAAGGACCACCATGACCGTGACGACCTGCTGCAGCCAGGCGTGGCCGCGCAGCACCGCCAGGCGGACCCCAACGAACCCGCCGAGGAAGTTGCCCGCGCCGAGGGCCAGTCCCCGGGGCCAGTCGACCTGTCCCGCGCCGGCGAAGACCACCAGCGAGAGCACGGTAAAGAGCAGCACGCTCAGCACTTTGACGGCATTTCCGCGCACGAGGTCCATGCCCGCGGCGGTGGTGATGGCCAGCACCAGGAAGCCCACGCCGGCCTGGATGAAGCCGCCGTACAGGCCCACCAGAAAGAAGCCGCCCACCACCAGGGGATGGGTGGGGGGCCTGGGGGCGCCGGTCGCGGCGCCGGGCCGCGGCGCGAACATCGACCAGAGGGTGATGAGCACCATCGCGATCGACAGGATGCGGCGGAAGGCGAAGTCGGGCACTTCCAGGGCCGCCCAGACGCCCAGCGCGGCGCCCACGATGGCCGATCCGCTGGCCACGGTGGCCCACCGCCAGTCGAGCACGCCGTGGTGATGGAATCCCCAGATTCCCCCGATGTTCTGGGCCAGGACGCCCACGCGGTTGGTGCCGTTGGCCAGCGTCGAGGGCAGGCCAAGGAAGATGAGAAGGGGCAGGGTGAGGAACGAGCCGCCGCCGGCCAGCACGTTGAGGGTGCCGGCCACCAGGCCGGCGGTGGCCAGGGCAGGAAGTTCAAGCCAGAGGGGCACGAGCGCGGCATCGTACACCGGTTCTGGCCGAAGACGTTTGGAGACAGGGTTTCGATACCCATAAGCCGACGAAATGTGTAAAATCCCCAGCACGGAGAGTTGCCAGGTGGCGGCGTCCGCAACTGCATCAGTGAATCAAGGAGGCAATCTATGTCGCTGACCCGTCGGCGACTCTTTCAGCAACTTGCAACCCTGGACAACTCCGCTCAGCACGAGTGGGTGTCGGCCCGGGGCCGCGAGGCTGGTCTGATTGAGTATGGCGAACAGGGCATGTCCGCAGGGGGCATGAAGCCCGTTCGTATCGCCAGCAACGAAAATCCCGTTGGCCCCGGCCAGCACGTGCTCGACGCCCTCGTCGGCAAGTTCCCCGAGGCGCACCGGTACCCGTTCAACGCGCGGCAAACCGAAGGCGCGCTCATCACGGCCATCGCCCAGAGGTTCCAGGCCAAGGGCGAAAACGTCCTGCTGGGCCCCGGCTCGGGCGAGATTCTCACGCACGCGGTGCGCGCGTTCACGTCGGCGTCCAAGCCGCTCGTCACCGCTTGGCCCTCGTTCGAGAACCCCCGCGACACCGCCAAGAAGATTGGCTCGGCCGTCAAGGAAGTGGACCTCGACGACAAGCTGCGCATCGACATCAACAAGATGGTGGAGGCGTCGAAGGGCGCCGGCCTCGTCTTCTTCTGCAACCCCAACAACCCCACGGCGACCGTGCACGACAAGAGCACCGTGGCCGACATGGTGAAGCAGATCCGCGCGGCGTCGCCAGACACGGTGATCCTGATCGACGAGGCCTACCACGATTACGTGACCGACCCGTCGTACCAGTCGGCCATCGACATCGCGCTTACCACGCCGAACGTGTTCGTGACGCGCACCTTCTCGAAGGCCTTCGGCATGGCCGGGCTCCGCGCCGGCTACGCCATCGGCCACGCGCCGACGATCAAGTCGATTGCGGCCTTCAAGATGCCCTACGGCCTCGGCACCCTCGTGCTTGGCGGCACCATCGTCGGCTTCGGCAACCAGCCCTATATCGACGGCGAGCGCAAGCGGAACACCGATGTGAAGGCGTTCACCCTGAAGGCGTTCACCGACATGGGCTTCACGGGCACCGATTCGCAGACCAACTTCGTGTTCATGAACCTGAAGCGTCCGGCCGCGGGCTTCCGCGATGCGTGCCGCGCCGCCGGGGTGATGGTGGGGCGCGATTTCCCGCCCTACGAGAAGACCCACTGCCGCATCTCGATCGGCACCATGGACGAGATGAAGCGCGCCGTAGACGTGTTCAAGAAGGTGCTCGGCAACAGCACCTCCACGGCCGCCAAGGATGGGATCTAGGACCATGTCGAGCATGAAGGAGGTTTCTGATATGTCGCTGTCGCGACGGTCATTCGTGCGGACGCTCGGTGCGGGCGCTGCCGCTACCTGGGTCGCCTCGCGCGGCCGCGAAGGCTCGCTCTTCGAGCCACTGTTCGCGGAACAGGGGATCCAGCCCACCGCCGGTCCGGCGCCCTCGATCATCCTCTCGAGCAACGAGAACCCGCTCGGGTGCCACAAGGACGTCCTTGCGGCGGTTCGCGGTGCGTTCGGCGAAGCCGGCCGCTACCCGTTCGCCACGGCCGAGGAAGTCTCGCAGCTCATCGCCAAGAAGTACGGCGTCAAGCGCGAGAACGTGCTGCTGGGCTCGGGCTCCACGCAGATCCTGCGCACCGCCACCCACGTCTTCACCACGAAGACGGCGGGCCTCGTGGCGCCGGCGCCGGCGTACGAGGAGTGCGCCGACTACGCCCGCCTCATGGGCCATCCGCTCACCGCGGTGAAGCTCACCGACAAGCTCTACATGGACCTCGATGCCATGCAGGCGGCGGCCAAGGGCTCGGGCCTGGTGTTCTACTGCAACCCGAACAACCCGGTGGCCACGGCCATCAGCGGTTCCGACACCAAGGCCTACATCGCGGCCCTGATGAAGGCGTCGCCGACCACCACCGTGCTCGTGGACGAGGCGTACTACGAGTACGCCACGATGTCCAGCTACGAGACGATGATTCCGCTCGCTCTCGAGAATCCGCGCGTCGTCGTGGCGCGGACCTTCTCGAAGTGCTACGGGATGGCCGGTCTCCGGCTCGGGTTCGCCATTGCCCACAAGGACACCATCGCCAAGATGGCGGCCTGGGACGGCGTCGGCAACATCAGCATCCTGGCCCTCCAGGGCGCCAAGGCGGCGCTCGCGCTTCCTCCCTTGTTCCTCGAGGACGAGAAGAAGCGCAACGCGGAGGCCCGTGGGTTCACCCAGAAGTGGTTCACGGATCACGGGTACGAGCCCACCGATTCGCAGACCAACTTCATGTTCGTGAACATCAAGCGCCCCGCCCGGGGATTCCGCGCGGCGTGCCTCGCGGAAGGCGTCGCGGTCGCGCGCGACTTCCCGCCCTACGAGAAGACGCACTGCCGGATCTCGGTGGGCACGCTGGCCGAGATGCAGAAGGCCGTCCAGGTATTCGACAAGGTGCTCGCCAAGCCGGCGGCCGCCGCGGCCTAGCCGGAGATCGACACATCACACACACGCCGGGTTCACTCGTGAGCCCGGCGTTTTTTTTGTCCCCATGAATCGCCTCGCGCGTGTCATCGGACTGCCCACCGCCACGGCCCTGGTCGTGGGCACCATCATCGGGTCGTCGATCTTCGTGCAGGCCTCGGAGATCACGGCCCGTGTGCCCTCGCCCCTGGGCGTGGTGCTGGCCTGGGCCGCCGCCGGGGCCCTCACCCTCATCGGGGCGCTCGTGTGCGCCGAGCTGGCCTCGGCCTACCCGCGCACCGGCGGCGTCTATGTCTTCCTGAAGGAAATCTACGCGCCCTCGATCGGCTTCCTCTGGGGCTGGGCCATGTTCTGGACGATGCACAGCGGCATCCTGGCGGCCATCGCCACGGTGTTCGCGCGCTACGCCGGGCAGTTCGTGCCGATGGGCGACCTCGCCACCCGCCTGGTCGCCATCGGGGCCATCGTCGTGCTGTCGGCGGTGAACTACCTCGGCGTGGCGCTGGGCGGGCGCGTGCAGACGCTGATGACCGCGGTGAAGGTGGCCGCCGTCTTCGCGATCATCGCCGTGGGCATGTGGCTGGGATCACCAGGGCCGCAGGTGATCCCAGGGCCGCAGACGGCACAGGCGGGCGTCGTCGGCCTCACGGATTTCCTGCTGGCCGTGTCCGCGGGGCTCTTTGCCTTTGGCGGCTGGCACATGGTCACCTACACGGCGGAAGAGACCGTGGACCCCGCGCGCACGATACCCCGGTCGTTGATGATTGGCGTGGTGGTGGTCACCGTGTGCTACATCGGGCTCAACGCGGTCTATTTGCGGGTGCTGCCCATCGACAAGGTGATTCGGTCCACGCGTGTGGCCGCCGACACCTTCGAGGTGCTGCTGGGGCCGCAATGGGCCAAGGTGATCGCGGGCCTCGTGATGTTCAGCGCGTTCGGCGCGTTGAACGGCATCGTGCTGGCGGGGCCTCGCGTGTACTACCAGATGGCGCAGGACAAGCTGTGGTTTGGCTGGGCGGGGGAATTGCACCCACGGTTCCAGACCCCTGCGAAGGCCATCCTGCTGCAGGCCGCGTGGGCGTCGGCGCTGGTGTTTACGGGCACCTATCGCGCGCTGTTCACGCGCGTGATCTACACGGAGTGGATCTTCTTCGCGCTGCTGGCCGCGGGGCTGTTGATCCTGCGCCGCCGCGCCGGCTACCAGCCCGCCTGGCGCATGCCGCTGGTGCCGCTGGCGCCCCTGGTGTTCGTGCTGGTGTCAGCGGCCATCGTCGTCAACCACGTCCGTGCCGACCCGATGGAAAGCGCCATCGGCCTGCTCATTGTCGCCTCCGGCTTCCCGGCGTATCGTTGGTGGCACCGCCTTCGCTGGCGCGACACTGGGCAAGCTTCGGCGGGGTAAACCCGTAGAACCCGTCGAACCCGTAGAACCCGTAGAACCCGTAGAACCCGTAGAACCCGTAGAACCCGTAGAACCCGCAGCCCCCATGATCATCGACTTTCACAACCACTACTACCCACCCGAATACCTGGCCGCCGTCAAGCAGGGCCCCACGCGCGTGCGCATGGATTACGACGCGGAGGGCAATCCGCGCCTGCACTACCCGGGCGACTACAACATCCTGGTGCCGGGGCATCGCGACCTCGACTTCCGCCAGGGCGTGCTCGACGAGCACGGTGTCGACAAGCAGGTGATCACCTTCACCACGCCGGGCACGCACTTCGAGGAGCCGGCGACGGCCGTGGAGATGGCGCGCCGGGTGAACGACGCCTTCGCCGCGGCGATGAAGACGCGGACGCACTTCGCGGCGCTGGCCACGCTGCCGCTCAACGACCCGGCGGCGTCGGTGGCCGAGCTCGAGCGCGCCATGACGGTGCTGGGGCTGCCGGGCGCCATGGTGTTCAGCAACGTCAACGGCGTCGCGCTGGCCGACAAGGCGTACGAGCCCCTGTGGAAGAAGGCCGACGAACTGGGCGCCGTCATCTACATCCACCCGGCCCATCCGCTGGGCGTGGAGGCGATGGAGCAGTACTGGCTGATGCCCCTCGTCGGGTTCCTGATGGACACCACGCTGGCCGCGGCGCACCTGGTGTTTGCCGGGGTGCCCGAGCGCTACCCGCGCATCACGTGGGTGCTGTGCCACCTGGGCGGGGCCATCCCGTACCTGGCCGAGCGGCTCGACCGCGGCTTCGAGGCGTTTGGGGAGTGCCGCGCCAACATCAGGCGGCTGCCCAGCGAGTACTTGAAGCAGTTCTACTTCGACACCGTGAACTTCGACGTGAATGCCATCGAGCTGGCCATCAAGTTTGCCGGCGCCGATCGCATCCTCGCCGGCAGTGACTATCCGCACCAGATTGGCAGCATCCCGAAGATGCTCGACGCCATCCGGCGATTGCCGATCAGCGAGACCGATCGCGCGAAGATTCTGGGCGGGAACGCCGCGAGAATACTGAGACTGGCGTAGGGCGCAGGGCTTAAGGCTTAAGGCTTAGGGGAGACAACTGCATGAATCGGATCTGGAAATTCAGCGGGGCAGCGATGGTCATCGGCGCGGTGTGCGCCGCCGGCATGGCGGTGGGCGCCGAGCAGCAGGCCAGCGGCTCGCGCCGCGAGCCGCAATTCGAGAACAGCGAGCTCAAGGTGTGGAAGTCGATCGTCATGCCGAACCAGCCGCTCAGCCTGCACCGGCACGAGCACGGGCGCGCGGCCGTGGTGCTGAAGGGCGGCGACCTCGAGGTGGTCGACGCCAAGGGCGCGACCCTCCAGACCTACACGTGGGAGACCGGCAAGGCCTACTGGCTGGACGCCGATGTCCCCGGCACCCAGCACGGCGACATGAACCGCGGCAAGGAGCCGATCGAGGTGGTGATCGTCGAGCTTAAGAACGACCGGAAGCAGTAAGGGGCGGCCGGTCTACGGCAGCACGCGCCTGGGCAGCAGCGGGCTCAGGTGCATGGTGAGGTCGTAGACCGACGCGCCGCACGCCGCCGCCAGGTCTTCTGGCCGCGACCCCGGCTCCCAGTCGAAGAGCGTGGCCACGTCGCCCACGCGAACGGTTTCCTGGTCGCCCACCTCCACCAGGGTGTGGCTGGCCGACACCGAGGCGATCACGGGATACGCCTGGCCATTGATGCGCACGCGGGCGCCCTTTGCGGCCACGCGCGGCCACCCATCAGCATGGCCCACCGGCAGCGTGGCAATCCAGGTGTCGCGCGTCGCCATGTAGGCCCGCTCGTAGCCGGCGCTGGTGCCTGCCGCCAGCCGCTTGACGTACGCGACACGGCTGCGGAGCGCCACGGCGGGCTTCAGATCCAGGCGATTGAGGCCGCGGAACTTCGCCTCGGGGTAGATGCCGAGCAGCGCCATGCCCGGCCTGACCATGTCGAACATCGCGTTGTCGTGCTGGAACAGGGTGTAGGTGGACGCGGCGTGCCGCCGGCCCAGGCGAACGCCGGCGGCCGCGAGTTCGGCCGTGAGCGCGGCAAACCGGCGCTGCTGCTCGCGGTCGAACTCCAGGTCTTCGGTGAAGGTCATCATCGTGCCGTCGATGACCACGCCCGGGCGCCCCGCCAGGTCGCGAATGAGCGGGGCCGCCACGGTGTGAGGCACGCCGACGCGCCCGATCCCCGTGTCCACGCACAGGTGAATCCGCACCGGCCGGCCCAGGCGCGCGGCCTCGCGCTGCAGCAGGTCGCCGATGGGCGTGTAGACCATGGGCATGATGTCGCGCGCCACGATCTCGCGAAGGTCGGCCTCGTCGAAGGGCGCCATCAGCAGCACCGGCTTGGTCACGCCCTGGTCGCGCAGGGTGATGGCCTCGTGCAGCTTCACCACCGCAAACCCCGCGATGGACGGGTGGCCGGCAAGCGCCCGTGCCACGTTGGTCACGCCCAGGCCGTAGCCGTTGTTCTTGATGACGGCCAGCACCGGTGTGGCGGCGAGGCGAGCCACTTCGCCGGCGTTGTGGGCCAGGTTCGCGGCGTGGATCTCGATCCAGGGATCGAAGCTCGACACCCGGGCGGCGGCGGGCGCGGCGGGCGCGCCTTGCGAACCCAGGGTGCCCGGCACGAGGGCGGCTAACGGCGTGGCGAGGAACGACCGGCGGTCCATGATCGCGCAGTATACTCCCCGCGATGCTCACGCCGGCGGTGGCCTCCCTCCTCTCCCTCCTGGTGGCCATCGTCCTCAGTTGCACGTCCCGGATCAACGTGGGGCTGCTGGCCTTGCCACTGGCGTGGGGGGTGGGGCTCTATGCCGGCCTGACCGGGGACGTGATGGCCTCCGGGTTCCCCGGATCGCTGTTCCTCACCCTCACCGGTGTGACCCTGCTGTTTGCGCTGGCCGACGTGAACCAGACCATCGATCGGCTGGCGCATGCCGCGCTCGGGCTGGCGCGGGGCAGCGCCCGCATGGTGCCGATCGTGTTCTTCCTGATCGCGTGCGCGTTGTCGACGATTGGGCCTGGATCGGTGCCCGCGGTGGCGCTGGTGGTGCCCATGGCGATGGCGGTGGGTTTGCGGGCGGGCATCCCGCCGTTTCTCACCGCGTTGATGGTCGCCAACGGCGCCAACGCCGGAAACCTCTCGCCGGTGAGCGCCGTGGGCGTGGTGGCCAACGCCAAGATGGCAGAGGCGGGCCTGGCCGGTACCGAGGTCAAGGTGTGGGCCGCCAACTTCCTGGCGCACGTGCTCGTGGCGGTGGTGGCCTACTTCATGCTCGGTGGACCCAGGCTGGCGGGCACCGCGCACGGCGAAGTGGTGGCGGCGTCGGAGCCGAAGTGGACCAGGCACCAGTGGTTCACCCTGGCGGTGATCGCCGCGTGGATTGTCGGGGTGGTGGGGTTCGGTTTGACGCTCGGGTCGGCCGCGTTCGCCGGGGCGGCGCTCCTGATCCTGTGGCAGGCTGCCGACGAAGGGGCGGCGGTGAGGCGGATGCCCTGGGGCGCCATCCTGATGATCACCGGCATGTCCGTGCTGGTGGCGGTGCTCGAGCAAACCGGGGGCATGGCCCTGTTCACGTCGCTGCTGGCCCAACTGGCCTCGCCGGCCAGCGTCAATGGCGTGATTGCCCTCGTCACCGGGTTGATTTCCACCTATAGCAGCACGTCGGGAGTGGTGCTGCCCACCTTCCTGCCCACCGTCCCTGGACTGGTCGCGCAACTGGGTGGCGGCGATCCGCTGGCCATCTCGCTCAGCATCAACGTGGGGTCGTCGCTGGTGGACGTGTCGCCACTTTCCACATTGGGAGCGCTGGCCGTTGCCACGTTGGCCGACCCTGGCGCGGCGCGGGACCTGTTCCGCAAGTTGATGATCTGGGGCCTGTCGATGTCGGTGGTGGGGGCGGTGTTGTGCCAGCTCTTCGCCGGCATGCTCGCACGAATTTGATGGGCTTAGGGCTTGGGGCTCAGGGCCTACAAACGCCGGCCCCACAGCCCGACCGAGGCCGCGCACGCCGCCAGGAAGAGCCCCGTGCCCAGCCATAACCCCGGTGGAAAAAACGCGAAGGCGTAGGTCCCTGACTGGCCCGGTGCGATCACGACCGACGCCATGGTCTCCCTGGACGAGGCGTCGAGCACGCCGGCGTCGGTGGTCCAGCCGGGCGACCAGTTCTGGTTCAGCAGCACCCTCGACGGCTTCGTGCCGGCGCGGACGGAGAACTCGATCCGATTGGGCGAGAACCGCGTGGCGATGAGGTCGGAGAGGCCATCGGTATACACGAGCGGCCGGTCGGGCAGCGCCGTGCGGAACGTCTGCAGCGATTCGTAGCAGTAGAAGAACAGGCGGTCCTCGGTGAGAGCCCGCAGCATGGGCGAGTTGGGCGTATAGGCGTTCGACTCGCCGTCGGTGGTGACCGCACCGGGCCCTTCCATCCACCGGAATGTGGTGTCGAACGGCGCCACCTTGAACACCCCCGTCAACTGGGCGCGGTTCACCACGACGATTTGGGCGGCCGCCAGCACGCAGGCCAGCGCCACGGCTCCCTGGACGGCGCGCGGCCTGGTTTCCAGCGCCAGGTTTCGAAGCACCCACCCGAGCGCGGCCGCGCCAAACAGCAGAAAGACCATGGTGTAGCGGCTGGGGATGCGGAAACTGGAGAACAGGGGGACATGGCGGGCGAGTGAAGCTGGAGCCCAGGCACTGAACTCGCCAAGGGATAGTGCGAAAAGGAAGAGGGCCGTCACCGCCAGCGCCCGCCCCAGCCACACGTCACCCCCGAAAAAGGGGACAGTCCCCATTTTGGGGGAACCTGCAAAAAAGGGGACTGTCCCCTTTTTCGGGGGCACAACAAGCGCCCACACCAGGCCCAGCACCAGCACGCCAGCCGAGAACGGCCCGATGTAGTTGCCGTACTCGTGCCACCCGTGGCGCTGCTGATCCAGCGTGGCCCGAAGGTCCTGGTCGGGGTTCACATAGGTGCGCACCACCATCTCGAGCGTCGCGCGGTCGGGATGCTCCGTGGGGTTGCGCGTGTCCCAGAACCGCTCGCCCGACACGAACAGCGTGACCGGCAGCAGCTTGGGGGCGGCGTACGACAGCGCCGCCACGCCAAACACCACGGTCAGCATGAGGGGCCGCCACTCTCGCCGGAGCGCTGCGGCCGCCAGCGCCAGGACACCGATGGCCGCAAAGGCCATGGGCAGAATATGGACGCCGCCGTTGACCACCATCAGCGCCAGGAGGGCAGCGGCGGCCAGGATGCTTCGCACCGACCCGGTTTGAAACGCCCGGATGACGAACGCCAGTTGGAAGGGGAGATAGAACCCCGGCAGGAATACGGAGTGCCCAACGGCCAGGTGGATGGCAAACGCGCCCGACGCCGTGAACAGGGTGGCCAGGTACACCACGGCCGGCAGGAACGTGAGACCCACCCCGCGCGTGAGCAGCCAGTGCATTCCTGTGAAGCCGACGAAGTAGTGGAGGACGATGTTGACCTTCATGGCGAGCTGGAGCGGCATCAGCATCGCGAGGGGATAGACGGGGCTGAGCAGCCCCACCTGCGGGTTTTGCCACAACACGTTGCCGCCGCAGTACCACGGACTCCAGAACGGGGCCTGGCCGTACTCGATCACGTTCTTCAGGACGGCACCGTAATAGAAGAGGTGTTGATCCCAATCGTGCACGCCGAGGGCGTTGGGCTCGGCGAAGAGCGGCCAGCAGAACACGACGCTGAGCG
The DNA here is from genome assembly GCA_964372085.1 of uncultured Bifidobacteriaceae bacterium. Lineage (GTDB taxonomy): Bacteria > Acidobacteriota > Vicinamibacteria > Vicinamibacterales > UBA2999 > 12-FULL-67-14b. Next base: position 25,894 of record CAYJPQ010000029.1, on the reverse strand, counting down.
CCGCGTACATCGCGCCGAGGGCCACGAGCCGCGGTCGAATCTGGACCATTCGTCCGCCATCATAGGCCGCGCGGGCGCCGATCAACGATGGACAATTGGGCCTGTCGGCGTGGGCGGTTCCCGGGTTCTACTTGCGGCCCTTGGCGTCGATGCTGCCGCGCACCACCGCGCCATCCGCCATCGAGAACAGCGGCGCCACGATATCGCCCGTCACCGAGCCTGTCGGTTCCAGGGCCACGCTGACGCTGGCCATCACGCTGCCGACGACGGTGCCGCTGACAACGACCGTGCGCGCCACCAGGTCGGCCTTGACGTTGGCGCCTGTGCCAATCGTCAGGCTGTTGTCACCCAGCTCGATGGTGCCTTCCACGGTGCCATCGATGGTGAGGTTCTCGGAACTGACGATGCGGCCATGAATCTGGAGGGCCTTGCCCACCCATCCGGCCATGCGTCGCTCATCAGGTGGTCGCGTGTTCGACATGAGTCCCTTTCGTAGCTGGCAGTATACCGGGGCTGTCAGGCCTTCGGCGGAATAGTGGCCGGTCGTCTATACTGGCGGCCCGCATGAGACGCTGGCTTCAATGGGTGCCACTCGCGGCCGCGCTCGGCTGGCTGCTGCTCGATGGACGCCGGTTCTTCCTCGATGAGGCGCGGTATCTGGTCGAGATACTCCTCGTCACGTTCGTCACTCGAAGCGTGGGCGCCCGGCTGGGGCTGTCGGCCCTGGCCTGGGGCATGGGCCTGGTGGCGCCCCTCACGGTGGGCATCGGCGCCGCGCTCGCTGCGGTTGGCCTGGACATGCAGGACGGCTCCGGCAACGGCCTCATCGTCCCCCTCGTCGAAGAATCCCTCAAGCTGCTTCCCATTGGCATCGTCGCGGCGCTCGCCGGGCGATGGAAGCCGCGGCTGCTCAATCCCTCAGACCTGTTGCTGTTGGGCAGCATGAGCGGCGCCGGGTTTTCCTTGGTGGAGTCGGCGTATTTCGACGGCGTTCGCACGGGCGAGCGTTACGGGCCGCACCTGGCCGGCATCAACCTGCTGCCCACCGCGTGGGGCGAGGCGGGGTACATCGGCCATGCCGCGGCGACGGGGTTTGTCGCACTGGGCCTGGGATTGGCGCTCTACGCCATGCGCCGGCGGCCCGCGGCCAGGTGGTGGTGGGCCCTTCCCGTGGCCGTGTTTGGCTGGATCACCCTGGAGCACAGCCTGGCCAATCTCTACATGAACACGGGGTCGAGTGGGCTGCTGGCCCTTGGCGGCGGCCGCGTCACGCCGTGGCTGTTGCTGGCCGGGATCGCCGCGGCGATCGTGGTGGACGCGCGAAGTGCCTTTGCCACGTTTGGGCGGTCTAAAGAATTACAGAAGCGCCGGGTGATGATCTCGGCGTTCCTGTCGCGGCAGCGGCGAACCAGGCAGTGGCCGCCGCCGCGCGCGGTGTTCGCGCTCATCGGGCAATTGCGCCAGATGAACGCGGCCGCGTGGTTCGACGCCGGGCGTCGGGCCACGACGGCCACGGAGCCTGCGCCATGAGCCTCGAGCTGTCAGGTGTGCTTTCGTTGATTGCCGAGGCCTGCCGGAACCTCTACGGCGCCAGTGGGGGACACGTGCACCCCGCCTCGGCCATTTGCCTGGGACAGGTGTTCTTCGACTGGCGGGTCAGGGACGCAATGCAGCAGAACGCCGGCCGCGATCACCCGTGGGACGTGATGGCCGAGGAATTCGGCATGACGCGGGAGGAATGGGAGGAGTACGTCTACGACCACGACTACCCGTACCAGTGGGAAGACGTCCACGAGGTCGAAGCGTGGAAAGAGGCGCACGACCCGATGGTGCAGCTCTACAAGATGATGGGCGCGAAGTACGGGTTCTAGCCCGGTGTCGAGCTTGCCGCCGACGGCTGGGAGCGCGAAGCCGAGGATCCCGAGACCCACTGAGGACCTGGTCGTGTGCAATCGGGAACAGCCACGGAGGACCCGCGACAGGTAGCGTCTTTATCGAAGGAGCTCCCGATGAATCTCATCGTCCTGTTGCTGGTTCTTCTGCTGCTGTTCGGCGGCGGCGGTTTCTACCTTGGTGGTCCGGCCGTGGGCGGTGGCCTTGGCGGCCTCATCCTCATCGTGCTGATCGTGATGCTGGTGAGCGGCAAGCGGTTGTAGGCTTCGTCGCGGCCTCGGCCCCTGGTGGCTCGCGGAACGGCTCCACGGGAATGCGCTCGTAACGCACGTCGAGGATCAGCAGTCGCTCCGTGCCGCTGGGCGCGTGAAGCACCACGCGGTCACCGGGTCCGGACTTCATCAACGCGCGGGCCAGCGGCGACACCCAGCTGATGTGGTGGCGGTCGAGATCCACCTCGTCGGTGCCGACCACGCTCACCACGCGCTCCGTTCCCGCGGCCGTCGCATAACGCACGGTGGCCCCAAAGAACACCCGCGTCGCCGCTTTCGCGGGCCTCGGCGATTCCGGGTCGACCACCTCCGCGGCATCGATCCGCTTCGTGAGGAAGCGAATCCGCCGATCGATCTGGCGCAGCCGCCGCTTGCCGTACTGGTAGTCGGCGTTCTCGCTGCGATCGCCGTTGCTGGCCGCCCACGCCACCACCTGGGTCACGGCGGGCCGTTCCCTGGTGAGCAGAAACCGGTGCTCGTCCTTGAGGCGCTGCAGGCCGTCCGGGGTGATGTAGTTCTTGACCCGGGCGACCGGCGCGTCGCCGTCGGCTACTTTCGTGAGCGCCTTCCGCATGCGGATCCAACATACCTCACCTCCGCCGGCTATCGCCGGAGGATGACGCCGAACAGCATCGCTTCGAGCGCCCCGCTGGCTAGCACAGGGCGTGCACGACCGCACGTGTGCCCAGAGTCCAGTGTTGACACGATACATGGGTATCGTGTATTGTGATCCTCGTGATTCGGTC
>CAYJPQ010000029.1:17829-22883 GCA_964372085.1 uncultured Bifidobacteriaceae bacterium | reverse complement strand
TCCAGTGTTGACACGATACATGGGTATCGTGTATTGTGATCCTCGTGATTCGGTCCTTCGCGGACGACACGACCCGCGACGTGTTCAGCAACGTCAACAGCAAGGCGGCGCGGCGCATCCCGAACACCGCATGGAGGGCCGCCCAGCGCAAGTTGAAGCAGATCGACCTGGTCACCGAGCTGGATGACCTGAAGATTCCTCCGGGAAACGGCCTCCACGCCTTGAAAGACAATCAGGCCGGCCGGCATGCCATCAGGGTGAACGACCAGTACCGAATCACGTTTCGATGGGAGGGGCACGATGCCTACGACGTCTGCTGCGAGGACTACCACTAATCGGGCGAGCCTCACGCGCGATTCCGCGGTGATTGGACCGATGATTCACCCGGGCGAGATGTTGCTGGAGGAGTTTCTGCGGCCCCTCGGCCTGCAACAGAGCGTCGTCGCCGACGAACTGGGCATCAGCCGGAATCGTTTGAACGAGTTGATCCTGGGCAAGCGGTCGGTCACGGCGGACACCGCGATCCGTCTCGAACGTCGGTTCAGGATGCCCGCGCGCTTCTGGCTGCACCTACAGGCTGACTACGATCTGCAGACCGCGCTGAACGAGGCCAGGGCGATCAAGCGGAGGATGAAGCGCCCCGTGTGATGGCGTCCCCGAATTACCGATGTCCCCGGAATGAAGTGTTACCCATGTCTCCGGAATGGACCATCAGTCGGCCTCCGCTGAGACTCTAGACGAAGTGCCGCTTGGCGAATGCCCGTCCCGAGCCAGATTTCAAATAGCGCTCGAAGGTGACAGCGCTCCCTTCACTCGCGAACTCGACCGATGCAACGAGCCGCCAGGGGCGGAGCGTCGCCGTGTGCTGTGAGTGCCCCTCGTTGTGTGCCTGGAGTCGGGCAGCCACATCCGACGTCAGGCCGGAGTAGTAGCGGGCCGGGTGAGTGATGCTCTGGAGAACGTAGACGAAGCGCTTGGGGGTGTTCATGCCCTCGCCGAAGCAATGGGCGTTCCCGGCGAGATGTCGTCGAATTCCTCAGGTCGCGAGGCGGAGGTGCTCAGAAATGTCGGCGCGAACGGTCGTTCGGCAGGGCAGAATCTGCGACGCGGGTGGGGTAGTCGGGGACGGTCCGCCTTCGCAACGCGCACCGCTTGGCGTTGCTTCGGCGGGACAGCCTTCGCGTATGGTTATTGGCGGGCTGGCTCGCCCAGCCGAAGCCCGCCAAGTGTCAGGCGGGCGAAGGCTGGCGTCCCCGACGGGATTCGAACCCGTGTTTTAGCCTTGAAAGGGCCACGTCCTGGGCCTCTGGACGACGGGGACGCTCGGTGCGAACCACCAATATTACCACGGCCCTCAGGCCCCTTCCATGGCCCGCTTGACCGCGGCCACGTACCGCGCGATGCCCTCGCGCACTTCCTTGCGGACCACGGCGCCCACCAGTGTGTAGTACGTCTCTTGCGCGCCCGGAGGAAGCGGAGCCTTCGGGAAGTGGTAGAAGTACGTGGCCAGCGTCGGCATGCGCGCGGTGAGCACCTCGGCCTGTTCGAAGAGCCGCAGTGAGCTGTCCCTCACCCAGGGCGGGCCCCTGTGCGGCAAGGGCCACGGGCACCAGCAGCAGCGCCGCGAGGCGAGGCACCATCACTCTGCAATATACCGCCGAGGTGGTGTGGCGTTACAATCCGCCGCGAAGAGGTGAACTGATGCGCTCCTTCCTTGCGTTGATTGTGACCGGGACCCTCGCGCTGGCCATCGCGCCAGGGGCTGCCGCCCAAGAGACCACCGCCACCATCACCGGCGTCGTGACCGACGACTCCGGCGCCGTGCTGCCCGGCGCGGTGGTCGTGGCCACCCACGTGCCCACCGGCCGGCGATACCAGTTCGTGGCGACGAGCACCGGGGCCTACACGGCCTCGTTGTTGCCGAGCGGGGCCTACACGCTCGACTTCACGCTGGGTGGGTTCCAGCCGCTCACCGTCACCGGGATCACCCTGAGCGTCAACGACCGTATCGAGGTCAACGCCCGGATGAAGCTCGGCGCCCTCACCGAAACCGTGCAGGTCACGGCGGAGCGCACCCCGGTGCAATCCACCCCGGCCGTGCAGACCCTGGTCAACTCGCGGCAAGTGCAGGAACTGCCGCTCAACAACCGCAACTTCGTGCAACTGGCCACCCTGGCGCCTGGGGTGTCGAGCGACCTGAGCGACGAGGTGGGCATCGGCCTCACCAGCACGGTCAGCATCTCGGTGAACGGCGCGCGGCGCAATGCGCTCAACTGGCTCGTCGACGGCGTGTCCAACGTCGATGTGGGCTCCAACATCACGTTGCTGTCAACCCCGACGCTGGAGTCGATCGAGGAATTCAAGATCATCACCAGCAGCTACGCGGCCGAGTGGCCCCGCAGCGGCGGCGGCATTGTGAACGTCGTCACCAAGTCGGGCACCAGCACGTTCAAGGGCAGCGGCTACGTCTTCGTGCGCGACGACAGCCTCAATGCCAACACGTTCTTCCGCAAGCGCAGCACCGCCCCGGCCGTGTCGGGGCAGCCGCCGGAGCTGGACTACGGCAACTTCGGCTACACCATCGGCGGGCCGGCCAAGTTCGCCGACAAGCTGTTCTTCTTCTGGTCGCAGGAGTGGCGGCGCGTCACGCGGGCGCCCGCATCGCTCACGGCCACCGTCCCCGACCCGTCGTGGCTGACCGACCCCACCAGCGCCAACTACGTGCCGCCAGCCCAGCGCGACCCGAATGCGGTGAAATTGCTTGGCGCCTATCCGGCACCCAACGTGCCCGGCGCCAACCAGTACCTCGTCTCGTCGCCCAACATCAACAACACACGCCAGGAAGTGGTGCGCATCGACTACGACCTGAGCGACCGGTGGCGCCTGACCGGCCGCTACACGCACGACCTGAGCGAGACACGCGAGCTGGGAGGCCTGTTCCAGGGCTTTGCGGTGCCCAACGTGGCCACGACGGAAACCGACGTGCCGGGGCACGTGCTGTCAGTGGGCCTCAAGACCATCTTCGGCAGCAACGCCCTGAACGAGCTGACCTTCCAGCGATCGGGCAACCGCATCGGCACCACCAACCCCGATGGCACCAAGGGGCAGCGCAGCGACTACGGCATCACCATCCCCGAGATCTTCGCGGAGAACGCCTCCAACCGCATTCCCTCCATCGCCATCAGCGGCCTGTCGTCGTTTGGTTCGGCGCAGCTGATTGGGATTGAGTACATCAACCACACCATCACCGACAATGTCTCGCTGCAGAAGGGCAACCACGCGCTCAAGGCCGGCGTACTCATGACCTTCGAGCAGAAAAACGAGAATGCCGCCAACGTGACCCAAGGGACCTTCTCGTTCGTGGCCGGCGGAGGGTTCACGGCGTTCCAAAACTTCCTGCGCGGCAACTTCGACGGCGCGTGCACGGCCTGCAGCTATACCGAGGCCGAGCGGGACGTGACCAACAACCTCCGGTTCAACCGCTACGAGATGTACGCGCAAGACACCTGGCGCGCACGGCCCAACCTCACGGTGGACCTGGGCATCCGCTACTCGCTGTACCCGCCCATCACCGACGTCAACGACATGCTGGTCACCTTCGATCCGGCCTTCTATAACGCCGCCACCGCGTCGCCCTTTGCCAACGCCACGGGCACGTTGGTCAACTACGCCGTGGGCGACCCGCGGTCGGGGTTGATCATCGCCGGGCAGAACTCGCCCTATGGGCGCGCGATCTACGCCTTCAAGAAGGACAGCATCCAGCCGCGCGTGGGATTCACGCTCGATCCGGCCAGCAACGGCAACACCATCGTCCGTGGCGCCTACGGGATCTATTACGACCAGCCGCTCGTGGGCATCTTCGAACAGAACGCCTTCACCAGCCCGCCCTTCGTGAACAACGTCTCGCTGTCGGGCGGCGTGCGCCTCAGCAATCCCGGCCAGGGGGTCAGTGCCTCCACCTCGGGCGTTCGCACGATCCAGGCCACGGCCACCGACTTCGACAACCCGCGGACGATGCAGTGGAACGTGGGGGTCACGCGCCGGGTGTTCCCCGACGCGGTGGTGGAAGTGGGGTACGTGGGCTCGCGTGGCGACAACCTGATTCGGCCGACCAATGCCAACTTCCCGCAGCCGGCCGACGTCGTGGCGTTGCAGAGCACGGTGGCGGGCGCCGTGAACCCCGCGCGGCCGTACCGCACCTACGGCACCATCACGATGCGCGAGACCACCGCCAGCAGCCGGTACCACGGCTTGCTCACGGCCTTCCGGTGGAACGCGGGCAACGAGGGCACGCTGACGGTGAACTACACCCTCAGCCGCAACCAGACCGACGCGAGCAACGACCGGGACGCCATCGACATCCCGCAAAACCCGGCCGACCCGGCCGCTGAATACGCCGACGCTCGCACCGATCGCCGCCACATCCTCTCGGCGTCGTACGTCTACGACCTGCCGTTCTTCCGCAACTCGTCCAACCAGGCCCTCAAGGCCGCCTTGGCCGGGTGGCAAGTGGCCGGCATCACCTATGCGAACTCGGGCCAACCGATGACGCGCATCGCGGCGGACACGAACAACTTCCGGCGTGGCAGCTTCGCCAACCAGGTGGCCGATCCGGGCGCGGGCGAGCAAAGCGGCCTGTACTGGTTCAACCCGTTGGCGTATGCGCCGCCGGCCGACGGCACGTTTGGCAACTCGGGCCGGTCGCCGTTCCGCCAGCCGGGGTTCTACAAGTGGGACCTCACCCTGTCGAAGAACTTCCAGCCGACGTCGACCGTGCGCGTGCAGTTCAGAGTCGACCTGTTGAACGCCTTCAACCAACTGAACTGGGCGGCCGACCCCACGGTGAGCGGCCTCGACAACACCTGCACGTCGAGCGTCACCACCTGCCAGGTGGCCAGCGACCGGTTTGGCCAGCTCATCGCGGCGCGTGCCGCGCGCGAGGTGCAACTGGGCCTCAAGGTGTACTGGTAGCGTCGAAGCCGGCCCGGGCCGCGCTACAATGGAAGGTCCGGGCCGGTAGCTCAGTGGTAGAGCATCTGACTTTTAATCAGGTG
>CAYJPQ010000029.1:8359-17819 GCA_964372085.1 uncultured Bifidobacteriaceae bacterium | reverse complement strand
CCCCACCCGGCCCACCACCCGCCGACCGCACCTGTCCCTCCCGTCCCCTAAACGCACAAGCACGACCGCGGTGTCCCACCAGCTAGGCCTAGCGTGATGCCCCGTTCCAGACGATAATCTGCCCGTGGTGCGTGAAACCTCTCTCGTCGTCCTTGTGGTCGAAGATGACAGCGCCGTGCGCCAGCCGCTGGTGAAGTTCCTCCAGATGCGGCAGTACACGGTGGTCACGGCCGAAACGGCAGACGAGGGGCTCGACGCCATCAAGACCCACCGGCCCTCCGCCGCCATCATCGACCTGCGCCTGCGGCGCGGGTCGGGCCGCGAGGTGGTGGTGTCGATGCCGCCCGACGTCCCCGTGATCATCTTCTCGGGCCTGCGCTCGGAATCGGCCGACCTCGAGACCATCCGGCCCCTCACGCGGATGGTGGAGAAGCCCTACTCGCTGGTGATGCTGATGGACACGCTCGAAGACATGCTCGAGCAGGCCAAGGGCAACCAGAGCGGGTTCGGGCGTCTCACCGCAAATTAGGGCGGCGCGGCGGAACTAAAGTTCGGCCCTACAGAATCTTTTTCCCCAGCGCCGACAGTGCCAGCTCGGTCCCGAACTCGGCCGTCGTGTTCCTGATGTCGAGCGTGGGGTTCAACTCCACCACGTCGAGCGAGGTGAGCTTGCCCGACTCGGCCACCATCTCCATCGCCACGTGCGACTCGCGATAGCTCAGGCCGCCCTTCACGGGCGTGCCCACGCCCGGCGCCACGCCCGGGTCGCACACGTCGAGATCCCACGACACGTGAAAGCCGCCCGTGCCGCGGCTGGCGAGGGCGATGGCCCGCTCCATCACCGCGGCGATGCCGAGCCGATCGATTTCCTTCATGGTGAACACGTGCGCCTTCGACGCGCGAACGATCTGCTTCTCGGTTTCGTCGAGGTTGCGGATGCCCACCAGCACGGTGTGCTCGGGCAGCACGGCCGGACCTTCGCCGCCGAAGCGCGCCAGCTCCAGCGGCTCGCCTCCCAGCAGCGACGCCAGCGGCATGCCGTGCACGTTGCCCGAGCCGCTCGACGCCGGCGTGTTCATGTCGCCGTGGGCGTCCACCCAGAGCAGGCCCAGGGGCTGGTTGCGCTTGCGCAGGTAGGCCGCGGCCGCCGCCACCGATCCGGCGCCCAGGCTGTGGTCGCCGCCCAGGGCAATGGGGAGCGCACCCTCGTCGAATGAGGCGAGCGAGGCCTGGAACAGGCGCTGGCACACCTTGGCGATTTCCTTCACGTAGCGCTTGCGCGGGTCGCCTGGTCCCTTGAGTTCGGGAAGGGGCGTCGGGATGTCGCCCTTGTCAGTCACCGCAAGGCCGAGGGCCGCCAGTTGATCGCCGATGCCGGCAATGCGGAAGGCCGACGGCCCCATGTCGGTGCCGCGCCGGTTGCCGCCCAGGTCCAGCGGCACGCCAATCAGATGCACAGCGCGCATGGAATCACCGTTTCTTGTAGGTCATCGAGATGCCTTCGTGCCCCGGCGACACGATGGCGGTCAGCGCCTGTGGATGCGTGTGGATGATGGACAGGAAGTCAGGCATCTCGCTCTTCTTGTTGATCACGTTGTGGGCGAGGAACAGGCCGCCCGGCGCGACCCGGGGGAAGGCCAGGTCAAAAAACTTCTTGTAGTCGGGCTTCCAGGCGTCCAGGAACACTAGGTCGAACGCCCCAGGGATCTTCGGGACCTCCTTGAACGCGTCGCCAGGCACCACGCGGACGATGTCGGAGAGGCCGGCGCGCTCGATGTTGGCGGCGGCCTCTTTGGCGCGGATGGGGTCGTACTCGATGGTCACCAGCCGCCCCCCCGTCTGCCGCAAGCCCAGGCCGATCCAGATGGCGCTGTAGCCGCTGGCGGCCCCGATCTCGAGCACCTGCCTGGCGTTAGTGGCGCCCACCAGCACCTGCAGGAAGCGGCCGTCCTCCTCGGACACCGCCAACTGGCCCTTGTCGGCGGCCCGGATGGCGGCCAGCAACCGGCCCATGGCTGGGTCAACTCCGGGCGGCGGGGCGGGCGGCTGGGCGAAGGCGCCCTGGGCCGCAAGCACTCCGCACACGAGGGCAAGGACGCGCGGCAACATCCCGCTATTTTATGTCCGCTTTTGGGGGAAACGCCCAGATCGGCGTGTTATAGTTGCGCGTTTCCTGTAAATTTCGGAGGCATAGTGAGCCCGATTCTCACCCGTCCAGTCCGCGAGCAGCTCGAGCACGATCGTGTCATTCGGCTGTTGCAGGCGCGCTACAAGCGCAAGCACGACGTGGTGATCAACCCAGGTCCCGAGCAGAACCAGTCGGTGATGGTGGGCGAACTGGCCGTGTTCCCCGACCTGCTCCTCTACAGCACCGAGCGCGGCCGCAAGCTCCAGGGCACGGTCGAGGTGGAGACCGGCGAATCGGTCAACCAGCTCGAGGCCCTCGCCGAGTGGGGCGTCTTCAGCAAGCTGCGTGTGCCCCTGCACGTCTACGTGCCCCCCTCGTCTTTTGAATCGGCGAAGCGCCTCTGCGTTGAGCACCAGATTCCGGTGGCGGAAATCTGGACTTTTGCCGTGGGCTTCGATCAGGCGCGCTTCACCATGATGTACCGGTCGCCCGACGCGGTGGCGCCAAGGCCCGCCAAGGCGGCCAAGCCGGCGCCAAGACCGGCCGCGAAGCGGGCCGCCAAGCCCGTGGCCAAGGCCAGGCTTGCGGCCAAGAAGGCCGCACCCGCCAAAGCCAAGGCCAAGCCCGCGGCGAAGAAGCCGGCGCCCAAGCCGAACGCGTCGGCGAAGGCGGGCGGCCGCGCCAAGGCGCCCGCCAAGTCGAAGCGGCGATAGGGGGCCGGCCGTGCCGTTCCTGCGCCTCACCCGCGACCGTCGCGGTTTCGAGAACACATTCCTGCTGCATACCGACCGCCCGGGTGAGCGGCCTCGCCTGCTGTACTGGTACCGCACGGCCCCGGGTATCGTCCTGGGCCGCGCCCCGCTCGACGAAGAGGCGATTCGCACCATCGAGGATCAGCACCCCGAGATTGATTTCGACTGGCCCGCCATGCTGGCGCTCGGCGAGGTGCTGATCCACGAAGACGAAGCCCCGGCCCGACCCGAGCGCCGCGCCCGTGGCCCCCGCGGCCGCGAGCGTGAGCGCGAACCGCGCCGCGACGCACGCCACGGGTCCGTAGAACCTGTAGAACCTGTAGAACCTGTAGAACCTGTAGAACCTGTAGAACCTGTAGAACCCGTAGAACCCGTAGAACCCGTAGAACCCGTAGAACCTGTAGAACCTGTAGAACCTGTAGAACCCGTAGAACCCGTAGAACCTGTAGAACCTGTAGAACCCGTAGATTATCACCCGACGATGCGGGGGCTGCTCGAGGAGTTGGTGGGCCGCGAAATTGCGACGCGGCTAAGGGTGCGCCACTCGGAAATCTGCGCGCGCATCCACGAGCGGTATCAGGACGAGGCGATGCGCGAGATGTTCCTGCATCGCGCCGAGGCCATCGACCCCGACACGTGGCTCACGCCCGAATCGATACTCGAGGGCGTGCGGGCCGCCGATGGGATCTTCAAACAGCTCAGGCACGAGCTGCTGGATTAGTCAGGCGTCTCGCGAGAAGCGCTGCTCGATGGCGTCAATCTTGGCCAGGCGCCGCATGTGGCGTTCCTCGCTGGAGAACGACGCGTTGAGGAAGGCCTCGGCCAGCTCGCGCGCCAGCGTCGGTCCGATCACGCGGGATCCCAGGCACAGCACGTTCAGATCGTCGTGCTCGACGGCCTGCCGGGCCGAGTAGGTGTCGTGGCAGACGGCGGCGCGCACGCCGGGGAACTTCGACGCGGCCACCGAGACGCCGGCCCCGGAGCCGCATACCAGCAGCCCCCGGTCGGCCTGGCCGTTGCGGATGGCCGAGGCCACGGCCTCGGCGATGTCGGGGTAATCCACTGAGGCGGTGGTGTGGGTGCCGAAATCGGTGACCTCATGGCCGTGCTGGGCCAGGTGGCCCGCCAGGTCCCGCTTGAGCTCGAATCCCGCGTGGTCGGCGCCAATGGCGATGCGCATATGGGGAAGTATAAGGCGGCCGTCGTATACTTGACGCCATGCAGACGCGATCCCTTCGTCTCGCAGTGGGGGCCCTGATGCTGGGGGTCACCGCCTTGGCGGCCCAGACCCCGGCGCAGCCGTCCCAGGCCGGCCAGCCCCAGTTCCGCGTGGCCATCGACTACGTCACGACCGACGCCATTGTCCGGGACAGCCATGACCAGTTCGTCGCCGACCTGACGAAGGGCGACTTCGAGATCTTCGAGGACGGCGTCAAGCAGGAACTGACCTCGCTGACGCTGGTGCACGGCGGGCGCGTGCACAACCTGGCGACGCCGCCGCCGCCGCCGTCGCAGGAAGGGATCATCCTGCCGCCGTCACGGCCCACGAGCGACACGGCGGGCCGCATCTTCCTGATCATCGTCGACGACCTGCACCTCGACTTCCGCAACACGGGCCGCATCCGCGACCTGTTCAAGAAGATCTCGCGCACGCTGGTGCACGAAGGCGACATGTTCTCGATCGTCTCGACGGGCCCCTCGTCGCTGGCCATCGACCCGACCTACGACCGCAAGGTGCTCGACGAGGCCATCAAGAAGATCTCGGGCAACGGCCTGAAGCCGTCCGACGTCATCCAGGGCGCGGAGGGGTCCGAAGGCCCGAGCGAGGTGCGCTACCGGGCGCACGTGGCGTTCTCGACGGCCTACGACATGCTGGTGCAGATGGAGCGCATCAACAACCGGCGCAAGGCGGTGATCTGGGTGAGCAACGGGTACGACTTCGATCCGTTCAACCAGTCGCGGCTTGGTGAAGATCCGGTGTTCGGCGGGCGCTTCGGCCAGACACGCGAGGAAGGGCAGCAGCAGCGGGACCAGTTCAAGAGCAACCAGTTCGCCGACGCCGACCTGGCGCGGGAGCTGGCCGAGGTCACGCGCACGGCCAACCGCGCGAACGCCACGCTCTACACCATCGATCCGCGCGGCCTGGTGGCGGGGGCCGACATCGACGAGACGCTGGACCCGGTGGAGTACCAGGAGCACGTGCGGAAGACGCAGGACAGCCTGCGGGTGCTGGCGGAAGAGACCGGCGGCGTGGCCGTGGTGAACCAGAACAACTTCGACAAGGCGCTGAAGCGGATCGACGCCGAGACCAGCGACTACTACGTGCTGGGGTACTCGTCGAGCAACCCCGATCCGCTGAAGCGCACGCGGAAGATCGAGGTGAAGCTGGTCGACCGGCCCGGGCTCAATGTCTGGTCGCGGACGTCGTACTCGCTACGGCCGGCGCCGAAGCCTTCGCCGCAATAAGCGTGGCGCCACCGGTTCGGTGATCCGCTCACGCTCAGGGCGCCAGCTTGAGCTTGGGCCGGACGCGCTCGAAGGCGCGGATCACCTCCTGCACGGCCCGGGGCGTCCGGCTCATCTTGGGGTAGACCCAGCCGGTTTCGCGCACCAGCGATCGTCCCTCGATTCGCGCGCAGAAGAGCTGGCCGCTGGTCACGTCGCGGGCCACGGCCTGGTACGGGATCACCGTGATGCCGAGGCCGTTGCGCACCAGCGCCTTGATGATTTCCACGTTCTCGGTTTCCATCACGATGTCGGGATCGATGCGCGAGGTCATGAAGAACTCGTCCACGGCCCGCCGCGTGTTCGACCCCGGCTCGAACAGCACGAAGGGCTGGCGCACCAGGTCCTGCGGCAGGATCTTCCGCTTGCGCGACAGCGGGTGCCTGGCCGCGGTCACCAGCATCAGCTCCTCCTGCAGCACCGGCACCGTCACCAGGTCGGGCTGATCCACGGGCAGGGTGAGCAGCGCCAGGTTGCCGGCGCCCGAGCGCAGCTGCTGCAGGCAGCGCTCGGAGCTGCCCGACATCAGCTTGATGTCGATGCCGGGGTGCTGGCGCTTGAGCTCGGTGAGCAGGGGCGGAAACACGTAGAGGCACACCGTCATGCCGCCCAGCAGGCGAAGGGTGCCGCGCAGCGTTTCCTGGCTGTCGGTGATGCCGGCGATGGTGTCCTGCAGGTCCTGGAAGACGCGGTGGCCCAGCTGCAGCAGCGACTCGCCGGCCGGCGTGATGCGGATGCGCCGGCCCACGCGCAGGAACACTGGCTCCTTCAGCTCGCCTTCGAGGAGCAGGATCTGGCGGCTGATGGCCGACTGCGACACGCGCAGCTTGTGGCCGGCGGCCGTGAACGACCCCGTTTCCGCGATGGCCCTGATGATTTCCAGTTGTCGAAGGTCCACAACACACTCCAGGAATGCACGCAACTCTACATTCCCAGAAGAGATGGATTCAAGCAAAACTATTGTGAATGCTTCTTGATGGCGGCCAGCGGTCGATCGCTTCCTGGGCCTGGACACACCGGGGGCGTCCGCCTTCAGGCGGACCTGACCTGTGCCGGCCCTATGCGGACCGGGCGCTGAGGGCGTTCAGGCTGCTCACGGCCGCAAACCGCTCGCGATCAGCCGACACCGTGTGGTTCCGGCGATGCGCGTGGCTTTCGCAGGACACACCCTTCTCTTCGACGTAGATCACCTCGCGCGTGCTGGCAATGTCGCGATACCGCCCGACGACACACCCACACGACAGCGTGGAGAACCCGATGATGCGAACCACGCTCATGTGAAACCTTCCTTTCATTTACTGCTTGCAAGCGTCATGCCGGAGTTGCCCTAGGCGTCTCCTTCGGCAATTGCTGCGATTTCCGCGACTCGTCCCGTGCAGGAACGTGGCACTTCTTACACGCTGGTGTGCGTGCGGTTCATATCCGCACGCGGAGCCAGCGACCTCCGCCGTCACTTGACCGCCACTACAAGAGCAATCGGCTTGGATCGAACTTCAGTGAATTGGATGGCCGAGCGAGGCGAGACCTTGTCGTGCGGACTCGGAAGTGGGGTCGAGGGTGAGTGCCTCTGCGAGGTAGCGGCGCGCGAGGTCGACGTGGCCGGCCTGCAGCTCGAGCGTGGCGAGGTTGGTGTAGGTGGCCGGATCGCGCGGATCGACACTGAGCGAGGTGAGAAAGGCCTGCCGGGCCTCGTCGCGCCGCCCCATGGTGGCCAGGCTGGCGCCGATCAGGTTGTGGGCCTTGGCGTGACCGGCATCCAGGCCCACGGCCCGCCGGGCCGCGTGCAGGGCCTGGTCCGGGCGCTCCCGCAGGAAAGACAGCGTCGCCGAGTAGTAATGCGCCCCCGCGCTGGCGGGATCCCTGAGCAACAACTGGGCGACGACGGGGGCCAGGCGATCGGCATCGCCGACATCGGCCAGGACCGACGCCAGTTGATCGAGGGCGGGCAAGTCCCCCGCGTCATCCCGCAACAGGCCCATGGGGATGCGCATGGCCTCCTCGAAGGCGCCCTGCGAGGCGAGCAGACGCGACAAGGCCAGCTTGGCCGGATGCCGGGCGGGCTGGGATGCGATCCGTGTGAGCAGCGCCCGGGCCCCGGTCACCTGTTCGCTCGGTTCCGCGGCCCGGACGAGGCCGTCGAGCGCCGCCCCATCGTCTGGGTCGGCCTCGATCGCCCGGACGAAGTCGGCGTACGCCGGCCTGGGGCCGTCGGCCTTGAGCAGCATCAGGCCGCGGTCGCGCCAGTCGGCGCCGGTGGCGCCGGCGCGGGCGGCGGCCACCGCTGCCGGGGGAGGCGCCTGCCGGGCCAGGTCGCGCAGGGCCGCTGCGTTATCGTCGCGCGATCGTCCCACGATGGCGCGCGGGCCCGAGAACTCCAGGCGCGCGTGGTTGTCGGTCTGGAGCCGCGCATCGCCCACCCACCGCGCCAGCGCGGGCCCCTGGGCCACAAACAGCGACAGCAGCGCGAAGGGACTGCGTGCGCCGACGGTGGAGAGGTCGGCCGCCACGCCCGGCCGCTGCCAGGCCGCGGCCAGGCCGGCCATGCGAGCGTCGAGAGGCTCGGCCGAACCGATGAGCAGCACGTCGGCGTCGCCCACCATCCACATGGTGCCGTGAGGAAAGACCGAGAGGAAGGTGGCGACGATCGACCGCAGATCCTCGCTGCTGATGTCGTAGGTGTGTGCCCACTGGCAGAGCACGCCGTCCGGCGTCAGCCGGTCGCGGGCTGCCTCGAAGAACTCCCGGGTGAAGAGCGAGGCGATGCCCGCCATCCAGGGGTTCGAGGGTTCCGAGATGATGACGTCGTAGCGCTGGCGTCCCATCAACAGGTGCGTGCGCCCGTCGCCCACCACCAGGCGGGTTTTCGGGTTGTGCAAGGCCCCGTGGTTCTCGGCCTCGAAGAAACGCGATGCGTCCACCACCTCGGGAGAGATCTCGATCGCCACCACCTCGTCCAGCGGGTGGGTGAGGGCCGACCCCAGCGTGACGCCCGAGCCTAGCCCGAGGATGGCGGCGCGCCTGGGATCGGGATGCAGCAGCAGGGGCAGGTGTGCCAGCAGGCGCTGCGTCAACATGTCGCCCGCGTTCGACGCGTCCACCTTGCCGTCGATGGCGAGCGACAAGGTGCCTGCCAGCCGCCGGACCATTACCGTGCCGGTGGCCCCTTCGCGATAGGAGAGCAGCTCGCCCGCGCGCAGTGCGGTGTCGAGGCTCGGACCGGTGAACGTCGCCGCGTACTTGTACGCGCCGCTCGAGAGCAGCAGGCGGTCCCACTGCGGCAGGGCCACGGCCGCGGCCAGCACGAGGGCCGCGGCCGCCAGGGCTATGCGGCGGCCGCGCCCGCCGCTGAACGCCAGCACGGCCACCGCCGTGAGGGCGGTCGCCGCCGAAACCAGGCGAATCGTGTCGTGCAGCCCGAGCCGCGGCACGAGCACGAAGCCCGACGCCAGGGCGCCGGCGATGGCGCCCAGGGTGTTGACCGCGTAGATGAGGCCCAGGGTCTCGGTGACCTGGTCGTCGCGCCCCGATCCCACGGCCACGGCAAACGGGAACGCCGCGCCAAACGCCAGTGTCATCGGCAACAGCAGGGCCGCGACGAGGAGCGCCTGGCGCAGCAGCACGTCGGCGAAGAGCAGGTTGGGCCGCGAGGTGAACTCCGCCATCGACATGAGGGCCCAATCCACCCCCGTGGCCGCGCCCAGCGACAGGCCGGCGCTGGCCAGCAGGCACACGGCCAGGCCCGTGGCGGCCTGCCGGGTGCGGGCGGCCCGCCACGCGCCAAGGGCCGCGCCCGCGGCCAAGCCCAGGATGAAGATCGCCACAATCAGACTGAAGGCATATGTCGTGGGCCCGAGCACCATGGCGAGCAGCCGTGCCCACACGACCTGCAGCGCGAGCGACGCAAAGCCCGAGGCCCCAAGGGCCGCCGCCGCGAGCCATGGATGCGGCGTGCGGAGGGCCTGGAGGGCCGGGGCTTCAGCCCCGGCCTTGCGGGCGTGTTTCTTTCGGAGGGCCGGGGCTTGCTGCTGATGGAGGGCCGGGGCTTGCTGCTTACGGAGGGCCGGGGCTTCAGCCC
>CAYJPQ010000029.1:0-8349 GCA_964372085.1 uncultured Bifidobacteriaceae bacterium | reverse complement strand
CCCCCCCCGGGGGGGGGGGGGGGTCTCTCCCGCCCCCCCCCTCTTTGCGCGTTGGGGGGTTATTACAGTCCCGCCCCTCCGTGGAGGCTTGCACCGCCCCGCGCGCAATCAGCCACGCGCCGGCAGCCGCCGTCACGTTGAAGGCCACGCCCACCCACGTGGCGCCCCACAGGCCCAGCGATGGGACGAGCACGAACCCGGCGAGCACGGCGCCCGCGGCCGCGCCGAGCGTGTTGGCGGCATACAGACCCCCGGCATCTCGGGCGGCCTGCGAGGCGTGCCGCACCATCCACCGCGAGGCGATGGGGAAGGTGGCGCCCATGGCGGCGGCAGGCACCGCCACCAACAGCACGCTCGATCCCAGGCGCAGTAGCGCAAACGTCACGCCGCCGTGTCCCTCGGCGTACGCCGCAGCCAGCAGCGGACGGATGGCGGCAAGCGCGAGCGGCAGCACGAGCGCCAGCGTCCCGATCGACAACTCGAGCGCCGCGTAGACGCCGAGCGCGCGCCGGGGACTCAGCCGCCCGCCCACCCGCCCGGCCACCCCAGCGCCCACGGCCAGGCCGCCCATGAACGCTCCCAGCACCGTGCTCGCCGCCGCCAGGCCATGGCCCATCTGCAGCGTGAGCAGCCGGGTCCAGACCACTTCGTAGATGAGGGCCGCCGCGCCCGATACGGCAAAGAGGGCCAGCAGCCTGCCGCGATGCATTCGGGAAGAGTAGCAGAGAGGGACTGGACTCGCCCCGCTCTTGCGAGCGAAGCGAGTCCCACGACAGTTCCGGGAGCCACCGAGGTGGCGACTCCCGCAGGGCCGGAGGCCCGGTCCTAGTAGTCGAACCGGAACCCGATGCGGATGATCCGCGGCGCGAGAAGGGCCGTCACCTCGTTGAAGTTCACCGACGTCGTCCTCACCGAGGTCGGCACGCCGGAGTTGGTGAGGTTGAACACGTCGAGCTGCAGGGTCAGGCGCCCCGCCTTGCCAAGGCTGAACGACTTGTCGCCGCGCACGTCCATGATCGCCACGGTTGGGTACCGGTGGGCCGTGATGGGCTCCACGCGGACCGTCTGCGTGCCGTCGCCCGGGAAGGCCACGCTGATGGTGCGGCCGTACTGCTGACCGCTTTGCACCTTCCACGACCCCGACACGCCGATGTCCCACGGCATCGTGTAGCGGCCGATGACCTTGTAGTTCCACAGCGTCGACGTTTCGTGCCCGTTCTCGTCGCCGAACAGGCGCCGCGCCGGGCGATACGAGAAGAAGCGTCCGTATCCCGTCGTGTCGTGCAGCATGGTCGACCACGTGTAGCCGAACGAACTCAGGACCATCCACTTGCCCGTGAAGCGGCGGTTCACGCCGATCTCGACGTTGTGGAAGTCGGCATCGTTGCCCTCGGGATTGGTATAGACGCGGTCCGAGAGGATGCCGGCCGGCCGGTCGAACGTCTGGAACGTCGTGTTGTCGGCGGTCGTGGTCAGGCTGTTGTCGAGCCCGGGATCGGTGATGGTGAACGGCACCGTGTAGGCCGGCGTCCGGACGGCGTCGATCTCGCCCCAGACGTTCCGCATGTTCTTGTAGACATACGACGCGCGGCCCGAGAACGAGGCGCTGATCTCGCGCTCGAGGTTCAGCGAGATCTCGTTGCTGGTGGGGCGCGTGAGGCCGCGGTCGATCCGCACGAAGCCGGCGCCGCCCAGCGTGGAGTTGAACGCGCCGAGCTCCTGCCAGCTATCCACCAACTGGTTGCCGTTCAAGTCGCACTGCGTCGTTCGCGTGGCCGTGCACGGCAGGAAGGCGTAGCGGAGCTGCGCGAGGCCCACCGGGTTCTCCTGGTTGGCGAGGGTGTCGGCCGAGTTCCACCGCGACTGGCCGACGTAGCCCTTGAGCACCGTCCGGTTGTCGCCGGTCAGGTCGTAGGCGAAGCCCAGGCGCGGCGACACGGTCCGCGTGCGTGCCACCGTGCGGGCCTCGACCGTCCGAGACGCGACGAAGGCCTGGTAGGCAGGGTCGGTCCACCCCGACAGGGCGGGGTGCCCGTTGGGCGCAAACTCCTGATCGCCCCACCCGTCGGTGTACTCCTCGAAGCGCAGCCCCAGGTTCACCGTCAATCGGTCGCTCGCCTTCCACGTGTCGTTCAGCCACGCGGCCTGATAGACGACGTCGTTTTGTCCGGAGACCGACGAGTTGTACAGGTCCACCTGCGCCGTCACGCCCCTCGTGTCGCGATAGAAGATGTCGAAGGGCTGGTCGCGGAAGAGAATGCGGCGGTCGCGCTTCCAGTCGTAGCCGATCTTGAAGTCGTGGCTGCCCTTCCAGCCGTCCTGGTAGTACGAGAGCGTCGCGTAGACCTGCGGCTTGTAGCGTTTCTGGTCCTGGTAGAGGTTGTTGCCGCCGCCGTCCATCAGGTTGCCCGTCGCCGTATCCAGACGCCCAGGCGCCCACGGGCCATCGTAGAGACCGTAGTCGCGCACGGGCCGCAGCGGGAAGAAGTTGTACCAGTTGGCATACATCACGTCGAGAAAGGCGCGGCTCCCCATCACCCGCGTGCCCTCCACCTTCCACGGGTAGTTGCGCGACTCCTGGTAGTAGGCGGCCGACAGCGGCGTCGTTAGGCTGATGTTGCGCTTGTCCTGCAGCTTCTCGCGCTTGTTCAGGAAGCCGATGATCTGGTTGTTCTTGCCGAGCTGGAACGTGCCCTTGAACGTGTACTTGTTCGAGAGCTTCGACCGCTCGGTCGTGTCGCCCATGCCGAGGATGTAGGTGTACTTGTCGTTCAGCCGCCAGCTTGTGAAGAACCAGGCCTTCTGCTTGACGATCGGGCCGCCGACGTTGAAGTTGACGTCGTACTGCTTCTTGGTGGGGTTGCCGCGCCGGAGGGGGCTGCGCGTGAAGTACCCATCCTCGTTGGGCGTGTTGGCGGTGCGCAGGTAGTCGGGCACGTTGGTCTCGGCCACCATGTCTTCGTTCAGGAAGTCGCTGTACCAGTTGCCCGAGAAGCGGTCGCCGCCCGACTTGACGCTGATGCTGAGCACGGCGCCTCCGGCAAACGCCGACGCGTCGGCGCCCGCGCCGCCCACCTGGAATTCCTCGAAGCTGCCGAAGTCGAAGTACCCGGCATTGGCATCCGTGCCCTCGGTGGTGTCGATGCCTTCCATCTTGGTCTGGTTCTGCGTATCGAACCCGTAGGTGCGGAAGCCCGCCTGGGTGCCGGTGTTCGACCCGCCCACATCGTAGTTGACCATCTGGATGCCTGGCGCCTGCGCCATGGCCGCCCAGATGTCCCGCGCGTTCGGGATCTCGGTCAGCAACTCCTTCGTGAAGTTGGTGCCCATCGTCGTGGTCGACGTGTCGACGATGGGGGAGGCGCCGGTGACGGTGACGGTCTCCTGCAGCGTGGCGACGTTCAACTGCTGGTCCACCGTGAGCGTCTGGTTGATGACGACCCGCACGCCCTCGCGCTTGGTGTTCTGGAACCCGGCCAGCTCGAACTCGACATCGTAGGTGCCGGGGGGCAGGGCCAGGAAGCGGTACGTGCCGTCGGAGCCGGTCACCTGCACCTGGGCCTGGATGAGCGCCGGGCTGGTGGCCGTGACCGTCACCCCCGGCAGCACCGCGCCGGTGTTGTCGGTGACCGTGCCGTTGATGCGGCCGCGGAAGTCTTGCGCCGCAGCCGGTGCGCTGGCGGCCAACAGGGCGGCCAGCATCAGGCACCACGAAAAGACAGTCCTCAACCTCATGTGTCCTCCTCAAGCCTGTTACACGAGCAAGTGTTCCTCGGCGGGCGCTATCATACAGGCTTTGTCTTCAAGTGTCACCGCCATGAGAGCCGCAGGCGTTCGGATTGGACTTCGGTGGATCCGGAGCGCACCAAGGTCGCTATACTGGCCAGCCATGACCGCGAGCATGCGCACCGTATTCGTCGGCTTTGTTCTGCTGGCGGCGCTGGGCCGGGCCAGCGGGGCCGCCGCGCAGCAGGATGCCGCTGCGATCGGCGACCGCTTGCTGCGCGACCCCGCGGTGAAGGCCGCGATCGACGAGGTGCGCGCCGCCGAGCCCGACACCATCGACACGCAGATCCGGCTCTGCGAGATCGAGGCGCCGCCGTTCAAGGAATCGAAGCGCGCCGAGGCGTACGCGCGGTTGTTCCGCGAGGCGGGCCTGAGCAACGTTCGCATCGACAAGGCGGGCAACGTGCTCGGGGAGCGCCCCGGCAGCCAGCCGCGCCCGCACCTGGTGTTCTCGGCGCACCTCGACACGGTGTTCCCCGAGGGCACCGACGTCAAGGTGAAGCGCGAGGGCGCCGTGCTGCGCGGGCCGGGCATCGGCGACGACTGCCGCGGCCTGGCGGTGGTGCTGGCCGTGATTCGCGCGATGAACAAGGCCAACGTCCAGACCGCCGGCCCCATCACCTTCGTGGGCACGGTGGGCGAGGAAGGCCTGGGCGACCTGCGCGGCGTGAAGCAACTGTTCAACGACACGCTGAAGGGGCAGATCGACCGCTTCGTGTCGATCGACGGCACCGGGCTCGGCATCACCCACATCGCGGTGGGAAGCTTGCGCTACCGCGTCACCTTCAAGGGGCCGGGCGGCCACAGCTACGGCGCGTTCGGCTTGTCGAACCCGATGCACGCCCTGGGCCGCGCCGTGGAGACGATCTCCGACTTCGAGGTGCCCTCCGACCCCAAGACCACCTTTAACGTGGGTCGCATCGGCGGCGGGACGTCGGTGAATTCCATCCCGTTCGAGGCCTGGATGGAAGTCGACATGCGCTCGGCGAGCCCGTCGGCCCTGCAGGCCCTGGACGCCAAGTTCAAGCGCGCCGTGGACGAGGCCGTGCGCGACGAGGACGCGCGGTGGCAGAAGAACGTGCTCTCGGTGGGCAAGGAACTGGTTGGCGACCGGCCGGCGGGGCAGACTTCCGCCGACTCGCCCATCGTGCGCGCCGCCGTGTCGGTGACGCGCGCCCTGGGGCTCGCCGTGTCGCTGGACGAGGGCTCCACCGACTCGAACATTCCCATGAGCCTGGGCATTCCCGCCATCACGATTGACGGCGGCGGCCGCGGGTCTGGCGCGCACGCCCTGGACGAGTCGTTTGATTCCACCGACTCGTGGAAGGGATCCGAGCGGGCGCTGCTGCTGGCGATTGCGCTGGCGAGGCCGTAACGGGCTTCGGGCTTTGGGCTTTGCCCAGCGCCCAGAGCCTAGAGCCCAGAGTCGCGGATCTCGCGGAAGCGCGCCAGCTCCTTGGCGCGTTGGGTGCGCATCGCGCGGTCGGTGACCACCAGCCAGGCGAGGAAGGCCAGGTGGGGCACGGTCATGGCCGCCACCTCCACGAGCACGGGACCCGGCAGCAGCACGGCCAGGTAGTTAACGACGGCAGCCAGGCCGAAGACCGGGGCGAACAAGGGGTGGCCTGCCGCGCCCGGGATGCCCTTGCCAAAAACCATGGCCACCCGTTCCCACGCCGGTGGATCCGCAAGGGGAGGCAGGGCCCCGGTGCCCTCCTCGTGGAAGACCTGCAGGTAGCGGCCGAGGCGTTCGGCCCCGAAATGCAGGGGGCGGATGGCCTCGAAAGCCGCTACCAGTAGCACCAGGGGGATAGCCGACGCCAACGGGTAGGGGAGCCAGGCCAACACGGCCACCAGCACTCCGGCCCAGGCGGCCACCCCCGCCAGGGCGAGGGCTGGGCGCACGGCACCCCGGGTTGCGATGGTCTGCCTGAGGGCGAGGTATTCGTCCCGGTCGCGGCCTTCCATGGGAAAAGTCTACTTCAAGACCCCTAAACCCCCTTGATTCCTAAAGATAGTTTGCTAG
The DNA here is from genome assembly GCA_964372085.1 of uncultured Bifidobacteriaceae bacterium. Classification (GTDB taxonomy): domain Bacteria; phylum Acidobacteriota; class Vicinamibacteria; order Vicinamibacterales; family UBA2999; genus 12-FULL-67-14b. The sequence goes on along the minus strand of CAYJPQ010000029.1, from coordinate 2,537 downwards.
AATGCCGACAACTTACGCATGCGGCTGCGCGTTCCTACCCTCGTCGTCTGCCTGGTGATTGCTGCCGGGGCGCCCTCGACCCTGACAGTCGAGGCGGCCCAGAGGGCCGCAGCCAAGGCGCCGGCGGCGAAGGCCACCAAGCCGGCCAGCAAGGCCACGCCGGCCCGCGCCACCACCAAGAGGAAGGCCTATTCTGCTGAGACGGCGAAGCAGCGCCGTGCGCGCCTGGCCAGGGCCCGGGCCGCGGCCCGGGCGCGCGAGCTGCGCGAGGCGCAGACGCCGCGCTTCCGCGTGGACGAGTTCGGGCGCGAAGTGCCCGACGTGCGCGCCGAAGCGGCCATCATCTACAACCCCCAGACCAACGAAGTGCTCTGGGAAGACAACGCGCAGACGCAGCGCTCGATGGCGAGCATCACCAAGGTGATGACCGCGCTGGTGTTCCTCGACAGCGGCGCCGACCTCCACCAGACCGTCACCGTGCAGCGCGCCGACGTGGCGCGCGCCTCCACCACCTACCTGCGCGCCGGCTACAAGCTGCCGGCGGAGGATCTGCTCAACCTGCTGCTCGTGGGGTCCGACAACGCGGCCGCACGCGCGTTGGCGCGCATCTCGCCCTATGGCTCCGCCGGTTTCATCGATCGGATGAACGAGACGGCCAGCCAGCTCGGGCTCACCAGCATGCGCTATGCCGACCCGTCGGGCCTGCTGGCCGACAACGTGTCGTCGGCCTACGATCTGGCGCGGCTCATCGCGTATGCCTCGGCCGACGAGCGCATTGGCAGCATCATGCGCAAGGCGTCGTACAGCACGCACGTCGGCAAGCGCACCATCAACGCCAACGCCACCAACCAGCTCGTGAAGAGCGGCGACATCGACGTGCTGGGCGGCAAGACCGGCTTCATCACCCGCTCGGGCTACTGCCTGGCCACGCTCCTGCGGCTGCCGCAGACGGGCCAGCAGGTGGCCGTGGTGGTGCTGGGCGCCAAGTCGAACGCCAGCCGCTTCTGGGAAACCCGCCACCTGTTCAACTGGATGAATTCCCGCCCGCAGACCCTGCTCGACGGCTCCCTGCCGCAGCCAGACGAGCAGCCGTAAGCCCTAAGCCATCCCGTATTTCTGCATCACCACCGCGTCGAGCGGCAGCGTGAGAATCGGGTCCGCGTACGGCAGCAGCGGGCGGTTGGCGTGCCGCGCGTCGAGGGCCTTCAGGTAGCCGCCGCAGGCCAGGCATGCCATCACCCGGTACATGCCGTCGGGCGTGGCCAGCGAGGTGATGCGGGCCCGGTCGTCGTTGCCGCAGAACGGGCAAGCAATCGGGTCGAAGGTCCAGCGGGCATGACAGCGGCCGCACACCAGTTGCCGGTCGCCGGACGTGGTGATCACCGAGAAGTCGGGCTGGGCGGAGCACACCGGGCAGGTGGGGCGGCGCCAGCCATCGAACGACACGCGCTGCTGCAGCACCTCGGCCATGCGCTGCAGGTACGGCCTGGCCGCCCAGGTCAGCACCTCGTCGCGCATCTCGATGGCCTGGGCCGGCTGGTGGCCGGCAAACCAGTCGCGCATCACGTCGGGCAGCTTCGGATCGCGCCCCATTGCCTGAAGCGCGTCCGCCGCATCGGCATCGATCGCGTCAAACCGCCGCAGCACGTCGGTGGTCTGGCGAATGAGCAGCCGCACGTCGCTCCATTCGAACGCAATCTCCGAGAACTCGAGCAGCGGCCGGCCGGCCGTGAGCCGGGCGGCCAGGTCGGCCGGCTCGGCCTCCACCCACGGCGTGGTGAGCCGGCCCTGCACGCGGCGCTGCGATTCCACCAGTTCGATCTGCAGCCGGGCCGCCGGCGCCAGCTCGGGCTGGCGCTCGGCCAGCGCCCTCAATTCGGCGATGTCGCGCGGCAGGCTGCGCGAGGATCCCGTTGAGCCAGACATGAGCGACATGATACAGGCTCTGCGCTAAGCTAGATCGGTGGCGCGCGTGCCAAAGGCAACCACGAAGAACACGAAGAACACGAAGAACTCGAAGGCCAAGCGTCCTGCGGCCGCAACCGTCCTGCGCATCCTGATGATTGCCTCCGAGGCGCAGCCCTTCTCGAAGTCGGGGGGGCTGGGTGACGTGGCGGGCGCGCTGCCCAGGGCGCTCGGGCGCCTGGGCCATGACGTCACCGTGGTCACGCCGCGCTACCGGGGCGTCGAGGCCGGGCCGGCCGCCACCAGCATGCGCGCCGACGTGGCGGGCGTGACCTTCGAGGCAGGGCTCATCGAAGTGCCCCTCGGGCCCGGCGCCCGCGCGGTGCTGGTCGACTGTCCGCCGTTGTACGACCGCGCCGGTCTCTACGGCGAGCGCGGCGCCGACTACCCCGACAACCCGGTGCGCTTTGCATTCCTCGCCGCCGCCGCCCTCCACTGGGCCGCCATGCAGCCCGAGCCACCGCACGTCATCCACGGCCACGACTGGCAGGCCGGTCTGGTGGCGCCCTACCTGCGCGCACCCCTGCACCCTGCACCCCTGCACCCTGCACCCCTGCACCCTGCACCCCTGC
>CAYJPQ010000028.1:4691-41923 GCA_964372085.1 uncultured Bifidobacteriaceae bacterium | reverse complement strand
GACGCGCCGCGCCGACAGCAGCACGGCGATGCCGCCGCCCGACCCCAGGTCGAGCACGGTCTCGCCGGCCTTCAGTTCCGCCAGCACCGTGGGGTTGCCGCACCCGAGTGACGCGATCACCGCTTCCACCGGAAGCTGGCCGATCTGCTCCACGTCGTAGAGGTTCGAGGTGATCGGGTCGCCGCACCCGCCTTCGCCCGACCCGCACCCGCAACTGGTCTTCCCCACCGCCGCCCGCTTGGCGGCCTCGCCGTACTTCTCTTTCACCACCGACTTCACATCGACGCTCATGGCTGCTCCTTCTGGGCTCCTTAACATTCGCATTAGCGAATATATGAGCCTGTGATATATTTGTCAAGGCGAATATGCCAGTCTCCTGTTGCACCCCTAAACCGGCTCCGGCGCTCAAGCACCTCGACGCCCTGACCACGGTCTACAGCGCCCTGTCGGACCCAACGCGCCTGCGGATCCTGGCGCTCGTTGCCGAGGGCGAGGTGTGCGTGTGCCACATCCACGCCAGCCTCGACGTGCCGCAGCCCACCGCGTCGCGCCACTTGGCCTACCTGCGGAAGGCCGGCCTCGTCGCGGCCCGGCGTGACGGCATCTGGATGCATTACGGCCTGGCCCCCCAAGCCGACCCCGTGGTCGGCTCGGTCTTGCACGCCGCGCTGCACGCGCTCACCCACACCGACACGGTGGTGCGGGATGCGAAGCGCTTGCAGCGGGTGGTGGCGTGACAACCGTCCTCTTCGCCTGCGTCCAGAACGCCGGGCGCTCGCAGATGGCCGCCGCCCTCTTCAACGCCGCGGCCGACCCATCGAAGGCGCGTGCGATCTCCGCGGGCACCGCCCCCGCCCAGCACGTCCATCCAGAAGTGGTGACGGTGATGCAGGAGCTCGGCGTGGATCTGTCCGCGGCCGTCCCTCAAAAGCTCACCGACGAACTGGCGCGGCAGGCCCGGTGGCTGATCACCATGGGCTGCGGCGACCGTTGCCCCGTCGTGCCGGGCGCCGTGCGCGACGACTGGGTCCTGGCCGATCCGCACGGGCAACCGCCCGACCGCGTCCGCGCCATCCGGGACGACATCGCGCGCCGGGTTGACCGCCTGATTGAGAAAAACGGCTGGCGCGTGTCACCAATTCCCGATTAGTGCATCTCTGAAGGACAGACACCATGGCACTCTCCCCAACGACAAAGCGGCAAGTGTGGTTCGGCGCCTTCGGCCTGGCGCTGCTGGCCGCCCTCGCGTGGGTGGCCACGCAGAGCGGGCCGCTTGCGCCGATCCGGGTGACCGTGACCGAGGCCACCACGGGCGAAGTGTCGCCCGCCCTGTTCGGCATCGGGACGGTCGAGGCCCAACGGTCGTATCTCATCGGACCGACAGCCGCCGGCCGCGTCAAGCGCGTCCTCGTCGACGTCGGCGACACCGTGAGCGCCGGCCAGGTGCTGGCCGAGATGGAGCCGGTGGACCTGGACTCGCGGGTGGCGGCCTCGGCCGCGGCCCTGGCCAGGGGCCAGAGCGCCGTTGCCACCGCCGAGGCGCAGTTGCGCGATGCCCAGAGCCGGCAGGGGCTCGCCACCGTGGAGGCCCGACGCGCCAACGACCTCGGCGCCGCCGGCGTGATCAGCCAGAGCGCGCTCGACAGCGCGCGGCAGGCCAAGAGCGCGGCCGACGCGCAGGTGGCCTCGGCTGAAGCCGCCCTGGCCGGTGCGAGGCGAGACCTGCCGCGGCTCGACGCCGAGCGCGGGAGCGCGCGGCAGCAGCGCGCCAACATCGTGCTGGAGGCGCCGGTCGCGGGCGTGGTCACCGCGCGCGATGCCGAGCCGGGCTCCACGGTCATTGCAGGGCAGCCGGTGCTGAGCCTCGAGGACCCGGCCAGCCGGTGGATCAGTCTCCGGTTGGACCAGGGGCGGTCCGCTGGCCTGACCGTGGGCCTCGCCGCCGACATCACCCGCCGCGCGGACCCGCTCCAGCCGCTGAAGGGCCGCGTGGTGCGCGTCGAGCCAGTCAGCGACAGCGTAACCGAGGAGCGGCTGGCCAAGGTGGCCTTCGACCCGATGCCCCGCGGCGTGTCCACCGGGGAGATGGTGGAAGTGACGCTGCACCTGCCCCCGGTGCCGAATGCGCTGCTGGTGCCCAACGCGAGCATCCGCTACCGGGGCGCCCAACCGGGCGTCTGGCGCCAAGTGGACGGCACCCTGCGCTTCGCGCCGGTGCGCGTCGGCGCGGAGGGCCTCGATGGCCGGGTGCAGATTCTCGAGGGCCTGCAGGCCGGCGACGTCGTGGTCGTCTACAGCGCCCGCGAGCTCGCCGATGACAGTCGCGTCGCGGTGGTCCCCTCCCTGGTGGGCGACACCCCATGATCAGCCTCGCCGGCCGGGACATCCTCCATTCGTCAAGCCGGTTCGTCCTCACCGGGCTCGGCCTGGGGCTGCTGATCGGCGTGACGTTCACCATGGCGGGCGTGTACCGCGGGATGGTGGACGACGCGAAGGTGCTGCTCAACAACAGCGGCGCGGACCTCTGGGTGGTGCAGAAGGACACGCTCGGGCCCTATGCCGAATCGTCCAGCATCCACGATGATGTGTACAGGTCCATTCTCGGCATGCCCGGCGTGGCGCAGGCCGCCAACGTCACCTACCTCACCATGCAGGTGCGCCGGAACCGCGCCGACGTGCGGGCCATGGTCGTCGGCTTCGTGCCTGGCGATCCGGGCGAACCCGGGTACCTGATCGCGGGGCGACGCGTCACCCGGAGCCACTACGAGGCGGTCGCCGACATCACCGCCGGCTTCACCCTGGGCGATCGCATCCGCATCCGCCGGCACGACTACACCGTGGTGGGCCTCACCCGGCGCATGGTGTCGTCGGGTGGCGATCCCATGGTGTTCATCCCGCTGAAGGACGCGCAGGAAGCCCAATTCCTCAAGGACAACGACGCCATCGTCGGCGAACGCGCGCGGACCGAGGCCGATCCGAGCCTCAACCGGCCCGGCGTGCCGGGGCTGCTTGACGCGATCGCCGCGTCACAGTCGAGCAATCACAACGTGAATGCCGTGCTGGTGCGCGTGGCCGAGGGCCGATCGCCCGAGGTGGTGGCCGGGGAGATTCGCCGGTGGAAGCACCTGCAGGCCTTCACCCGAGAGCAGATGGAAGAGATTCTCGTGGCCAAGCTGATCGCCAACGCCTCGAAGCAGATCGGCATGTTCCTCGTGATTCTCACGATCGTCAGCGCGGCCATCGTGGCGTTCATCATCTACACGATGACCCTCGGCAAGATCCGCGAGATCGCCGTGCTGAAGCTGATCGGCACCCACGACCGCACGATCGCGAGCATGATTCTGCAGCAGGCGTTGGGCCTTGGCGTGATCGGCTTCGCGGTGGGCAAGATTTCCGCCACGCTGTGGGGACCGGCGTTTCCGCGCTACGTGCTGCTCGAGCCGGGGGACGCCGTGCTCGGGTTCGTCCTCGTGATGGTCGTGTGCGTGCTGGCCAGCACCCTGGCCATCCGCGCGGCGCTCAAGGTCGACCCGGCCGCGGCGATTGGCGGCTGACATGGCGGACGGCGTCGGCATCCAGATCGAGGGCCTGAGCAAGCGCTACGGCGAGGGCGACACCGCCGTCGACGCGCTCAAGGACGTGAACATGTCCGTGGCGCCGGGCGAGGTGGTGGGCCTCATCGGCCCCAGCGGCTCCGGCAAGACCACGCTGCTCAAGTGCCTCGGCGCGGTCATCGAACCCACGCGCGGCCGGATGACGCTGGGCGGCACGGTGATCTACGACAACGGCTGGAAGATTTCGGACCTGCGCGTGCTGCGCCGCGACCGCATCGGCTTTATCTTCCAGGCGCCGTACCTGATCCCGTTCCTCGACGCCACCGACAACGTGGCGCTGCTGCCGATGCTGGCGGGCCATCCCAACGGCGAGGCCCGCTCCCGCGCGCGGGAGCTGCTCGAGGCGCTCGACGTGGCCCATCGGGCCCGGGCGCTTCCCGCCGAGCTCTCGGGCGGCGAGCAGCAGCGCGTGTCCATCGCGCGCGCGCTGGCCAACCGCCCGCCGGTGATCCTGGCCGATGAGCCCACGGCGCCGCTCGACAGCGAGCGGGGGCTCACGGTGATGCGGATCCTGCACGACCTGGCGGAGCAGTACCAGACCGCCATCATCGTCGTCACCCACGATGAGAAGATCATTCCCACCTTCAAGCGCCTGTATCACATCCGGGACGGGCGGACCGAGGAGGTGAAGGCGGCGGCCCCGCCGTAGAACCGGCGCTCGAAATAGAGGCTGACGTGCACCAGGCTGATGAGGACCGGCACCTCCACCAGCGGCCCCACGACGGTGGCAAACGCGATGGGTGACGCGATCCCGAACACCCCGATGGCCACCGCGATGGCCAGCTCGAAGTTGTTGCCCGAGGCGGTAAACGCCACGGTGGCGGCCCGCGGGTAGTCCGCGCCGATCTTCCAGGCCATCAGGAAGCTGATCAGGAACATCGCGGCGAAATACGCGCTGAGCGGAATCGCAATCCACAGCACGTCGAGCGGCTGCGACACGATCCGCTGGCCCTGGGTCGAGAACATCACCACGATGGTGAACAGGAGCGCCACCAGCGTGATCGGGGAGATCCGGGACACGAAGACACGGTCGTACCAGTCATGCCCCTTCAGCGGGAGGAGCGTCAGCCGGCTGAGGATGCCCGCCGCGAACGGAATCCCAAGGTAGATCATCACGCTGATGAAGATCTCGCGGATGCTCACCTCGACGGTCACGCCCTGCAGCCCAACCAGCGGCGGCAGCACCGTGACGAACAGCCACGCGTACAGGCCGAACGTGACGATCTGGAAGATGCTGTTCACCGCCACCAACCCGGCGGCGTACTCGCTGCTGCCCCGGGCGAGCTGGTTCCACACCAGCACCATGGCAATGCAACGAGCAATGCCAACCAGGATCAGGCCGACCATGTACGACCCCCAGCGGGGATCCGGCCCGAAGAACACCGGGGCAAGGAATCCGAAGAACCCGACCGCCAGGACCCACATCAGGACCGGGCCGACGATCCAGTTCTGCACCAGGGACAGCCCCAGGATCTTGCCGTCGGCGAAGACCGCGGGCATCAGCTCGTACTTCACCTTCGCCAGGGGCGGGTACATCATCAGGATCAGCCCGACGGCGATGAGCAGGTTGGTGTTCTCGCCGACGGTCAGGGCTTCGTTGAACCGCGCAACGCCGGCCTGGAACAGGTAGCCGGCGGCCACGCCGACGCCCATGGCGGCAAAGATCCAGACCGTCAAGTAGCGGTCGAGAAATGACAGGTGCTTGGAAAGGCTCTCGGTCAGGGCGCCCTCGATTAACGATACTATGTCGCGCATGAGCGCACACGATTCCCTGGTTGCCCCCATGCCCGGCGCCGACCATCGCGACCTGAACGGCGTCGCCCTCGACATCGTCCGCGCCGGCAAGAGCCGCGTGAAGCGCGTGGTGTACGAGGCGGGGTTCCGCTGGTCCACGCACATGAAGCCCGAGGTGGGCACCGAGCTCTGCATGCACGCCCACGTGGGCTTCCTGGCCCGCGGCCGCATCGGCGTGCGATATGCCGACGGGTGCACGGCCGAGTTCACCGCCCCGCAGGTGGTGGCCATCGACCCCGGGCACGACGGCTGGGTGATCGGCGACGAGGCGGCGGTGCTGATCGAGTTCGACTTCGAGGGCCAGACCGCCGCCGTGCTGGGGCTGCCCGAGACCCACCGGCATTAGCGGCCGCTCGGAAACGGGCAACCCTCAAGGGTTGCCCCCACTGGTAAGATGCGGGCCGCATGTCGCGCGCCCGCGGACTCGTCCTCCTCGCCGCCCTCTACCTCGTCATCGTCCACGTGCTGCCGTCGCCGGCGTCGGTCACCCCCCAGGGGTGGCGGCAGACGGCCATCTTCATCTGCGTGATCGCCGGGATGGTGATGGAGCCGGTGCCCGCGGCGGCGCTGGTGCTGATGGGCCTGACGGCGATGGTGGCCAACGGCACACCCATGCGCGAGGCGCTGGGCGGGTTCGCCGAGCCGTCGGTGTGGCTGGTGGTGGCCGCCATGCTGATCGCGCGCGCGATGCTCGACTGCGGGCTGGCGAAGCGCATCGCGCTGCTCTTCATCCGCGCCTTCGGCAAGACGTCGCTCGGCATCGCCTACGCGCTGCAGATGACCGACGTCACGCTGGCGTCGGGCGTGCCCTCCATCACCGCGCGCAGCGCCGGCATGATCCTGCCGGTGGCCCGCAGCATCGCCGAGCTCTTCGACTCGCGGCCGGGCCCCACCGCCAACCGCCTCGGCGGCTTCCTTATCGCCGGCATGTACCAGGGCTCGGCCGTGGCGTGCGCCATGTTCCTCACCGGCCAGGCCAGCAACGTGCTGGGCGCCAACCTCGCGCTCACGCTGGTGAACGTGGAGGTGACGTGGGTCAGCTGGTTCGCGGCGGCCGTGGTGCCGGGCCTGCTGTCGTGCGCCGTCGTGCCGTGGGTGGCGTATCGGTGCCTGCGGCCCACCATCACGCGCACGCCAGAGGCGCCGCTCTTCGCCCGGCGCGAGCTCACCGCCATGGGGCCGCTCACGCGCGACCAGTGGATCGTGCTGCTCGTCTTCGCCGGCGTCGGCCTGATGTGGATCACCACCGCGTGGCACCGCCTCGACGTGACCTTCGTCGCCCTCGCCGGACTGTCGGTGCTGCTCATGACGGGCACCCTCACGTGGATGACGGCCACAAGCGAGCGGTCGGCGTGGGACGTGTTCGTCTGGTACGGCGGCATGCTGCGGATGGGCGAGATGCTCAACGCCACCGGCTCCACGCGCGCGCTGGCCGAGACGGTGGCCGGGGCCTTCGGCCACATCCCGTGGGGCGTGGTGCTCGTGGCCATCCTGGTCATCTACTTCTACGCCCACTACTTCTTCGCCAGCATCACGGCCCACTTGCTGGCAATGTTCCCGCCGTTCGTCATGGTGCTGGTGGGCATCGGCGTGCCGGCCCCGCTGGCGGTGTACAGCCTGCTCTGCCTCGCCAACCTCACCGCCGGCCTCACCCACTACGGGACCACGTCAGGGCCCATCCTCTTCGGGACGGGCTACGTCTCCCGGGCCGACTGGTGGACGGTGGGCTTCTACACCTCGATGGCGAACATCTTGATCTGGGTCGTCGCGGGGTTTGCGTGGTGGAAAGTGCTCGGACACTGGTAGTGACGTAACCCAGAATTAACCCCCCCGTCACGGGTGCGAAATCTCCCGCGGCTACCGTGGGAGTCGATGTCCCTGCACGCTCACGCCGCCACACGACTGCGCCCCACCGCGGTGCGGACCTCCGAGAAGACGCGCGTGCTGGTGGTGGAGGACGAGCGCGACATCGCCGACCTGGTGAAGCACACGCTGGAACGCAGCGGCGAAGCCGTGGTGGAGATTGCCGCCAGCGGCGACCAGGCGCTCAAGGCCGCCACCGAACTCCCGCCCGACCTCATCATCCTCGACCTGAACCTGCCCGTGCTCGGCGGCCTCGAAGTGTGCCGCCTGCTGCGCGGGCGCCCGGCCACCGCCCGCACGCCCGTCATCATGCTCACCGCGCGCACCAGCGAGGGCGACCGCGTGGTCGGACTCGATGCCGGCGCCGACGATTACGTGACCAAGCCCTTCAGCCCGCGCGAGCTGGCCGCCCGCGTGCGGGCCGTGCTCCGCCGGGGCCGGCCCGACGAGGCCGACACACCGCCGCCGGTGTACCGGGGCAAGCACCTCACGGCCGACTTCGAGGCCGTGTCGATTGCCGTGGACGGCGCGAGCGTGCGCCTCACGCGACGGGAGTTCGAGCTGCTCCGCTACCTGGTGGAGAACCGCAGCCGCGTGCTCTCACGCGACCGCCTGCTGGAACGGGTGTGGGGCTACGACCGGATGATCGAAACCCGGTCAGTGGACGTGCACGTGGGGCGCCTGCGCAGCAAGCTGGGCGTGGCGGGCAAGCAGATCGAGACGGTGGTCGGGCTGGGGTATCGGTTTATTGAAAGTGAGAAGTGAGAAGTGAGAAGTGAGAAGTGAGAAGGGCTGACTTCTGACTTCTCACCTCTGACTTCTCACTTCCTTAGCTCTCCGCCTCCGCCCATCCCTGCTGGCGGAGGTCCTGCATCCGCGTGTCGATGGAGCGACGGGCGCGCTCGACGCGGTGCCAGTCCCGGTACTGCTCGCGCCGCACGACCTCGCTATCCACTTCCTCTCGCACTTCCCAACCCGTGGGAGTCGTCGCGATCGAATAGCGACGCGTATGATCCTGATACCGGAGGTTCTTGATGAGGGCGTACATGACACCTCCATCGTGTCTCACCCCGCCGGGTGCGGGGTGTAAACTTTCTGAAACATTGAGTTGGTCGAATGAAATAACCGGCTTTGATTCAGTCGGTTACCACCACAATCAGATGCCTTGGCCACGTCCGGACCCGTAGGCGCTTCGAGCCGGTTCGAGGCTCGCCGTCCACGTGAAACCCGAGGGGCCTGTCACCCTCGATTTCCAGCTGTGCCGCCAGGCGCATCACCAGCCCCGGGCCGTCCCGCAGCGTGCCCCTGAAGAACGCCGGGATCTGCCCCACGATTCGCACCAGCGACTGCGCACGCACCACCACCAGGTCCAGCCGTCCATCGTCCAGCCTGGCCTGCGGGGCAATCTGCGCGCCGTTGCCGTACTGGCACGAGTTGGCCAGGGCGATGAAGAGTGCGCGCTCGTCGAGCACCTCGCCGCCCACGTGAATGGCATATCGGCGGGGGCGGTAGCGCGGCAACTCGGCGAGGGTGGCGTGCACGTACCCCGCCAGGCCGCGCCGCGCGCCGGGCGCGGCCAGGCGCGCCGCGATCTCCGCGTCGAGGCCGATGCCGGCCACGTTGAAGAAGAGCGACCCGTCCACGTCGCCGGCGTCGATGGTGCGCCGGCCGCCGCCGGCGGCCACCATCAGCGCCGCGCGCGCCTCGAGCGGCAAGCCAAGTTCGCGCGCCAGCCCGTTGCCCGATCCGCCGGGGATGATGGCGAGGGGCACCGTCGAGCCGGCCAACGCGGCGCCCGCGCCGTTGATGGTGCCGTCGCCGCCCCACGCCACCACGAGGTCGGCGCCCCGCGTCCGCGCCGCCGCCGCAAAGCGCCCGGCGTCATCGGGGCTGGCGGTCACGTGCACGTCCACCTCGTAGCCGCGCGCGCCCAGCGTGGAGCGCGCCAGGTCGGCGCACGCCGCCAGCGCACCGGCGCGGCCCGGCCCGGCGATGGGATTGATGATGAGGGTGGCGCGCATCAGGGCGCGAGGGCCCGCAGCGCCCGCGGCGGGAACAGCCAGCGCAAGGTGCCGGGGCCGCCGGGCGTGGCGCTGTCGACGTCGATGGCGCAGACGGCGCCCTTCTTGAACTCCACGAGGCCGCGCGCGCCCAGCAGGCGCGCCGCCAGCTCGCCGAGGTCGGGCTCGTGCCCCACCAGCGCGATGCGGCGATGGCGCTTCGCGTGCCTGGCCACGGCGTCGATGATGGCGGCGGGCTTGCCGCCCGGAGCCAGCGCGTCCAGCTCCTGCACCGATGGCTTGGGCTTGAGGCCGTCGGCCAGCAACATCGCCGTCTCGCGAGCGCGCACGAGCGGGCTGGTGATCACGAGATCGATCGCCACATCGACAGCCACGAGCCCGCGGACGGCGTCCTTGAACCGCTTTTGCCCCATCGGCGTGAGCGGGCGCAGCCGGTCGTCCGGCCACTTCGGCCCGTGCTCCGCGGCGATGGCGTGCCGTACGAGGTAGAGCTCGATGGTGGCCGCCACGTCAGGCCGCCGCCGTCGGCCGGCCCTCTCGGGCGGTGGCGATGACGTCCTCGCACAGCTTGAGCAGGCCCGGCCGCGCGTGCATGTAGGCGGCGTGGCCCTCGCGGCACTCGTCCTCGAGCAGCCGCACGAGGGCGTCGAGTTCCGCGGTGCCGCGGCGGTTGGAGGCCGCGAGGCCTTCCTGCACGAGGCGCGTGCGGTCGATCAGCACCTCGAGATCGTGGATGCGGCCCAGCAGGTCCTGCTGCGCCTTGAGCCGGTTGAGCCGCGCGGCGGATCGCGACCGCATCAGCTCGCGGTGGATTTCCAGTGCGTAGCGCAGCTTCTTGGCGGCGATGCGCACGCGGTGCAGGCGGTCGGGCAGGTAGATGCCGCCGGCGCGCTCGATGGCGGCCCGCAGCCGCACGGCCCGCTCCCCCGCCTGGCTCAGGGCCTCCGCGGCGCCGTCAGCCGGCACGAGACCCGGCACGCCGGGCGCCGCCACCTGCACGAGCTTGCGCCGGAGCTTGTCGAGGTGCGACGGCGTGATCGCGTCGAGCATCTCGCGCCGGCGCTTGTCGCGCTCGGCCGTGATGGCCTCGCGCACGCGGGCCACGGCGCGCGGCGGCGCGGCGCTCTTGCCCTCGAACTCGGCCAGCAGTTGCAGGCAGACATCCAGCTCGCGCACGGGCCCGAGCGCCTGCGTGATGCGGCGCACGCGCTTCTGCGCCTGGCCGAGGGCCGAGGCGTCGGCCGCCACGCCCAGCAGCGGCAGCGCCTCGCGCAGGCGGCGCGACGCGACCCGGGCCTGGTGGACCGAGCTTTCGTCGCCCGCCTGGGCGGCCGGCATCGCCGACAGCAGCGTGACGAGCCGCTGTCGCAACAGCGCGACGGAGAGGTCGATGCGCTCCATGCTAGGATGAGCCTTCGATTATAGCCGCATCCCCGCCCCATGCGCCTCGCCGCCATCGACATCGGTACCAACTCGGTCCACATGATCGTGGTGCGCGTGCGCCCCGACTTCTCGTTCGAGGTGGTCGACCGCGAAAAGGAAATGGTCCGGCTTGGGGCCGGGGGGCTCGACGGCCGCAAGCTCACGCGCGAGGCCATGGACGCGGCCCTGCTGGCCCTCTCGAAATTCCAGCGCCTGGCCACGTCGCACAAGGTCGACGAGATCCTGGCCGTGGCCACCAGCGCCACGCGCGAGGCCGAGAACGGCGGCGCGTTCCTTCGCGCCATCGAGCGGCGCACGGGCATCCGTCCCCGCCTGGTCACGGGCACCGAGGAAGCGCGCCTCATCCACCTGGCGGCCGTCTACGGCGTCGACACGCAAAAGGCGGCGGTGGTCATCGACATCGGCGGCGGCAGCGTGGAGATCACGCTGGGCAGCGGCCGCGAGTTGAAGTTCGCGCGCAGCTTCAAGATCGGCGTGATTCGCCTCACCGAGCGGTTCGTCGACTCCGACCCGGTCAGCGGCCGGGACGAACGCAAGATGGTGGAGTTCATCCGCGAGCAGGTGGACCGCTACCTCGAGCACGTCGTCGAGGAGGGCTTCGACCGCGTGATCGGCACCTCGGGCACCATCCTGTCGCTCGGCACCGTGGCCACGGCGATCGATCGCGGCGTGCCGCCCGACGAGGTGCGCAACCTGCGGGTGCCGGCCAAGCTGCTCCGCCGGCTGCGCAAGGCCGCCGTGGAAGCCGATCTCGAAGAGCGGCTTCACATGCCGGGGCAGGATCCCCGCCGCGCCGATCTCATGGTGTCGGGCGCCGTGCTGCTCGACACGATCCTCCGCCGGCTCGGGGCCGAGGACATCACCCTCTGCGATCTGGCCCTGCGCGAAGGCGTGGTGCTCGACTACATCCACCGCCATCGCAAGGAGATTGCCCGTGTCGACCGCTATCCCGACGTGCGGCGCCGCTCGGTGATGGAACTGGCCGAGCGCTGCAACTGGGAGGGCGAGCACTCCACGCAGGTGGCGGCGCTGGCCCTGGCGCTGTTCGACCAGACCCGCAAGCTGCACGGCCTGGGCGGCCGGGAACGGGAGTGGCTCGAGTACGCGGCGTTCCTGCACGACATCGGCAACCACATCAGCTACGAGCGCCACCACCGCCACTCGTACTATTTGATCAAGAACGGCGACCTGCGCGGCTTCGAGCCCGACGAGACGGCCGTGATGGCCCTCGTGGCGCGGTACCATCGCCGCGCCACGCCGAAGGACGACCACGAGGGCTACGTGGACCTGGATCGCCCGGCCCAGCGCACCGTGACGATCCTCTCGGCGTTCCTCCGCCTGGCCGAGACGCTGGATCGCAGCCGCCACAGCGTGGTGCGGGGGATCGAGGTCCGCCTCCGGCTGGGGGCGCTGCGCATCGGGGTGAAGGCCACGGGAGACGCCGAGCTGGAATTGTGGGCCGCCCATCGCCAGGCTGGGGCGCTCGAAGAGGCCCTGGGCCGCCGGGTCCGTATCGAGAAGGTGCGGGCCGTTAACACCGATTTAACACGCCAGAAACTGCCGCGAAACCCCCGCCGCGTACGCTAGCGGACATGGTGTTGTCACCCGTTCGACTCACGGTTCTTGGCCAGGGCAAGCTGGTAGCTCGCCTGGCTCCGATTGGCGCCCTGGTGTTTCTCGTGGCTGCGTGCGGAGGTGGATCATCCTCCTCGAACGGCGCCCCGGGCGCGGGCCCATCGCTCGTGACGCTCGACGGGTCCAGCACCGTCTTCCCGATTTCCGAAGCCGTCGCGGAAGAGTTTCAGAAAGCCAATCCCGGCATGCGCGTGACCGTGGGCATCTCCGGCACGGGCGGAGGCTTTCAGAAATTCTGCCGCGCCGAAACCGACATCAGCAACGCCTCGCGGCCCATCAGCGCCTCCGAGGTGGAGGCCTGCGGCAAGGCGGGCGTCGAGTACGTCGAGCTGCCCATTGCCTTTGACGGCATCGCCATCGCGGTGCACCCCAAGGCCGCCTGGGTGGACCACATCACCGTCGCGGAGCTGAAGACCATCTTCGCGCCCGAGGCGCAGGGCCAGATCAAGAAGTGGAGCCAGGTGCGGACCGGCTGGCCCGACCGCGAGCTGCACCTCTTCGGCGCGGGCGTCGACTCGGGCACCTTCGACTACTTCACCGAGGCCATCACCGGCAAGGCCAAGTCCAGCCGCGGCGACTTCACCTCGAGCGAAGACGACAACGTGCTGGTGCAGGGCATCTCGAGCGACGAGCTCGCGCTGGGCTTCCTCCCCTACGCCTATTTCGAGGAGAACCGCGACAAGCTGAAGCTCGTCCCCGTGGACGACGGCAACGCCGACAACGGCGCCGGGCCCATCCTGCCGAGCCCCGAGACCATCCGGATCGGCACCTACCAGCCGCTCGCGCGGCCGGTGTTCATCTACGTGTCGAAGAAGGCGGCCGAGCGGCCCGAGGTGAAGACCTTCGTCGAGTTCTACCTCGCGCAGGCCGACGCCCTCGTCCGCGAGGTGAACTACGTGGGCCTCGGCGGCCCGGCCTACACGCTGGTGGGCGACCGCTTCGCCAAGCGCACCACCGGCTCGGTGTTCACCGGCGTCAACACCGTGGGCGTCACCATCGAGTCGCTGCTCAGCAAGGAACGCGCACAGTAGCGCCCCGTCGATGAAGACCCGCACGCTCGCCCCTCGACACGCTCGGGGCGTCCTGAGCCTGCTGAAGGGCGAGTGGATCATCGAGCGGTCGCTGTTTCTCTGCGCGGCCCTCTCGGTGCTCACCACCTCCGGCATCATCGCGGTGCTGGCCGTTGAGACGTTCGAGTTCCTGCGCGAAGTCCCCATCCTCGATTTCCTCACGGGCGCCGAGTGGACGCCGCTGTTTGCCGCGCCCCGCTTCGGCGTGCTGCCGCTCGTCGCCGGCACGATGCTCGTCTCGGCCATCGCCATGGCGGTGGCCCTGCCGCTGGGCCTGCTGGTGGCCATCTACCTGAGCGAGTACGCGCCCGACGGGTTCCGCCGCGTCGTCAAGCCCGTGCTGGAGGTGCTGGCGGGCGTGCCCACGGTGGTGTACGGCTACTTCGCGCTGCTCTTCGTCACGCCGCTCCTGCAGCAGGTGCTGCCGTCGCTCTCGGGCTTCAACGCGCTCAGCCCCGGCATCGTGATGGGCATCATGATCCTGCCGCTGGTCACCTCGCTCTCGGAAGACGCCATGCGCGCCGTGCCGGGCGGCCTGCGCGAGGGCGCCTACGCGCTGGGCGCCACGCGCGTGCAGACGGCGCTGCGGGTGGTGGTGCCGGCGGCCTTCTCGGGCATCACGGCCGCCTGCATCCTGGCCGTGTCGCGCGCCGTGGGCGAGACGATGATCGTGGCCATCGCGGCCGGGCAGCAGCCGCGCCTCACGGCCAGCCCCTTCGTGCCGGTCGAGACCATGACCGCGTACATCGTGCAGGTGAGCCTGGGCGACACGCCGCAGGGCACGCTCGAGTACCGCACCATCTTCGCGGTGGGCATGCTCCTGTTCCTGATGACGTTCGGCCTGAACCTGGTGAGCACCTGGCTGCGCAATCGGTTCCGCGAGGAGTACTCGTGACGGCCGGCGCCGCCGACAGGCACACCGCCGACGCCGGCAGCCGGCGCCGCCACCGCACCGACCTGCTGTTCCAGGCGGCGTCCCTGGCGGCCCTCCTGGTGGCGCTGGCCGCCCTGGCGGCCCTGCTGTTCGACCTGCTCGCCGACGGCGCCACGCGGCTCGACTGGGCCTTCCTCACCAACATCGCGTCGCGGCGGGCCGAGGACGCGGGCATCTACCACGCGCTGGCCGGCAGCATCTGGGTGATCGCCCTCACCGCCGTGATGGCGTTGCCCGTGGGCGTGGCCGCCGCCATCTACCTCGAGGAGTACGGCACCAACAGCCGCCTGGCGCGGTTCATCGAGCTCAACATCGCCAACCTCGCGGCCGTGCCGTCGATCATCTACGGCCTGCTGGGCCTCGGCCTCTTCGTGCGCATGATGGGCATGGGCCGCAGCGTGCTGGCCGGGGCGGCGACGCTCGCCCTGCTGGTGCTGCCGGTCGTCATCCTCTCCACGCGCGAGGCGCTCCGCACGGTGCCCAAGTCGATTCGCGAGGGCTCCTACGCGCTCGGCGCCACCAAGTGGCAGACCATCTGGCACCAGGTGCTGCCCATGGCGGTGCCGGGCGTCCTGACCGGCCTCATCCTGGCGCTCTCGCGCGCCATCGGCGAGACGGCGCCCCTCATCAGCATCGGCGCGCTCACCTACATCCCCTTCGCGCCCGACAGCGTGTGGTCGCCTTTCACGGTGCTGCCCATCCAGGTGTTCAACTGGGTGTCGCGGCCCCAGGCCGACTTCAAGATCAACGCCGCCGCGGGTATCCTGGTGCTGCTCGCGCTCCTGCTCACGATGAACGCCATGGCCATCTTCCTTCGCGACCGCGTGCAGCGGAGGGGGCGCGGATGACGACGCGCGGACTCCCCTTGCTGTCGGGCCTTGCCAGCCGGGGCGCCCCGCCGGGCCCCGCCGCCGACCATCCCGTCAAGATCGACGTGGACGGGATGAACTTCTATTACGGCGCCAAGCGCGCGCTCGACGGCATCGCCATCCGCATCGACACCAACCGGGTGACGGCCTTCATCGGCCCCTCGGGCTGCGGCAAGAGCACCTTCCTGCGCACGCTCAACCGGATGAACGACATCATCCCCGGCACGCGCGTCGAGGGCCGGGTCACCATCGACGGCGAGGACATCTACGCCCCGGGCGTCGACGTGGTGCGGCTGCGCCGCCGCGTGGGGATGGTGTTCCAGAAGTCGAACCCGTTCCCGAAGTCGATCTTCGAGAACGTGGCCTACGGCCTGCGCATCAACGGGATGGCGCGCACCAAGGCCGAGACGGCCGAGCGCGTGGAGGAGAGCCTGCGTGCCGCCGCCATCTGGGACGAGGTAAAGGATCGGCTGCACGACTCGGCGCTGGCGCTGTCGGGCGGCCAGCAACAGCGGCTCTGCATCGCCAGGGCCCTGGCCATCCGGCCCGAGATCCTGCTGATGGACGAGCCGGCCTCGGCGCTCGACCCCATCGCGACGCAGCGCATCGAGGAGCTGATCTACGATCTCAAGAAGAACTACACGATCGTCATCGTCACGCATAACATGCAGCAGGCGGCCCGCGTGTCGGACTACACGGCGTTCTTCTGGCTGGGCCGGCTCGTGGAATACGGGCGCACCGACCGGATCTTCACGGCGCCCGCCGAACGCCTGACCGAAGACTACGTCACCGGCCGCTGCGGCTAGCGGGAGAGGTTGCTGTGGAGCGAGTAGTGCGGCATTTCCAGGAGGAGCTCGACACGCTCAAGGAGCGGCTGCTCGCCATGGGCGGGCTGGCCGAGGAGCGGGTGCGGGAATCGGTGCGCGCGCTGATGGATCGCGACGCCGCGCTGCTCGACGCCGTGCTGGCCGGCGACGAGCCCATCAACGAGCTCCATATCGACGTGGACGACCGCTGCTTCAAGCTGCTGGCGCTGCACCAGCCCATGGCCGCCGACCTCCGGATCATCGTGGCGGCCGTCAAGATCAACACCGACCTCGAGCGCGTCGGCGACCTCGCCGTGAACATCGCGGAGGCCGGCAAGCGCTACCTGCAGCACGCGCCCGTGAAGCCGCTCATCGACATCCCCCGCATGGGCGAGCTGGCGCAGCGGATGCTCCGCGACGCCCTCGACGCCTTCGTCCGGCGCGACCTCGCGCTGGCCGAGGCCGTGCTGAAGGCCGACGACGAGGTGGACGCGCTGAAGACGCAAATCTTCCGCGAGCTGCTCACCTACATGCTGCAGGACCCGGCCACCATCGAGCCGTCGCTCGACCTCATCCTGATTTCGCGCCACCTCGAGCGCATCGGCGACCACGCCACCAACGTGGCCGAGGACGTGATCTTCATCCTCTCGGCCAAGGACGTGCGCCACCAGGACGGCCCGGGCCCCGACGAGCACGTCTGATCCGCCCCGGGCATCACCGCCATCCTGGTGCGTCATGGGCGCGCCATGATCCGGGCGTGCGGCGCATCCGCCCGTGGGCTACAATGGACGGGATGTAGCCGTCGTCCTGGGCACACCAGGCACCCCACCAGGCACCCTTGGCACTCTTGGCTTTATGGCGAACACGCTGACCGTCACCGACAACCGCACCGGCAAGTCCTACGAAATCCCCATTGCCGACGGCGCCATCCGCGCCACCGACCTCAAGCAAATCAGGTCCGGCGCCCCCGACGACACGGGGCTGGTCACCTACGACCCGGCCTTCATGAACACGGCGGCCTGCCGGAGCAAGATCACCTACATCGATGGCGACAAGGGCGTGCTGCTCTATCGCGGCTACCCCATCGAGCAGCTGGCCGAGGAGAGCACCTACCTCGAGACGGCGTACCTGATCCTGTTCGGCGAGCTCCCCACCTCGGCCCAGCTGGCGGCGTGGAACCAGTCGATCATCATGCACACGATGGTGCACGAGAACATCAAGAAGTTCATGGAGGGCTTCACCTACGACGCCCATCCCATGGGGGTGCTCATCAGCACCGTGGGCGCGATGTCCACGTTCTACCCCGACGGCAAGCTGATTTTCGACGCCCAGTCGCGCAGGAAGCAGATTCACCGCCTCATCGCGAAGACGCCGACCATTGCGGCCTACGCCTTCCGCCACAGCATCGGCCGGCCCTACGTCTATCCCGACAACGACCTGAGCTTCACGGGCAACTTCCTGAACATGCTGTTCAAGATGACCGAGCTCAAGTACAAGCCGGACCCGGCGCTCGAGCGCGCGCTCGACGTGCTGTTCATCCTGCACGCCGACCACGAGCAGAACTGCTCCACCAGCTCGATGCGCGCCATCGGCAGCTCGCACGTCGATCCGTTCTCGGCGCTGGCCGGCGCGGCGGCGGCCCTCTACGGCCCGCTGCACGGCGGGGCCAACGAGGCCGTGCTGCGGATGCTGAAGGAGATCGGCTCGGTCCAGAACGTCCCCGACTTCATCAAGCGCGTGAAGGCCGGCGACGGCCGGCTCATGGGCTTCGGGCACCGCGTCTACAAGTCGTACGACCCCCGGGCGAAGATCATCAAGCGGACGGCCTACGAGGTGTTCGAGGTGACGGGCAAGAACCCGCTGCTCGACATCGCGCTCGAGCTCGAGCGCATCGCGCTCGAAGACGACTACTTCGTCACGCGCAAGCTCTACCCGAATGTCGACTTCTACTCGGGCCTCATCTACCAGGCGATGGGCTTCCCGGTGGACATGTTCGCGGTGCTCTTCGCCATCGCCCGCACGGTGGGCTGGGTGGCGCAGTGGGAAGAGATGCTGCTCGACAGCGAGCAGAAAATCGCGCGGCCCCGGCAGATCTACGAGGGGCACGGCCCGCGCGACTACGTGAGCATCGCGAAGAGGGCGTAGGGCGTGAGGCTGCGGGCATGGGGGGTGACGGGATGAGGCGCTGCGGCCTGATGGTCGCCTCAGCCCTGTTGGCCGGCTGCGCCGTGTCCGCCCAGGCCCCGGCGGCCTTCGACAGCTCGAAGGCCTGGGAGCACCTGCGCCAGCAGGTGGCCATCGGGCCGCGCCCCTCGGGGTCGCCGGCCAACGTGAAGACCCGCCAGTACATCACCAGCACGCTCGCCCGGGCCGGCATCAAGGCCGTGGAGCAGTCCTTCGAGGCCGCCACCCCAAACGGGCCGGTGAAGATGGCCAACCTCGTCGCCACGCTGCCGGGCCAGCGGCCCGGGCGCATCATCCTGGCCAGCCACTTCGACACCAAGCTGTTCCGCGAGTTCCGGTTCGTGGGCGCCAGCGACGGCGCCTCCAGCACGGCTGCGCTCCTGGAGCTGGGCCGCGTGCTCAAGGCCCGCGACCGCCTGCCCTTCACCATCGAGTTGCTGTTCCTCGACGGCGAAGAGGCGGTGCGGGAGTGGCAGGGCACCGACAACACCTACGGCAGCCGCTACTACGTGGAGGCCGCCCGCAAGGCCGGCACGCTCGCCTCGATCGAGGCGTTCATCCTGCTCGACATGATCGGCGACCGCAGCCTCACGATCCGCCGAGAGGAGCAGTCGACGCGCTGGCTCACCGACATCATCTGGAGCACGGCCCGCGCGCTGGGCCACCGGGCGTATTTCCTGGACGAAGTCACCCCCGTCGAGGACGACCACGTCCCGTTTCTCCGCGCCGGCGTGCCGGCCGTGGACATCATCGACCTCGACTACGCCGCGTGGCACACCGCCGGCGACACGCTCGACGCCGTGTCGGCCCGCAGCCTGCAGATCGTGGGCGACGTCATCGTCGCCGCCCTGCCCGCCATCGAGGCGCGGCTCCTCAAGAACTGATCACGTACGGGCCACAGAGACACAGAGACACAGAGAAATACCAAATCCTTCTAAATGCCAGTGCTGCTTAGACAGCCTGCTGGCATTTTGAGGTGTTTGGGTTTTCCTCTGTGTCTCTGTGTCTCTGTGGCCCGTACGTGTTATCGGTAGACTTCTTCCAGGATCTCTTGTTCGGTGAGGACGGTCGTCGACGCCTTCGCGCGCTGGAAGACGCGGTCGACCAGGGGATCGCTGAGCGGGATGCCGTGCTGTTCGAGCCAGAACACCACGTTCGACTTGCCCGACATGGGGCCCACTTCGATCTGCTGCGTGCGGCCCACCAGGCTGGCGGGAATGGCGGAATAGACGGCGTCGGCCAGGGCCCGGTCGCCCGTCTTCCACGCCTTCACCACGGCCGCCGCGTGCACGCCGGTGGCCGTGCGGAACGCGTCCTTGCCGATCACCGGGTAGTTGTCGGGGATGGGCACGTGGCAGGCCTCCGAGACGGCCGCGCAGTACGGCATGAGCGGCGTGAGGTCGCGCTCGAGGAAGCCCATCAGCACCAGGTTCACCAGCAGCAGGTCCATGGGCGTGTTGCCCACGCGCTCGCCGATGCCCAGCGCGGCCGCATGCACGCGGGTGGCGCCCGCCTCGATGGCCGCGAGGCTGTTGATGATGGCGAGGTCGCGGTCGCGGTGGCCATGCCAGTCGATGGCCACCTCGGCCCCGGCGTCCTTCATCACCTGGGCGGCGAAGCGCACGACGGCCGATGCGCCCCACGGCGTGGCATGCCCCACCGTGTCGGCGACGCAGATGCGGCGCGCCCCCGAGCGGATGGCGCACGCATAAAGCGCGCGCAGCGTCTCGGGGTCGGCGCGGGTGGTGTCCTCGGTGACGTACATCACCTCGAGGCCTTCCTTCACCGCGAAGGTGATGGCATCCTCGGTGCTCTTCAGCAGCCAGTCGAGCGTCCAGCCCTCGGTGAACTGGCGGATCGGCGACGACCCGATGAAGGCGCCCACCTCGATGGGCAGGCCCGTGCGCTGTTGAATCTCGGCGATGGGCCGGATGTCGTTCACGTGGGTGCGGGCGGCGCAATTGGCGCGCACCTTCAGGCGCGCGCTCACGATCTCGCGGACCAGGCGCTCCACATCCCGCACCACGTGCGGGCCGGCGCCGGGCAGGCCGATGTCGGCGGTGTCGATGCCGAGCGCGTCGATCAGGTGCAGGATGCGAATCTTCTGGTCGATGGTGGGGGTGCGCACCGACGGCGACTGCAGCCCGTCGCGGAGGGTCTCGTCGTTCAGCATGACCCGCGCCGGCTTGGCGGGCGCCCCGATACGGTTCCAGTCGTAGATCAGCGAATCAAGCATGGCGACCAGGCGGCCGGCGCGACGCGAGCACCCCCACGGCGCCCACGGCCAAGATGGCCCCCGCCCAGGCGCTGCTCTGCCGCGCCACGGCGCCGACGCGGGGACGGAAGCCCTCGTTGAGGGTGGCGCGGGGGCCGCCGTCGCCTGCGCGCAGCACCTGTCGCGCCGCGAAGGCCCTGGCCTCTTCCCGCGTCTGCCAATCGAACGTCACGTTCCACACTACCACGGCCAGCGTGAGCCAGAGGCCCGCGGCCAGGCTACGCACGAGGCGGCCCCGTGTACTTGACCACCAGCGCCGTGACGTCGTCGTACTGCTCGGCGCCGTGGGCGAACGCCTGCACGGCCTCGATGAGCTTCTCGAGCACCACCGAGGCCGGCTCGTGGTGGAACTGCTTCATCACCTCGACCATGCGCTCCTCGCCGAACTCGTCGCCGGCCACGTTGTGGGCCTCGGTGACGCCGTCGCTGTAGAGCACCAGCGTGTCGCCGGGCTTCAGCGTCACGCGATCCGTCGAGTAGGGCGCCAGCTCGAACAGCCCCACCGGCATGCCGCCCGACTCGAGGCGGCGCAGGCCATCCACGCCGTAGATGAGCGGCGGGTTGTGGCCACCGTTGCAGAAGGCCATGTCGCCGTTGGCGGTGAGCTGCGCGTAGGCCAGCGTGGCGTAGCGGGCATCGATGGCGCGCCGGGTCAGCACCCTGTTGATGTGATCCACAGTTTGCGCCGGATCGTCGCCCACCGACGCGAACGCCGAGAAGATGCCCAGGATCTTCGAGGTGAGCAGCGCCGCCGCAGGCCCCTTGCCCGCCACGTCGCCGCACAGGAAGCCGAAGCTGCCGTCGGGCTGGTCGTAGAAGTCGTAGAAGTCGCCGCCGATGGAGCGGGCCTGCACCGACTGGCCGCAGGCCTGGTAGAACGACCCTTCGTGCTTGCCCTCGGGCAGCAGCGCGCGCTGGATTTCGGCCGCAATTCGCAGCTCGTGCTCGATGCGCGCCTTCTCGAGCGTCTCCCGGTACAGCCGCGCGTTCTCGATGGCCACGCCGGCCTCGGTGGCCAGGGTGTCGAGCGCCGTGCGCGTGTGCGGCGCCAGGATGTTGACCTTCTCCCGGCTGTCCAGGTAGAGCACGCCGATGTTCCTGGTCTCGCTGGCCATGTCGGCGCGGTCGAGATAGCGCACCAGGCGCAGCGGCACGCACGCCACGTGGCGGATGCCCAGCGCCACCGTGCCCACGTGCACGTTGGCGAGGTCGCCGTCGAGCAGGTCGGCCACGATCTTCAGCTCGCCGGTGGCGAACACTTCTTCGGGAATCTTGCGGCTGGTGTTGAAGCCCGTGCCCGGCAGGGTGATGCGGCCCTTGGATCGCGCCAGCTTCATCTCGAGCTGGCCGCCGTCGTTGGCCAGCATGATGAAGCCGCGCTCGGCCCCGCCCACGTCGATGGCCGCGTCGAGCACCAGGGCCAGCACCTCGTCGAGCACCCGGCCCGACCCGAGCGCGCGCAGGCCTTCGAGCAGCGTGGCCAACTGGCGCAGGTCGTTGACGGCGCTGGTCTGCGACCGGTCGGCGGGCTGGGCGCCGGCGTCGCCCGTGAGGAACACCACGTCGGCGCCGCTCGCGCGGCCGAACTGCACGCGGTCGCCGCTGGTGAGCGTGCGCTCGGTGACGGCCTCGCCGTTGACGAAGGTGCCGTACCGCGATCCCTTGTCGCGCAGCACCCACGCGCCATCGACCTGCACGATCTCGGCATGCTCGCGCGACACATCGCTGCCCACCAGCCGGAGGTCGCTCTCCGTGCGGCGGCCAATCGTCAGGGACGTGCCGGTGAGCGGGACGATGCGGTGGCCGAGACCGTCGTTTATTTCGAGCCGCGCCTGTGCCATAGGACCAACCGTCGCCCTCGTGAGGGACCGCAACCGAGCATCATAACAGGCTTCCGCAGGCCACCGCGCGCGCCACCACGGCCACGACGAGCGCCAGCAGGAGGTAGGTCACCACCGAGCGTCGGCTCGGCCCGCCCGCGGCCGCCGGCGGCGGCACGCGCGGGTCGGACGTGGCCGCGCCGCACTTGAAGCAGATGAGGGCGTTGGCCGCAATCTCGGTGCCGCAGATGCGGCAGGGAATGGCGGCTCTGGGCGTGGGGCTCTGGGCCATGGGCGCGATCTAGGGTAACAGGCTTCGATATCCTGAGCTACGCTGATCCCCGATCCCCGATCATGATTCCCCTTCGAGACGTCATCCCGTCGCGAACGCGGCCGGGCGTTACCATCACCCTCATCGGGCTCAACCTGCTCGTGTTCCTGCTGCAGGCCACCCTGTCCGAGGCCGATAGGCAGGCCTTCGTCTTCACCTTCGGTCTGGTGCCGGCCCACTTCTCGCTGCTGAACGTGGGCACGTCCATGTTCGTGCATGCCGGCCTGGGGCACCTGGCCGGCAACATGCTGTTTCTCTGGATCTTCGGCGACAACGTGGAGGACCGGCTGGGCCACGGCCGCTACCTGGCCTTTTACCTGGCGTGCGGCACGGTGGCGGCGCTGGCGCAGGCGGCGCTCGACCCGCAGTCGCTCGTGCCCATGGTGGGCGCCAGCGGCGCCATCGCCGGCGTGATGGGCGCCTACCTGGTGCTGTACCCGCACTCGCGGGTGCTGATGCTCTTTCCGTTCCCGCCCATCCTGTTCGAGTTGCCCGCGATCTTCTTCCTGGTGGCGTGGTTCGTGATGCAGTTCCTGAGCGGCCTCGGCGCGCTGGCCACCATCGGCGCCGGCGACCTGTCGGGTGGCATCGCCTTCTGGGCCCATGTGATGGGCTTCGTCACCGGCCTGGCGCTGGTGCGATGGCTGCGGCGGCCCGAACGGGAAGCGGTGGATTGGTGGGATGTTCGCAAGACGTGAATCGGTTGATCAACTGCTTCCAATCTTCTTCCGGATTTCGGCCGACACCTGCGCGAGCTCGATCATGAGCTTCTCGAACTGCGCGTTCCATTCGGCGTCGGGCATCTCGCCCTTCTTCAGCTTCAGCTCCTCGGCCGCGGCCTCGAGGGCGCGGCGGCGGCGCGTGAGCTCGGCCACTTCGGGGCTCGCGGTGTCGACCGCGTTCTCGGCGTCGAGATAGCTGATGCGCGCCAGTCCGCCGTCGGGGCCGTCCTTGTCGGCCTCGCGCCCCACCCCGTCACCGGTGTCCTCGATCAGGGCCCGCTCCGTGATGAGCTGCCCCTTCTGCTCGTAGTGCTGCTTCACGGCCGCGCTCGCGGCCTGGAACACCTCGAAGATCGACGTGCGCCCGTTCTTGTCGAGGTCGGTCGAGGCCTCGTTCATCGCCTTCACGAAGTACTCGGGGAACACGGTGGCGTACTTCTGCGCCGCCGAGTCGGTGGCGGTGATCACGATGCGGCCCTTGGCCGACAGCGACTCCAGGAACGGGAAGCTGGCCTCGGTGGTGTTGACCACGGCCAGGCGCCCCGGGATGCCCGCCAGCAAGTCGGTCCACTCCTTCGCCGTGAGGTCGGGGCCCACGAGGTTGAACTTCGCCACCTCGCCGTCGAAGGTGCCGTGGCCCAGCAAGACCACAAGCACGAAATCGTCCTTCGCCGCGGCCGCCGTGATCTCGCCCACCACCTTGCGGACGTTCACCGCGGTGGCCGAGTCACCGGTCTTCACGGTCTCGTCCACCAGCACGCGCACGCGCCCGGCGTCGAAGAGGTAGCGATCCACGAGCGCCGACTGCAGGCCCGCGCGCCAGTCGCGCATCTGCTCGGCATACTTCTCGCCGCCTGATGCGCCGGAGACGATGACCGCCCAACGGGTCTCGGCCAGGGCCGGCGCGGCCGTGCACAGGCTCACCACCAGCGCGGCCACCACGACACCGGCCGCGCGGGCGGACCTGAGGTCTTGAGGTCTTGAGGTCTTAAGGTCTTGACGGCTGGAAGGCGTGATGACGTGGATGTAATTCATCTGTGTTTCATCTGTGGCTATCTGTGGCATGTCTTTAAGCCAATCCCACGCGCCTGCGCAGCAACCACTCCGTGGCCAGCAGGCCGATGATGGCCAGCAGGCTCCAGCCATTGTGCCAAAGGTCCCGCGTCTCCAGGTCGGCGGAAACCGACGGGGCCTTTCGCACCAGTTCGGCCAGGGTGCCGGCCTCCCCGGCCGGCACGTAGTGCCCGCCCGTGGCCGCCGCCAGCCGGCGCAGCACCGCCTCGTTCAGGCGGGGCTGGCTCATCTCCAGGTCGGCGCCGCCCACCAGCACCTGCCGCGTTGCCGACCCGAGGCGCTGGCCGCCGCGCTCGGCGGTGACATCCACCCGGTACACACCGGGCTGGTCGAAGCGCGCGGCCACGCGGTAGCGTCCGTCCGGCGGGCTCGATAACGCCGGGCCGATGGCGCGCGCCTGGCCGTCGGGGCCCGTCAGCACCACGCGGACCTCTGCGTTCCCCACCCGCTCATAGTCGTGGTTGCGCACGGCAATGGCCAGGCGCTCGGTGACGCCAGCGGCGCTGGGCGCGAGCGGCGCAATGGCGACGGGCGCCTGTGCGCCCGCGGTAATCCAGCGCGCGAGCTGCCGCCAGATGGTCTCGTAGCTGGTGTCGGTGGCCGGCATCTGCATGCGCCACCGCCACGACGCCTCGCCCGCAAAGACCATGGCGCGCCCCTGTCCATAGCGCTGGACCGCAATCAGCGGGCGCACGTCGCCTCCCGGCCCGGCGCTGACGGCCAGCACCTGCGCGCCCGGGCGCGGCCCGCCCACCATGGTGACCGAGGCCAGCGCGGGGAGCGCCGTCCACCGCCGCCGGTTCTCGTCGGCCGCCGCCGCGAGGCGCGTGGCCGGATGCAGGGCGCCATCGGAGGTGAGCGCGGCGGTGTTCGGGGCCAGCCCGCCCTCCACCGCCGCCGCGCGCGCCACCGTGCCGCGGCGATCGGTGAGGTCGATCGGCAGCACTTCGTCCAGCGGCGTGCCCGACAGACCCTGGCGCTCGAACGAGCGGGCGCCCACCACGAGCAGCCCCCCGCCGCGCTCGGCCACGAACTGGCGCGTCAACTCCAGCTGATCGCGGGTGAAGAAGTCGCTCTCGACGTTGCCGAAGATGACCGCGTCGTAGGCAAATAGCTCGGAGCGCTTTGCCGGATAGCCGTTCGACAGGGCGCCCACGCGGGCGCGGCCCGCCTGCACGTAGAAGGTGGGGCGTCCTTCGTCGTTCTGCCCCTTCCGCACCACGGCGTCCACCTCGATCCCGGGGTCTGAGCCGAGCGCGCGCTTGAGGAAGGTGTGCTCGAATCCGGGCGCGCCCTCGATCACCAGCACGCGGCGCCGGCCCGTTTGCGCCGGCACCAGCACGCTGCGGCGGTTGTTCTCGGGCGCCAGCTCGCCCGGGTCGACGGGAATCTCCACCGTGTACACGGTGGCCGAGTCGGGAGCGGGCGACACGGTGAACACCTCGTGCACCGGCGCGCCGTCGGCCGACGGGGTGACGCGGCGCACGGCCACCGGCCGGCCATTCGCGCTCACGCGCAATTCGACGGGCTCGCGGCCAAAGCCCTCGCTGATGGCCGACACGCTGAGGTCAACCGAGGCGCCGGCCAGCAGCGGCTCGCCCGCGGTGACGTTGAGCACCTCGCGGTCGCGCAGACCTGATGGGGCGCCGAGGCCCACCGTCAGCACCGGCGCGCCCACCCGCGCGAGCGCGGCTTCCTCCGGCGCGGTGTCGCCGCCGTCCGACAGCACGATGACGGTGGCCATCCGATCCTGGCGATGACGGTCCGACAGGTCGATGAGCGCGCCGTTGAGATCGCTGCGCCGTGCGGTGGCGGCGAGGTGATCGACCTCACCGGGCGCGAGCGCTTCGCCGAAGGTCAGCAACTCCAGGCGGTACGCGCTCCCAATCTCGGACTGGAGCGCGCGGATGATGTCCTGCGCCCGCGCCAGGCGTGAGGGCCCGTCGCCGTCGGCCAGCCGCATGCTGCGCGAGACGTCCACCAGGACGGGCACGAGGCTGCCCGGCCCGCCTTCCCGTGGCACCTGCGCGACGGGCCGCAGCAAGATGGCCGCGATCAGCACCAGGGTGGCGGCGCGCAGGGCCGTGAGCCCCGCGCGCGCCCGCGAGGGGATGGCCGCCGGGACACGCGCGTAAGCCAGCCATGCCAGGGCCAGCCCGCCGCCGAACACCAGCGCGTACCCCCACCACGGAAGCGAGACGGCAAACTGCATGGGCCATCCACCGCGGGCGGCGCCCTATCGGGGAGTTCTCCGGGGCGCGGCCAGCGACTGATAGTAGCGATCCACGAGCTCCCGGTAGGTATCGGCCACCTCGTCGTGACGCCCGGCATTGAGCCGCTCTCGGCTCTCGCGGATCCGCAACTCGTCGGACAGCTTCGTTTCGGTCTGCTCCAGGGCCGCGAGCAGGTTCTTCTTCAGCGACTCCCACGTGGCGAAGTCCTGCTTGAAGCTCTCGGTGCCCGGCGCCGAGACGCTCCGCGACCAGTCCTCCGGCGTGCCGCCCTGCGGCATGCCCGGGTTCTGCCGCCGCACGTCCTCGGCGAGGCGCAGTGCTTCCTGCAGCTGCTCGGTGGCCTCGCGCGGCTGGCCGGCCTGCGCGAGCTGGTCCATGCTGCGCTGCAGCTCGTTGAGCCGATCGCGCCACTCCTGCGTGCGGGCCAGTTGCTCCGACAGGCGTTCGGTGTCGCTGTCGCGGGCGCCCGTGGCCGCGCCCAGGCGCTCGGCCACCTTGTCGAGGGCGCGGGCCATCTCCTCGGGCCGGTCCTCGGCCGCACCGGGCGAGGTGCCCTGCCGCATGGCCTCGGCCGCCTGGCGCATGCGCTCGGCAATGCGCTGCCGTTCCATCTCGGTGGCCGCGGCCTCAACCGCCCGGCGTTCGCCGCCCTCGGCGTCGACGCTCCGGCCCACCTGCTTCACCGACTCGCCCAGGCGCCGCGCGCGGTCGGCCAGCCGTTCCTGCTCGGCAGCCAGCCGCCGGCGCGCGCCCTCGCCGGCCTGGCCCGGCGTGGTGCGCCCGGCCTCGTTGCCAAGGCGGCGCTCGGCGTCGGCGAGTTGGCGGGCCTCCATCTGGAGGTCGCCGAGGGCACGCCGGCGCTCGTCGGGCCGCGCGCCCTGAAGCTGCTGCTCGAGCGACCGCAACTGCTGCAGTGCGCGGTCGCCGCGCTCGCTGGCCTGTTGCGCGTCCTGCCGCTTCAGGTCGTTGGCCGCGTTGCGCATCTGCTCGGAGATCTCCCGCAGCGACCGCGTGCCGGCCGCCGACGGCTGGCTCTCCCGCGACAGTTCCTCGGCCTGCTGGCGCAACTGGTTCTGCTCGCGCGACAACCGCTCGAGTTGCCGCGTGATCTCGTCCTCGCTCATCCGGGCCTGGTTCTTCGCCAGGTCGCGCTGCTGCCGGCTGAGCGCCTCCTGGCGGCGCGCCAGCTCGCGAATGCCGTCGAGCGGGTCGGCCTCGGCCGTCCCTTTCTCATCGCGCGATTCGCTGGACGAGGGCGTCTCGTAATTGGTCTCCTGCTTCTTGCGCAGTTCCTGGTCGAAGAGCGTCGACAGGTCGGGCGCCTCGCGGTTGCCGTTGCCGCCGCCGTCCTGCGCCTGCTGGCGCGCCACCTGGCGGCGCCGAATCTCGGCCGCCGCCTTCAGCAGCTGGTTGAGCGCGTCCATCTCGTACGGCAGCGCCTCCTTCGTCCGGATGCGATCGAGTTCGCCCGCCGCGCGGCCCATGGCGTCGATCGCCCGCGACATCGGGGTGTCGCCACCGGGCGCCGCGCCGGGCGGCATGGCGCGACGCCGCCGCGGATCGGCCGAGGCTCGAGCCACCTGGCTGGCCGCCTGCTCGGTCTTGCCCTTGAGCAGCCGCTGCGCCTGGGCCACGGCCTGGGTGTCCTGTGCCGACCGCGCGTCCCGCGCGCGCTCGGCCCGCGCGTCAAGCTTCCACGTGGCCGCGATGATGTCCTTCTGCCCGTCGATCAGCTCTTCGAGGCCGGTCTGCTGGCCCTGCATGGCGCCGGCCTGGCTGTCGGACGCCACGAATTCCTCCTCGTACGGCTTCACCTCGAGGAAGAAGATGTCGCTGCGCGACTCCATCTCGCGGCGGCCGCGTCCCACGTCGCGGGCGCGCGCGTGGAAGGTGACGAAGTCGCCGGGGCGGACTTTCAGGTCTTCGAGAAAGATCGTGTGCAGCCCGCTCGCCGTCACCTGGCCGTCGGCGCCCAGCGGCACCACGGTGCGCTGGCCCGCCGGCGTCTGGAAGACCAGTTCCAGCGCCTTCACGCCGTAGTCGTCGTCCGCGCGCGCCTCGATGGCCACTTCCTCGATCGGCGACACCTGCTTGTCGCCCGCCGGCCTCAGGATGCGGACGTCGGGCGGCCGATCGTTGAGCATGCGGATGAAGTATTCCGTGTCGCCGGCACTGGCAAGGCCGTCGACATCGGTGAGCGCCACTCGATACGAGCCGTCACGCGCCACGGCCAGGTCGGCCGTGAGCTCCGTGCCCTCGCCCGCCAGCGGCACCGGGGCGCCCTCGCCCATCATGAGCCGGCCCTCCCGCACGGGCTTGTCGGTGACGATGGTGAGGCGCACCTTGGTGCCGACAGGCGCGTAGATGTCGCCGCCATCCTCCTCTGAGTGCGCCTGGAGGCCCAGGCCCCTGGGGTAGTCGTAGCTGACATCGATGCGCGACACGCGCACGGGGCGAATCACGGTGATGGCGTAGTCGGCCGATCGGGCGCCGCCCACGGCAATGACGTACGGGAACGACACGCGCACGTTGTTGAGCGTGATGGCAAACTCGCCCGGTGCGGCGCCGGGCGTGAGGCGCGCCGTGCGCGCCTCGTCGCCCGTGCCCACGGTGATGGTGGGCGCCAGCGCGCCGTCGATGCCTGGGATGCGCGCCTGGATCGTCAGCGGCTCGCCCGCCACCACCCTGGCCGAACCGGGGGTGACGGCGATGTCATATCGCGTGGGAAAGAGGTGGGCGCCCACCACGTGGCCCGCGCGGCCCGCCGCGGGCGCAAAGAGCGCCGTCGACACCACGAGCGCGGCGGTGCCCAGCACCGCGCCGATGGCCGCCTGACGCATGGTGCCGGGGCTGATGACGCGGTCGAGGTCCACGCCGCGCGCGGCCCGCACCGCATCGGCGATAAGGCGATCGGCCAGCGGCCCCTGCGGCGCCTGCCCGGCCGCCACGGCGGTGACGAGGACGTCGTCCAGGTCGCCGGCGCGCTCCTCGACGAAACGCGCAAGCTGGGCATCGGTGGGCGGCGTGCGCAGCGGCAGCAACGCGAACACCACCGACACCACGGCCACCGACAGGGCGGCCACGGCCGCGATCACCAGCGGCACGCCTTCACCGGCCACGAGCCACACGGCCAGCAGGCCCACCAGCAGCACGGCCGCAGCCGTACCGGCCCCGAGCGTCCACGCGCGCAGGAAGGCCCGGCGCGCCCAGCGCCGCCTGACGCCCGCCAGGATGGCCCGAAGTTCCGACAGCCGGTCGCTCATGAACGGTTCCGCCAATCCTACCCGGCTAGGTTGCGCGACGGCCCACCAGGCCTTCGCCCGCCAGCGCCAACAACATCACCACCAAACCCCATTGCCACCATCGCTGCCGATCCTCCACGTCGCGGGCGTCCTGCGACTCGTCGCGCCGCGGCGCCCGGGCCGTGCGCTCGATGCCCGTCGTGAAGGCCTCGGCGCCGATGGCGGCGGGGCTCGATTCACGCGGATCGGCGTTCACCGCCACCAACCGGCGGCCGGGACCGTCGCCCACGGTTGCCACACCCGGCATGGCCGGAACGCCGGGCGGCACGTCGGGCAGCACCCACGCAGCGGGCTCGCGCCGGCCTTGCGTGAGGTAGCGAACCGTCTCCACGGCAAACGGCACGAACGCCGCGGTCAGCGGAAAACGGCTCCACTGGTTGTCGATGTCCGACGTGAAGACCAGCAGCCGGCCCTGGCCCACGGCCAGCTCGACGAGCGCCGCGTCGCCGCCCGAATAGCGCGCGAGAACAGCCCGCACGGGCTGATCCGTTAGACGCCGGTACTGCTCCACCGGGACGTCGCCGAGCGCCCCAGCCTGATCAAGGAAGGGCCGGAAGATGGGATGACGCGCGTCGCTCGGCACGAGCGTCACGCCACCGGCCGGGCGTGCAGGCTCCGCCACCACGCCCAGGTCCGCTCCGGTCACGTCAGCCAGCGTGCCGGGATCCACGTCGGGCCCCAGGGCGAGCCACACATGGCCGCCGCCGTCCAGGTAGGCGCGCACGAGCGCGCGCCCCCGCCGATCCAGCGTCCGCGTGCCGGCCACCACGAGCGCCGCACGCTCGGCCACCTCCTGCGCGGTCCATCCCGAGAACGCGCGTCCATCCACCAGGTCGACGGCAAACTCCCGGCCCCTACCCGCGACTGACAACGCCCGCTCCGCGTAGAACCCCGACCCGGCCCCGGCCGCACCGCCGCCCACCACCGTGACGCGCACCGAGGCCGGCGGGGCCATCACCAGGTACCGGCGATTGTCGCCCGCGTATCCCGCGGCATCGTCAACCTCCACGTGCGCGCCGCCGGCCTCGGGCCACTCGCCGGTGAACGTCGCCTCCGCACCCGACTGCGCCGCCACGTCGATCTGGGCCTCGGCAACGGTCGTGTCCCCCGTCACCAGCCTGGCCGCCACGTGCGCCGGCTCATCACCGAAATTCTGAATGGTGGCCACCACGGTGCGGTCGCGGCGCTCCGCCGCGGTCACGGCCAGGTTGGCGCGGGGCGGATCCACGGTCACCACGGTGGCTTCCACGCCACCTGGAAGCCCGCCTTCGTCGTTGGCGTCCCATCCCGCCTGCTGCAGGTCGGTGACGACCACCACGCGGCCCTCGCGCGCCCCGACGATCTCGGTGGCACGGCGCAGCGCCGTGCGGTAGCGCGTGCCGCCCGCGCCCGCCGGCAGGGTGTCGATGGCCGCCAGCACGCTGCCACGGTCTGCCGTGGCCGGCGCCACCACCGACGCCACATCGTCGAACGCCAGGAGCGCCACGGCGTGGCCGGCCGGCGCGTTCCGCACCGCGTCGCGCGCGGCGGCGCGGGCCCGATCCATCTGCCCGGGCGCCGACAGGCTGAGCGAGGTGTCGACCGCCACCACGGTGATGGGCGAGGTCTCGGGCGGCAGCGCGCGCGCCAGGTACGGCCGCGCAAACGACAAGGCCAACAGGGCCAGTGCGGCCACGCGCAGCGCCAGCAGGACGATCTCGCGCAGGCGGCGCCGCCGGCTCTGCTCCACCGGGGCGCGGGTGAGGAGCCGCACCGCCGGGAAGTCGATCACCACTTCGGTGCGGCGCCGGAACAGATGCAGCAGGATGGGCACGGCCGCCGCCAGGGCGCCCAGCAGGAACAGCGGCGAGAGAAACGACACCCCGAACATCAGAGCACCCGGCGTCGCGTCATCAGGTAGGACATGAGCCCCAGCTCGAGGGGCTGCGAGGTCTCGAGCAGGCAGTAGTCCACCCCTGCCAGCTGCAACTCGCGCCGGTACCGCTCGATGAGCGCCTCGATGCGCGCCTGGTATTCGGCCCGCACGGCCCCCGGCACGGCCAGCACTTCGTCGGCGGTCTCCATGTCGCGGAAGCGGGCGGCATGCTCGAACGGGAACTGCCGCTCGTCGGGGTCGAGAATCTGGAACACCACCACGTCGCTGCCGTGGTGGCGGAACTGCTTCAGCTCGTCGAGCACGCGGTCGGGCTCGTCGAGCAGGTCGGAGATCAGCACCACGAGGCCACGCTTGCGGATGGCGGCGGCCAGGTCGTGCAGCGGCTTGGCCACGTTGGTGCGCGCGCCCAGCTTCAGCCGCTCCAGCGCCACCAGGGCCGCGCGCAAGTGGCCCGACCGCCCACTGGCGGGCAGCATCGAGACGATCTTCTCGTCGAATGCGATCAGCCCGAAAGCGTCGCGCTGGCGGTTCATCAGGTAGGCCAGGGCCCCGGCGAGGTACGAGCCGTACTCCATCTTGGTGAGGCCATGCGTCCCGTAGCCCATCGACGCGCTCACGTCGATCAGCATGTGGCAGGTGAGGTTGGTTTCCTCCTCGTACTTCTTGATGAAGTGCCGGTCGGACCGCGCGTACACCTTCCAATCGAGGGTCGCCAGGTCGTCGCCGGGCAGGTACTGGCGATACTCGGCGAACTCCACGCTGAAGCCCTTGTTGGGGCTGCGGTGCAGCCCCGTGAGGAAGCCTTCGACGATCGTGCGGGCCTTGAGGTCGATCGTGCCCAGGCGGGCGACGATCGCCGGGTCGAGATAGCGGGCCTCGCCAGCCATGGCGCTACAATCCCTTCTGCGTCATCTGCGGCTACAATCCGCTGGCGGGTACCCGCACGGCGGCCACCAACTGGTCGACGATCGTGTCGGCCGTGATGCCCTCGGCTTCGGCGTAGAAATTGGGCAGCACGCGGTGGCGCAGGATGGGCTTGGCCAGCGCCTGGATGTCCTTCACCGACACGTGGTGCCGGCCGTGCAGCAACGCGCGCGCCTTGGCGCCAATCACCAGCGCGTGCGACGCCCGCAGGCCCGCGCCCCACTTCACCCACTTCTGGATGAAGTCGAGCTGCTGCCCGCGGCCGGGCCGCGAGCTGTCGGTGAGGCGCACGGCATAGCGCACCACTTCTTCGGCCACGATGACCTGGCGCACGTAGTCCTGGACCGTCAGGATGTCGGCGCCGTCGAGCACCCGCGACGGCGCGGGCCGCGGCGCGCCGGTGGTGTCGGTCACCACCTGCACCTCGTCGTCTTCCGAGAGGTAGGTCATCACCACGTTGAACAGGAAGCGGTCGAGCTGCGCCTCGGGCAGCGGGTAGGTGCCCTCCAGCTCGATGGGGTTCTGCGTGGCCAGCACGAAGAACGGCCGATCGAGCTGATACGTACGGCCGGCCGCCGTCACGTGGTACTCCTGCATCGCCTCGAGCAGGGCCGCCTGCGTCTTGGGCGGCGTGCGGTTGATCTCGTCGGCCAGGATGATTTGCGCGAAGATGGGCCCCTGCACGAAGCGCAGCGCCCGGTGCCCGTTCTCCTCGTCGAGAATCTCGGTGCCGGTGATGTCGGCGGGCATCAGGTCGGGCGTGAACTGGATGCGCTTGAAGCTCAGGTGCAGGATCTGCGCGAGCGTCTTCACCAGCAGCGTCTTGGCCAGGCCCGGGACGCCGGTGATGAGGCAGTGGCCGCCGCAGAACAGCGCCATCAGCACCTCGTCCACCACGTCATCCTGGCCGACGATGACCTTGCGCAGCTCGTGCAGGATTCGGTTCCGGCTGTCGGCCACCTTCTCGGCCAGCCCGCCCACTTCCACGTCGGTCCGGTTCATGAGTCCTCAGTGCGTGAGCGCGTAGATCACTTCGTTGATCAGCATCTGGTAGGCCTGGGCCGTCCACTTGATGTAGCCCTGGTATTCCTCGGCGTTGGACCACTCCACGCCGTCGCCCATGTCGGTGTTCCAGTTGATGAGCACCATGGGCCGCCCGGCGTCGTCCATGATGCCGCGCAGGTGCGCGACAAACCCGCCCTTCTCCCAGGTGCGCCCGTAGAGAAACGACCCGAGGCCGGGAATCTGGGGGTACTTCTCAATGCGGTAGAAACAGGTGTAGATCGGGTGCGGCGGCGCAATCTCCACGATGGGCCGGTCGGGGAACACGCGTTTCAACTGGCGCACCGTGAGGTCCCACTCGTACGGGCCGTGGAAATCGTCGAGGGTGAGCGTGCCGCCCCGCAGCAGGAACTCGCGCAGGATGGGCACCTCGGCGTCGGACAGCTGCACGTTGCTGGGCTCCACGATGTAGATCCACGGGTGCTGCCAGAGCCGCTCGTCGTCGAGCGTGAGCACGACCGGCTCGCCCACCTCGATGGCCGTCACCGACTTGATGCGCCGCGACAGGTTCTGCTCGGCCGCCGGCGCGTCGATGGCCCACGGCTCGTCCCAGTAGCTCAGGCGCCCGCGGCCGGCGCCCTCGTTGTCCCAGGTGTTGTAGCGGATGCGCGCGAAGGTCCACTTGAGGCCCGCGAACTTGTCGCCGCTCACCACGGGCGACTGGTCGGCCAGCACCGGCGCCAGCCAGAGCAACACGGCCGCAAGGCCCAGCCACCTTCGCATGTCAGTCGCTGCCTTGCGTGAGCTTCAACAACAGGTCCTGGGCGCGCGTGTAGGTGGGCGCCACTTCGAGCGCGGCCAGGGCCTGCCGCTTGGCCTCGTCGGGCTGCCCCGCCAGCGCCAGCGCCTCGGCCAGGTCGGCGTGCGCGCCGGCCTTGTCGACGGCCCCGGCCGCCAGGGCCACGCGGAACATGCGCACCGCGTCGGGCGTGCGCCCGGCGGCGAGCGCCAGGCGGCCCAGCGTGGCGTGCGACGGCGCGTCGAACGGATCCACCGCCACGGCGCGTTCCAGCGCCACCCTGAGGCGCGCCGGCTCCTTCACCGGGTCGACCAGCGTGGCCAGCGTGCGCGCCGACGCGAGGGCTGCGGGGTCGAGGCTGGTGAGCGTCTCGAGCGCACGAACCGCGCGGGCTTTGTCGCCCCTGGCCAGGGCCAGTTCGGCGATGCGCGCGTTGGGGCTGTCGTCGCCAATGGCGTTGGGCACCAGCGCCGCGGCACGTTCGAACGATGCCAGGGCGGCGTCGGGCGACGACTCGGCCAGCGCTTCGCCCAGGGCCATGTGCGCCGGATAGCTGCCGGGGTTCGCGGCCACGAGGGCCTTCAGCTTCTCCGCCGGGAGGTTCGGCGCCAGCCCCTCGGGCACGGCCAGCGCGCGGCGCAGCGCGCCGTAGCGCCGCTCCACGAACGCGTCGAAGGTGGCCTGCAGCCCGTCCCACTCCACCGCGAGCACCTGGCGAATCGCCTGCTCGGTGTCGATGCCGGTCGCGTACGACTGCACCAGCGCCCGCAGCTTCGGCTGCCCGTACAGCTCGACGATGTGCTCGACGACGAGCGACGACTGGAAGTACGCGAGTGAGATGGTCTCGGGATTGGTGAAGCCGGCGTTGAGGTCGCGCAGCTTCAGCACCTGGCCGTGCTCGATGGCCTGGGCAAACGGGATGTCCATCTCCCGCCCCCACTCGTCGCGCGCGCGCTTCTCCTCGAAGGTCGAGATGCCCTCGGTGAGCCACCGGGGCACGCGCTGGTTCGACAATTGCAGCGTGATGACGTGGGCCATCTCGTGCCACAGCGTGACGCCCCAGTTGAACGAGCCCGGCGGCCGCGCCCTGGGCGAGTCGAGGGTCACGACCTTGCCGAAGCAGGCGCCGAGCGCGCCCAGCAGGCCCGGCAGCCCGAGCGTGCGCACCGCGAAATCGTCGTGCCTGGGGAACAACTGCACCAGCAGCGGGCCCGTGGGCGTGAACGCCCATCGCGTGCTGAGCGCGTCAAGCGCCTCGCGGGCGAGCGCCGGCGCGTAGTGCCGCATCACGGCCGCCTCGTCGGGGTGCAGGCGAATCTCGAGGATGCCATCGCGGATCGTGTCGAACGGCTCGAGCGTGTCGAGCAGCGCCAACAGGTTGAAGGTGATGACGTCGTAGGGGTCGGCACGGAACGCCGTCTCGAGCGCCCGGCGCGCCCCGCGCTCGTCGCCGGCGCGCATCAGGTGCGCGCCCAGGTCGGCGTAGGCGCGCGTCAGCTCGCGGTCGAGCGCAATGGCCTTGCGCACCTGCGCGGCCGCCTCTTCAAAGCGGTACGCCCGGGCGGTGACGCTGCCCACCACGCGATACGCCTCGCCGTAGTTGGGATGAATCTTGAGCGCCGAGGCCACCGCCTCCTGGTATTCCCTGTCGCGGCCATCCACGTACGCCAGCGCCGCCACGAGCGAGAGCGCCTCGAGGCTGCGGGGGTTGATGGCGAGTGCCTTGTCGATCGACCGGCGCGCCTCGGCCTTCTTGTCGCGGTCGATGGCCTGCCCGGCCAGGAACAGGTGCGCCGCAATGCTGCTCGGGTTCTGCTTGAGGGCGCGCTGCGCGAAGCCGATGGCCGCCGGCGGGTTCTCGTCGGCCACCGCCCGCGCCATGCCCAGCAGCGCCGGGCCGTAGTCGGGATCGGTCTTGAGGGCGTCCTCGAACGAACGCGCCGCGTCGCGGTTGTTGTATTTCTCGAGGAACAGCTCGCCCCACTCGGCATTGATCACCGGGTCGGTGGGCGCCATCGCCGCGGCGTCGCGGAACAGCGCGTTGGCGTCCTCGAACCGGCCCAGCGCGCGGGCGGCGCGCGCCACCAGCAGCACCTGCCTGGCCGAGGCCGATCCGGTATCGCCGGCAAACACCTGCTGCAGGGCGCGCCGCGACTCGACGCGCCGGCCCATGGTCCGCAGCAACAGGCCGGTCTCGAGCGAGGCCTCACCAATGGGATTGGCGGCCGAGAGCGGCCGCAGGATCGACTCGGCCTTCGCGTAGTCGCCCGTGGCGGCCGCGGCCCGGGCACGCAGGATCTGCACCGCCGGATCTGACGGCGCCGCCTGCGCCAATGCCTCAACGGCGTCGAACTGTCCGGCGCGCCAGGCCTTCTCAACCGCGGTGCGCGCGGCCGCGGGTGTTTGCGCCTGCCCGGCCGTGGACATCGGCCCGCACACCACCGCGAGCGCCACCGCCAGCACGACCCTCACGCGACCGGTCGTCATCTTGTTCGGAGTATATCCGCCTTCGCCTCGCCCTGAACCGCCCGGCGCGGCTTCGGCGGGACAGGTCCGCCTCGTTGCATCCTCCAACCCACGACCCGGCGGCTTCGGCGGGACAGGTCCGCCTCGTTGCATCCTCCAACCCACGACCCGGCG
>CAYJPQ010000028.1:0-4591 GCA_964372085.1 uncultured Bifidobacteriaceae bacterium | reverse complement strand
GCTTCGGCGGGACAGGTCCACAACCATGCAGACGCCGCGCGCCATGCGGCGGCCGGGGGGAATCAGAAGATTTGCCGCCAGGTGAAGAACATCACGGCCACGAACCCCTGCAGGCAGGCGAACACCGCCACCCAGGCGCCCCGTTGGTGTGCGGGGATTGCCGCGCCCAGCCACAGGAACGCCGGAAACAGCACCGACGTGATGCGCCCAATCGACAGCAGCCCGCCCGCCGCCATGGGCGGAAGGACGTTCACCAGCAGGAGCACCGCGTACGGCAGCCCGAAGCGGCGGTACACCGGCCATACCGCACCGAGCACGAACAGGGCGGCCAGCAGGTAGAACAGGTCAAGCGGCTGCGTGGAGGCATAGCCGTACGGCCCGTACTCCGCCACGTACGCGACACGGTCGGTGACGATGGTCTCCAGGCCCCGATAGGCGCGCCCCCACGCCGCGTTCTGCGCCGTCCATTTGAAGGCGTCGCCCGTGAGGGCATAGATGAACGCCGAGAACGACAGCATCCCGCAACCCGGCGCCGCCGCCGACAACAGGCGAACCGCGAGGGGGCCCCACCCGCCCGCCGGCGGCAGGCGCGGAATCCAGCTTACCGAGCCTGACATGTCCCGAGCGGAGCCGAGGGAAGGCTCGGCACTACGAATCATCCACAGCGGCTGGATGGCCATCAGTCCCAGCGGCACCGACAGGAAGGCGCCATTCGGCCGCGTGAGCCCCGCCACGAAGCCCCACGCCGCCGCCTGCCACCACTGCTCGCGGCGGAAGTGATACACCGCGGCCACCGTGGTGAGCAGGAACAGCGCCTCGGTGTAGGCCGCGCTGAAGTACACCGCAAACGGATAGGCGGCCAGCATCGTGACGGCCGCCAGGGCGGCGCCCTCGTCGCGCAACTCGATGCGCGCCAGCCGCAGGAGGTAGCCGAGCGCCATGAAGAAGGCCACGAGCGACACGATCACGCCGGCCCAGAGGGCCTGCCGCCCCATCAGCGGCGACACGAAGCGCATCAGCATCGGGTAGGCGGGAAAGAACGCGATGTTCTGCTGCAGATCGGGCCGCGCGGCCGGGTTGAACTGGTAGCCCTCGACGGCAATGCCCAGGTACCAGCCCGCGTCCCACCGCGCCGGCAGGTCGAAGAACAGGTTGGTGTAGATGCTCCACCGCGAGGCGGCCTCGGGGGGAAAGCCAATCATGATCACCGCCAGGAAGCCGACGAAGAGCACCCCCCCGCGAGTGGCCAGGTGCAGGGGCAGCACGATCCGCGTATCGGGATGCCGCCACCACCGCACGAGGGCCGTGCCGGCGCGCCGCGGCAGCGTGGGCCGGCGCACCAGGGCGTGGCGGATGACGAGCGCGGCCACGCACCACAACGCCGGGCGGGTCCAATCGGTCACCGAGAGGCGGCCCGCCAGCGTCGCCAGGCGGAACCCGCCAAACGTGAGCACCGACACCGCCACGAGCGCCATCGTGACGGCCACCACGTCGAGCGCCGCGGCCCACTTCGGCAGTTTCACGCCGTTATTCTACGGCCGAACGTCCGAGCGCGCGATCTTCCACGCGCGCGCGGGCACGCATCAGCAGTCCAAATCCCACCACGGCGACCACGCCGGCCACCGGCGACCAGACCGTGGCCGCCACGCCGGCGAGCTCGCCGATGACGGCGACGTAGTTGGGATGGTTCATCCAGCGATATGGCCCGCTCGCGACGAGCGGCGCGCCGGGCGGCACGAGCACGCGGAACGACCAGCGCGATCCGAGCGTGGTGATGGCCCACAGCTTCAGCGCCTTGGCGAGGCCGAACAGGACCAGCCCACCGAGCAGCACCTCCCTGGGCGCCGGCCCCCACGCGGCGCCTTCGATCGCCATCGCCACGAAGGACACGGGATACGCCCACCGCATCGCGCGGTACACGTCACCGGCCGGTTCCACCGCGCCGCGCTTGCGGAGCTCGGCCGCATTGAAGGCCGACAGCACGGCCTCGCCCGCCATCATCAGCAGGACGGCCAGCAGCGTGATCAGGGCGATCGACAGCGCAGGCGGCATCAGCAGTCCCCCGCGTAGCGGATGAGGCTCTCGAAGATCGACGGCGCCACGCGCGCGCCGGCCGCCGCGAAGGCGACGCCTCGTGGCGCGGCGACGAGCGCGCGGAGCGTGCGGTTGAAGCGCCACTTGGCCTGGAACACCGCGCGGCGCCGGGAGGCCAACGCCTCGTGCGCGTGCAACGGGCTCAGCCGGCCGGCCAGCACATCGAGGGCGATCGCGGCCGCCAGTTCTCCGCCGGCCATCGCCAGGCGCAGGCCGTCGCCCGTCATCGGGTCGATGAAGCCCGCCGCGTCGCCTGCCAGCAGCAGTCCGGGAGCGCCGGCCGCCAGGCCGTCCACGGCCATCGGTCCCAGCATCACCGG
Source organism: uncultured Bifidobacteriaceae bacterium (assembly GCA_964372085.1). Classification (GTDB taxonomy): domain Bacteria; phylum Acidobacteriota; class Vicinamibacteria; order Vicinamibacterales; family UBA2999; genus 12-FULL-67-14b. Next base: position 2,177 of record CAYJPQ010000028.1, on the reverse strand, counting down.
CGAACCCTCGATCGAAGCCCTCGCGAATCGCGATCGCAGCTCCGGGTCGGCGCCCAGGTAGTGGGTCAACAGTTGCGCCGGCAGTGGCAGCCCACCCTGCCCGGGCTGGTGCGGCAACACCAGGCAGGCGTTGGCGAGGCCGCCCGGCACCGACGCCACGCCCAGGTAGTGGCCCGGCCGCACGTGCATCTCGCCGCAGGTCGACAGGCCCTCCACCCCGGTGAAGTAGGCGCCGATGGCCCAGCGGCGCGGCCGCGCGGGTTGCCGCGCCAGGCCCCGGCCGAAGGCGATGGCCGACCGGCGTCCGTCGGCCGCAATCACGAGGGCGGCCGCGTGCGGCAGGGCCCGCCGATCGCCTCGCGCGATCGTCACACCCGTGACAATGCCTCGCTCTGAGGTCAGGTCCGTCACGCGCGCGCCTTCTTCCACCTGCGCGCCGGCCTCCGCGGCCTGCTGCAACAGCCAGTGGTCGAGCACCGACCGGGTGATCGCGCGTCCCGTGAGGCCCCGGCCATAGCGGCCCTCCACACGGACACCACCGGGGCCGGTGAGCACCATCCCCTCTATCGGATCGCTCCGATCCATCAGGGACCCGGTGTCGAGATGCCGGGCCAGGACGGCCAGGGCACCCGGGTTCAGCGTGTCACCGCACAGCTTGTGCCGGGGAAAGCGCGCGCGCTCGAACACCCTCACGCGAGCCCCGGCGCGGGCCAGCACCAGCGCCGTCATTGCCCCGGCCGGGCCGCCACCCACGACCACCACGTCATCCATGCGCGCGTCCCAGCACCAGGACGCTGTTCTTCGAGCCGAAACCCAGGCAGTTGCAGAGCGCCGCCTCGGGCTCGGCGGCCCGGCCCTCGTTGGGAATGACGTCGAGATCGCAGGCCGGATCGGGTTGCGTGAGGTTGATGGTGGGCGGCAGGAACCCGCGCGAGAGCGCCAGCGCGGTGGCCACGACGCCGGCCGCGCCGCTGGCGCCCTGCGGGTGGCCAATCATCGACTTGGTGGACGACCCGGGCACGCGGTCGGCCCGCGCGCCGAGGACCGCACGCGTACACCGCGACTCGATCGCATCGTTGAGCACCGTGGAGGTGCCGTGGTAGTTCACGTAGCCAATCTCGTCGGGGGGCCGGCCCGACCGCGTCATCGCCAGGCGCATGCATCGCACGATCTGCTCGCCGTCGGGATCCATCTGCACGCGGTGATAGGCGTCGCACGTGGAGCCGTAGCCGTCGATGGTGGCGTACACGCGGGCGCCCCTGGCGCGGGCGCGGGATTCCAGCTCGAGCGCCAGCATCCACGCGCCCTCGCCCAGCACGAACCCGTCCCGCCCGCGATCGAACGGGCGCGAGGCCTCGGCCGGGCGATCGTTGTAATGGGTGGAGACCGCGCGCATGCGCGAGAAGCCGAAGATCATTCCCGGCAGCACGCAACCGTCGGTGCCGCCCGACAGCACGGCGTCGCACTCCCCTTCCCGCAACAGCATGGCGGCGTAGCCCATCGCGTCGGTGGAACTGGTGCAGCCCGTCGAGAGCACGTGGCTCACGCCGCGCAGGCCCAGCGCGATGGAGATCTCGCTCGACACCATGCCGCAAATGCCGATGGCGATGGCGTAGGGCGTGACGTTCTTGCCGCCCGTGGTGAAGAAATCGTGGTACTGGCGCTCGCCGACGTCGATGCCACCGCCGCCGCTGCCGATGATGACGCCCGCGTTGGCCTCGCCGAACGACAGGCCCGCGTCATTCCAGGCCTCGCGGGCCGCCACCACGCCGAACAGCGCCGCGCGCGAGTACCGCTTCGGGTCGGCATTGGCCTCGCGGCCGCCGGGCTCGCCGGGCAACCGCTCAGCCATGCCGATGTCGAAGGGCGGCACCGCGGCCGACACGCGGCACGGGTAAGCCGACGCGTCGAAGGCCGTGATGGCGCGCGTGCCGCTCTCGCCACGCCGGATCGCCTCCCAGTACCGCTCGCGTCCGACGCCGAACGTGGACACGACGCCCATACCGGTGATGGCAACTTTCGGTACAGCCACAATCTTCCCAGAACCTTTCAGAACCTTTCAGAACCCTTCAGAACCTTTCAGAACCTTTCAGAACCCTTCAGAACCTTTCTGAACCTTTCTGAACCCTTCAGAACCTTTCTGAACCTTTCTGAACCCTCCCTATAATAGCCGCGTG
>CAYJPQ010000027.1:28295-43812 GCA_964372085.1 uncultured Bifidobacteriaceae bacterium | reverse complement strand
GGTGTTGGTGAAGAGCGACAGCAGGCGATCGCGCCGGTCGCGCAGCGCCTTGCCATCCACCTCCACCACGTCGCGGAACCCGACCCACCCCGAATTGTCGGAGGTCTTGACGATGGCAAACTCCGCGACCAGGCGGCGGGGCTGGGCCGGCGCGGTGGCCGAATCGAACATCACACTCTGCGTGTATTTCTCGACGCCGACAATGAGGGAGACCTTCTCGCCGTAGGCCGCCACGTACGCGCCCAGTTTCGCGAGGACGGGTTCGAGCGTGGGGTCTGGGCTCGACTGCGCGCCGGCGGTGACGATGCCCGCGGCCACGAGCGCGACGATACTGACGATCCGTGTCACCATGAGCATACCTCCGCCGCGGGGCGGTTGCCGACAACATGAAGTCTAGCACCCCGGCCGAGGCTGACGGCCGCCGCTTCGCACTGGTCCCCTCTTCGACGCTGCCGCTCGTCTACTTCGCCGGGGCGCACGCGGCCCTGGCATCGGCGCTTGGACTGGTGGCGGCCCGGCCCGGCCTGGCGGCCCCGTTCCCCTACGACCCTCGTGTCATCGCCCTCGTGCACCTGGTGACGATCGGCTGGATATCCGGATCGATCATGGGCGCCCTCTACATCGTGGCGCCGCTGGCGATGGGCATCCCGCTCCGCGCCGGGCGCGCCGACGTGGCGGCGTGCGCGGCCTTCTGGTCGGGCACCCTCGCCATGGTGTGGGGGTTCTGGAGTGTCCAGCCGGGCGTGGTTGCGGCCGGGTCGCCGCTGGTCATCGCCGCGCTGGGTTTCGTGGGCGTCCGGGTGCTTCGTGCCACTCCGGCTGCGCGCCTGCCTGGCGCCGTCACGCTGCACCTGGGGCTGGCCTTCGCGAACGTCGTCATCGCCGGCGCGGCAGGCACGGCGATCGCGCTCGGCCAGCGGCTGGGCCTGGTGCCCTGGCCGCCCCTGTCGATGGCGCTCGCCCACGCGCATCTCGCCGCGCTTGGCTGGGTGGTGATGATGATCATGGGCGTCGGCTATCGCCTCATCCCCATGGTGGTGCCCGCCGCGATGCCCGGCGGCCGCGGCCTGGCGGCCAGCGCGCTGCTGCTTGGAGCCGGCGCCGCCGGGTTGGCCGTGTCGTTGCTGCTCGGCGCCACCACCGTACCCTGGGCGCTCGTGGCGCTGGCGGGGTTGGCAGCCTTCTTCGCGCGCGTGGCTCGCCTGCTGGGCGAGCGCCGGCCGCGGCCCGTGGAGCTGCCCCGACCAGACTGGTCGACCGTGCAGACATTCGCCGCGCTGGCCTACGCGATCGCCGCCGGCGCCCTCGGCGCGCGCATCCTCTGGGGCGGCACGACGCCGGCCCTGGCGTGGGCGTACGGGGCCGCGGGCCTGCTGGGCTTCATGTCGCAAGTCGTCGTGGGCATCGGCGGCCGCCTGCTGCCCATGCTGGCCTGGTATCGTGCGCTCAGTGATGCGGGGGGCGCACCGCCGGCGATCTCGGTGCACACCCTGATCGATCCGCGGATGGCGCGCCTGGTGTGCCTGCTGTGGAACACGGGCCTGCCCGTGCTCATCGCGGGCCTGGTTGGGGCGCGACCCGGCTGGGTTGCCCTGGGATCGTCGGCGGTGGCTGCCGGCGTGGTGGTCAACGGTTGGCATGTGGTGACGATGATGAACGGCGCGCGCCGGGCGCCGGCTGGAGGGACTTAGCCGTCGTCTGGTTTCAGCACGGCAGCCACCATCTCACGCGGAGTACGTCGCAGACGCGCCTGGGGACTCCCACACCGTCACGCGAACCACCGGAAGGCCGTGCTCGTGCGCCACCGCGAAGAGCAACCGGGCCAGGCGCTCCACCGTGGGATTGCTGTCCAGGCGGTAGACCGGCTCGCCAGCGGCCTCGAGGGTGTCGGCCAGGGGATCGTCGCGGCGCAGGATCATCTTGTGGTCGATCTCGCGATCCACCCAGGCTTTCAGCGGCCGGGTGATGTCGACGAAATCGACCACCATGCCTCTCCCGTCGAGCGCCGCCGCCCGCACTTCCACCTCGGCCTCGGCGTTGTGGCCGTGGAGGTGCTTGCAGACACCGCCGTAGTCGAGCAGGCGGTGTCCGTAGCAGAACGCAATGCGCCCGGTGACGGCGTACATGTCGGGGCCTTATTCGATGGTGGCCTTCTTGATGAAGTCCATCTTCGGGAAGGCCTTCTTCAGGTACGCGTTGCCTTCCATCTGCACGCGGCCCTGTTCGGGGCCCTTGCCGCGGGGAGCGCCCTCGCCGTAGCCGGTGTAGATCTTGTCCACCACGTCCATGCCTTCCACAACCTGGCCGAACGGGGCAAAGCCCATGCCGTCGAGGTTGGAGTTGTCGCGGAAGTTGATGAACACCTGCGTCGTGCGCGTGTCGGGCGACGCACCCATCGCGTAGGTGATGAACCCCTTCTTGTTGCTCTGGGTCACCTTGTCGACGCCGATGCGCGCGTTGCGCCAGGCGGCCGAGACCGCGGGGTCGCCGTGGATGCCGAACTGCACCATGAAGTTGGGGATGGCGCGGAAGAACCGCGTTTCATCGTAGAAGCCGGCCTTCACCAGGTTGTAGAAGCGGTCGGCGCCGAGCGGCGCCCAGGCCCGGGTCACCTGGATCACGAACACGCCGGCACTCGTGTCGAACTTCACCTTGTAGGTGTCGGGGGCCTTTTCCTTCAGGGTCGCCGGGCTCGTGAGGCCGGCCGACTGCGCCGAGGCGCCGGCCGCAGCGGTCACGAGCATCGCCAGGGCGAGCGCAACAGACGTCAACACACGGATCATGGAATCTCCTCCAAACGAATGGACAGGCTGTGATTATCGCCTCGTTTGCGTCGCCATGGGAAGGGCGACGGGCCGATTGTGGCACGATTGGCCCGAGGCCCTCGTGAAGCTTGTGGTGCGTGTCGTCGTCGTGTGCGCCGCCGTGCTCGTGGGCTGGGCCCGCTGGCCCATGCCCGCCCTGCCGCCGGCCGCGCGCGCCGACCGTGTGGTGGTGGAAAAGAGCGCGCGGCGCCTCACGATTTACCGCGACGGCGCGGCCCTCAAGGCGTATCGCGTGGCGCTTGGCCGCGAGCCAGTTGGCCACAAGCAGCGCGAGGGCGATGGCCGCACGCCCCAGGGCGCCTACCGCATCGACGGCCGGCTCGCCGCGAGCGGGTTCCACCTCGCGCTCCATGTCTCGTACCCGAACGAGCGGGACCGTGAGTCGGCCGCCCGGGCGGGCGCCCACCCGGGCGGCGCCATCATGATTCACGGCGTCAAGAACGGCCTGGGGTGGCTGGGCCGCGCGCACAGGCTGGTGGACTGGACGGACGGGTGCATCGCGGTCACCGATCGGGAAATCGAGGAGATCTGGCGCGCGGTGCCGGATGGCACGCGCGTCGAGATCTCCCCATAGGGTCCCGCTATCTCGGCGCCGACGGCGTGAACGTCACCGTGATCGTTCCACTCCCCGCCACGTAGTGGGTGTGATTGCCGTCGGATAGGTCAACCCAGTGGCAGGAAGGCGCGCAGCCTGGACATGACGACCTCCAAGGCCGTATCCGGCTGACTGCGTGGGGTTCAAGAGAAGGAGTGCGGGATGAAGCGCCGAGGCCGGGACTGAAGTCCCGGCCCTCCAATGGCAAGCGCTACGGCGTGCGCACGGTGACGCTCACGCCCACGCGGTCGGGCTCGCGCCCGGTGAACGCCGCGGGGCCCGTGACGGGCCAGCTGGCGCTCACCCACGGGTAGGGGTTCGACACGTCCACCCAGAACACGCTCACGCGCACCAGCCGCGACACGTCCACGAAGCCGCGCACCAGCATCTGGCGGTCCTTCTTCCCCATGGTGACGCCGTACAGGTTGTTGAGCTCGAGGTACTGCACCATGCTGTCGTCGCGCGACACTTCCTCGCGCGTGAACGAACCGCCCACGCGCACACGCGACCCGAGGGGCGCCTCCAGTTCGGCGCCCACGTAGTAGCCCGGCTTCTCGATGCGGTCGAGGTCGGGCAGGCCCACGAGCTCGCCCGACGTGAGCGTGGGCCCCCACCAGTACTTCGCGTACTCGCCGAACACGCGCACCCACGACGTGGGCGCCAGCTTCACGCTCACCACCAGCGCATCGTCGTTGCGCTTCGAGGCCCAGTAGCTGGGCAGCCGCTCCACCTTCGAGCCGGTGTAGCCCTTCTTGTAGGCCACGCGCAGGTCAAGCGCGTCCACGGGCTGGGCCCGCACCGAGGCCACCACCGTGACGGCGCTGTTGGTGTCGAGCGAGGTGTTGACGAAGTAAAACCAGTCGTAGTCCTTCTCGCGGTTGCCGTCGCCGAGCACGGCCATCACGGCCGCGTCGAAGACGGGCTTGCCCGAGGCGCGGCGCGCCGAGTAGGCCACCATGGCGCCGAAGTTGGCCTCGGCGTTCAGGCGCTGGATGCGGGTGATGTCCTTCGCGGTGGCGCCGCCGGTCTCGCGGGGCGCCAGGCCCACGGGGAGGATGAAGCGGCCGCCGCGCAGCGAGACGTTCGCCCCCATGCCCCAGTCGACGTAGCCCTCGCGCAGGATGCCCTGCTGGGTGATGTAGTCGAGCCCGTAGGTGTTGTAGGTGTCGACGCGCTTGAGGCCGTCCTCGACGTCGCACGTCACGATGGGCCCGACGCCGGCGTACAGCGCGGGGTCGTTCGGAAAGAAGAAGTTGGGCTCGCCGCAGGCCGGCTTCGAGGCCGTCTCGCTCACCGGGTTCACCGAGACGTAGTAGCGCACGCTGTCGGACACGCGGCCGCTGGCGCTGAAGATGGCCATGCCGACGCGGCCCTGCTTCTCGAAGCCCAGGGCCGCCTGCGCGCCGTCGTGCGACCAGGCCGCCACCAGCTCGCCCCCGAGCTTGAATCGCTCGGTCTGGGTGACCTTGAGGCCGAACAGGTCCAGCGACTCGTTGGGCGGCGGCTCCGCCGGCGCCGTGTCCTGGGCCAGCGCGGGGGCGACGGTGAGGCAGAAGAGGGTGGCGATCGCGAAACCGAGCGACCGCAGGCGGGCGACAGGTTTACAGAAAGGCACGCACCGGCATTCTACTCGCTCTTGGCCGCCCGGGGATGCGATTTGCGGTAGACGTCGATCAGTTGCGCCGCGTTCACGTGGGTGTAGCGCTGCGTGGTGCCGAGGCGCGAGTGCCCGAGCAGTTCCTGGATGGCGCGCAGGTCGGCGCCCCGCTGCAGGAGGTGGGTGGCAAACGAGTGGCGGAGCGCGTGCGGGCTGATGCCCAGGCGCGTGCTGCACTGCGCCACGTACCGGCGCAGCAGCCGATCGACGCTCCGCCCCGTGAGGCGCGTGCCGCGGTAGTTGATGAACAAGGGATCGGCCTGGGGCTTGCGGCCTGCCCCGCCGGAGCCTTGGCGAAGGCGGGCGGCCAAGATCGTGGCGCGATCGCTCATCCACGCCCGCAGCGCCGACGCGGCGCCCTGGTTGAAGGGCAGGATGCGTTCCTTGCCCCCCTTGCCCATCACCCGCACCATGCGCGCCGGGAGGTTCAGGTCTTCGAGGTCGATGGCCACAAGCTCGCTCAGGCGCAGGCCCGAGGCGTAGAACAACTCGAGGATGGCCCGGTCGCGCCGGCCCAGCGGGTCGCCGGTGCTGGGCGTCTCGATGAGGCGCGCCATCTCGGGCTCCGACAGGTGCACGGGGATGGTCTTGTCCAGCTTCGGCGCCACGGCCATGGCGGCCGGGTCGCGCTCGAGGATGTCTTCGCGGCGGAGGTACTTCACGAAGGTGCGCAGCGCCGACAGCTTGCGCGCCACCGAGGCGCGGGCCTTGCCGGCGCGGTTCATGTCGACGAGGTGCGAGCGCACCGACTCCATGTCGAGATCGGCGGGCCCGAGCTCCGAGATCTTCTTGCCGGCTTCGCCGGCCACCCACGCGAGGTACTGCGTCACGTCGCCCTCGTACGCGCGCACGGTGTGCGGCGAGACGTGGCGGTTCAGCTTCAGGTAGGCGAGGAAGGCCTTGAGGTGATCGCGCATAACCGGGCGAGCCTAAAGGCTCGCCCCTACGGCAAGCCACGCGTCCAGGTCGGCGAGGGCGCGCTCGGCAATCAGCATCTTCTTCTTCATCTTGTCGCGCGGCGGGTTGTCGAGCGGCGGCATGATGCCGTGCGTGATGTTGGTAGGCTGGTAGTTCGTCGGGTCGGCGTGCGACACGTAATAGGCCAGCGACCCGATGGCGGTGGTGCGGGGCGGCGCCTGCGGCACCTCGCCCTTCGCCAGCGCGGCGGCGTTGCGGCCCGCCACCAAGCCCGAGGCCGCCGACTCCACGTAGCCCTCCACACCCGACACCTGCCCGGCGAAGAACAGGTCCGCCCGCGCCCGGGTCTGCCACGTCGGCAGCAGCACCTTGGGGCCGCGGATGTAGGTGTTCCTGTGCACCATGCCGAAGCGCACGAACTCCGCCTGCTCGAGGCCGGGAATCATGCGCAGCACGCGCGCCTGGTCGCCCCACTTGATTTGCGTCTGGAAGCCCACCAGGCTGAAGTGGTCGCCCGCCAGCGTGTCCTGCCTGAGCTGCACCACGGCATAGGGCGTGCGCCCGGTGCGCGGATCCACCAGGCCCACCGGCTTCATGGGCCCGAAGCGCAGCGTCCCCTCGCCGCGATGCGCCATCACCTCGATGGGCAGGCACCCCTCGAAGAACTTCGCCTTGTCGAAGTCGTGCACCGTGGCCGACTCGGCGGACGTGAGCGCGGCATAGAACGCGTCGTACTCATCCCTCGTCATCGGGCAATTCAAGTAGTCGCCCTCAGCACCCTGAGCACCCTGAGCACCTTGAGCACCCTGAGCACCCTGCCACACACTCCGATCCCACCGCGATGCCCTGAACACCTTCGCCATGTCGATGCTCTCGGCCAGCACGATGGGGCTGATGGCGTCGTAGAAGGACAGGTGCTCCTCGCCCACCATCCGCTGGATGTCGGCCGAGAGCGCATCAGAGGTGAGCGGGCCCGTGGCGATGATCACGGGCGACCAGCCGCTCTCCGGCGTGGGCACGGCGGTCACCTCCTCGCGCGACACGCGAATCCGCGGGTGGGCGGTGATCGCCGCCGTGATCTCGCGGGAGAAGGCGTGGCGATCCACGGCCAGCGCGGCGCCCGCCGGCACGCGCGTGGCGTCGGCCGCGCGCATCACGAGCGACCCGAGCCGCCGCATCTCCTCCTTGATCAGGCCGACGGCGTTGTCGGTCTTGTCGGCGCGGAACGAATTGGAGCACACGAGCTCGGCCAGCCCGTCGGTCTGGTGCACCGCCGTGGGGCGCACCGGCCGCATCTCGTGGATGACGACATCCACGCCCAGCGAAGCGGCCTGCCAGGCCGCCTCGCTGCCGGCGAGACCGCCGCCGATGATGTGGAGGGGCACGGGTTCTACGGGTTCTACGGGTTCTACGGGTTCTACGGGTTCTACAGGTTCTACAGGTTCTAGCGCTGTGCGCTGAAGAACTCGCGCGTGAGGCGCCGTAGCAGGCCCAGCGAGCCGAGCACGGCCACCAGGTTGGGGATGGCCATCAGCCCGTTGAGCGTATCGGCCACGTCCCACACGAGGTGCAGCGAGCCCACGGCGCCCAGGTAGATGAACACCAGCCACAGCATGCGGTAGGGCATCGTGGCACGCGCGCCGAAGAGGTAGACGACGCCCGTTTCGCCGTAGTAGCTCCAGCCCACCACCGTGGAGAACGCAAACAGCACCAGGCAGGTGGTGACAATCAGATTGCCCCACGTGCCGGGCAGGCCGACGGAGAAGGCGTGGCCCGCCAGGGCCGCGCCCGTGGCGCCTTCCGACCAGACGCCGGTGACGAGAATCACCAGGCCCGTCGTGGTGCACACCAGGATGGTGTCGACGAACACCTCGAAGATGCCGTAGAGCCCCTGCCTCACCGGATGATCGGTGCGGGCGGCGGCGTGCACCATGGGCGCGCTGCCCAGGCCCGCCTCGTTCGAGAAGAGCCCGCGGGCCACGCCGTAGCGCAGCGCCATCATGATGCCCGCGCCGGCAAAGCCGCCCGTGGCCGCCGTCCCCGAGAAGGCGCCCGTCATCACCAGCGACAGCGCGTGCGGAATCTCGCCCGCGAAGCGCACCAGGATGGCGAACCCGCCCGCCAGGTACAGGATGGCCATGAACGGCACCATCCACTCCGTCACTTCGCCAATGCGCTTGATGCCACCCAGGATCACCGCGGCGGTGACCACCGCCAGCACGACGCCGGTGATGCGCACGTCGAAGCCGAACGACGCCTGCAGGCTTGCCGCCACCGAGTTGGCCTGCACCATGTTGCCGATGCCGAAGGCCGCCAGCGACACGAGACCCGCGAAGATGGTGCCCAACCACGGCAACCCCAGGCCCTTGCGCAGCGTGTACATCGCGCCGCCGCGCATGGCGCCCTGAGCGTCTGGCTCCCGGTAGTGCAAGGCAATGACGATCTCGGCGAACTTGGTGCACATGCCCAGCACGCCCGACACCCACAACCAGAAGAGCGCGCCCGGCCCGCCGATGGAGATGGCGGTCGCCACGCCGGCGATGTTGCCCACGCCCACCGTGGAGGCCAGCGCCGTGGCCACGGCCTGGAACGGCGACACCTCGCCGGCGGCCGTGCTCTTCTGGGTGATTTTGCCGAGCACTTCGCGAAGCGCGAAGCCGAGATAGCGGAACTGGACGCCGCCGGTGAGCACGGTGAGGAGCACACCCGTTCCCAGCAGCAGGACGATCATTGGCCAGCCCCACACGTACCCGTTGAGCCAGCCGTTGGCGGCAGTAATGGTTTCGATCATGCCCGAGAGAATACCTCAGGCGCTGACGGCCGCCTTCTTCGTTTTTTTCGCGGCCTTTCTCTTCGGCGCGGCCTTCGCCTTGGGCCGCGCGGCCTTGCGGCCACGCGCCGGCTTCTTCCCCATGCCGGCCCGCGCGGACAGCAGCTCCACCGCCGCCGCCATCGTCACCGCCTCCACCAGCGTGCCCTTCGGCACCGAGGCGTTGGTGGCGCCGTCGGTCACGTACGGACCGTAACGGCCGTCGAGGATGCGCACGGCCTCGCCGCTCTCGGGGTGCTTGCCGAGCGCCTTCAGTTCCTTCGGCGCCTGGCGCTGGCGCCGGGACGACTTCTTGGGCTGCGCCAGCAGTTCCCTGGCCCGCTCCAGCGTAATCGTGTGGACGTCGTCCGTGTCCTCGAGCGAGCGGAACTCGGAGCCGTGCTTCACGTAGGGGCCGAAGCGGCCGAGGTTCGACACGATCACCTCGCCGTCCTCGCCCGCGCCCAGTTCGCGCGGCAGCGACAGCAGCTTCAACGCCACGTCGAGCGTGATGGTGTCTTCGGTGTGGTCGCGGCCGAGCGAGGCGCGGCGCGGCTTCTCGTCGGTCGTGTCGCGGTCGGGCGTCTCGCCCAGTTGGACGTAGGCGCCGAAGCGACCGTGCATCACGAACACGTGCATCCCGCTCTTCGGATCCACGCCGAGCGACTTGGGGCCCTGCGCCTTGGCCTTGAGCAGCGCGAGCGCCTTCTCGAGCGTGAGGTCCGCCGGCGCCAGGTCTTCGGGCAGCGAGGCGCGCGGGCCCGCGTCGGCCTGCGAGCCCACCTGCAGGAACGGGCCGTAGCGGCCGATGCGCACCCGCACGGGCAGGCTGCTCTCGGGATCCACACCCACGTCGAAGACGGGGTACTCGATGGCCTGACCCTTGTCTTCCACCAGGTGCTCGAGGCCGTGGTGCTTGCCGTCGCCGCGGTAGAACTCGGCCAGGAACTCGAGCCAGTCCTTCTCGCCGTTGGAGATCTTGTCGAGGATCTCCTCCATCTCGGCGGTGAAGCCCAGGTCCACGTAGTCGCCGAAGTGGTTGCGCAGCAGGCGCGTCACGGCAAATGCCGTGAAGCTGGGCACCAGGGCCTTGCCCTGCCGCGTGACGTAGCCACGCCGCTGGATGGTGGCCACCGTGGGCGCGTAGGTGGACGGCCGGCCAATGCCTTCTTCTTCGAGGCGCTTGACGAGCGACGCTTCGGTGTAGCGGGCAGGTGGCGACGTCTGGTGGCCCTTGGCGTCGAGGCCCAGCAGGATCAGGTCCTGGTCGAGCTTGTCGGGCGACCACACCTGGTTGCCCACCGACAGCTTGGGCAGCACGGTTTCCTGCTCGCCCAGTTCCGCCGACGGATCGTCCGACCCTTCCACGTAGGCACGGAGGAACCCGGCAAACTCGATGGCCTTGCCGCTGGCGGTGAACACGCACTCGGCGCCGTCGGCGGAGGTGCCCGTGATGTCCACCGTGGTGCGCAGCAATCGCGCGTCGGTCATCTGCGACGCCACCGCGCGCTTCCAGATGAGCTCGTACACGCGCAGTTCGTCGCTCTCGAGGATGCGATCGAGCGACGCGGGCGTGCGCCGGAAGTCGGTGGGACGGATGGCTTCGTGCGCTTCCTGCGCGTTGCGCACCTTGGTCTGGTACTGGCGCGGCCCCTTGTGGAAATCGTGGCCGTACAGCTCGCGCACCGCCTGGCCCGCCTCAGTCAGCGCCTTGTCGCTCAGCGTCGTCGAGTCGGTGCGGTGATACGAAATCAAGCCCTCGAGATCGCCGCCGCCCAGGTCCATGCCCTGGAAGAGCCGCTGGGCCACCTGCATGGTGCGCTCGGACGAGAAGCTCAGCTTGCGGTTGGCTTCCTGCTGCAGCGTGGAGGTGGTGAAGGGCGGGGCCGGCCGCTGCGTGTAGGGCTTCTCCTCGACGCTCGTCACCGTCCACGGCAGGCGCCGCATCAGGCCGTCGCGATACGCCTGCGCGCTGGTTTCGTCGAGCAGCCGCGCCGTCTTCGATTCGAGCTGGCCCTTGCTGTCGAAGTCCTTGCCGGTGGCCACGCGCTGGCCGCCCACCTTGGCGAGCGTGGCGGTGAACTCGCTCGCGCCGCCGCGCAGCTTCGCCTCGAGGTCCCAGTACGCGCCGGTGCGGAACGCCAGCCGCTCTTCCTCGCGCTCCACGATCAGGCGCACGGCCACGCTCTGCACGCGGCCGGCGCTGAGACCCGTCTGCACCTTTTTCCACAGCACGGGCGACAGCGTGTAGCCGTACAGCCGATCGAGGATGCGGCGGCTCTCCTGCGCGCGCACCAGGTTCTCGTCCACGTCCTCGTGGGCCTCGGCCAGCGCGGCCTTGATGGCTTCCTCGGTGATTTCGTGGAAGACGATGCGGCGCACCTTCACCTTGGGCTTGAGCAGCTCCTTCAGGTGCCAGCTGATCGATTCGCCTTCGCGATCAGGGTCGGTCGCCAGGATCAGTTCCGAGGCGTCCTTCATGGCCGCCTTCAGCGCCTGCACGTGCTTCCGCTTGTCACCCGGCACCACGTAGTAGGGCTTGAAGTCGCCGTCGGTGTCGACACCCAGCCGGCCCCACGACTTGCCCTTGATCTCGGCCGGCACTTCAGCGGCCGACTCGGGCAGGTCGCGAATGTGGCCATAGCTGGCCTCAACCCGGTACTTCGTGCCGAGGAACCGGGACAGGGTCCGCGCCTTGGCGGGTGATTCGACGATTACTAGCGGTTTTGCCATCGACTTTCTCTACACCTTACTCCGGGTTCGGACGAAACGCCCTGATCCAACCCGTTGGATATCTCCGGTCAGCTCCCATTCGAGCAACCGGGCCAGCGCGTCACCGGCCGGGATTTCCAGCTCAGCTGAGACGTCATCTACCGTGAATTCAACATGTTGCGCGGATCCAGCCCGGGCCAATGGAACCGTCTGGATTCCCAGCTCCTGCAGAATATCGACCGCACACTCCACAAGCTTTGCCCCGTCGCGCAGCAGGGCGTGCGCGCCGCGGTTGCCGCCTCCCACCACGCGGCCGGGCACCGCCATCACGTCGCGCCCCTGGTCGGCCGCCTCGCGGGCCGTGATGAGCGCGCCGCTCTTCTCCGCGGCCTCCACCACCACGACCGCCCGAGACAGGCCGCTGATGATGCGGTTGCGCATGGGGAAGTGGGCCACCCGCGGCGGCGTGCCCGGCGGCAGCTCGCTCACCACGGCCCCCCGCTCGAGGATGCGGTCGGTGAGGGCCTTGTGCTCGGCCGGGTACACCACGTCGACACCGGTGCCCAGCACGGCCACCGTGATGCCTCCGGCATCGAGCGCGCCCTCGTGCGCGGCCGAGTCGATGCCCCGGGCCAGGCCGCTCACCACCACGACACCGGCGCGCGCCAATCCCGCCGCCAGTTCGGCAGCCACGGCCCGGCCCTCGCGCGTGGCGGCCCTCGACCCGACGATGGCCACTGCGGTGCTGTCGCACACGGCGGGCTGACCGCGGATCCACAGCGTGTTGGGAGGACGGGAAATCTGCGCGAGAAGCGCCGGGTAACCTGGCGAGCCGAACCGGATGGCGTCCATCGTGGAAACCTCGGCCGGCGGCCCCTGACCTGACGACGACGATACTCCGGGCCGGCGAGGGTGGCAAGCGCCCAACGAGTTTGCTTGCCCCCCTCTGGTGCCGGGGCTATAGTGGCCTTAAGGTCCCCGAGCGCCCGGGGCGCCCTCTGCACATCATGGTTGCTCGAATCCTGTGTTTCGCATTGCTACTGGCCTTGGTGTCGGCGCCTGCAGCCTGGGCCGATCAACGGGACGAGGCCAGGGAGCAGGTCAACTTCGGCATTCAGGTCGCGCAGCGCGGCCTGTGGCGGGAGGCGATCTATCGTTGGGAACGCGCCACCCAACTGGATCCCACCTACGCCGCCGCGTTCAACAACCTCGCGGTGGCATACGAGCACGAGGGGTCGCTGGTGAAAGCGCGGGACGCCTACGAGAAGGCCCTCGCGATCGACCCCAGTAACGCGCTCGTCAGGCAGAACTACGACCTCTTCAAGGAAATCAATGATCGCGCGCTACAGAAAGACGGCCGCCGGCCTTAGCCTGGTGTTGCTCGGCACGTTGGCGGCGTGCTCGAGCGGCTACACCGAGGTCCCCATCGAGACGCCCATCCAGCCCAAGCTGGACGTAACGCCGTTCCAGCGGATCTTCGTCGCGGGCTTCATCGCGGGCGAGCGCGACGACGTCGATGCCAACATGGAGACGGTGCGCTTGTTGCGCAGCCAACTGCGCAACAAGAACACCATGCGCGTGATCGACGCCGACACGCTGCCCCTCATCGAGGTGGCGCGCCAGAGCGGCGAGGTGGGCGCGGCCGAGCCTCCCCCCAGCGACATCCCCGCCGAGCCGGGCCAGGACACCAGCAAGCCGCCGGTGTTCGACGACGAGAAGGATCTCGAGCCCTACCAGCGCGTGTTCGCCAACGTGGCCTACTGGAAGCGCATCGGCGAGGAGTTCCAGGAGCCGCTCATCGTCACCGGGTCGGTGCTGTTTGCGCCGCAGGCGCGGGCCGGGTTCGTGCAGCGCGAGCAGGAGGTGTACGACTCGTTCGGCCGCCGGCAGGTGGTGCCGGTGCGCACCTACATGGAGCGCAAGGGCTACGTGCTGCGGCCCACCTTCATCTTCATCGACGGGCGGACGGGCGAGACCCTGCATACGGAGACCTTCCGGGAAGAAGTGCTCTACAACGCCAACCAGCAGACGCCGGCCCTCTCCTCGTATTTCGAGCTGATGGACCGCCTGCTGCCGTCCTTCCTTAACACGTTGAGCGCGCAGAAGATAAAGGGCACGCGCACCCTCCTGAGATAGGCCCGGCCGCCGGAGCGGCTTCCGTAGGGCGGAACTTCAGCTCCGCCGCTCCCTTGTGGTATCCTTTGAAGTTCCTGTGTGCAGGCGAATCGTCGCCGGTGCAGGTAGGGCGGACCTTCAGGTCCGCCGATTGAACGGAGATTCACCGTGTTTGCAATCATTCAGACCTCGGGCCGGCAATTTCGGGTGGAGCCGGGCGCCGTGATCGCCATCGACGGGCACAATGCCGGCGAGGCGGGCGGCCAGGTCTCGTTCGACCAGGTCCTCCTCGTGAGCCACGACTCGGGCGACGTCGTCGCCGGAACCCCCACCGTGGCGGGCGCCAAGGTCATGGGCGTGATCGACGAGCTCGACAAGAGCAAGAAGATCCGCGTGTTCAAGAAGAAGCGGCGCAAGCAGTATCGTCGGACGAAGGGCCACCGGAGCCTCCTGACGCGCGTCCGCATCACCGACATCCAGGTGTAGCGATGGCAACAAAAAAAGGTCAGGGCTCTTCCCGTAACGGCCGCGACAGCAACTCGCAGCGGCTGGGCGTCAAGCGATTCGAGGGCAACCTCGTCACCGGCGGCTCCATCCTCGTCCGCCAGCGCGGCCGCAAGTACCGGCCGGGCCTCAACGTGGGCCTCGGCAAGGACGACACGCTCTTTGCCAAGGTCACCGGCAAGGTGAAGTTCGAGGATCACGGGCAGCGCGGCCGCTTCATCTCGGTCCACCCGGTCGAGTAAGTGTTCGTCGACGAAGTCGACATCCACGTCAAGGCTGGCGACGGAGGCCGGGGATCCCTCAGCTTCCGTCGCGAGAAGTTCGTCCCGCGCGGCGGGCCGGACGGCGGCAACGGCGGCCATGGCGGATCGGTGTACGTCGTCGCCGACCCGCACCACAACACCCTCATCAACTTTCGCTTCAATCCCGAGCACGTGGCCCAGCGCGGCGGCAACGGCGCCGGCGCCAATCGATCCGGCCGCGGCGGCAAGGACCTCGACATCCCCGTGCCCGTGGGCACGCTGGTCTACCAGAAGGACCCCGACACCGGCGACCTGACGCAGGTGGCCGACCTCACGGTGCTGGGCCAGCGCGTGCTGCTGGCCAAGGGCGGGCGCGGGGGCCTGGGCAACGCGCACTTTGCCACGTCCACCAACCGCGCGCCGCGCAAGACGCAGCCGGGCGAGCCCGGCGAGGAATACCACCTCCACCTCACCCTGAAGCTGCTGGCCGACGTGGGCCTGGTGGGTTACCCCAACGCGGGCAAGTCCACGCTCATCTCGCGCATCTCGGCTGCCAGGCCCAAGGTGGCCGACTACCCGTTCACCACCCTCACGCCGCACCTGGGCGTGGTGAGCCTCAGCGACAACCGCAGCTTTGTCGTGGCCGACGTGCCCGGCCTCATCGAGGGCGCGCACTCGGGGCACGGCCTGGGCCACCAGTTCCTGCGCCACATCGAGCGCACGAAGGTGCTGGTGCACATGGTTGACGTGTCGGGCGCGTCGGGACGCGACGCGGTGGCCGACTTCGACACCATTCGCCGCGAGCTCGACCTCTACAACCCCGACATGCTCAAGAAGCCGCAGTTGGTGGCGGCCAACAAGCTCGACGCGGTGGACGATCCGAAGCGGGTGACGGCGCTCGAGAAGCGCGCCAAAAAGCTCAAGCTCCCCTTCTTCAAGATCTCCGCGGTGACCGGCGAGGGCGTGAACGCGCTCGTCGAGGCGGCGTGGCCCATCATCGCGAAGGCGCGCGAGGCCGAGATCCTGGCCGCGGAACGTGGCGACGGGCCGTCCCACACTCGTAGCGCCGGGCCCTCAGGCCCCCCCCCCCCCGAGGGCGCCGACGACGCGCGCGCCGGGGCCGCCGACGACAAAACGCCC
>CAYJPQ010000027.1:15703-28285 GCA_964372085.1 uncultured Bifidobacteriaceae bacterium | reverse complement strand
CCCGGCCGGGGCCGGGGGGCGCCGCCCCCCCCCCCGGGGGGCCCCGGGCCCCCCCCCCCCCCCCCGACGCTCGAGGACGACGACGAGGAGCGCGAGGTGCCGGCCGACTACAATCCGGCGCTCGTGCCGCCCCTGCGCGGCGGCAAGAAGATGGGCGACAAGAAGCAGCGATGACGCAGGTGGGACTGCTCGGCGGCACGTTCGACCCGATTCACGAGGGCCACGTCGCCGCGGCGCTGGCGGCCCAGCAGGCGCTGGGCCTCGACGAGTTGACGTTGGTGCCCTCGCGGCAGCCGCCGCACCGCCCCGAACAGCCCTACGCCGCCGCCGCCGATCGGCTGGCCATGGCCACGCTGGTGGCCCGTGAGCACGCCGGGTGGACCGTGTCGGATACTGAGATCCGCCGCGACGGCCCGTCGTACACCTTCGACACACTGACGGAGTTCGGAAAAAGGGGACTGTCCCCTTTTCAGATTTTTTTCATTACGGGCGCCGATGCGTTTGCAGAAATTGCGGCGTGGTGGCGCTATCCGGCCCTGCTGGACCTGGCCCACTTCGTGGTGGTGGCTCGGCCCGGCGGCATGACGCTCGATGCGCTTGGGAAGCGGCTTCCCAACCTGGCGGGAAGCATGATCCCAGTTGGGCAGTTCGTGCCCGCTTCCCGGACGCGGATCGTCTTGCTCGAAACGGCCACGCCTAACGTATCGTCTACGGAGATACGGCGGCGGGCCCGGGAGGGCGCGCCCCTGACGGGGATGGTCCCCGAGCCGGTGGCGTCGTACATCGCCGCGCACCGGCTGTACCGAAGTGAGAAGTGAGAAGTGAGAAGTGAGAAGTGAGAAGTGAGAAGTGAACGTGTGGCGGTCTTCTCACGTCTGACTTCCCACTTCTCACTTCCTGATTGGAAGGTTCCTTGCATGGCAAAGACACCGAGTTCGCGGAAACCCCGATCCACGCGCGCGAAGGCCGCGCCGCGGCTGCCGAAATCCATCCAGGCGGTCGTTGACGCCGCGCGCGAGAAGAAGGCCACCGGCCTGGTGGTGCTCGACCTGCGTAAGGCCGACGCGTTCACGGACTTCTTCGTGATCTGCTCGGGGACCAATCCGCGACAGGTGCAGGCCATTGCCGATGGCGTGGAAAAGGATCTCAAGGCCCAACGGCAAACGCCCACCCTGGTGGAAGGCTACCCGCGCGCCGAGTGGATTCTCCTCGACTACTTCGACTTCGTCGTCCACGTCTTCTCGAAGCACGCGCGCGATTTCTACAGCCTCGACCGGCTGTGGGGCAACGCCATCCGCATCGAGCTTCCGGACCAGCCTTAGCCACGTCCTCTCCGCCCTCTTCGAGCCGCCGTGCGCGGCCTGCGGCGCGGTGCTGACCTGCCCGCTCGACGGAGCGGTCTGCGGCGCCTGCTGGGCAAGCCTCGCGGCCCTGCCGCCGCTCCATGGCGCGCCCGCGCCAGGCGGCCTCGCGAGCCTGGCCGCCGTGGGCGCCTACGAGGGGCGCCTCCGCGACATCATCCACGCCCTCAAGTACGACGGCCGCCGATCGATCGCGCCGCGCCTCGGCGCGCTGATGCGGCAGGCGGGCGCCGCCGTGCTCGACGGCGCCGATGCGGTGGTGCCGGTGCCGCTGCACCGCCGGCGCGAGCGCCAGCGCGGGTTCAACCAGGCCGACGACCTGGCGCGCGCGCTGGGCCTGCCCGTGCATCGCCTGCTGCGGCGGGTGGCCTTCACCGTGCCGCAAGTGGACCTGCCGGCCGAGGAGCGCCGCAGGAACGTGCGCCACGCCTTCGCGCTGCGCTCCCGCCGGCCATCCCGCTCGGGCTGGCTCCCTCCCCTCGTCCGTGACCTGTTCCCGGCCCTGTGGGTCGCGCAGGGCCGCCCCGAGCGAAGTCGAGGGGCGAGTCCCGCCTGTCGAATCCTCGTCCTCGTCGACGATGTCTCGACGACGGGCGCCACGCTGGAGGCGTGCGCGCGGGTGTTGATGGAGGCGGGGGCCCGCGAGGTGCGGGCGGTTACAGCAGCCCGAGTTGCGACCGCACGGCGCTAAGCACGTCGGCGGTCACCAGATCCTTGTCGCGCTGGCCGTCGAGCCGCACCCAACCAGGCGTGTGCTGCGCCTGGCGCTGGTAGCTGGCGCGCACACGGCCCAGCAGCGCGAGGTCGCGCTCGAACTTGTCGCGGTCGGCCTGCTTGCGCGTGAGCGACGCCTCGGGGGCGATGTCGAGCAGCACCGTCAGCGCCGGCGGCGGCAGGTGGCACTGGATGCCGGCCAGCCATTCGGGGTCGAGCCCCATGGCCTCGCCGTAGGCGATGCTCGACGCCAGGTAGCGGTCGCAAATCACCATGGTCCCCGCGGCCAGCCACCGCTCGATCCGCGGCCTGAACTCGTAGCGGTTGGCCACGTACAGCAGTTGCATGGTGTCGGCCGCGTAGTCGCGGCGCCCCTGCAGCGCCTGGCTGATCTCGGCGCCGATGGCGGTGTGGTAGTCGGGAAACGACAGGTGCTCCACGGCGTGGCCCGCCGCCCGAAACGCCGTGACGAGGCGCTCGGCCTGGGTCTGCTTGCCGCTTTGGTCGAGGCCTTCAAAGGCCAACAGGTGTCCGGGCATCAGATCTCGAGCGACAACAACTCGTCCAGGGTCTGGCGGCGGCGCACCACGCGCCACTCGCCCCCGTCCACCAGCACTTCGGGCGGCAGGGGACGGCGCAGATACGTGTGGCCCATGGCCGCGCCGTACGCGCCGACGTCGCGAATCACCACCAGGTCGCCCACCTCGAGCGGCGGCATCTCGCGGTCGCGCGCGAAAGTGTCGGTGCTCTCGCAGATGGGGCCCACCACGTCCACCGGCGCCGAGGCGCCTGGGCGCGGGCTGACCGCCTCGATGCGGTGGAAGGCGTTGTAGAGCGCGGGGCGCATGAGCTCGGTCATGCCGGCGTCGAGCACCACGAAGCGCTTGGCGCCGGGGAAGCCCTTCACGTCCACCACCCGCGCCACCAGCAGGCCGGCCGGGCCCACCAGCACGCGCCCGGGCTCGATGGCCACCTTGAGACCGCTGGTCCGCGTGGCGGCCACGAGCGCGCGGACGTACTCGGCCGGATCGATCACGGGGCCGCCGTCGTACGAGATGCCCAGGCCCCCGCCCATGTCCAGGTGCTGCAGGGCGATGCCCTCGGCGCCCAGCGACGCGGCCAGGTCCACCACAGCCTCGGCCGCCCGCGTCAGCGGGTCGAGCGTGGTGATCTGCGATCCGATGTGGACGTGCACGCCGATGGGCGTGAGGCCCGCGCGCGCCGCCATCTCGCGAAACAGCGCCGGCGCCTCGCCGATGGGCACGCCGAACTTGTTCGACCTGAGGCCCGTGGAGATGTGGGGGTGGCTCTGGGCGTCGATGTCGGGGTTCACGCGGAGGGCCACGCGCGCGGCGGTGCCGTGCGCCCGCGCCCGCTGATCGATGCGGTCGAGCTCCCCGGGTGATTCCACGTTGATGGCCAGCAGGCCCAGCGTCACCGCGCGATCGATCTCGTACGCGCTCTTGCCCACGCCCGTGAAGACGATGTCGCCGGGGGTGAAGCCGCACCGCAGCGCCACGTCCACCTCGCCCATGGAGTTGGTGTCGGCCGCGCTCCCCAGGCTCCGGAGCAGCCGGACGATGGCCAGGGTGGAGTTGGCCTTGAGGGCATAGTGGATGGCGTGCGGGCAGGCGCCGAAGGCCTCGTCGAGCCGCGCGTAGGCGCCGCGAATGGCCTGGCCCTGGTAGACGTAACAGGGCGTGCCCACCGACGAGGCGATTTCGGGAACCAGGCCGAGGCCGGCCGGGGGTGCGGATACAGAGCGGGGAGGCGTCACGGCGTCGATCTTAGCGTGTCCGCCGGTCCCAAGCGAGATGGTATGATCCGCAGTCGGGACCCTTGCGTCCCTCCCTCAGGAACATGCCCGATCCCTCGCCGGCCGCCACCGACGCCATCGACACGCTCATCCAGCGCTGCCTTGGCGGCGATCAGGCCGCGTGGGAGGAGATCGTCCGCACGCACCGGCGCAAGGTGTTCAACATCGCCTACAAGTTCACCGGCCGCCACGATGAGGCCGAAGACCTGACGCAGGACATCTTCCTCAAGATCTTCAAGTCGCTGCACACGTTCGATCGGCGGGCCAACTTCCAGACGTGGCTCGTCAGCGTCAGCCGCAACCTGTGCATCGACCACTACCGAAGCGTCCGCAAGGAGCGCGAGACGATCGACCGCGACGTGGACGCCGGCGAGCTCACCCCGTCGGCGCCCGGCCAGACCGCCTACCAGGCGCTGGAGCAGAAGGACCGCGTCGAGTTGTTGCGCAAGGCCATGGCCGAATTGCCGCTGACGCTGCGCGAGGCGGTGATCAAGCGCGACATTCAGGAACTCTCGTACCAGGAAATCGCCGACCAGTTGCACCTGCCCGAGGGCACGGTGAAGTCTCGAATCAATCGCGGCCGCACGGAGCTGGCGCGCCAGGTCCAGCGCTTGCGCGAGCAGGACGAAAGGGTATCCGGATGAACCTCACGACCGACCGTTCCCAAGGCGCCGCCATCGTTCGCATCGGCGAGACGCGGCTGATGTATCCGCTGCTGGCCGACTTCTCCGGCGCGGTGATGTCGCTGGTCGCCGCGGGCGAGAAGCACGTGCTCATCGACCTGTCGAAGGTCACCTACGTCGACTCGGCCACCATCGGCTGCCTGATGGACCTCTACCGCCAGACCTCGGCCGCCGGCGGCGCGCTGCGCCTGGCCGGGGTGCAGAAGCGGGTGGAGACCATGCTCACCATGACGGGCGCGCACAACTTCCTCAAGATGTTCCCGGACGAAGCCAGCGCCCTCCAGAGCTTCGGGAGTTAGCCATGCGGAGCATCAAGACCACTACGGGCGCGGAGATCCAGCTCGACGGCGACCTGCTCGCCGTGCTCGAGGCGCTCTTCCACGAGGTCACGGCCAAGCACGAGCTGGAGCGATCGTTCGAGGACATGAACCGCGAGATCGCGCACCTCATCGAGCAGATGACCGAGGCGGAACGCCGCGCGTATCTGGCCGAGAGCCTGTTCCTCAACCAGGTCAAGTACGAGAACGACCGGCTCGAGGCCTACATGAGGAAGATCGACAAGAAGTAGATGTCCGAGAACCACCTCGCCACCCGCTACACGTGCTCGTGGCCGTGGTCCATCGGCGTGCTGCTCTGCGACGGCCGCCTCACGTGCGGCTGCGCCGACCCCTACGCCAAGCGCGTGCTGGGCGACACCCGCACCGCGTCGCTCGCCTCGATCTGGACCGGCCCCACCTCCAGCCGCCTGCGCGCCGAGATCAACGGCGGCGGATCGGCTTTCTGCGGCGACTGCCCGCTCAAGCTGCCGCTCGCGCCCGGCCAGGAGCCGCCGCAGCGCGACCTCCACGTCGCGCCCACGCCCGGCCGCCTCTACATCGAGTGCACGGCCGCCTGCAACATCTCGTGCTTCCAGTCGTGCTGCGCGCCCGAGACCGGCATCACGCGCACGCGCCAGGCCGGCATGCTCGACTGGGACGTCTTCACGAAGGTGGTGGACGAGGCGGGGCCCGCGCTGGGCCGCATCGACTTCTTCAACTACGGCGAGGCGTTCCTGCACAAGCGCGCCGTGGAGATGTGCGAGTACATCAAGACGACATTCCCGCACATCTACCTCTACACCAGTACCAACGGCCTGGCCTTCACCGAGGAGAAGGTGCGCCAGTTGGCCCGCTCGGGCATCGACGAGGTCACCTTCTCGATCGACGGCTCGTCGCAGGAGGCTTACGTGCGCTACCGCCAGCGCGGCAACTTCGAGAAGGCCATCGCCAACCTGCGGGCTCTGATTGATGAGAAGCACAAGTCCGGCAGCGCGGCGCCCTTTATCAACTGGCGCTACATCCTGTTCAACTGGAACGACAGCGACGAGGAAATGGAACGCGCGCGGCAGATGGCCACCGAGATCGGCGTCGACCGGCTCTGCTGGGAAATCACCGATCACCCGCAGGACGGCTACTCGAAGCGCTTCGCGCCCGGCACGCCCGACTACGAGCGCATCAAGCACGAGGTGTGGGACCTGAGCGGCCTGGGCAACGCCATTCCCGGCGCCACCCCGCGCGCCGAAATCGACGTGCACGCCGTGCTGCCCGACCTGCCCTTCTTCTCGCGCGCCGCGGCCCCGCTGCCGCTCACCGCGCGGGTGCGCAACGTGTCGGCCCGTCCGTTCAGGACGACGGCGGTCAACGGCCGCCGCGTGGTGCGCCTGGGCGCGCAGTTGCTGGCCGAGGACGGCACGCTCATCAATCGCGACTACGCCCGGGCCGAACTGCCGGCCGACCTCCTTCCGGGAGCCGAGACCCGCATCCCCATCGAGGTGCCGGTCCCCGACCGGCCGGGGCGCTACGGGTTGAAGTTCGACCTGGTCTGCGAAGGGATCGACTGGTTCGAGGCCTGCGGCTCGCCCACCGTCACGCGGGGGTTGTGGGTGTCGTAGGGCTTGGGGCTTGGGGCTTGGGGCTTGAGGCTTGGGGCTTGAAGGAGGGGCGGGACTTCAGTCCCGCCCTGCACCTGCGACACTGCCACACCCATCAAGACCCTCCGTGCGGGCGTTAGCGCCTGGGCAACTCGAACACGTACAGCGTGTGCCCGCTGGCGGGCGGGTTCAACTCGGGCGTGATGGTGCGCGGCACCACCCGCGGGCTGCCCCCGCCGTTCCCCGTGGTGACGGCCACGAACTGCCTGCCGCCCGCGGCGAACGACACCGGGTAGCCCTGCACGGCCGTATTGAGGCGCGCCTGCCACAGCACGTCGCCGGTCCGCACGTCGAGGGCGCGGAAGTAGCGATCGAGATCGCCGATGAATACGACGCCGCCGCCCGTCGACAGCGCCGCGGTCAGGAATGCCGCGCGCTGCTGCCGGCTCCACACTTCCCTCATCGTCATCACATCGTAGGCGGCCAGCTTGCCGACGTTGCCGTCGGAGCCGGGCATCTCGAAGAAGCGGCGCCCGGCGCCGACGCCGCCCGACCCTTCCACCTGCTCCACCTTGCGCGCGGCAATCTCCATGCACGACTGGCTGAGCGGGATGACGAGCTGCCGCGTGGGCGGGTGGTAGGTCATGGCCTGCCAGTTGTGCCCGCCCTCGGTGCTGGGGCACGACGCGATCCACTGGTCGACCTTCTGATCGACGATGTCCTGGCGGTAGGTGGGCGTGCCGCTTTCGGGATCGATCTTCGTGAAGACGTTCTGGAAGACGGTTTCGCGGTGGCCCGTGAACTTGCCGGTCTTGCGGTCGAGTTTCCACAGCACGCCGGTCTTGCCGATCGTGAAGAGCGCCCGCTCGGGGCCGATGTCGACGAGCACCTTCTCGAACACCTCGTCGAGATCCAGCGTCTCGCCGGGGATGTGCTGGAAGTGCCAGGCCAGCGTCCCGTCCTCGGCGCGCAGCGCCACCGTCGACGCGGTATACAGGCCCGCGTCGGTGATCTTGTTGCCGCGGCTGGCCGGCATCCACGGCTTGGCCTGGGCGATGCCGAAGTAGACGAGGTCCAGCTCGGGATCGTAGCTGCCGGCGATCCATGTCTCGCCGCCCTGGCGCATCGTGCCGGGAAGGCCGCCCCACGTGTCGCCGCCGGGCTCGCCGTCGTGCGCCACCGTGTGGAACTTCCACAGGAGCGTCCCGGTGTCCGCGTCGTACGCGCTGATGAAGCAGCGCTCCTCGCGATAGCGATCGCACCCCTGCAGGCCCTGGATCACCTTGCCGCGCGCCACGATCGGCCCGCTGGTGTTCGAGAACCCCTTGGTGTGGTCGGCGATGGCGACGTCCCACACCGTCTTGCCGTTGCGCGCGTCGAGCGCCACGAGCCGCGCGTCGGTGGTGGCCAGGAAGATCTTGTCGCCGTAGATGGCGAGGTTGCGCATGGCGCCGAAGCCCACAACCGAGTTGGGCCCCACCTGGTTCTCCCAGATGAGGTCGCCCGTGGCCGCGTCGAGCGCCTGCACCATGTTGAGGGTGTGCGTGAGGTACATGATGCCGTTGTGCACGAGCGGCATCGGCTGGTTGGCCCCGGCCTCGTTCATGGCCCAGCTCCAGGCCAGCTTGAGGTCCTTCACGTTGGCGCGCGTGATGTCCTCCAGCGGGCTGTAGCTCCACGCCTGGTAGTTGCGCCGCGCCATCAGCCAGTCACCGGGATCGGGATTGCGGAGCATGGCGTCGGTGACGGGCACGTAGTTCTTCACCTCGCCGGCGACGCTCAGCCCGCGCGGGGGCGGGGGGCCTTGCGGACGGCCGCCTGGCGCGCCCTGGGGCGCCGCGGGCGCCGCCGCCATTCCGTTGCTCTGCAGGATGAAGGCGGTGATGTTCACGTACTCCTCGGGCGCGAGGCTCGGACGCCCGGGCGGCATGGTGGCCTGCATGTAGTCGAGCAGGTCCTTCGTGGTGCGGCCACGCCACGTGTTCATGAAGCTGGCGCCGACAAGCGGCAACGCCTCGTTGCGGCCCGCCAGGTCGGGCAGGTGGCAACTGGCGCAGTTGGCCTGGTACGACGTCTGCCCCGCCGCCGCCTGCGCGGCCGTGTAGACCGGAGCGGCCTGGGGTTGCCGGGCCGACGACGTGCTCACAAGCATGGCCGCACCGAGCCCCGACGCCATCAGGGCTGCAACCGTCCCCTTGGCCCGCCTACGCTCGCCCGTGAGCACGCGAGCTTCGGCGAGGTCCCGCCGTAGCGGCCCGTGGCCGCGCAGGCGGACACCCTTGCACCCTTGCACCCCTGCACCCCTGCACCCTTCCATCACTTCCTCCCCTCGGGGAGCAGCCAACCCCACAAGTTGCCGTCGGGTGCCTTCTCGCTATGCAATTGCACGTAGATCCGGCCGCCGGCCAGGTCGCCCACCTGCGCGTCGGTGAGGTCCACCGTGCCGGTGATGGTGCCGCTCGTGCCCGGCGTGGCTGACAGGTCGCCGATGGCCGGCCCGCGCATGCCCATCTTCGGGCCCCGGTGCAGGCGCACCACGGTGGCCGCGGTCCTGAGGTCCTTGAAGGTGCCGTTGAGGGCCAGCGATGTGCCCGTGAGCGTGGCCGTCACCGAGCCAGACCCAGCGATGGTGGCTTGCATGGCCACGTCGATGGGCACGGGCGACAGCCGCGCCCGGTACTGCCGGACGCCGGGGTCATCGGGCCGCCGCGTGCTGGAGGGCGCCTGCGCCAGCGCGCCAGGCACGGCGGCCAGAGCCAGGGTGACGAGACACGCAATCTGGCAGGCACGACGCATGTCACCTCGACTTGTAGACAATTCCGCCCTTCATCACAAACCGCACGCGCTCGAGCTCGGTGATGTCGGCCAGCGGGTCTTTGTCCACGGCGATGAGATCCGCGAACCGCCCGGGCTGCAGCGTGCCGACGCGGTCGGCCCAGCCCATGGCCTCGGCCGCGATGCGCGTCGCGCCCTCGATGGCGGCCATGGCCGGCTGCCCCAGGCCCACGCGCCTCTTGAACTCGCGCGCGTTGTCGCCGTGGGGGAAGACGCCGGCATCGGTGGCAAACGCGATCGGCAACCCGTGAGCGAGGGCCAGCTTGAAGGCCCGCTCCTGCGTGCCCTGCATGGCCCGCTCGCGCTCCACCTGGTGCGCCGGGATGTTCAGCGCCTGGTTGTCGGTGAGGATCGTGTGGCCCACATACAGCGTGGGGGCGAAGTACGCGCCCTTCTGCTTGAGCAGCCGGGCGCCCGCCTCGTCGAGCATGCTGCCGTGATCGATGGTGCGCACGCCCGCGCGCAGCGCCGCCATGATGCCTTCGGCCCCGTGCGCGTGCGCGGCCACGAAGCGGCCCCACCGCCCGGCTTCCTCGACGGCCACCGCCAGTTCCGCATCCGAGTACTGCTGCGCGCCTGGCGGGATGCCCTTCGACATCACCGCGCCCGTGGCGAGGATCTTCACGAAGTCCGCGCCGTTCTTGAGGTTGGTGCGCACGGCCTGCCGCACCTGGTCCACGCCGTCGGCCAGGTTGCGGACGATGGGCACGTCCACGTAGATGGAAAACTGGCGCGCGTCGCCGGCGCCGCCGGTGGCGGAGACGTAGTTGCCGGCCACCTGCAGCCGGGGGCCCGGCACCGATCCCTTGTCGATGGCGTAGCGTAGGTCGATGTCCACGTAGGGCCATGTGGGCCCCATGTCGCGGCACGTGGTGAACCCCGCCAGCAGCGTCGTCCGCGCGTTGACCGCGCCGTACACGGCCGCGCGGCCGGGCGTGGTGGTGAGCAGCGCCGACTCCCAGTTGGTGCCCACTTCGTCGGTGAGGTGGGTGTGGAGATCGATGAGGCCGGGGAGCACGGTGGCGGCGCCCAGGTCGATCACCTCGTCGGCCGTGAGGCCCTCGGCGCGGCCGACCCGCTCGATCCGGTCGCCGCGAATCAGCACGGCGCCGTTCACCAGGGGCGGACCGCCGCCGCCGTCGATGATCCGCGCGGCGCGTACGAGGACCGTGCGCGTCGCAACGGGCGCCTGCGACGACCCGGGCCCTCCCGCCGTCAGCCCCACGGCGGAGGCGCACGCCGCGGCGACTAACAGCAACCGGCTGGGGCGCGCGAATCGCGCGTGCTGTCTCGCCATGCTCCGGCCACACTACCACACGGCCGGCAGCGACTTCGACACGCGCCGCGCCCGCGCGGCCGGCGGCCTACGGCATCCTCACCGCCATCCGCACAAACGCCGTTCTCCCGTCTTGAGCGATGGCCTCCTGCTCGAACTCGCCCCCCACGGGGTCGGCGTAGTCGCGGTCGAACAGGTTCTCGATGCCCGCCGAGATCGCCACGCGCGAACCGCGCGGTCGCAGCAACACCGCCAGGTTCGCCGCCCAGTAGCCGGGCAGCCGGGTGCCGGCTCGCGTGAGCCGTTCGCCCACGAACCGCGTGTCGACGGCCAGCATCAGCGCGCGCGTGCGGATCGGCGTGGCCACATCAACGCTCGCCAAGTGGCGCGGCGCGTTGGCCAGGGTCGCCGCGGTGCCCTGGTCGGTCACCTGCTGATAGCTGTAGTGGGCCCGCGCGAGGACGCCCGAGGGCCAGCGCGCCTCTGATTCCACCTCGGCGCCGACCGCCCGCACCCGGTCCTGATTGGTGTGCGCCAGCCGCCCGTCGGCCAACTCGGCCTGGCTGATCAGATCGCGAATCCAGGTGGCGTAGCTCGTCGCCGCGAGCCGCAGGCGTTCGCCGAAGTATCGCTCGACGACGACCTCGACCGTCTGAAGCGATTCCGGGCCGAGGTTGGGGTTGGGGGCCTGGGAGAGCTCGTCGCCGTAGTAGAGCTCGTACAGGTTGGGGGCGCGATACGCGCCTCCATAGAGGATCTTGACCGCCGTCCCGGCGTCGGGACGCAGCACCAGGCCGAGCCGCGGGCGCCCGGATCCGCCGACGAGGCTCCACCGGTCGTACCGTCCGCCGACGACGGCAGTCAACTTCGGGTGCAACGCCAGTTCCGCCTGGCCGTACACCCCCCACTGCCCGGAGCTGTGCGCCAGATCGACGAAGGGGGCATCCTCGGCGCCCTCATCGAAGTTCGCCTGGTTCTGCACGAAGTTGTGGCGGTACTCGACGCCGCCGGTCAGGACGTGCCCTCGGCCCACCGGCCGCGACATGAGCACTTCGCCGGTGACCCAGTCGCCCCGGGACAGATCGCGGTTGACCTGGCGCCCCTCGTCGTAGATGTAGGTGCCGTCGTAGTTCATCCGGTCGTACGACACCCGCGCGGTCAGCGCGGCGGCACCGGCCGTGAAGCGCCGGGATACGTCAATCCAACCCCGCTCGTCGGTCGTCCGGTTGCGGGAATCGCCCAGCGTCGTGCCGTAGGAACCGGTGGGAATGTGCTTCTCCCTCGAGGCGAAAAGCCCTTGCACGAGCAACGCGCCCGCGGTGACGCGGCCGAACACCGAGGCACCGGCGTCGCCATCGGTGGAGTCCATCCCACGGCTGCGAAACGCGCCCGCGGAGATGACGCCCTCAAGACCGTCCCCGGACCACCCACCCGACGCCTGGCCGCGCAACGACTCGAAGCTGCCGGCTTCGCCCTTGGCCTCGACGCCCCCGATGGCGGCGCCGGACCGGGTGATCACGTTGATCACGGCGAAGAACGCGCTCGTGCCGTACAGCGCGGCGCCAGGGCCGCGGATGACTTCGATCCGCTCGATCAGGCTGACGTCGATCGGAAAGTCGGTGCCGATGCCGGCCCCGTCGTACACGTTGTCGTTAAGACGGTGCCCGTCCACCAGCAGGAGCGTGCGGTTGTTGAAGTCGCTCGGGCGGCCGAACCCGCGCGCGCCGAGGTACGCGTAATTGCGGTCGTAGGTTGTGTAGAAGCCGCGCGCGCTCGCCAGCGCCTCGGCGAGGGAACGCCACCCGAACGTGAGGATGTCCTGGGCCGTGATGATGGTGACAGACGACGGCGCGTCGGTGACCCGCTGATCGCGCTTCGCGGCGCCATGGACCGACGCCACCTGGATGCCCATCAGCTCCTCGATGGTCTTGTCGGCCAACTGGGCGGGCCCGAGCACGGGGGTCGACTGCGCCGCAGCCGTCTCGGGG
>CAYJPQ010000027.1:0-15603 GCA_964372085.1 uncultured Bifidobacteriaceae bacterium | reverse complement strand
GGCCAACTGGGCGGGCCCGAGCACGGGGGTCGACTGCGCCGCAGCCGTCTCGGGGGCGAGCATGACGGCGGAAGTCGCCATGAGCACGAGCGTTGCCAGCCATCGTCTCGACCGGCGGCTGGTCAGCATGTCAGGCCGGCTTCTGCAAGGCCGTGCCAGACCGCCACGGCGCGCCTGTGACGCGACTTCTGGCCTGTTTTCCCGCCTGGACCGCGCAGGCGGTGTCGGCGCCCCGTCCGCCACGTGTCGCGGCACCGACATCGGGCGTGGGCCATTCGACGGACACCGTGTGTCGCCGAACTCGCCCTTGAAGAAGTCGGTGATTCCCATGGGGAGTTGTAGCGCGGCGCGCTGACTAGTAGCGCAGCACGCGCAGGCCGGGCACGCGGGAGAAGTCCTTCACGTTTCGGGTCACCAGCGGCGCATCGTCCAGGAGTGCCGCCGTGGCGATGAGGAGATCGAGCGGCGCAACCGGAGTGCCCGCTCGCCTGGTGGCCGCGGCGATCCTGGCGAACATCGGCGCGAACCGGTCGTCGGTCTGCGCGACGGCGAAGGCCGAGAGAAACTCGTCGAGCTGCTCGTGCTCCTTCAGGGCGTGACGGGCGAACTCCGCCCCCACGCGAAGCTCGCACGCCACGTGCACCGAGATGCTCAGCAGCTCCTTCGGGTCGAGCGACTCGATGAAGTCGAATGCCGGCCCGGGCTTCTCCCGGGCGGTTTCGCGCATCAGGTCGATCAGGAACGAGCTGTCGAAGTGGATCACAGTTCAAGCACCCGCAGTGGGTGCTTCTTGCGGTCGCGCACGACCTCTTCCATGGCATCAAGCGCGTCCTCGCTGATGCGGACCTTCTTGATGCGAGCCCGCAACCGCCCCGCCGTAAGCTGGGGCCCGAAATGAGACTTGATGACCTGCGAAAACGACTCGCCCACACGCTTGCGGCGCGACAGCAACTCGTAGGCTTCCATGTCGATGGTGATGGTCTTTACAGCCATGCACTTATCATGCACTTACATCAGCCGCCCTGTCAACCGAGGGTCTCCCTGAGCGAAGCCGAACGGGAGCGAGGCGCAGGATCTGGCCGAGTCGAAGGGAAGGCTTGAGGGGCCTATCACCGCATCGTGAGCACGACGACGCCCACCGCGATGAGCACACCCACGATCACCGCCAGCACGCGCCACGCGCTCAGCGGGTACTTCCCGGCGATGCGCCCCGTGGATCCGTTCACCAGCACCTGGTAGGTCTTGCGGCCGTAGGTGTAGGTGAGCAGCCACACGGGCACCAGGATGTGCTTGAAGGTTTCGCCCGAGAACACCGGGTGGATGCGCAGGTTGCGATAGGTGTCGCCAGGCACCTGCCGGCCGCAGAGCTGCTCCAGGGCCTGTCGCATCTGCTCCTGCGACTGCTTCGCCGCGTCGAGCAGCACCACCTTGTAGTGCTCCACCACGTGGCCCGAGAGAAACGCCGTGTCGTAGGGCACGAGCTCCGCGGTGGGAAACGGCTCCACCTGCCTGAGCAGCGCCAGCGGCAGCCCATGCGTCCCCGGCACCGCCTCATCGTCGAACGTGTGATCGACCACGCCCGACGCGGCCTCCCACCGGGTGCGGCGCTCCTGGCGCACGACGATGCGGCCCTTGCTGTCGCGGCCTTCCACGGGCACGTAGTAGTAGTGGCCGGCCTCGGCGTCCCACGGGCAGTGGGCATGCGCGTCGAAGGTCCAGTAGGGAATGTAGAGGCTGCGCACCGTGTCGACGAGCGCGGCCTTCGCCAGGCGGCCCGGCGCCAGCCACTTGCTGCGCCACCAGCGGCGGATGTCGTCGCGCACGCGGTGGCGGTCGATGCGGAACGGCAGCACGCCTTCGGGGCGGATGGGCGCCTTGATCTCCTCGTAGCCCACGAGCGCCGGTGAGCCGCAGAACTCGCAGTTCTGGCCCACGCGCGCCGCCTCGTACACCATCACCGCGCGGCAGCTCTGGCACTGCACGCTGCGGCGGTCGTCCTGCCACCCGCGCGCCTCGTCGGGCAGGTTGCGCAGCGCGGCCACGAGATCGTTCTCGGCCACCTTGCCGGTGGCGCGATCGATCTGGTACGGCGACTCGGTGCCGCAGAACGGGCACACGAGCATCTGCTTCGACGGGTTCCACTCCGCCTGCGCGCCGCAGGCCGGGCACGCGTGCTTCTGGAGCGCGGAGACCTCGGCGGCCAGACGCTACTCCGCCAGGTAGGCGTTGAGGGCCGCGCGCGAGATGCGCCAGGCCGATCCAATCTTCTTGCCCTTGAGCTCGCCCTTCTCCAGCACGGCCAGCACGTCGGCTTCGCTCACGCCCAGGGCCTTCGCCGCGTCGGCGGGCCCCATCAGCTCGGGCGCCGCGGCCGGCGCCACCGTGGGCGTGGCGCCCCCGCCGGCGAACCCCTGCTGCATCATCTGCTGCGCGATGCCGAAGCCCACGGCGAGTTCGGCTGCCGTGCCCGCCGGTCCGCCTCCCCCCGGCGCGGCCATGCCCTGCCCCATCTGGTACTTCACGTAGTCGTTGAGGTTGCCAATGGCCGCCATGCTCGACCGCTTGTCGATGGCGGTTTCCACCTCGGGCGGCACCGACACGTTTTCCACGATGAAACTGGTGATCTCGAGCCCGTATTTCGCCGTGACGGCCGGGTTGATCATGGGCAGCAGCGCCGCGCCCAGCTCGCCGTAGCGCGACGCCACGTCGAGCACCGGGATCTTCGCCGACGCGATCGCGTCGCTGAAGAGGCTGACGATGCGCGAGCGCATGGTGTCGGCGAACTCATCGAGGCGGAAGTTGTGGTCCGACCCCGCCACCTCGCGCAGGAACGTCTTCGGCTCGACGATCTTGAAGTCGTAGGTGCCGAAGGCGCGGACGCGGACCACGCCGAAGTCGTTGTCGCGCAGCATCACCGGGTTGGCCGTGCCCCACTTGTTGCCGGTGAAGAGCCGCGTGATGACGTAGAACACGTCCGCCTTGAAGGGCGAATTGAACATGTACTTCCACGACGCCAGCTTCGTGAGGATGGGGATGTTGTCGGTGGTCAGTGTGTGCTTGCCCGGCGCGAAGGTGTCGCCGAACTCGCCGAGGTAGACAAACTGCGCCACTTGCGACTCGCGGACGATGAGCTGAGCGCCGTTCTTGATGGCCTTGTCCTCGTCCGGGAAGCGGTACGAGAGGGTGTCGCGGGAGTCATCGGTCCACTCGATGACGTCGATGAACTCGCCCTTGAAGAAGTCGGTGATTCCCATGGGGGGATTGTAGCGCGGGGCGGGGGCCTAGTGCTGGCGTGCCAGCCAGCGGGCCAGCGCGCTCAACCCGGCGCCCACCAGGCCGAACGAGCCGCCCTCGCTCAGCCACAGTTCCGAATCGGGCAGGCCCTTGAAGGCCTCGTCGGCCTCGCGCCGGGCGCGGGCCAGCGCCAGGGGCAGCGCGGGGTCGGGCGGCGCCTGGTCGCGTCGGTCGGCCTCGCGCAGGTGCGCCACGAGCGCCTCGGCCTGGCCCAGGTCGAGCATCGTCAGGGGCGACCGGCAGTGCGGGCAGGCCGATCCCCTGGCCAGGTCGATCGGACCGCCGCAGTTGGAGCAGTTCACGGACTGGATGCGCGAGCGCAGCTCGTCCAGCTGCTGTGGCGTGAGCGGCCGCACGAAGTCTTTCTCTTTCAGGAAGTCGAAGAAGGTGATGAGGCGTCCGTGGCCGTTGGGGCACTTGAAGTACTCGAAGCGCGTGGCGCGCTGCATGTCGCTGGTCCGCCGGAGGCGGGCCTTGCAGCGCGGGCACTTGGTGGTGTCCGAGTCCTGCAGCCTGGGCTTCGCGATGTGCTCGCCGATCACGCGGAAGAGCGCCAGCGTCGCGCCGGGGGTGAGCTGGGTGCTCTCGTGCTCGTCGAACCAGCAGGCCTGGCAGGGGTCGCACACGTCCACGTCCACTCGACGCCCGAGGCGGGCGTCGAGCGCGTGGGTGCTCATGGGCGACTGGCAGCGCGGGCAGTCCACTACCGCGCGGCCGCCGCGTTCAGTGTGACCTTCTGCACGCGCCAGTTGGTCATCTCGCCGATCAGCAGTTCGTTCTCGTTGCGGCAGTCGATGGAGTTGGCGAGGCCAAACTCCTTCGGCAGCTTCCCGGCCGCGCCGAACTTGCCCACCGGCGTGCCGTCGAGCCGCACCTTGTAGATGGCGGCGTCCTCCATGCCGTCGGTGTCGCCGGCGTGGGCGATGTAGAGGTGCGGCGTGGCGCCGCGCGTGACGCACATCGCGAGCGGCGTCCCCACGTTGCCGAACTGCGCCTTGAAGGCGCCCTCGCTGTCGAACACCTGGATGCGCTTGTTGCCCGCGTCGGCCGCGTAGACGTTGCCCTGCGCATCGATGGCCAGCGCCTTCACCCCGCGGAACTGGCCGGGCTCGGTGCCGGTCGATCCCCAGTGCGTGATGAAGCGGCCGTCCTTGTCGAACTTGGCGATGCGGTTGTTGGCGCCGATGCCGTCGGCCACGTAGATGTTGCCGGCCGCGTCCCACGCCACGTCGGTGGGACGGCTGAACGACGAGCCGGGCGTGCCCTCACCAGGCCGCCGGTTCGCCCCGGCACCGGCACCTGGTGCTGCTGGTGCTGGTGCCGGCCCTGGCCCGGCACCGGCACCTGGTCCTGGCCCCGGCCCTGCCCCGCGGGGCCTGACCGAAATCGTTTCGGGCTTGCGGCCCAGCACCAGGGTGATCTGCCCGTCTGGCGTGAACTTCACCACCTGGTTGGCGCCCTCGTCGATGGTCCACACGTTGTCCTGCGGATCCACGCGCAGGCCGATGGCGGCGTTGAACCCGTACACGTCCTGTCCCCACTCACGCACGAACTTGCCGTTGGCGTCGAACACGAAGAGGCGGGATCCGCCGCGATAGAACGTGCGGTTGTCGGCCAGCGTGCCGTAGGGATGGCCCGTGCGCGTGTACACGAAGATCTGTCCCTTCGAGTTGGCGCCGACGCCGCCCACCTCGCCCACGTGGATGTCGAGCGGCGTGCGGAGGAAATCGGCGTTGGTGTCGAACGTGAGCTCGGGCACCGCGCCCTGCGCCGCCAGCGCAGCCCCGGCGGCCGCCACCGCCAGCATCGTCATCTTGAGTGCGCGCGTCATTCCCGGCCTCCCGCTGCAGTGGTCATGGCCTGGGGCTTCAGCAGGATCTTCTGCGAGCGCCAGTTGTTGATCTCGGCCGTGTAGATGACGTTGGGGTCGCGGCAATCCATCTGATGGATGGTGGCGAACTCGCCCGACGCCTTGCCGGCGCGCCCGAACTTGCCGACGATGGTGCCGTCGAGCTCCATCTTGTAGACCTCGCCGGTGAACTCGGCGCCGGCGGCCGGCGCGCTGTCCTGCCACGAGTTGGACGAATAGAGGTACTGCTTGCCCGGGTTCCTGGGGCCGGGGCCGCCCGACACGCACACCGCCCAGGGGTTGCCCACCTGGTCGTAGTTGGCCTTCCAGTTGAGGTCGTTGTCGAGCACCTGCACCCGCGCGTTGCCGCGGTCGCCCACGTAGACGTTGCCCTGGAAGTCGGTGGCGATGGAGTGCGGGGTGTTGAACTCGAGGTTGCCGGTGCCGCGCTTGCCGACAGCCTTGATGAACCGGCCGTTCTTGTCGTACTTGACGACGCGCGCGTCGAAGTAGCCGTCGGACACGAAGATGTTGCCCTGCTGGTCGAAGACCACGTCGGTCTGCCGGCCGAAGCGGTACTTCTCGTTGCGGCCGTGGAAGGCGCCCGTGCCGGCCATGTTCGAGAGCGACGCCACCGGGTCTTCGCGGCGGCCCATCACCATCAGCACGCGGCCCTCGGGGCTGAACTTCACGAGCATGTCGGTGCCCTCGTCCACCGCCCAGATGTTGTCCTGCGCGTCGACGCGCACCGAGTGCGCGAACGAGAAGCCGTAGTTGCCCCGGCCGATCTCGCGCACGAACGCGCCCTGCGGCGTGTACTCGAAGAGCCGCGTCTCGTTGGCACGGTGGTAGATGAAGATGTTGCCCTTCGAGTTGGTGGCAATCCCCATGTTCTCACCGGTGTAGATGCCCGGCGGGTTCTTGAAGAAGTTGGGCACCGCCTCGTGCGGGATCACCGGCACGTTGGTGGCCTTGGCGCGCTGCTGCGCGGCCAGCGGGCTCACGAACAGACCCGCTGCGGTGGCGAGCGCGAGCAGGGCCAGGCCGAGTGGAAGGGGACGCCTCATTTCAGCTACCTCCGAAAGGGGGAGCCTACCTGAGGAAGGCGCAGGCTTCAAGGGACGATGTTCCCTGCCTGGATGTCAGACCCGAGGGCAACTAACTTAGGTAGAATCATGGGCATCTGATCTCACGATGAGCCTCGCACCCGGCACGCGGCTCGGCGCCTACGATGTCCTCGCCAAGTTGGGCGAAGGCGGGATGGGCGAGGTGTTCCGCGCGCGCGACACGACGCTCGGGCGCGAGGTGGCCCTCAAGGTGCTGCCCGACCAGGTGGCCGGCGATCCCGAACGCCTCAGGCGCTTTGAGCGCGAGGCGAAGACGCTGGCCGCGCTCAATCACCCCCACATCGCCCACGTCTACGGCTTCGAGCAATCCGGCGACACGGCGGCGCTGGTGATGGAGCTCGTGCCGGGCGAGAGCCTCGCCCACCGCATCACCCGGAATCAGGCTGGTGGAGCCCCGGGGCTTCCTCGGCCTGAGATCGGTCGAAGGCAGCCCCGGGGGCTGCCCATCCGCGAGGCGCTGGAGCTGGCCCGGCAGATCGCCGACGGCCTCGGCGCCGCGCACGAGCAGGGCATCGTCCATCGCGACCTCAAACCCGCCAACGTGCAGGTGACGCCGGACGGCGTCGCCAAGCTCCTCGACTTCGGCCTCGCCAAGCCGGCCCCGGAGGGCCGGGGCTTCAGCCCCGGCCCCACTGACGACGCGGCCACCCTGACGAGCCCGGCAGCGGTGACTGAGCCCGGCGTGGTGCTGGGCACCGCGGCCTACATGAGCCCCGAGCAGGCGCGCGGCTTACCGGTGGACGCGCGCACCGACATCTGGGCCTTCGGCTGCGTGCTCTACGAAATGCTGACGGGCGTGCGCGCCATCCCGGGGACCACCACCACCGACCTGCTCGTCGCCATCCTCGAGCGCGACCCCGACTGGACGTGTCTGCCAACCACCACGCCGTCATCGGTGCGCGCGCTGCTGCGCCGCTGCCTGAAGAAGGACGGGAAGCAACGCCTGCACGACATCGTCGACGCCCGCTTCGTCCTCGAGGACGCACTCGCCGCGCTCGCGGCCCCATCGTCGGGCCTCGGTGTTGAGACGGGCGGCGTTGGCGCGGTCGCTACCCAGCCCGCCCGCGCCGTCTGGCGCCACCGGCTCTCGCTCGGCCTCGCGCTCATCGCCCTCGCGATCGGCGGTGGGCTCGGGTGGTGGCTCGGCCGCGCGCCCGAGCCGTCCGCCGGCGCCGTCGTGCGACTGACCATGCCGGTCCAGCCCCTGGCTGTGCTGAACCACGCCTCGAGCTCGGCGGTCGCGATTTCCCCGGACGGATCCCGCGTTGCGTTCGTCGCAGGCGACAAAAACATCGGGCAGCTGTACCTACGACGGCTGGACATGACCGAGGCCGAGCCGGTCAAGGGCGCAAGCGAGGCGCTCAGTCCGTTCTGGTCGCCCGATGGGGTGTGGCTCGTGTACGTCAACGCTGGGAAACTGACCAAGCTCAGGATTGCCGATGGGCAGACCGTGGTGCTGGCGGATACGCCGGGCATCCACGGCGGGACGATGAGTGCGGATGGAACGGTCGTCGTGGGCGGCGGGCGCGAGCTGCGGTGGGGAATCTCGCGCATTTCACCCGAGGGTGGATCGCCAGAGGTGCTCGTGGCGCCGGACCCGGCCAGGAGTGAGGTCTATCTTTGCTGGCCGACGTTCCTCCCCGACGGGCAGACCGTGATCTACACGGTCGTCAGCGGGAATGGTGTGGGATTCGAGGTCGTGGCGCTGTCGCTGGCCGACAAGACACGAAAGGTCGTGATGACCGGGCCACTCGGTAACGTGCGCTACGTGGCACCGGGCTCCCTGGTGTTCCAGCAGGCCGGCACGCTCTCAGCCGTACGGTTCGACCTGGCGTCGCTCACGGTGTCGGGATCGCCGAGCCGAATGGTGCTCGACCCGCTCTGGATGCTGCCGGCGGAGCCCACGCTGTCGCACTTCGACATCGCGCCGAGCGGGACGCTGGTCTATCTTCCGCACGGCGGACGTCAGCCGCGGGAGCAGCTGGTCTGGGTGGATCGCGCCGGTCGCGAGGAACCGCTGCCGGACCTGGTCGCGCAAATGGGCGCCGACACCGTGTCGGGTACTGCCCTGCCCCGGATCAGTCCCGACGGGCAGCGGCTCGCCCTTGTCCACATGAACTATGTGAGTTCCAAGGGAAGGCTGCCCGAGCGGGACGTCTGGATCTACGACTTCTCTCGCGGCACGTTGGGCCGATTGCCGTCCCGCACCATGCCTCAGTGGATGCCGGACGGTGAGCGCCTCGCCTCAGGCGCCGTGCAGGACTCCGCTTATGGCAATGGCCTGGTGATCGAGCGCGCCGACGGGGCCGGCGCTCCTACCGAGATCCTGCCGTTTCAGGACGGGCGTGAACCGGTTCCGGGGTCCGTGTCGCGGGATGGGCGATATCTTCTGTACACGCTCATTCAGCCGCCGGCCCCGCCGGATATCCACCGGATGGATCTCGATCGCCGGACGAGCGAGGTGCTGATCGGCGGTCCCGGAGGGCAGTTCCAGCCGGCGCTCTCTCCCGACGAGCGCTGGCTGGTCTATGGGTCGAATGAGACCGGACGCGCCGAGGTCTATCTCACCGACTATCCGGCCCGGCAGCGCCGCTGGCAATTGACGTCGAAGGGCGGGGGCTCGCCCGCGTGGGGACCGGATGGGCGCGAGGTCTTCTTCCAGCCGGGGGCCGAGAGCGGAGGCCTCTGGCGTGTCGGCCTCGGATCGGGTCCCGTCCCGGCGCCGGGGGAGCCTTCGGCCCTGTTTGACGGGCCGTTCGCGCGTGGCGGTGCGTATGGGCGGGCATACGACGTCTCCCCCGATGGCCGTCGCTTTCTCATGACTCGCCGTCCGGACTTTGGCCCCGTGCGCGGGCAGCTGTCGGTGGTGCTCAACTGGACCAGGGAGCTGCGCGAGCGGTTGCCAAGGTGAGACCTTAATGGAACTGAACACCCGACTGGGCCCCTACGAGGTCATCGCGCCGCTTGGCGCGGTCTCCCGATCCGGACTCCGGGTGTCGCCCGATGGAGGGCAGGTGCTCTTCACCACGTCCTTCATCGATCGGCCCTGGGAAAGCAGCGTGTTCACGCTCGCCACCGGGATCACCCGCACGGTCGCGACGTGGGTGCAGGCCCCCATCTGGAGCCATGACGGGCAGCGCATCATTTACTACCCTCAGCCGCAACCTGCCGGCACCGCGGCTGAAAAGCCAGGGTTGATGTGGAAACCGCTCGATGGCAGCGGCGCCCTTGAGCGTTTGACCACCAGCCAGACGCCACAAGTGCCGCAGGCGGTCACGCGCGACGGGCGGCACCTCGTCTTCAGCCAGAGCACCGGGTCGAACTGGGATGTGTGGCTCCTGCCCTTGTCGCCGCGCGGCGAGCCACGCGCGCTGTTGAACTCGCCAGCCAACGAGACCCTGGCCGACGTCTCGCCCGATGGGCGGTGGATGGCGTACGTCTCGGACGAGTCGGGTCGTGACGAGATCTGGGTCAGGCAGTTCCCCGACGGGGCCGCGGGCATCCAGGTCTCGCGGGACGGCGGCACCGAGCCGTTGTGGTCTCGTGATGGCCGCGCGCTGTACTACCGCGATGCCACCGGAGAACAGTTGTCACAGGTGACAGTGGGCCCTGGGGAGCCTCCGGAGTTCGGCGCCGTCACCGTCACGGTGGGCGGCTGGCGGCGCGGCAATCAGACGCGCGGATACGACATCGCACCGGATGGGTCGCTGATCATCTTGCCCCAGCCCACCTACGACCCCCCGGGCATCATCCTGAATTTCGACGTGCTCGTGGAGCGGAAGCTGGCGGACGCGCCATCCATCGGCACCCGTCCCGGCCCGGTGCGGTAGTATGGTCACGACCGACATGCGACGCGTCTCCCCAGGTGACATCATTTCGCTCGCTGACCTTCGGACACTCGCGCAGGCTCGTTTCGGCGACATGGTCAAGGGGGTCGTCGACCTCGAACGGCGGGTGATGCTGCTCGACGCGGACCTGCACGCCGACCAGGAGGCGGAGCTGCTCGCGGAGGGTTCCGCCCAGCGTGACCTTTGGGGGATCAACCTCTATCCCGACGTCGATGGACCCGACTGGTTGGAATTCGACTCGATGATCAATCTGCGGCCGTCGTTCGGCAACCGTTCGCGTGGCGTCGATGATCCGGCGACGCGGGACGGCGTCGCGGCCCTCGTCAACGAGCTCGTCCGGCGATGACGGATTCACGACATCGCGACCTCGCCGAGCGATGGTGGCGGATGTCCATCGGCGAGCAGTTCGGCCACATCGGCAGCGAAATCAGCCGGACGACGAAATGGGCCACGCGCAATCCGGAGACGTCGCGTGCGGCCCTCTATCGCGCGCTGGACCTGTTCGACCTCATGCTCGACGATCCGCGGCACCGGCAATCGGTCGCCCGCCTTCGCGAGATCGCGCGCGCGCGTGAGGTGGTGGTCGACCTGTTTCATGGGCCCAACCAGTTCGGTTCGACGCCCGAGGCGCTGCAGCGCTACTTCGACGCCTACGCCGCCTGCCCCAGGCGCTGAACAACGGCGCCCCCAGCCTCGCGGCGGTCAGCCAGGTCCACGCGGCCAGATAGTCGGCAGAACGTGGTAGGCGCGGCGGCAAGTGGATCCAGCGTTTCGATCCGGCAGCCGACGGTGAAGGAGCCGGCCCGCAAGATTTGCTGAGGACGGGCGTGCGGCGGGCCATGCCGATCGCGAGGACCGGCACGGCCCGACACGCGCGTTACTGCTGGCAGGCGCGGAGCGCGTTCACCCAGCCCTTGCCGTAGAAGGGATCGGCGCCCTTCTTGCCGGCATCGGTGGCCGAGTTCTGCAGCGCCGTCTTCAGCGCGCCCAGCGAGATGCCGGGGTTCTGCTGCTTGATGATGGCCGCCACGGCCGATGCCGCCGGCGCCGCCATCGAGGTGCCTGCCGCCCAGGAATAGGCGGAAATCGACGCGCCCGACCCGCGCGACGTGCTGAGCACCATGTCGAAGGCCCAGCACGGAATCGTCACGGGGGCACCGCCGGTGGTCGGCAGCGTGCAGCTTTCGTTGCCGGGATAGGCGAAGTCGCCGCCGGGCGCCGCCACGTTGATGGCCGAGGTGCCGTAGTTGGTGTACGACGCGGGGCGGTCGAAGTCCATGGCGCCGTAGGCGAAGCCCACCGGCCCGGTCGCCGACACGGCGACGCCCGCGCCCGACTGGGCCGGCACCGAGATCAGGTTGCCGCTGTGATCCAGATCCAGGTAATCGTTGCCCGCCGCCGACACCACCAGCACGCCGTGCCGGTTGGCGTAGTTCACGGCCTTGTTCATGGCGGCCACGAGACCGCGGGCGTCGGGATCGTTC
This sequence comes from uncultured Bifidobacteriaceae bacterium, assembly GCA_964372085.1. Taxonomy (GTDB): domain Bacteria; phylum Acidobacteriota; class Vicinamibacteria; order Vicinamibacterales; family UBA2999; genus 12-FULL-67-14b. Next base: position 4,001 of record CAYJPQ010000027.1, on the reverse strand, counting down.
TTCTGGAACACCGCGCCCAGGCTCATGTTGATGATGTCGGCGCCGCCGCCGCCCTGTGCCAGCGGCGTGGACGCGTACAGGATGCCCTTGATGACCCAGCTGAAGGCGCCCGACCCGCTGTGCAGCACCTTCACGCCCACCAGCGTCGCCTGCGGCGCGATGCCGATCGTGCCTTTGCCGTTGTCGGCAGCGGCCACGATGCCGGCCACGTGCGTGCCGTGCCAGAAGGTGCCCGTATCCTGGTTGAAGGCAAACCCGGGGACGAACGAGGTCGAGGCGGCGACGTCGAGATTGGCCGCCAGGTCGATGTGCGTGCTGTGGATGCCGCCATCGAGGATGGCCACCCCACGCCGGTTCCGGTGCACCCGGCCGCCCACGCCGCCGGCGCATCAATGGCCTGCGGGGCCCATTGGATGGTGTTGAAGAAGCGGTCGTCGTTGGGCGGATTGGTGAACGCCTCGTCCAACTCGGCCGTCGCCGTCGGTAATTGCCACTGCACCATGCGATCGAGCTCGACCGAGCTGATCGCTTTCGACGCCCGGACGCGCGCGGCAAAATCGGGCGCGCTCGACGTGGCCACGCCCACGCCGGCGCCATCATGGCCGAACATCACGGCGCCGCCGGCGGCCTCGACGGCGGCGGCTTGCTCGGCGCCCCAGTTCGGCGCCGTCAATACATAGGTCTGTTCCTGTGCGAGGGCTGCGGCCGGCAGCAACACGAGGACCGCAATCGCGGTTGCCACCTGAAGAGCTTTCTTCATGGGGGTCTCCAAGGGATGTGGGCCACACGGCCCGTTGGTACGGGGACAGGCTACAGCAAACCGGGCTGAACCGGCTCATCCGTGACGTACGCTGTGCAAAAAAGAAAGGCCGCGGTGCGTCCGCGGCCTAGAGGCTTTCACGTTGGAGGTTGGGCGGTGTTGAACTTCTTAGTGCGCGCGAGCGGTTCCCGGAACTCCCAGGGCGTCGAAGGCGCCTTCCGGCACCAACTCCGGCGCCTCGACCAGGCACCACGCCTCGGCGTCGCCCAGAATCGCGGCCGCCAGCTGCGTGTGCAGCGCGTGGCCCGCCCGGTGCGCCACCACGTGGCCCACCATGGCGCGGCCCACCAGGGCCAGGTCGCCGACGACGTCGAGAATCTTGTGGCGCACGAACTCGTCTTCGAACCGCAGCGGGTTGAGCACGCCCGTGTCGCCAATCACGATGGCGTTCTCGAGCGAGCCGCCCAGCGCCAGCCCGTTCTGGCGCAGCCACTCCACTTCCTTCAGGAAGCCGAAGGTGCGCGCGGCCGCGATGTGGTCGGTGAAGGTCTGCTCGGTGATGCGCTCGGTGCGCGCCTGGTGCCGCAGCAGCGGATGGTCGAAGCTGATGGTGTAACTGACCTTGAAATGGTCCGACGGGTAGACCGCGATGCGCTTGTCGCCGCTCGCAATCTGCACCGGCTTCAGGATCTTGAGGTAGCGCCGCGCCGGCGACAGCTTCTTCACGCCGGCTTCCTGCAGCAGGTAGAGGAAGGGCGCCGAGCTGCCGTCCATGATGGGCACTTCGCGGTGGCTGAGCTCGACAACCACGTTGTCGATGCCCGCCGCCACCAGCGCCGCCAGCAGGTGCTCGACGGTTTCCACCGTCGCGCCGTCCTTGCCGAGCACCGTGGCGTGTTGCACGCTGCTCACGTGGTCCACCGTCGCGGGAATCTCCACGCCCAGGTCGACCCGGCGGAACCGGATGCCCGTGTCGGCTGCCGCCGGCTTGAGGGTGAGCGTCACCTTCTGGCCCGAGTGAAGGCCGATGCCTGCGCAGCTAATCTGCCGCTTGATGGTCCGTTGGGCGTCCATACCGTCGCTCACGTCAGAAGCAAACCTGATGCCCGAAATTGTCCGCCCTCGGACAGAGAATCAAATTCATTAGAATCAACAACTTACACAGAATTGCACGATCCGGCCCCTTTCGGGACTGTGGTAACGCAGCCACAGCCCGGATCGCCCGATCTGTGGCAATTCTGCCAAAGCCCCCGCCTTCGCCAAGGCTACGGCGAGGCAGGCTAAGCCTTCAGCGCTTCCGCCAGGAAGCTCCCTGTCGCAGACGACTTCGACTTGGCCACCTGCTCGGGCGTGCCCTGGGCCACCACCTTGCCGCCCCCGTCGCCGCCCTCGGGTCCCAGGTCGATCAGCCAGTCGGCCGACTTGATCACATCCAGGTTGTGCTCGATCACGACAATGGTGTTGCCCTGGTCCACCAGGCGCATCAGCACGTCGAGCAGCTTCTTCACGTCCTCGAAGTGCAGGCCGGTGGTGGGCTCGTCCAGGATGTAGAGCGTGCGGCCCGTGCCGCGCTTCGACAGCTCGCGCGACAGCTTCACCCGCTGCGCCTCGCCGCCGCTCAGCGTGGTCGCCGACTGCCCCAGCGTGATGTAGCCCAGGCCCACGTTCTGCAGCGTGCGCAGCTTCGTGGCGATGGGCGGGAAGTTCTCCAGCAGCGGCAGCGCCTGGTCGACGGTGAGGTCGAGCACGTCGGCGATGGACTTGCCGCGGTAGCGGATCTCCAGCGTCTCGCGGTTGTAGCGGCGGCCCTTGCACTGCTCGCACGTCACGTAGACGTTGGGCAGGAAGTGCATCTCGATGGCGATCACGCCGTCGCCCTGGCACGCCTCGCAGCGGCCGCCCTTCACGTTGAACGAGAAGCGCCCGGGCTTGAAGCCGCGCGCGCGCGCCTCGGGCACCATGGCGAACAGCTCGCGGATGAACGTGAACAGGCTCGTATAGGTGGCCGGGTTCGAGCGCGGTGTCCGCCCGATGGGCGACTGGTCGATCTCGATCACCTTGTCGATGAGGCTGATGCCCTCGATGGCGTCGTGCGGCCCCGGCTCGTCGGCGTTGCGGTAAAACTCGCGCGCCAGCGCCTTGTAGAGGATGTCGTTCACCAGCGTGCTCTTGCCCGACCCGCTCACGCCCGTGAGCGCCACCAGGCGGCCCAGCGGAATCTTCACGTCGATGTTCTTCAGGTTGTTGGCGCGGGCGCCGCGAATCACGATTTCGCCCTTGCCGCCGCCGCGCCGCACGGGCGGCACCTCGATGGTCCGCTGGCCGCCCAGGTAAGCGCCCGTCTGCGAGCTGGCCGTGGCGACGAGGTCGGCCGGCGTGCCCTGGAAGATCACCTGGCCGCCCAGATCGCCCGCGCCGGGCCCGAGGTCGATCACGTAGTCGGCCGTGCGGATGGTCTCTTCGTCGTGCTCCACCACGATCACGGTGTTGCCCAGGTCGCGCAGGCGCGCCAGCGTGGTGAGCAGCTTCCGGTTGTCGCGCTGGTGCAGGCCGATGGAGGGCTCGTCAAGCACGTACAGCACGCCGGTGAGGTTCGACCCGATCTGCGTGGCCAGGCGGATGCGCTGGCCCTCGCCGCCCGACAGCGTGGCGGCCGATCGCGCCAGCGTGAGGTAGCCCACGCCCACGTCGTTGAGGAACCGCAGCCGGTCCTGGATCTCCTTCAGGATGCGGGCGCCGATGATCTGCTCGCGGTCGTGCAGCGTGAGCGAGTCGAACCGCGCGAGCGCCGCCGAGATCGGCAGGTTCACGTACTCGGCGATCGTCTGGCCCTTGAGCGTCACGCCCAGGCTCTCGGGCCTCAGGCGGTTGCCCTGGCAGGTGGGGCACTCGCGCAGCGACCGGTAGCCGTCCAGCTCCTCCTGCACGGCCCACGACCCTTCCTCGAAGCGCCGGCGCAGGTTGGGGATCACGCCCTCGAAGTCGCGGCCGAACGGCTCCGCCTCGACGGCCTTCTTCTTGCCCTTCTTCGCAGGGGCGGGGCTCTCTCGTGGAGGGGCGGGACTTAAGTCCCGCCCTGCGGCCGAGGCACTTGGCCCGTTCAAAATGAGGTCGCGGTGCTTCTTCGGCAGCTTGCCGAAGGCCAGCGTCGTGTCGATGCCGAAGTAGGCGCCGATGGACGCCACCGCCTCGCCCACCAGGCGCTCGTCGCCGCGGCTCCACGGCGCGATGGCGCCGTCGG
>CAYJPQ010000026.1:0-44876 GCA_964372085.1 uncultured Bifidobacteriaceae bacterium | reverse complement strand
GGCCGCCAAAAACACCCCCCAAAAAAAAACCCCCCCCCCGTCCCCCCCCCCCCCCCCCCTCCGGTCTGAGGCCGGCCTACGGCCGGCCTTCGCGAACGCCCCAATTGGCGACAGCGGCCGGCAGGCATTGGAATCTGCGTAATCGGTGAAATCTGTGGATGACTTACCGGTGTTCGAACGCGGCCCACGGCATGGGCGGCTCGGCCGCCAGGCGCGCCACTTCCCGCACGAACTGCCGGCGGGGCATGGGGCGCGCCCCCAGCGAGGCCAGGTGGCTGGTCTCCAGCTGGCAGTCGATGAGGGGGCATCCCCACCGGTCTAGTTGGGCCGCGAGCGCCACGAGGGCAATCTTCGAGGCATCGGTGCGGCGCGAGAACATCGACTCGCCGAAAAACATCCGGCCCAGCGACACGCCGTACACCCCGCCCGCCAGCTCGCCGTCCATCCACACTTCCACCGAATGGGCCAGGCCGCCCGCCTGCAGCGCCAGGTACGCGTGGCGCATCGCCGGCACCAGCCAGGTGCCCGCCTCCCCGGCTCGCGGCGCGGCGCACTGGTCCAGCACGGCCTCGAACACCGTGTCCGCAGTCACCGTGAAATCGCCCTTGCGCAACCGCCTCTTGAGCGAGCGCGATACGTGCAGCCCGCGCGGCAGCAGCACCGTGCGCGGGTCGGGCGACCACCACAAGACCGGATCGTCCTCGCTGTACCAGGGAAAGATGCCGTGCGCGTAGGCGTCGACCAGGCGGCGCACCGACAGGCCGCCGCCGGCCGCGAGCAGCCCGTTGGGTTCATCCAGCGCCGATTCCACAGGCGGGAAGGGGTCGACGGGCCCCAAGAGCGGGATCATTTGGTATAATCCGTTGTTGCCCTGAATGGTGAGTGTAGCTCAGTGGTAGAGCGCCGGACTGTGGCTCCGGTTGTCGCGGGTTCGATCCCCGTCACTCACCCCACCTTGATTCTTGACCAGTTAACAGTTCAAGAGTTCACAGTTCACAGTTGAAGTTCACGGTTCACAGTTGAAGTTCACAGTGGACAGTTGGATGACGGCGCTCGAAGCGCGGCACTTTGCCGACTTGCGCTTTGCCGAAGTCACACGGGCCCTGCGCGCGCTGTCATCCGCCTATGTGGAGCGGCGCGAGACGGCGCTCGTCGAGCACAAGGCGCTCGACGGCGCAGGCAAGCGCGCGGCGTTTGCGCTCTACTACGGCCCCCTCCACTTCATCCTGATCGAACGCATCCTCGAGGCCCTCGCCGTCGACCTGCGGCCGGGCCTCGTCGTGGACCTCGGGTGCGGCACGGGGGTGGCCGGCGCCGCCGTGGCCGCCGCCACCCAGCCGCGCTCGCGCGTGCTGGGCCTCGACACGCACCCCTGGACGCTGGACGAGGCCCGATGGACCTACCGCGCCTTCGGCCTCGACGCCGAGGCGCGCCGCGGCCACGCCGCGCGCACCCGCCTCCCGCGCGATGCCGCGTTCATCGTCGCCGCCTTCGTGGTGAACGAGCTCGACGACGCCGGGCGCCGCGCCCTGCTGCCCGAGCTGCTGGCCGCCGCGGCCCGGGGCACGGGTGTGCTGATCGTCGAGCCCATCTCGTCGCGCGTGTCGCCCTGGTGGCCCGAGTGGACCGCGGCCTTCGCCAAGGCCGGCGGCCGTGCCGACGAATGGCGCTTTCGCGTGGAGATGCCGTTGCTGGTGAAGCGGCTGGCGCGCGCCGCGGGCCTCAGGCCCGAAACCCTTACAGCGCGGAGCCTATTCGCAGGCCGGCCCACAGCGCCGCCGCCCCCAGCGCCACCTGCCCGATCACGTTGACCAGGGCGCGGCCCGGGAAGCCCTGCGTCAGCAACTCCACCGTCTCGAACGAGAACGCCGAGAACGTGGTGAAGCCGCCCAGCAGCCCCGGCAGCAGCAGCGCCCGCGCGTCGGGCGACAACCCGCCCCGCGCGGCGCCCACGCCCACGAACACGCCAAAACACAACGACCCCATCAGGTTGACCGAGAAGGTGCCCCACGGAAACGCGGGGCTGATGACGCGATAGACGAGGCCCGCGGTGAGCACGCGGGCCACCGAGCCAGCGGCCCCACCGAGCGCAACGAGCAGGAGTTCGCGCATCCGTAAGCCCTAAGCCCTAAGCCCTAAGCCGTAAGCCGTAAGCCGTGAGCCACTCACGGCTGCGGCTCCGTGGGCAGCGCCAGTTCCCCGCGCCCGTGCAACTCGACGGCGGCCTTCACCACGACCGGATCGAAGGCCTTGCCCTCCAGCTCGCACACCATCTGCAACGTCTCGTCCAGCGACAGGCCCTTGCGATAGGCGCGGTCGGAGGTGAGCGCGTCCAGGAAGTCGGCCACCGCCAGCAGCCGCCCCAGCAGGGGTATCCCCTCCCCGGCGAGGCCTTCGGGGTAACCCTTGCCGTCCCAGCGCTCGTGGTGGTACTTCACGCCGGGCAGCAGGTCGATCACCCTCGGGCTCTGGATGTTGGCGAGGATGCGGGCGCCGTGCACGGGGTGCAGCTGAATCTCCTTGAACTCCGAATCCGTCAGCTTGCCGGGCTTGTTGAGGATGGCATCGGGCACGCCGATCTTCCCCACGTCGTGCAGCAGCGCCGACATCTCCACCACGGCGCGCCGGTCGGCGTCGAACCCCATCTCGCGCGCCAGCCGCATGGCAAACGCCGCCACCCGCTCCGAATGCCGGTGCGTGTAGCCGTCCTTGGCGTCGATGGTGGCCGCAATGGCCTTCATCACGTCCAGGAACAACCGCTCCATGTCGTGCATCAGCCTGGCGCGGTGCAGCGCGATGCCGGCCTGGTTGCCCACGGCAGCCAGCAGCTCGAGCTCGGCCGAACTGAACTCCTTCACCATCTGGCTGTCGACGTAGAGCACGCCCAGGATGGTCTCGGTGGTGCGCATCGGCGCGCACATCACCGACCGAATCTTCTGCCGGACGATGCTCTCGCCGCCCACGTAGCGCTCGTCGGCCAGCGCATCGTCGGTAAAGACCGAGAGCCCGCGCTCGAGCACGTCATTCACCACCGTGCGCGACAGCAGCACGGCGCCAGAGCCCCTGGCGGGGTCCTTGGTGCGCACGGCCACCATGTCGACCTCGGTAGCGCCGCCGCCCACGGGCCGGATGAGGATCGCCGCGCGATCGCCGCCGCTCACCTCGAGGATGGCCGCGAGAATGGAGTCGAAGAGCGCCTCCACCGTGGTGGCGCGCGACAGCAGGTCGGACACCTTGTGGAGCGTCGTGAGGTACTTCTGCGCCGACTGCAGCAGCTGCACGTCGTCGCGCCGCATCGAGACCTGCGACAGGAACTCGAGCCTGGTGGGATCCACCGTGCGCTGCACCAGCGTCTGGCTGCGCGCCTCGACGAGGCTCAGCGAGGTGGTGCTGTGGGTGAGGTGGCTGCCCCGATCGGCGCCGACGCCCACCAACTCGAGGACGGTAGAGCCGATGCGAATCTTGTCGCCCGTCACGAGCTCGGCCGAGACGATGCGCCGTTCGTTGACGAAGGTGCCGTTGGCCGACTGCAGATCGGCCACCACGCACTCGGTGTCCCGGGCGTGGATGGTGCAATGCCGGCGCGACGCCGCCTCGTCGTCCACGACGACGTCACAGCCCTTGAGCCGGCCAATCGCAATGGTCTGGCCCGTCGAGAGCGCCACGGTGCGGCCCGCTTCCCGGCCCGACCGGACGACGAACTCGAATCGCATTTGCAGATGATGCCACAAAGAGGGCCTGGGGCTTGGGGCTTGGGGCTTGCGGTACCTCAAGCCTCAGGCCTCAAGCCTCACGCCTTCAAGCCTGATCTATGCTGTTCCCATGTCCGACTCGTTGGTTGAGAAGCGCCTTCGCTACGTCGAGCGCCAGAAGCAGCTTCGACAGGGCCGCGTGGCCGAGGCCTTCGAGGGCCGCGCGCCCGAGGGCACGGGGCCCATCAACCGTCACGGCATGCCCAAGCTGCCCGTGGGCCAGCGCCAGGTGCCCAACTGGCCGGTGCTCGACCTGGGCGACTCGCCCACCGTGCCGCTGGCCGACTGGCGCCTCGAGGTGGGCGGGGCGTGCGACAACCCGTTCACGCTCACGTGGGACGAGTTCCTCGCCCTGCCGCAGGTGGATGACGTGAGCGACTTCCACTGCGTCACCACGTGGAGCCGGATGGACAACCGGTGGAACGGCGTTCGCTTCCGCACGCTGGCCGAGCTGGCGGTGCCCACCTCCGACGCCACCCACGTGTTGTGCACCGGCTACGATCACATGCCAGGCACGCGCATTCCCTACACCACCAACCTCCCCATCGACCGCGCCGTGGAAGAGGACGTCCTGCTGGTGTACGCGTGGGAAGGCCGCCCACTGCCGCAAGAACACGGTGGCCCCTGCCGGATGATCACGCCCAAGCTGTACGCCTGGAAGGGCACGAAGTGGATTCGAAAGATCGAGTTCGTCGCCGGCAACGTGAAGGGCTTCTGGGAAGAGCGCGGCTATTCGGATTCGGCGGAACCCTGGTTCGACGACCGTTATAGTTACTGAGTGTTCGCTGCCCGCGACCTCCGGCCCATGCTGGCCACGCTGCCGGACGTGCCGCCGAAGCTCACCGACCCGGCGCTGGTCTACGAACCCAAGTACGACGGCATCCGCGCCATCGTCGAGGTGACACCCGGCCTGCCGCGCGCGTGGTGTTCGACCTGCTCCGCGTGGCCGACGCCGACCTTCGACCGAGACTGCGTCATCCTGCCTATCTCGGGCGGCGTGGGCGGCTTGTGGGAGGGGTTGCGCGAGAGCGCGGGCGTGGACTTGCTGGCGGCGATCGACCACCTGAAGACGTGATGTAGTGTCCGGACGCCCAGTTCACGCTTTCCGGCTCACCATCTCGTTGATCCAGATCGGGGCGAAGGGTGAGGTGCACCCCTTCGACACGGGATAGTCACGGTAGATGCCCAGGGCCTCACCGATGGCGATCGCGCGTTTGCGATGCTTGGGAAAGTGGATGCCGATTCCCGCCAGGCAGAAGTTCATCGTCCACTGCACTGCTGGATCGGCGACCGGCATTTCGGATTCGATGCGGTCCAGGAGCGCCGGCAGGTCGAGCCCGTCCGGGCTCTTGGCGATCCGCTCGGAGGTCAGGCTCCATCCGGCACGGCCGGCCCAGGGATCCTCATCGGCCATCCACCGCTGGCGAAGCGTCTCCTTGTCGGGGTGTTGCTTGACGACATAGGCGTTGAGCCAGTCCGCCAATTGCGAGAAGTTGGCGGACCGGACCATCCGATCCATCTCGGCGCCCGACAGCTTCTTGGGCTCGATCAGGAGGACGGCCAGGAGCCGGGCGTCGATGTTCCCCGTCTCCCAGAGCGCGATGGCCAACTCGTGGTTGATCTTGATCTTCGCGGCCAGCTTCCGGATATCACCGAGCCGCACGCCGAACTGAATGCCGACAGCGCCATGCCTCTTGTTCTGCGCACGCATCTTCTCGTTGCCGAGGGCTTCGAGCTGCTTGAGCGTGTCCTTGAGGGTCATGGTCGCCATTTTGATCTCCAAGATGGTTCAACGACGCCGGCCGATGGCATGCTAGCATAGTGCTAGCATAAAACCGATATGCCGACAATTACCGTGCGAAACGTCCCACCACAGGTCGTGCAGTCTCTGAAAGCGCTGGCCAAGCGGCACAACCGATCCATGGAGCAGGAAGTGCGCGAGCTACTGGAGGGATATGTCGTCGAACGGCGAGCTATCCTCGACCAGATTGAAGCGGGCTGGCAGCGCCAAACCCGGCGGCCCTCCGCCGCTGAAGTGGATACCTGGATGGCAGTGGGACGGCCGTGAAGGCCGTCGTTGACACGAATGTCGTCGCCTACCTGCTGCTTGGAACGGAGGCCTTCGCGGACGAGGCTCGTGTGTGCTTCGAACGGGTGGCCACACCACTTGCACCGGCGCATTGGGAGGCGGAGCTAGCCAACGTGGTCTGGATGGCTGTCAAGACGGGGGTCCTGGCGGCCTCCGACGGACCCGCACGCTTGGGGCTTGCCCGGCGCCTGGGCATCGAGTCCATCGCAACCGCGACGCTCAGCCAAGGCGCGCTGCTCCGAGCCATCGAGACTGGCGTATCGGTGTACGACACGCTCTTCGTTGAACTGGCCGCGCGGTCGGCGTGCCCCCTCGTGACCTTCGACAAGGCCTTGCTGAAGGCATTCCCGGATCTGGCGTGCCGTCCTCGGGACCTTCGCGGACGTTGATTCGTCTGCCCGACCAATCCCGCGGCACGATCGGCGCGCGCTACTTCAGCGACGACAGGTAGGCCACCAGCGCGTCCACATCCGCGGCCGGGAGCTTGGCGTAGGTCTTGGGCATCGCCGGCTTCTTCGTGGACTTGAACTTGGCCTCGGCGGCCGCCGTTTCGACAATCCACAGCTTGATGTCCGCCTCCGACAGCTTCGTGCCCACGCCGTCGAGCGGGCTGGCCTTGCCGCCCTTGCCCGCGATCGAGTGGCACATCGTGCACTTGTTCGCCGCGTACACCTGCGCGCCCTTCGCCGCATCCTGCGCACTGGCCGCCTTCGGCGCCAACGCCAGCAAACCCACTGCCACCACCGCCATCGTCAACCGCATCTCTGCCTCCCGCGCGCCGCGGAAACGCCGCGCAATATCGTTTGAATCGTGTCCTCAGGTATAGCACAGTCACTTGACACACATGCGATCAGCCCTGGTGCTCTGCGGCGGGGAGTCCCTCCGGATGGGACAGGACAAGGCCACCCGGCCCTTCCACGGCGAGACGCTGGTGGCCAGGGTGTCGCGCCTCGTGTCGGGGGCCGTGGACGAGGTGGTGTGGGTGGCCCGCCGCGGCCAGGACCTGCCGCCCACCACCGCCACCGTGGTGCGCGACGCCGAGGAGGGCCTGGGCCCGCTGTCGGCCCTGGCCACGGGACTGCGCGCGGTGTCGGGCGACCTGGTGTTTGTCACCGCGTGCGACATGCCCCTGCTGCGCCCCGCGGTGATCGCGCGGGTGTTCGACCTCATCGGCGACCACGACGCCTGCGTGCCGGTGGTGGACGGCCTCACGATGACGCTCTGCGCCGTCTATCGCCGAACGGCCGTGGCCGAGGCCGAGCGCCTGGTGGCCGCCCGGCAGCTGGCCGTGCGCGGCCTGCTGGACCGCCTCAACGTGAAACGGGTCGATGCCGCGGTGTTCCGCGACATCGACCCTCAGTTGGACAGCTTCCTCAGTTGTGACACCCCGGCGCAGTTGGCTGATGCCGCTCGGCGCGCCGGAATTAGAACGTAAAGCGCATCTCCCCGATGACCTGCCGCTTGAGGATGTCGCCGAACACGTGCGACTGGATCTCCTCGTTGAACAGGTTGATCACCTTCACGGTGGTCACCACCTTATCGGAGGCCCACTTCACGCCGAAGGCCCCGTCCACCTGCCAGTAGGCCTCGGTGGGGCCGTGGAACCGCGAGTCGAGCACGTCCTGCCAGTACGCCTCGTCCACGAACGTGACGCCCATGTTGCCGAGGAAGCGGGCCTGGCTGAAGTTGAAGCCCGTGTTGAAGCGGTTCTTCGGCGGCAGGTTCACCTCGGACAGCGCGAAGTCGGGGTCGGGCTCGGCCTGGTACGAGTAGTTGGCATACACGTTCAGCGCCTGGCTGACGGCGCCGTCGACGCCCAGTTCGAAGCCCTTGTTCTTCACCGTGCCCAGGTTGAGGTAGCTGAACCGCGACGGCAGGCCGCCCGTGGTGCAGGGCGCGGTCAGCCCCCCGGTGCACGCCGGCGGCAGCACTTCCAGCACGCCGAGCGCCATCGTGGGCGGCAGCGGCGCGAGCGCGGACGTCCAGCCCGGCGGCGGGTTGAGCGCGCGGTAGCGGCCCACCTGCGTGAAGAAGATCTCGTCCTTGTTCTCGGTCCAGTACACGGCCGCCGTCACCGTGGCCCGGTCCTTGATGCGGCCCGTGTAGGCGATCTCGTACGACTGCGTCGATTCCTCGGTGAGGTCGGGGTTGCCGTAGGCGTCCACCGGGAAGTTGTACGCCCGGCCCGAGAGCAGCGGGTGGATGAGCCCCAGGTTCAACTGGTTGACGATGGTCACGTCGAGGAAGTTGTTGATGAGCGACGGCGACCGGAAGGCCTTGTTGTACGACACGCGGACCGAGTGGTCGTCGGTGGGCTTGATGATCAACGCCGTGCGGGGCGAGAACACCACGTCCTCGATGCTGTCGAACTTGTCGAGGCGCACGCCCACGTTCCACCGGAGGTGGCTGTTGATGAAGATCTCGTCCTGCACGTAGGCGCCGCCCTCGGCGCGGTTGGTGCCGAGCGGGGCAATCGACAGGTCGAACGAGTTGTAGCGGAAGTTGCCGCCGTAGCTCACCACCTGCCGCGTGCCGATGGTGCTGATGTTGCCCAGCTCGAAGTCGAACGTCTTGGTGTCGAAGTTGAAGAGGATGGGCTTGCCCGTGTTGGCGTCGATCGACAGCAGCGCGTTGGCGTCGCCGTTGAGGATGTTGGTGAAGAAGTTCGCCTTGAGGTTGCCGCGCGTGTAGCGCATGGTGCCGTACGACAGGCCGAGGCTCGTGATGTCGAAGGGCCCGATGCCCGTGTGGATGATGCCATCGGTGCCCGAGTAGCCGCCCTCGAAGGTGAGCCGGTACTTGTTCTCGGGCGCGTCGTAATCCACCCGCGTGTTGAACTTGGGCTGCGTGGTGCCCTGGTTGGTGAACGCGGGGTACTGCGTGCCCGTTCCGTTGGGAATGGCGCCCGTGGGCCGCGGGAACGCGTCGGACGTGTAGCCGCCGCCAGAAATCTTGTACGACCACCGGTCGTTCACCGCGCGCGCGTGCGTGGCGTTCACCGAGAACAGGCTGCCGGCGCCCTCGTCTCCGCCGGACGTGGTCTGGCGGTTGAAGCCGCCGGCCGAGATGGTGACGTTGTTGCCGTCCAGCTCGCGCGGCGTCTTCGAGATGAAGTTGATCACGCCGTTCATGGCGTTGGCGCCCCAGATGGCCGACGCCGGGCCGCGGATCACCTCGATCTGCTTCAGCTCGAACGCGTTGGCGGGCACCAGGTCCCACGCCACGAAGCCGAAGAAGTCCAGGTAGAGGCTGCGGCCGTCGAGCAGGGCCAGTTGTGACGTGGAGAGCGTCGACGTGGCGCCGCGCATGGTGATGTTGTAGTCGCGCGCCGAGGTCTGCGTGATGTTCATCCCCGGCACCGAGCGCAGCAGCTCGGCGTAGTTGGTGGCCGGCGAGCTCTGGATCACGTCCGCCGTCACCACGCTCACCGTGGCGGGCGCATTGACGATCTGCTGTTCCACGCGCGTGGCGGTGACGACCACCGCCTCTTCGTACACGGGCGCCTCTTCGGGAGGCGGCTCGGGCTTTTGCTGGGGCTGGGACGGCTGCTGTGGGGGTTGTGGGGCGGCCTGCGCGGCCAGTGCCGGGACGAGCAGGGACAACGCGAAACACACCGCCAGACTTCGCACCTTCATGTGGCCTCCTGTGAAAAGGACCTTGCGGGGACGGCGCGGCCCTTTTCAGACCAAGTCAGATCAACGAGACGGTATTGTAACGCTGCTTCGCGCCAACGCGGCGTGGTTGGGGCGGTCGGCCGGAGATTGGTGGCGAAAGGCACCCAGGGGAGGAAAAGGGAAAAGGGGACAGTCCCCATTTACGTATTTGCAAGGGGGGCCGACGCCGTGGACGCCCACTGCTCCAGCTTCCGGGCATCGTCATGGAAGCGCCGGATGCCATCTGACAGTTTTTCCACTGCCATGGGATCCTGGTTGTGCAGAAAACGATAGGTGGGTTCGTCGAGTGAGATCTTTGCCTCGCCAGCGGCGCTTGCGGCCTCGGGCGTGAGGCGCGGGGCGAGCTCGCCCTCGGTGCGCTGCAGTGTGTCGAGCAGGTCGGGGCTGATGGTGAGCAGGTCGCAGCCGGCCAGCAGGGTGATCTGCTCCACCTTGCGGAAGCTGGCGCCCATTACCTGCGTCTGGTAGCCGTGCTTCTTGTAGTAGTGGTAGATGCGCGTCACCGACTGCACGCCCGGGTCGTCTGCCGGGGCGATTTCGCTGCCCCGCTCCTTGCGATGCCAGTCGTAGATGCGGCCCACGAAGGGCGAAATCAGCGTGACGCCGGCCTCGGCGCACGCCACGGCCTGGGCGAAGCTGAAGAGCAGCGTGAGGTTGCAGTGGATGCCCTCGCGCTCGAGCCGGGCCGCCGCCCGGATGCCCTCCCACGTGCTCCCCACCTTGATGAGGATGCGCTCGCGCGCCACGTCCGCCTGCTCGTAGAGCGCGATGAGGTCGTGGGCCTTCGCCACGGTGGCGGCCGTGTCGAAGCTGTAGCGCGCATCCACCTCGGTGGACACCCGGCCCGGGACGATCTTCAGGATCTCGCGGCCGAAGTTCACCGCCAGGCGGTCCATGAACGCCTCGGTGCGCGCGGCCTCAGGCAGCCCGGCCCGCTCGGCGCCGGCCAGGGCCGCGTCCACGAGCGGCCGGTAGTGCGGCTGCTGGGCCGCCTTGAGCAGCAGCGACGGGTTGGTCGTGGCATCCTGCGGCCGGAACTGCCGCATGGCCTCGATGTCGCCGGTGTCGGCAACAACGGTTGTGTAGCGCTTGAGGGAGTCGAGAAGGCTCATCACCACACAGAATACCCTCGTGAGGAACCCCCGTGAAGCACCATCGTGAGGAACCTTCGTGTGGAACCTGGGCTATCCTTCCGTTGTGCGCATCCTGGTCATTGATGTCGGCGGCACGCACGTCAAGCTCTGGCTGACGGGCGAACGCGAACGCCGCCAGTTCAACTCGGGCCACGGGTTCACGCCCCAGCAGCTGGTGGACGGCGTGAAGGCGGCCGTCGCGGGATGGAGCTATGACGCCGTCACCATCGGCATTCCCAGCCCCGTGCGGCGCGGCACGGTGATGCAGGAGCCGTGGAACCTCGGGCGCGGCTGGGTGGGCTTTGACTTTGCCGCCGCGCTGGGTGCCCCCGTGCGGATCCTGAACGACGCCGTCATGCAGGCCCTGGGCAGCGACCAGGGCGGCCGCCTGCTGTTCCTGGGCCTCGGTTCGGGCCTGGGCACCGCGCTCGTGGACGAGGGCCGCGTGGTGCCGCTGGAACTGGCGCACCTCCCGTTTCGCGACAAGACCTTCGAGGACTACTGCGGCAAGAAGGGCCTGGCCGAGCTGGGCGAAGAGGGCTGGAAGGCCGTCGTCCTCGAGGCCGCGGAGTTGCTGCGGGCCGCCACGACCGCCGATTACGTGATGCTGGGCGGCGGCAACGTGCGGCTGTTCACCGATCTGCCCCCACGCATCCGCCGCGGCCACAACGACCGCGCGTTCGAAGGCGGCCTCAGAGCCTGGGCCACCGCACCCGCTGCACCTGATGCACCTGATGCACCTGATGCACCCGATGCACCTGATGCACCCGATGCACCCGATGCACCCGCTGCACCCGCTGCACCAGCCCTGCGCGCCCTCAATCCGCAGAAGCCTCTAAAGGAACTCTTCGCGGAAGATCCCGAACGGGCGACGCGCTTCTCGATTGACGTCGGCGAGCTGCACGTCGACTACTCGAAGAACCTGATTACCGACGCCACCATGGACGCCCTGTGCGGCGTGGCGCGGCAGGCGGGCGTGGAGGCGCTGCGCGACCGCATGTTCGCGGGCGAGCCCATCAACCTCACCGAGCACCGCGCCGTGATGCACGTGGCGCTGCGCAATCGCTCGGCCAGGCCCATGCTGGTGAACGGGCGCGACGTGATGCCCGATGTGCGCGCCGCCCTCGACCACATTCGCACCTTCTCCGAGGCCGTGCGCGCGGGCGAGTGGCTCGGCTACACGGGCCTGCGCATCACCGACGTGGTGAACATCGG
The DNA here is from genome assembly GCA_964372085.1 of uncultured Bifidobacteriaceae bacterium. Taxonomy (GTDB): domain Bacteria; phylum Acidobacteriota; class Vicinamibacteria; order Vicinamibacterales; family UBA2999; genus 12-FULL-67-14b. The sequence continues at coordinate 33,013 of CAYJPQ010000026.1, read as the reverse complement.
CATCGGCGGCTCCGACCTCGGCCCTGCCATGGTCACCGAGGCGCTGGCCGCCTACGCGCGCGAGGGCCCGCGCGTGCACTTCGTGTCGAACGTCGACGGCACACACCTGGCCGAGACGCTGCGCCACCTGCACCCGGCCACCACGCTCTTCACCGTGGCCTCGAAGACCTTCACCACGCAGGAAACCATGGCCAACGCGCATGGCGCGCGGGCGTGGTTGCTGGCGCGGGCCAAGGATGAGGAGGCCATCGCCCGGCACTTCGTGGCCATCTCCACCAACGAGGCGACGGTGCGCGCGTTTGGCATCGCGCCCGAGAACATGTTCGTCTTCTGGGACTGGGTGGGCGGCCGCTACTCGCTGTGGTCGTCCATCGGCCTCCCCATCGCGCTGGCCGCCGGCTTCGGGCGCTTCGAGCAGATGCTCGACGGCGCGCACCAGATGGACGAGCACTTCCGCACGGCGCCGCTCGACCGCAACCTCCCCATCACGCTGGGGCTGCTCGGCTACTGGTATGCCTCGGTGCTGGGCGCCGAGACGCACGCGGTGCTGCCCTACGAGCAGTACCTGCGGCGGCTGCCGGCCTACCTGCAGCAGCTCGACATGGAGAGCAACGGCAAGCGCGTCACGCGCGACGGCCTCCCCGTCTCCCTCCCCACCGGCCCCATCGTCTGGGGCGAGCCGGGCACCAACGGGCAGCACGCCTTCTTCCAGTTGCTGCACCAGGGCACGCGCCTGGTGCCGTGCGACTTCCTGGTGGGCCTGCGATCGCACGCGGAGGGAGGGCCGCACCACCAGTTGCTGCTGGCCAACTGCTTTGCGCAAACCGAGGCGCTGATGCGGGGGAAGACCGAGGCCGAGGTGCGGGCCGAGCTCGCCGGCCAAGGCCTGTCTGGCGAGCCCCTGGAGCGCCTGGTGCCCCACAAGGTGTTCCCCGGCAACCGGCCCTCGACGACGATGGTCTACACGCGCATCGGGCCGCGGACGATCGGCCTGCTGCTGGCGATGTACGAGCACAAGGTGTTCACGATGGGCGCCCTCTGGAACGTGAACTCGTTCGACCAGTGGGGCGTGGAGCTCGGCAAGCAATTGGCCACCGCCATTGCCGCCGAGCTCGCCCACCCCGGCGCCGCGGCCACCGGCCACGACGCCTCGACCAATGCGTTGATTAACCGCGCCAAAGCCCTGTAGACTGGAAAGTCCACGCGCCCGTAGCTCAATGGATAGAGCGTTGGCCTCCGGAGCCAAAGGTTGCAGGTTCGAGTCCTGCCGGGCGCACCAGCCTTCGCGCTCGCGCGCTTCCCCGCTCGCGCTTCGGCTCGGCAGGCCCAGCCCGCACCCGGGCACCCTCGCACCTAAATCAGTCTCTTGACCAGTTGCACCTGTCCGGCGTGATACGCCGCGTGGCCGGCGATGCCCACCACCAGGTCGAGGCGCTCGCGATCGGTGAGAGGCGAGGGGACGCGGCCCGAGGCTGTGGCTTCAACGGCCGTCACCATGCCCTGCCAGGCCGCGTCGAGCGTGGCCTTCACGTCGGCCCACGACAGGCGCGACTCGGGCGTCATCTCGAACCAGTCTTCCCCCTCCAACGGAAACGCCTGCGCCTGCCCGGTGAGCTTCTGCGTGATCTGCGTGGCCCAGTAGGCGTGGTGCAGCGCGATCTCGGCGATGTTGTGACGCCCGTCAGCCGGCCGCCGAAAGGCGTGGGTGGACGGCACGTCGGACACGGCCGTCCGGAGGTCGGCGCCATACCAGGCGCCGTCGCCATAGCCCTCAGCGAGGACGCGGGTCAAAAAAGATACAGGTGCCACGGGGGCCGAGGGTGCCAGGGGTGCCATGTTTGTCTCTCCAAGAGTAACCTATCAATTTAGTTTGAGAGGTTACTCAAAACTAAACCACATTAAAGTAACCTGTCAAATACTTTTTTACAGTTATCAGTAACCGTCTATAATCACCCCATGGCTCATCCAGACGGCCAAGTGGCCGCCCTGCCTCCAGAAGAGTCGGTGGATGCCGCCCGGGTGCTGGATTTCGTCAACACCCTGAGCGGCCGGCCGACGCCCGCGCCCTCAGAGGGGCTGGATTCGTATGCGGCGCTGGTGGAGTGGGCGCGCAAGGCCGGTGCGGTGTCGGCCGGGACGGCTGATCGCCTGGCGGCCGTGGCGCAGCGTCAACCGCAGCCCGCCACGCTGGCGCTGGCGCGGGCCCGATTCCTGCGCGAGCTGCTCCACACGGTGATGACGTCGGTCAGCGAGGATCAGGCCCCCGCCGCCGACACGCTCACCGCGCTCAGCGACGTCGTGGCCACCGCCTATGCCCACGCGCGGCTGGTGTCGCACGAGGGTGCGCTGCAGTGGGCCACCGACGCCGACGACCATCTCGACCGCATCACGTGGGAAGTGGCGAGGGCCGCCGCGCGCCTGCTGACCTCACCGCGCCTTGCCCGTGTCCGCGCGTGCGAGTCGGCCACCTGCGGCTGGTGGTTCGTGGACGACACGAAGAACCACAGCCGCCGCTGGTGCGACATGAAGATCTGCGGCAACCGGGAGAAGTTGCGGCGGTACCGACAGAGACAGAAGGCTTGAAGGCTTGGAGGCTTAGGGCTTGCTTGTCCCGCCGAAGCCTTGGCGAAGGCGGAGGGCTTAGGGGAAGCGGAGCACCATGACGGGCCGCTTGCACCGCGCCATCACCGCCTGGGCCGTCGATCCCACCACCAGGCCGCGCAGGCCGGCTTCCCCGTGAGAACTGATGGCCACCACGTCGGCGTCGAAGCGCTCAGCCTCGGCGGCCACCGCCTTGCCCACGTCTTCGTGCTCCACCACCACCGCGTCGGCCGTGATGCCCCGTCGGCCGGCGCCGCGGGGCATGAGGCCGCGCAACCGCTGCTCGAGCGCGCGCACGTGGGCCGTGTGCTGCGGGGTGGTCAGCACCCCGGTTTCGTACTCGCCCCTGCCCAGCGCCCGCGGGTGCACCACGTGCAGCAACCGGACGGCGGCCCCGGTGGGCGCCATGCCGAACACCATGGCGACGGCCTGGTCACCCAGGCTCGAGAAATCGGTGGTCACCAACACGCGCCCCAGCGCCTGTCCCGCACCACGAGCCTTCTTCGCCATCACACGCCTCCATCGCTCACGAGCGCATCCGGAACTGCAGCAGGGCGGCCGCCACATAGACGACGGCAATGGCGGCTGTGTCCCAGGCCACGACGAAGCGCTTGCTCGTCACCTTGTGGGTGAGCCCGATCAGGAACAACGCATTCATCATCACGACGGCCATCACCGTCACCATGTGGACCGGATCGGCCGCGCGCAGGATGGGTCCCTGTCGATAGAACACGTCGTCCAGGGCGAGAATCAGCACGTTGAACACGTTGCTGCCCAGGATGTTGGCCACGCCCAGGTCCACGGCGCCCATCCGCACGGCGGCCAGCGACACCACGATTTCCGGCAGTGACGTGGTGACCGCCACGAACATGCTGCCGACGAACGCCTCGCCCAGCCCGGTTTGCTCGGCGATGTCCGACGCCAGGCCCGGCAACGCCAGCGCGGCCATCACCACCAGCACCGATGCCCCAGTGTAGCGCAGCACCACGATGCGCAGCGTCACATCGGCGTAGCGCAACTCCTCGGCCACCTCGCGCTGCTCGTGGGCCAGCCGCCGCTGCTCGTGGAAGTAGATGACGCGCATCGACACCAGGTAGAGGACGACGAGCACCAGGCTATGGGCGCCCACCCACCCGAGGGTCGGAATGCGGGGGCCGCCCGCCAGCGCCAGGCCCACGGCCGCCATCAGCACCAGGCCGAAGCCGATGGCCACCGCGTGGCCCTGGTGGGCGCGCGCGCTCAGGGGCTCGGGCTGGACGGCGTCCATGGCCGACAGGATGAGCAGGTTGAACATGCAGCTGCCCAGCACGTCGCCCACCGCGATGTCGGGCGCGTCCACCACCATCGTCGCGCCGATGCCGGTGAACAGCTCCGGCAGGCTCGTCGTGGCCGAGAGCAGCACCAACCCAATCCAGCTGCTGCCGAGGCCCGTCTTCTCGCCCAGCATGTCGCCGTAGCGCGCCAGCTGCGTGCCCGAGGCGACGATCACGAGCGCGGCCAGCAGGAACAGGAGCCACGTCATGGAGCCTCAACCCAGAACTCCGGGCCGAAGGGGAGGCCCAGCCCGACCATCGCACGCACCCACACCCGCATCACGCGCCAGTATCGCATTTCCCATGGAATGTCCCGCACGGCTGACGGGTGCTACACTTTCTCTGTGAGCAAGAAATCCCCCCGGCGCCGCAAGGCCCACGCGGCCGAGCATCGGCGTCCCGCGGCACCGCGTTCGGCGACGGCGCGGCTGGAGGAATGCGAGCGCCTCTTCAGGGAGTTCGAAGAGCTCACACCGTATCCGTATCCCAAGGCGTTCACGAAGTCGTTCGCGACGTGGGACGAATACGAGAAGTGGCGCCGTGCCCAGACGAACCCCTGGCTCCGATAACCGCGTTCTGTTGGTGTGCCGGCTGCTGAACGGGCGCCGGGCCCGCTACCTGTTGACGGGTGGAATCGCCGCCAACCTGCATGGCTCAGCCCGGGCCACCAGGGACGTCGACATCCTGATTCCAAGGGACTTAGCCAACGCTCAGCGCGTGCTGGACGCACTCGGCGAGCTTCCTCTTGGCATCAGCCGTGAGCTTGATGCGGCGGAGATCGTCACCAAACCCTTCACGATCGTGGGAGACATGCCCAGGGTCGACTTGCTGACGGTGGCGTGCGCGGTGACCTTCGACAGGGCCTGGCCGAACCGGGTTGTCCGGCGGATCCAAGGCGTGAGGGTCCCGTATCTTGGCCTTGACGACCTGATCCGGTCAAAGAACACGGGCCGAGCGTCGGACGTGGCGGACATCGAGGTCTTGAAGGATCTCAAGCGCCTCACGCGCCGGTAGGTCACCATGGGAGGTGTTGCGATCCACGGGATGGGCGACGAGATGACGAGGCTGGTCTTTCCCGGCCGGGAGTTGCTGGACCCGTGACGCCAGAGCGCGGGCCACGCACGATACCGACATCGTGATCGATCCGACGCCGGCCCAGGTCGAGGCGCTCGTCGCATAGCTGTCGGCCGCGGACTTCCATGTGGACGCCGAGGCCGCCCGAAGGGCGCTGGACCTTCGCCGGACCTTCAACGTGATCGAGACCCGGCATGCCTGCAAGATTGACCTGATCATCAGGCGCGACAGGGCCTTCAGCCGGGAAGAACTGGCTCGCCGCGTCATGGCGGATCTGTACTCTCGGGCGACCGGTCGCCATGGTGACGCCAGAGGATGCGGTGCTCTCGAAACTCGAGTGGGCACGCCGGGCGGGCGATTCCGAGCGCCAACTCGCCGATGCAGCGGGCATCCTCGCGGTCACGCCGACCCTCGATCGCGCATACGTCGAAAAGTGGGCCCACCAACTCGGAGTCGTCGATTGCTGGCAGCGGATCTGCGCCGCTGCGTGAGGCGAGCCGGGCCCTGACCCACCCCGTGTTTCGTTTCTATGGCGCGGCGTATAGAATGGCACCGCCGCGGCTCCCCCGGGGACCGGCGCGGCGGACGAGGAGGTCCGTTCATGTCGAACCCGCGGCGGGCGGCGCGATGACGCCGGACATCTGTCTCGTGGCCAGCGGCGACTCGCGCCTGCCGGCCAACCAGGCGTGCTGGCCGGCCCAGGAAGCCCTCGAGGCCCGCGTCGTCGACGCGTTCGCCGCGCTCGGCCGGCGCGTCGTCCGCGGCCACCCCGTGGACCCGGCCAAGCGGCACGGCTTCCTCGACGGCCAGGCGATGGGCATCGAGGCCTTCCGGCGGATCGACGCCGACGTCCCGCTGGTCGTGGCCGAGGCTGTGTGGCAATACACCAGCCACGTGCTGCCCGGCCTCACCAGGCACCGCGGGCCCATCCTGACGCTGGCCAACTGGAGCGGCCGGTGGCCCGGGCTCGTCGGCCTGCTGAACCTGAACGGGTCGCTCACCAAGGCGGGTATCCGCTACAGCACGATCTGGAGCGAGACGTTCGAGGACGACTTCGCGCGCCGGGCGTTGGCCGAGTGGCTCGCAAGCGACCGCATCGTGCACGACACCTCCCACGCACGTCCGTACGCGCCGCCGATCTGGCCGGCGCTGTCCTGGGCCGACGCGCGCGGTGCCGAGCTCGGCGCCGCACTCGTGCGCGACCAGGCCGTGCTTGGCGTCTTCGACGAGGGCTGCATGGGGATGTACAACGCCATCATCCCCGACCACCTGCTGCACCCGCTCGGCCTCTACAAGGAGCGGCTCAGCCAGTCGGCCCTGTACGCCGCCATGCGCCGTGTGCCGGCCGAGGCGGCGCGCGCGCACCTGGCGTGGCTCGAGGGACGCGGCATGAGCTTCGCGCTCGGACGCAATCCCGACACGGAGCTGACCGAGGCGCAGGTGCTCGAAGCGTTGACGATGTACGACGCGGCCGTGCGCATGGCGGCCGAGTATGGCTGCGCCGCCATCGGCATCCAGTACCAGCAGGGGCTCAAGGACGTGTGCGTGGCCTCCGACCTGGCGGAGGGGCTGCTGAACAACCCCGATCGGCCGCCCGTGGTCGACCAGTCGGGCTGCGTGCTCTTCGACGGTCTCGCCGTGCCGCACTTCAACGAGGCCGACGAGGGCGCGGGCATCGACGCGCTCATCACCAACCGCGTGTGGATGACCCTCGGCTTGGACCCGTCGACGACGCTGCACGACGTGCGGTGGGGTGAGACGTACACGGGTCACGGCGTCGACGAGTTCGTGTGGGTCTTCGAGATCTCGGGCGCCGCGCCGGCCAGCCATTTCATCGGCGGCTACCGGGGGGCGCGCGGCGAGCGCCAGCCGCCGATGTACTTCCCGCGCGGCGGCTCCACGCTCAAGGGCGTGAGCAGGCCGGGCGAGATCGTCTGGAGCCGCATCTACGTGCGCGACGATCGCCTGCACATGGACCTGGGCCGCGGCGGCGTGGTGTGGTTGCCCGACGCGGAGACCGAGCGGCGGTGGCAGGCCACCACGCCGCAGTGGCCCATCATGCACGCCGTGCTCTACGGCGTGACGCGCGATCGCTTCATGGCGAAGCACCAGGCCAACCACATCCAGGTGGCCTACGGGCCCGACGCCGCGCAGGCGCGCGCGGCGCTGGCCATGAAGGCGGCGATGGCGCAGGCGATGGGCATCGCCGTCACGCTGTGCGGCGATCTGGACGACACGCTCGCGTCGCACCAGACCCCGGCCGCCGCGGCGTCGTGACACACGATGGGGAGGCATCGATGACGAGTTCACGGTTCACACGCAGACATCTCGTATCCACGCTCGCTGGCGCGGGCGCGGCCTTGCCCTTCATCGGCCGCGTGGCGTTTGCCCGCCAGGCCGCGGAGCGGGCGCCCAACCGGCCCCTCATCGTCACCAGCAAGACCTTCGCGCAGGTGCGCGAGAGGATCACGGGCGCTGGCATGGCGGCGCTCCGGAACGGCGGTTCGGCGCTCGACGCGGCCGAGAAGGCCGTCAACGTCTCCGAATCGGATCCGCTCGACACGACGGTCGGCTACGGCGGCGACCCGAACGAAGAGGGGTTCCTGCAGCTTGACGCCTCCATCATGTCGGGCCGGGACGGATGCGCCTCGGGCGCCGTGGCCGCGCTTGAAGGCATCAAGACGCCGGTCTCCGTGGCGCGGCTGGTGATGGAGCGTACCGACCACTCGATGCTCGTCGGCAAGGGCGCGCTCAAGTTCGCCAGGATGCACGGCTTCAAGGAAGAGGACCTGCTCACCGATCAGGCGCGCGATCACTGGCGCGAGTGGAAGGAGAACCTGAACCCGCGCGACTACTACTTCGGGCCGAAGGACCGGCCCGCGCCGCGGACGTCAGGCGACGTCGAGGAGCTCAGGCGCCGGCTCGAGGACCTCGATTCGATCACGCTCCTCGCGATCGACGGCCACGGCGACATCGCCGGCGCCACGAGCACGGTGGGCCACCACTTCAAGATCGTCGGCCGCGTCGGCGACTCACCCATCATCGGCGCCGGGCTCTACGTCGACAACGCGGTGGGCGCCGCCGGCGCCACCGGGCACGGCGACGAGATCATCCGCCACTGCGCGTCGTTCCACGTGGTCGAGAAGATGCGCGAGGGGCTCTCTCCAGAGCAGGCCTGCGAGTTCGTCTGCCGGCGGGCCATCGAGCGCCACGACGGCCGGCCGATGTTCAACTTCAAGCTGGTCGCGCTCAACCGCCACGGCGACTACGGCTGCTGTTCGGTGCGCGGGCGCATGGAGGCCGTCACCAAGGCCCTCACCGGCCAAGGCTTCTTCGTCCACGACTCGAAGGGCGCGCGGCTCGAGGAGGGGCGAGGCCTGCTGCCGCCGCTGACCGACGAAGAGCTGGCGGCGCTGCCATGGCGGTAGCGCCCGCCCCCATCCCCAGGACGAACCCATGACCCGTCACCTCGTCTCTCTCCTGCTGGCCTCCATGGTTGCCTCACTGCCGTTTCATCCATCCGCCCAGTCGCTCACGTTCGGCGACGATGTGGCGTTTCTGAAGACGCATGCCGACCTCATCGTGATCGCCGACGAAGCGGGAGCGGCCAAGGTGGCGCTCTCGGCCAAGTGGCAGGGCCGCGTGCTGACCAGCACGGCCCAGGGCGACGAGGGGCCGAGCTTCGGCTGGATCAACCGCGCCCTGATCGCCTCGGGCAGAACCGAGCCCCACATCAACGTCTTCGGCGGCGAGGATCGGTTCTGGCTGGGGCCCGAGGGCGGGCAGTTTTCGATCTTCTTCGCCAAGGGCGCCCGCTTCGAGCTGGCCGACTGGTACACACCGGCGCCCATCGACACGCAGCCCTTCGAGGTGGCCGAAGTGGCGCGCGACCGCGCGCGGTTCACCTCGGCCTTCACGCTCACCAACTACTCGGGCACGCGCTTCGACGTGGGCGTCGACCGCGAGGTCCGGCTGCTCGATGACGCTGCGGCGTGGGCCCGGCTGGGCGTGGCGCCGGCGGGCGGCGTGCGACTGGTGGCCTTCGAATCGGACAACCGCATCACCAACACCGGGAAGTTCGCCTGGGCCAAGCCGACGGGACTGCTGTCGATCTGGATCCTCGGCATGTTCACGCCCTCGCCCACGACGACCATCGTCGTGCCGATCGTACCGGGCCCTGAGCAGGCGCTCGGTCCGAAGGTCACCTCCGACTACTTCGGCGTGGTGCCGCCCGAGCGGCTGGCCGTCGGCGAGCGGGCGATCTACTTCAGCGGCGACGGTCTCTACCGCAGCAAGATTGGCGTGTCGCCCAGACGCAGCAAGGGCGTGCTCGGCAGCTACGACCCGGGCCGGCGCGTGCTGACGATCGTGCAGTTCACGCAGCCGCGAGGCGCCGCCGACTACGTGAACTCGCTCTGGAAGATCCAGGACGATCCCTACGCCGGCGACGCCGCCAACAGCTACAACGACGGCCCGCCCGAACCGGGGGCCACACCGCTCGGTCCCTTCTACGAACTCGAATCCTCGTCGCCGGCCGCCGCCCTGGCGCCGGGCGCGACCGCGGCGCACGTGCACCGCACCGTGCACCTGACGGGTCCGGAGGCGGCGCTCGATCCGGTGGCGCGCGCAGTGCTCGGCGTGTCGATTGCCGACATCACGTCGGCCCTCGCGAAGCGGTAGCACGCGATGGAGACACCCAGGCAGGGCCTGTTCGTCACCGCCGATGGCCGGAGCCACCGGCTGACCTTCACGCTCGTCAGCTCGCTGTTCCTCCTCTGGGGGTTCTGCAACGGGATGATCGACGTGATGGACAAGCACTTCCAGGAGGAGCTGCGCCTCAGCCTGTCGCAGTCGGCCTGGGTGCAGTTTGCCCACTGGATGGGCTACTTCCTGATGGCGCTGCCGGCCGGATGGCTGGCCACGCGCCTGGGCTACCGTGGCGGCATCATCGCCGGCCTGCTGCTCGTGGCGGTCGGCGGCTTCTGGTTCATTCCCGCCACCGGCATCGCCGCCTTCTGGGCGTTCCTGCTCGGCGTGTGCCTCGTGGCCTCGGGCCTGACGTTTCTCGAGACCGTGGCGAACCCCTACACGACCGTGCTCGGTCCGCCGCGCTACGCCGCGACGCGCATCAACCTGGCGCAGTCGCTGAACGGCGTGGGGTGGATCCTCGGTCCCATCGCCGGCGGCCTCTTCTTCTACGGCCGCGACCAGGCGGGACGCAGCACGGGCGCCGAGACGCTGTGGATTCCCTACGCCGGCGTGGCCGTGGTGGTGCTGCTGCTGGCCGTCGTGTTCTTCTTCGCGCCCGTGCCGGACATCTCCGCGGAGGCCGTCGACCCCGGGCGGGCGCCCGGCGCCGAGCACGCACAACGTGGCGGCACGGCGCTGGTGTACGCGCTGATCGTGACCAACGTGGCCGTGCTCATCGGCGTGTGCAGCCTGGTGCTGTGGCTGGTGCTCGACAGCGCCGGGCTCGGACCGCGGCTGGCGGGGCCCCTGTCGCTCGTCGCTCGCCCGCTCGGCATGGTCGTCACCGACGACAACGCCGTGGCCCTGGCGCTCGCGGGCGCCGCGGGCCTGGCGGTGGTCGCAGCCGCGCTCCGCCTCCGCGGCATCTCGGCGCGCCTGCCACACGAGAGCATCTGGTCGCACCCGCACTTTTCGGGCGCCACACTGGCGCAGTTCTTCTACGTGGCCGCGCAGGCCGGCATCTTCAGCTTTCTCATCAACTACGTGACCTCGGAGCCGCCGGGTCTGCCCTCGTCGTGGCTGACCGGCGCCGCCCGGCAGTGGGTGGAGCTGAGGACGGCCTTCGCGAGCGGCGACATCGCCGACGTGCCTGCGCTGGCGGCGCGCCTCGGCGCGCCAGCCGACCCGGTCTCGGCTTTCGTGGCAGCCGAGCTGTCGCCGTCGACCAGACAGGCGCTGGAGCGGTTTGCCGTGGGAGCGGCGACCGCCACGGCGCTGCGGGTGGAGCTGGCGCAGGATCTGAACCGTCTTCTCGCGACCCCGTCTCTCTACAGCGCCGAGCGATTCGCGGGCGTCGTGCTCGGCGACCAGACGCGGCGCCTGCTCGCCGGCGACGCCAGCCCCGGCCATCCCGCGCGGCTGAACCGCCTCCTGTTGGCCGACGCCTACCCCGGCGCGCTGCCGTTCGACGATGGCGTGGTGACGGTGACCAACCAGGCGGCCGCCAGCCTGGCCTCGTTCGGGTTCGTGTGCTTCCTGCTCGGGCGCCTGAGCGGCGCGGCACTGCTTCGGCGCGTGCCGTCGCACGGGATTGTCGGTCTCTACGGCGTGATGAACGTCATTGCCTGCCTGCTGGTGTTCCTCAAGCTGGGCTGGGTGTCGGTGGCCGCGGTCTTTCTCAGCTACTTCTTCATGTCGATCATGTTCCCCACCATCTTCGCGCTCGGCATCTTCGGACTGGGCGAGCGAGCGAAGGCGGCCTCGGCCTACATCGTGATGGGGATCGTCGGTGGTGCCATCCTGCCCAAGGTGATGGGCGCGGTGGCCGACAGCTACGACATGTCGCGGGCCTTCGCTGTGCCCCTCGTCTGCTTCGCCCTCATCGCCGCCTACGGCTACGCGTGGCCGGCGCTGAGCGGGACGACGGTGACGCGGCCGGGGCCACGCTGAAGGGGCTCACGCCCGAGCGCAAGATCCCGGTGCGGGTGTCCGATCGGTTTCCGATCGGCTGGGGGTTCGTGGTGCCGCCGCGCGCGGCAGGAGGAGGCGGGTGATGGGGATGCAGGGGATGCGAGGGACGCGAAGGGCGAGGCTGGGCGTGATGGGCATCGCGATGGCGCTTCTGGCCGCCGCTCTCGCGCCGGGCACGCAGGCGCAAGGGCTCGCCGGCCCGCTGGAGCTGGCACGGCTCAAGGACTACGAGGCGCGGCGCGCCACGAGCAACAACGTCTACGTGGAGAGCAACGACGACAGCAAGCGCCCCATCCCCGGCGAGACCATCGTCCTGGCCGACCTGGAGGGCCCGGGCGTCGTGACGCACATCTGGATGACGCTGGCCGCCAACGAGTACGGCTGGCCGCGCCTGCTGCGCTTCCGCGTCTACTACGACGGCAGCCTGACGCCGAGCATCGACGTGCCGCTGGGCGATTTCTTCGCCGTCGGGCACGGCTACGAGCGCAACGTCGATTCGCTCATGATCCGCAACACCTCCAACGGACGCGCGCGCAACAGCTATTGGGCGATGCCGTTCCGCCGGTCGTGCCGCATCACCATCACCAACGAGGGCAGCCGGCGCGTGTCGATGCTCTACTACCAGGTGGACTGGCAGAAGCACCGCGAGTTGCCGGCCGATGTCGGGTACCTGCACGCGCTGTACCGCCAGGAGCTGCCGGCGGCGGCCGGGCGCGATTACACCGCGCTCGACGTCAAGGGCCGCGGCCATCTGGCGGGCGCCGTGGTCAACGTCATCCAGACCGAGGCCGGGTGGTTCGGCGAGGGCGACGACCTCTTCTACGTGGACGGCGCGCCGACGCCGGCGCTCGAGGGGACCGGCACCGAAGACTACTTCCTCGACGCGTGGGGCTTGAGGGCGTCGACGGGCCTGATGGTGGGCATTCCCATTGCCGAGGGGCGGCATGTCGGCGCGCGCCTGAGCGGCTACCGCTGGCATCTGTCCGACCCGGTGCCCTTCACCACCTCGCTCAGGTTCGACATCGAGCACAAGGGCTGGAAGCAGGATCCCGATCCGAAGAAGGTGGACGGGTTCCACGAGCGCTTCGACCTATGGAGCAGCGTGGCGTTCTGGTACCAGGAGGGCGTCAACGAGGATCTGCCCGAGATGCCCTACGGCCGCGCGCGTCTGCCGCACGGCAACGCGCGCCAGATCGAGGTGGAAGATCTGGCCGCCGAGGCCACCAGCTCGGGCGGCGAGCTTCGCGTGCAGCGCGAGGTCTTCTGGTCGAAGGACCTGCTCTTCCTGAGGGCCGAGGGGCCGCGCGCGCGCGTGGCCATCCCGGTCGACATTGCCGAGGACGGCACCTACGAGCTCGTGGCGCTCGTGGCGCACGCGCGCGACTACGGCATCTACGACGTGACGATCGACGGCGTGCCGCTGGGCCGCGCGCCCGGTCACGGCATTGCCGCGCCGATCGATGCCTACGGCCCCGAGTTGTACGTGGCGGCCGATCACCTGCTGGGCTGGTTCGAGCTGGCCAAGGGGCGGCACACGATCGAGTTCACCTGCCTGGGAAAGAACGAGCAGGCGACGGCCCACTACCTGGGCATCGACGGGCTCGTGGTGTCGCGCGTGGCCGACCGCGTCCGATCGACGGCGTCGACGCCGACGCCGGCGCCGGCCCAGGACTCGGCAACCGCGTCGGCCGCGCCCGCGGGCGCGCCGACCTATCGCCGCCGGCCGCTCCAGGCGCACCTCTCGGCGTTTGGCGCATCCGCGGCCGACGAGCGCGCTGCCCCGGCCGCCCGTTGGGGGGTTGGGCGCAGCGGGGGCCTCGGGGGGCGGGGCGGGGGGGCGCGCGGGGGCCCGCTTCGCCCCGGAAGCCACCGCCGCCGTGGCGCCGCTCGTGGCGCTCGTGGGCGACCCCGACGCCGCCGTGCGCGAGGCTGCCGTCGAGGCGCTCGTGGCGTTCGGTCCCTCAGCGGCGCCCGCCGTCGGCCGCCTCACACCGCTGCTGGCCGACCCGAGCCCGCGCATGCGCGGGCTGGCCGCGCTCGCGCTCCGCGAGATCGGGCGCGCCTCCGAGCCGGCACTGCCCGCGCTCATCGCCGCGCTGGCCGACCGCGACCTCGTCGTGCGCTACGAGGTGGGCCTCGCGATAGCGGCGCTCGGCGCCGCCGCGAAGCCGGCCGTGCGCCCGCTGATGGCCGCCATGGACGAAGAGCCCGACGAGTGGGTGTCGATCGCGCGGCGCGACATGCGGCGCGCCATGGCGATCGCCCTCGGCGCGATCGGCCCAGACGCCCGCGAGGCGCTGCCGCTGCTGCGCAAGTGGATGGCCTTCTACCGCGTGGCCTGGGTCGCCGCGCCCGTCATCCGCAAGATCGAAGGGCTGCCGGAGCCGGCGCGGTACCGGCCCTGAGAGAAGGCAGGGGCGGTTCGCATGCCAGGCCGCCGCGCGTGCTAGCTCTTCGCCAGCCGCGAACCCGACTTCAGGAAGTGGTTCATCGCCCGCTCCCAGAAGGTGACCGCGTCAAGGAATGCCTCCTCCGTGAACGACGCGAGCCAGCGCGCCCCGGCGGAGGTCAGCGCCGTGTAGGTGTAGGCCACATCCACGTGGCTCCGACCCTCGCTCGCGGGAGACACGGCGACGGCGAGCAGGCAGACGTGCAGCCCCGGCGTGAAGCGGGCGAACTCAACCGCGCCGGCCGCGGCGTCGTGGCGCGTGACGATCCACACCGTGTCGGCCTCGCCCGCCCGCGGGGTGGTGAAGACGGCGCCGTGTTCCGCGAGCCCCGACGCCGAGTGCACCATGGTGTAGCGCCATCCGTCCAGCCACTCGGCCTCGCGGACGGGACAGAGCAGGGGAAAGACGATCTCGGGTGTCGCCTCGATGGTCTGACGGTAGGTACGGGTGATCCTGGTTCCGGTGTCTGACGCTGAACTCATCGTTCCTCCTCGACAAGGGGGTCGACCGTGACCCCATCCTTTAAGGTTGAACCCGTCAGCCGTAGACTGGTCAAGGGAGGCCGGGGCTTGACCTGTCTACGGCTGGCGGGTTGAGACTGGAGGTCAGACGATGACGGTATCGGCGCTCGGTCGACTCTGCGGGCTCTCGCGGAGCACGCTCCTCTACTACGAGTCCATCGGGCTGCTCAGGCGACCGCCGAGAACGAGCGGGAACTACCGCGCCTACGGAGAGGCCGACCTGCGACGACTGCGGCAAATCGGCCTCTACCGCAAGGTCGGGCTCAGCCTCGCGGCCATTCGCACGCTCGTCGACCGCCCCGGCGGAGGCGGGGCGCGCGCGGTGCTCGAGCGGCGGCTCGGTGACATCGACCGGGAGATCGACACCCTGCGGGGCCACCAGCGCGCCATCCTGCGCCTGCTGGGAGCGTCGCGCTCGCTCGAAAGGAAGGCGGCAATGACCAAGGTGACATGGGTGGCCATCATGCGGAGGACGGGCTTCACCGACGACGACATGCACCGGTGGCACCAGGAGTTCGAGCGCTCGGCGCCCGACGATCACCAGGCGTTCCTGGAGTTCCTCCATATCCCGCACGACGAGGTCAAGGCCATCCGCGCGTGGAGCCGGAAGGCGCCGCCGCCCGCCTGACCGGGAGGCGGCGCGCCATCACTGGATCTCGAGCGCGTCCTTCGGCGGCAGCGCCGGGAACACCCCGTGCGGTTCGGCCTGGTACCAGTAGGCCACCGACGCGATGTCGTCCTGGAGCGGCAGGTAGCGGCCATCGGCCCGCCAGCCGAGTGCCTGGATCGTCACCTTCAGATCGCGCGCGAAGCGGATGGGATCGGTGATGTGCCACCGGTACAGGCTGAAGCGCTGCTGCGACTGGTACACGCCGTCGGGCCGGATGACGAGCGGCAGGCCCGCGTAGGGCGTGGAGAACTCCTGGTACTGCTTCGTCTGGCGATTCTCGAAGTTGTAGGACCCGCAGAAGTAATCCTCGGTGCCCGTGCCGACGATGGTGGCGAAGTCGGTGTCGCCGTCCATGAAGAACTTGATCTCGCCCTCGCCCCACCAGCCGCTGTTGTTGACGCCCCAGCTCATGTGCGTGCCCACGTAGTGGCCCTCGCCCTTGATGCCGTCGACGATGGTGTACACGTCCTTGTAGGGCAGCGGGTTCACGCGCCTGAACTGCGCGTGGAAGTAGGCCGCATCGTCTTCGATGGCCGTGTGCGTGTAGTCGATCTGGTAGTAGAGGGTCATCGCCTCTGGGCCGATGTTCTGCATCGTGATCCGCGCCGACTTGCGGAACGGCATCGTCCAGTAGCTGTTGAAAGCGCTGCCGGGGTTGACCGCGACGGCGAGCGAGTTAATCTGGGCGTAACGGCCCCAGCCCGATGCGAAGAAGTCGCCGACGGGCACCTCGACCGAGGGCGTGGTCTCACCGTCCCAGTACATGCGCAGGATCGAGTAGCGCCAGGTGCCGGTCGGCGTCAGCCACATGTGCTGGATGGCGCCGCTCCCCGTGATGTCGGCCATCGTGAACGTCTGGCCGGGCTGGATGCGCACCGACGGCGACACCTTCCACCCGCGGCCGAGATCGCGAGCCGCGTTGGCGCCGGTGCCCTCGGTGGCCATGCCGCCGCGGCCCTTTTCGCCCGTGAAGTTCTCGGGGCTGATCGATCGGCTCTCGGCGCTCGACAACCGGTACAAGTCGCCAACGCCGGTCGTGAGGCCGTTGAAGGGCCGATCGGCCCGGCGCTGAGCCGAGAGCGTGGTCCACGCCGCCGCCACGAGGATCAGCAGGCTGGCGACGACGATCGGAATGCGAAGACGCGTCATGGGTCACACCTCCAGAGGGGAGAGTCTACCCGAGGGCGTGAGGACTTGGGGGCTTACCGTCGATCGCCGCAGGCGCGTACCCGCTGCACGCGCACGCCTGTTGCTTGGCAGGGGCGTGGGCTTCGGGTATAGTTGGTATTTGCCAGTCACGCGCGGGCGCGCCCCGTGCGCGACCACGCCCCGAGTGGGCCCGTAGCTCAACTGGCAGAGCAGCAGACTCTTAATCTGTTGGTTGTAGGTTCGATTCCTACCGGGCTCACCACTCTTTCCTCAGCCCCTTCATTCGGCGCCAAGTAGTTGAAAAGTGGTGCCGTTACGGCGGTTCGATTGAATCGATTCCCGTCGTACGCGATCCCCTCCGGAAAGAATAGCGCCTGCAGCCGCTGCTTGTAGTCGAGCGACGCCTGCACCCACAGGTCTGACGCGCGCGGCAGAATCCGCTCTGCGAACGCCAGGATGCCCTGTACGTCGAGTTCGTCGGTGGCGTCGGCGTGGTGGTCGATCTGGGCCAGCGTCAGCTCCTCGCGCAGCCGGTCGCGCTGCCGCTCGTAGCTGGTGCGGTCGATCGATTGCGCGAACAGGAACGCATCGTCCAGTCGATCGAGCTTCTGCCGGATTGCCTGGACGCGCCGGTCCTGCTCGGCGGTCCGGTCCTTCGCCTCGGCCTGCCGCTGCTCCCACGCGCTGAGAATCCGGTCCTTGACCAGGCGCATGTAGCCGGTAGACGGCTGCAGCAACGCGAGTTCGTCGGCGAACGCGCCTTCAAGGGCGGCCTTGCTGACGTTGACCGCCCGACACTGACGCTGGCAGTGGTAGTAGGCGTAGTACCCGTTCCTGCCCTTCGACCAGCTGCCCGTCAGCGGTCGCCCACAGGTCTCGCATCGGACGAAGCCGCGCAGCGGGAAGTCGGGATGACTGCGCTGGCGCGGGCCGGCGACGACGACGCGGCCATCGAGCACGGCCTGAGCGCGGAAGAACGTCGGCTCGTCCACGAGCGGCTCGAAGTCGCCGCGCGTCGAGACGCCGTAGTCCGGGCTCTCGACCTTCCCCACGTAGATCGGATTCCGCATCATCTGGCCGAAGCTCTGGGGCGAGATGCGGAGCCCCTTCCGGCTCCGAAGCCCTGCCTCTGTCGCGCGCGCGATCACTTCCTGCTTGGTGTAGCGGCCGGTCGCCAGTTCCTCGAACGCCCGTCGCACCAGCGGGCCTCGCTCTGGATCGTGAACCAGGCTCGTACTCGACCACTTCGGCGCGTTCAGGTAGCCAAGCGGCGCCGGGAACGTCCAGCGACCAAGTTCGAGCGCGGCACGCATGCCGGCGCGCGTGCGTTCCGAGCGCACGTCGTTGTCGAACTGCGCGAACGCCGCTAGTACACCTTCCATCAGCTTGCCGGTGGACGTGTCGTCGATCGGCTCGGTGACCGAGCGCAGCGAGATGCCGAGCGATTGCAGGTGGGCGCGCAGCGCGAAGTGGTCGTATTTCTCTCGCGCGAAGCGCGTGAGGTTGTACACGACGAGGAAGTGGACCTTGCCCTTGTGGGTGCGGCAGAACTTCAGCAGCGCCTGGAGCTGGCTGCGGTCGGTGGTCTTGGCGCTCTCGCCTTCCTCGTGGAAGCGTTCGAGCACCTCGTAGCCCTGCCGGCGGCAATAGTCCTCGCAGGCGCGAAGCTGCGTCGGGAGACTCAGGTTCTCCGTCTGCTCCTTCGTGCTGACGCGTACGTAGATCACCGCGCCGACCATGTCCGCCAGCTTAGCCCCGTCGCTGGGTGTCGGCAAGCCTCGTCGTCGCGGCATCGGCGTCAGTGGAGGCGACCGTCCTGCATCGCCAGGACGATCAGGATGTGCGCCATCGCATCCGCGTGCCGCAGGATGTCGCGCACGTCATCGTCCGACAGCGCGTCGGCCTCATGGCCGAGCACCTGGCGGCATCGCTGAATCGTCATCGGTTCCGGGCCGGCGTCCAGGCGTTCAGACACATCCATCGCGGTCCCCAAATGCACGAAGCGTTCGTGTTGAGTGGGTGGCGCGCTCCGGCGCGTCGATGCGGCGATCGACGCGCCGTCGTTCAGGAGCGCGGATGCGGCGTTTCGCCGGCATCATCCGGGGGACGGTGAGTCCGCACGGCGACGGTCACGATTCGATGCGACCGTCTGCGACGCGTTCAGCGGTTCCAGGGCGTGACGGTTGCCTTGGTGAACGCGGCCTCTACGCTGTGCGTGTGCCTGAGAACGCGACGCAGCGAGGGGTTCTTGCCTCTGACCGTGTTGTTCGTGAGGGATGCGCTCGAACCGTGCCTTGGAGCATCGGCCGATTGCGCGCTCCGGATGCCGTTGCGGCGAACCGGAGGAGTGCCTGCGGCACTGGCGAGATGACGCCACCTTACGCCTGCGAATGCGCCGCGTCAATCCCCTTTCGACGCATCGTCACCCCGGCGACCATCGCGTAACTGCCAACCGCGCCGCGCGCAGACGTCGTCAATGCCCATGGCCCGGCTCCCGGCCGGGTCGACGCGAAGCGGAGAGCATTGACGACGGCGAGCACGGCGCCAGCATCACCGACGCGATGGTCCGCGCACCCGATCCCGGTCTCGTTCGTGACGCGAGCGTGCGGCAACATCTGGGTCACACGCTGGGCACGAAGGCGGCGCGATTCTCCTCCACGATCCGGACACGCATCTGCCGGCGCCGGACACTGACACCCGATGGCGTGAACGACCCCCTCCTGACGCCTCGGGGTCAGCGGCTGGGCACAGCACCGGGGTCGTTCACGCCATCGTCTCTGTCGCGACATCGGCTGTGGCAGGGCTCGACGAGGCGGCAGACAGCGCCGCCTCGCCTCGGCACCGGTGCAAACCATCGCGCGATCAAGCACTTGCGTGGGGCTCGCGTGCATGGTCAACCAAGGGGGAGAGAGGGCTCGTTGAGCACTCCGGAACAGGGGGGCCAACCTGACGCGATTTTCGCTTGGCCCCCTTCCTGGCCCACGCGTCGCGGTCCATGGAGCCCGAGAGCTGCAGGTACTGCCGGTTCAAGAACTCCACTTCGACCGTCGCACACCCGCGCGCGTGGTCGTCCGCCAGCGTCGACGAGTGCGCATCCCAGAGCACCCGGTCACCCTGTCGCCGCCACGCTCGATACAGCGCCTGAACCTTCGCGCTGCCCTGCCGCTTGAACTCGCGCCGGATGTACGGGTCGGCCGGGTCGCCGACGTGTCCGCCCGTGGACTGGCACTCGCGGAAGTACGGCTCCAGGAGCTGCGTCACGCTGGGATTCATGGGCGACCACAGCTCCTCACGAACCGCCGCCTTATAGAGCGACCCCGCCTTCCTGAACCGCCTCGGGACGAGCAGCCGGAGTGTCCACGTGTGCACAAACCGCAGCAGACCCGCATGACGGATGAGGAACTGGCGGAAGTCGACGGGCACGCGCCGGTTCACGAGGTAGAGAAAGACCAGATGGTCGGTGTTGCCCTTCTCGGCGCCGATCGGCAGCTTGTCAGGGAAGCACCGGATGACGCGCTGGCGTCCGGTGCCGAAGGCGATGTGCGGGTAGTCCTCGGGCCCCAGGTAGTTGTCGCGCATGAGCGCGAAGAGCCGTCGCTTGTC
This sequence comes from uncultured Bifidobacteriaceae bacterium, assembly GCA_964372085.1. Taxonomy (GTDB): domain Bacteria; phylum Acidobacteriota; class Vicinamibacteria; order Vicinamibacterales; family UBA2999; genus 12-FULL-67-14b. Next base: position 12,972 of record CAYJPQ010000026.1, on the reverse strand, counting down.
GGCCTCAGGGCTCAGCCACCAGCAGTGGCGGTCGCCGAGCACCGCGTCCAGGATCATCACGCGCTCGACCATCCGGCCGACGGTCATCAGCCGACGATTCCGGTTGTCGGCCTGGCCGATGGCCTCGTAGAGCGGTCGGTGGTGGACGTGGTAGAGGCGCCCGCGCCTTACCGGGCCGGGCTCGACTGCGCGGGCGAATCCGCGCGCCACGAGTCGGCCGACGAACTCGCGACTGTTCTGGCCGCGCACGGTGCCGGTGAACGCACAGTACTGCCGTTCGAGGAAGCAGCCGGCGTGGACCATGACGGCCACCATGAACTGGCACTGTCGCTCGGTGAATCCGAAGCTCGCGAGCGCCTTCACCCGCTCCTCGGTGACGCTGTCCAGGGTGTAGTTGACCGGGTATTGGTGCGTCACAGGAACTCCTCCACACCCCGCGGCCGAGGCACCGACCGGCCACCGCCACCGCGTGACCCAACGACGTAGACCTGGAATCCGGCCTTGTTGTGGCCGGCGGCGTGCGCGCCGCGGTAGTGCGGCGTGAACAGCTCGACGTCCTGGTGCAGTTCGCGCCCGTCGACCCCGCACTCGATGCGGTAGTCCGGGAAGTGCACCTGCCCGTCGAAGTACGGCAGGTCGTGGTCGCGCGCCCAGTCGCGGATCTCGCGCTCGTCGCGGTCGGGGCGGCCGTCGCTGTCGGCACGTCCGCGGTTGTGCTCATGCAGGAACTCCTGGTACTCGCGCTTCAGGTCCTGCTCGAGGACAACACGCCGCACCTCGAGCCCGTCGTGCTCGTCGCGGAGCCGCGCTTCCTCCTGCCGGTAGGTCGAGTACAGGTGCGAGTCGTGGTCCAGCTCGCGCTCCCGGCTGACGCCCGCGTGGAACGCCTGGGAGGGCTCGCCCTCGCGGTCGAGGGAGTGGGCATCGAGCAGGTCGCGCCCCTCGCGCGTGAGCGTCAGGCCGCGCTCGTCGTCGCCGAGGTCCACCGTCTCGACGAGCCCCTCGTCGCGCAGGTGTTCGACCGTGTCGCGGTCGGCATCGAGGTCGTCCTCGGGGACGACGCGAAAGGCACCGACGGCGGCCAGGGTGCGGCTGTCCTCGCCGTTCAGCTCGTACACGCGATCACGGTTGACGACCAGCTCGCGCTCCTCGCCGCGCGGCAGGTCGAGGTCGCGCATCAGGCCATCGCGCGGGTCCCGGTCGTCTCGGTCCCGGTCTTCGTACACTCGCGCACGGCCATCGCCGCCTTCACGGTCGCGCGCGTCATCTCGCGGATCGAACATGGCTGTCCTCCCGACATGGCGTTGCGTTCGGTTGTTCGTGAAGGCGCCGGGCGGTTGCCGCGCGGGGCGATTCAGGAAGGCGCTGAGCATCCGGGGCGTTGTGCCGCGCGGCGTTCAGGGCGTGGTTTCTACGGAGCCCCCTCAGGTCCTCAAGGGCGACCGAGCAGAGGATCGGCCGTGGCGTCCCCACTCGCCTAGCGCCGACAGCCCGACGGCTCAGCCCAGAACCATTTATACAGCCTGGGTTTGGGCAACGCAAGTGGAGCCGACGAGAGCGAAGTCGCCCACAATGTTGAGGCAGGTCCGACCGGCCGATCCAAGGTTGTGGGGCCGCGATCAGCTCCGTCGCCGTAACAGTCGGAAGTCACCGAACCCACTTCAGCTAACGGTGTCATGCCGAATCGACACCGAATCGACACCTTGACACTGCCTTACTGCACTAAGTAGATTGAGCCCACTCTCCCCGTGTGTAATACACGCCCGCCGCGGACGCTATGCGTTGGCGGAGCGGCGTGATTCCGCCCATGAAAGGCTGGAGCCCATGGCTCAAGGCACGCGGGATCCCCACAAGCGACGCCAAATCAATCTCTGGCTTACCGAAGCCGACATCGACTTCCTGCGAGAGCTCGCACGAGAGCGCGAGCAGTCGGCGTCGGCGCTGCTGCGACACGCCATTAGCATGTGGCGGCGGACCAGGGCGGTCCCGTCCGACCGGGAACATCCCAAGCTGGTATCGAAACATTGACCGTGGTCGGGTTCTGTGCGAGCTTGGCGACCGCTTCGCTCTTGGATGGTAGGCCTGAGGGCGCTGGGAGCATCGAGTCGGCGTCTTGGCCCGCTCTTGAATTCGTACTCGGTGGGCCGACATAACACGAGGGGGCTATCGTGAACCGCCACACCCAATCATCAATGTTGGTTCTGTTTCTCGCGCTGGCCACGGCGCCATACGCGCAGGCGCAGTGCTATCCATCGGAGGCTGAAACCTGGGCAGACGTCATTTCCTATAATGGACTTCGATGGTCCCAGACGGAAGGCCAAGGTGGGAGCTACTACCGGCAACTGGGTGCGACGCAGATGCACAACGACGACTATTGTGACGCATACGTTCAGTCTGAGGCTTGGACTAATCCTGGCGGAACGCCTGGGGTGGCGACGAACGGTAAGGGGACGCCCCAGTGGGCCGTCGGAACCACCTGGGGTGCCGTGTATGGCTGGGTTTCCGGGACTTCGCGTCACTGGTACATAAACTGGACCTATCCGTCCGGCGGCTGGCAGTGGATCCTGGTCGATGAGTTGAATACGTCCGTCTTTCTGGGCTGGAACCCGCAGGACATCTATGACTGCGTGAACAACCAAAGCGGAACGTGGAACTACCAGACGGGAACCTGCGACATCCCAAGCCCTATTCTCATTGACCTGGGCGGGCGGGGCTACTATCTGACCTCGGCTGCGCACGGGGTTAGCTTTGACATCGACGCGGACGGGGTCATTGACACGATCGCGTGGACAAGAGCTGGCGCCCAAAACGCATTCCTAGTGCTGGATCGAAATGGAAACGGCCTGATAGATGACGGTCGTGAGCTGTTCGGAACCGCGACGCCCTTGGCGACGGGATCCGCCGCTCCGAATGGGTTTGCAGCATTGGCTGAATACGACCTCAACCACGACGGTCGTATCGACGACAGCGACCCCGTCTACACGGAACTCCGCTTGTGGACAGATCTCAACCACAATGGCTACTCAGAACAGTTCGAACTGCAGACCACCACGGCCGCCGGCGTTTCGGCGATTTTTCTCCTCTACGAGGTGACAAACAGACGCGATAACCACGGCAATTTGTTCTGGCTCAGGGGACTGGCCTTGGTGAGGAGGGATGGAGTGGATCGGCCGCGGAACGTGTACGATGTGATTTTTGCAGCTCGGTAGTACCATCAGTGCGATGCAACCAGGAGTTGGATATGTTGCCAATCCTTGTCGTGATGATCGGACTTTGGGCCGCGACCAGTCTCGGCGCTCTGCCTGCGAGCCAACCCAGGGCAGCGGAGCCCCTGATCATTGATCTCAGAGGGAATGGGGTCGCGATGACGTCTCCCGACAGAGGAGTGCTAATCGATGTTGACGGGGACGGGGCTCGAGAACAGGTGAGCTGGACCACAAGCAACGGGGACGACGCAATTTTGTGTCTCGACTACAACAAGAACGGGCGCATCGACGTTCCGTTCGAACTGATCGGTGGAACACTCGGACCCCCGAACGCTTTCGACTTCCTCTCAGCCGTTGACGGGATCATCTCGCGCGGAAGGCCTGAGCGTGTTGCAAGTAGACGTCCGGATGGGTACATTGACAGTTCTGATGCGATCTACGCTGACTTGATCCTTTGGGTCGATTCGAACGGAAACGCAGTCTCCGAGGACGAGGAGCTTCAGGGACTGCAACATGCCCGTGTCGTTCGGTTGTCCGTCGCGCGGGACCCTCTAGAAGTCTCGGATTCCTTCGGGAATCGCACTAGGTCCCGCGGATCGGCTCGTTTGGTCGGCACGGCAGGCGGACCGTTTGACGTAGAGATGGTCACCGTGAGCTTGGCACGCCGATAGGCCCCGTCGGCTCGAAGTTCGGGACTGCCGAGGTGCCCCTCTGAATCTCGGATCGGCTGCGGACCCAGACGTCCGACACCCATTGGTGGAAGGATCGCCGAAAGGATGTGATCGGTGCAAGGCCACCCTCGAGCATACGCATCGGTGTTGGTTGTCAGTGTGAGCCTGTTCATTGCTGGAACGACGATGACCGCTGCGAAGTCAACGGTCGTTCAGGAGCTGGCTGGGCAACGCTGCGAGTTCAACCTGGTTGACAAGGGTGCTGCTAGGGCTGACATTCGGATACCAGCCTCTTTCGCTGTGCAACCGTACGTCGTAGCGCAGCCTGGCTCGCCAGTTTCAATTATCGCTGTGGATCTTACAAGTGTCTCAGGGCCAGTACACCAAGGAGACCGGTGGGTCGGGCCTGGCGGCCCCGTTCGCGTTCAGATCGCGAATCTCAGCGACAAGGTCCTCCGCTATGTTGTGGTTTCGTTGAAGTATCAGACCTCACGGTTCGTGGGCGGTGGGCTCACTTTGTCGTCAACCGGTGAGTTGAACCCTGGCGAGACAACCTGGATGCGCGGTAACGGCGGTGGCTCGTCGCCGCCCGAGAGGATTTGGCAGATACCAATCGCCGTCGAGTGGGTGCAATTCGGCGACTGTGTCTACATGCCGGCGCAAGTGCTGCCGGTATCCCGAATACCACCCCAACCACGAGTGCCCATCCTCTTCGACAGGAGTGTCCCTCGCCACAATCCGTGACTCAGAGTGGCGCTATCCCGTGCCCACGAGGCGCGCCAAGTGATTTCGGGTTCCCCATCCACTCCATGTTCGACGTCTTTGCGTTGACCGCCTGCAGTCGGTCCGGTCCTTAGGTCGCATCCAAAGACCTCGAACCAATCGCCGCGGCCAAACCGGGTCAGGCCGCTCGCCGCAACCTGTCAACCTGTCGCATCAACCCGTCGAGCTGGTTCCAACTCACTAAAATCTGGCTCACCAGCCTCCGCTCTGGTTCCTCGCGGAGGCTGTCCGCCATAGCGCCGAAGGCGCGAAGGCGGACTTTCAATGATCGCACGAGCTTCGGCTGGCTTCGCCGGTCCCCGTGGCAGTTTGTTCCACGCGCCTGACGCCCACTCGTGGCGAAATCTGCGATCCGGGGCGGTGCCGCTTACCGACTCGCCGGCGTGAAGGTGACGACAATCGTCGCCGTGGCGCCGTGGTAGTGCGTGTGGGTCGCGTCGTACCAGTTGTCCACCCACTGGTTCCGGTAGAAGTAGGCTGGCGTCTCCTCCGGATACGCCTTCAACTCCACTTCGCCGGCCACGGCAACCGCTGCCGTCCCGGTTCCCGTCGTCTCGGTCAGCTGCGTCGTGCCTCGATACAACATCCCAGCGTTCACGCGCCCGGGCTTGGCGCCGCCAGGCACCGACCAGACGACCCGTGCCTGAGCGCGGTAGCCGTTCTCATCGCCGTAGTAGCGGATCGTCGACGGCTTTGACGGCCGGTACGTGTAGGTGACCTTCAGCGTCCCCGGCCCCGGCACGGTGAACGTCAGGCGCTGCCCGGCGTCGGTCTTGTCGGCCTTCGGCACGTACTTGTCGCCGAAACTCACGCTGAACTCCTTTTCCAGCTGCGTGCCGATATTCGCGGGCGGCGGCAGGGCCGGGACCTGCGGCGCCGCCGGCTTCTCCACGGCGAGCGGCGTCAGTGCGAACTTGCCGTTCACCAGGTCGCGCGTTACCTCCAGCGTGGCGCGCCGGGTTTCGAATCCGGGATGCGCGATGGCGATCTCGTAGGTGCCCGCCGGAATGTTGGCCAGGGCCGCGCTGCCGTCGGCTGCGGACGTGGTCGTGAACGTGCGGTCGCCCGCGAGCGTGAGGCGGGCGCCGGGAATCGACTCGCCCGTGTCCGCACGCGTCACGCGCCCACCCACCTCGAACAGCGTCGCCTGGCGCGCCGTGAGGGCCATCGCCGCGCGGAGGTAGACGGCGAAGCTCTGCGTGGCGCCGCCCATGGGAGCGCGCCAGGTGATGGCAAGGGTCTCATCGAGCCGGCAGGGCTCGGCTTCCGCGGCCGGCGCGGTCACGGTGATGGTGGCCCGCGCCACGGCCACTTTCATGACGCCTTCGCCGTTCGGATCGGGATAGGGCAGCGCGAGGGCCGCTTCCCAGCCGGGGCCCGCATCCCAAGGAGCCTTGATCGTCCAGCCGTTGCACACACGCGCGGCGTTGTGAGCGATGGTCAGAGGCTCGACTTCGAAAAGACCCGAACTCGCCGCCACCCACTGCTCGACGCCGGCGCGCCCGCGCAGTTGGACCGGCTTCGACGGCGGCAAGCCCGGCGCCTTGGGCGGCGTGACGACCGGGAAGCCCGACTCGAACACTTCCATCATGCGCGCGACGACATCGCCTGGCCGTTGGCCCAGCGTGCCGTAGTAGCTCGCGTGGCCGACGCGGCTGTCGCCAAACGCTGTCCGGAGCGCGCCCGGAATGGCGAAGCGACGTCCGTAACGGCGCACGATGTCCACCGACATCGTCCGCGATGCGCCGGGCGCGAGCGTCCATGTGACCTGGGCCGGCGTCCCGGCCGCCACCGGTTCGCCGTCGACGAAGACCTCGATCGGAGGGGGCTCGGCGATGTAGTAGCCCTTCCTCAGCAGATCGGCCCAGCCGATGAGGGCCTCGGTCTCGCGCCGGCTGTGCTCCCAGTCGGCCATCAGCGCGGCCGTCAGGGTGTCGGTCAGCGATCCCGGCCCTGCGGCGAGGAAGCCGAGCCGGTAGATGAGGTCCATCAGGCCGGTGACGCGGTGTCCGACGAGCTGCGCGTTCTTCGGCAGCCTGCCGACAAACGCCGCCGCATCCCGCGCGATGGCGCGGTGCGCCTCGTCCGGGGACATGCGGTAGCGCGCGTACAGCGTCTCGCGCGTGAGCCCGGCGAAGGGGCTCCCTTCCATCGTGAACACACCGTCGGCATCGGCCGCCGTGTCGTAGTACGCCGCAAGCACCTGCTGGTTGAGCGGGTCGAAGAACACCGCATCCGAGGCGGCGATGAGCCCTTGTGCGGCCAGTTGCCGGCCGAGGTCGGCGAGCTCGGCGGCCATCGCCGCTTGGCCCGCCCCGGCCAGGTCGGTGAGCAGCGAGGCGACGCCGCGCGAGAACGCCACCAGGTCGCCATTGGCGTACTGCTCCATCGACGCCTGCAGGGCCGGCACCAGCAACAGGTGCCGCACGGCGGAGCCGAGGACGCGCCCGCCCACCGAGAGCAGCACCTTCTTCACCGCCGCCATCCTGGTGAGCACGTCGCCCGCCGCCTTGGCCGTCGGCAGGATCCGGCCCCGGCGCACAAGGTCGATCACCTCGACCTGGTCGCGGTAGCGCATCATGCTGGCCGTGGTGCGCTCGAACAGCTCGTTCAATTCGTCGGGCCGCATCGACTGCAGCCGCGCCACGAGGCGATCGTTGCGGTACGTCAACAGCGCGCTCACCTCAGACGGCATCTCGTCCAGCCGGGACATCATCTGCTGGCCTATCTCCGGCGGGAGGGTCGCCGCCAGTTCGCCCTCGAAGAAGCTCTTGTACTTCGCCCAGTACTTGAGCGCCGCGCGCGTCTTGGCGACGTCTTCCGTCAGGTTCGTGCCCGCGGCGACGTTGCCCGAGAGGATGATGCCCATGGCATCGTCCAGCCAACCGGTCGCCTGGACGCCAAGGCCCTTCGGCACGGGCGCGCCCCGCAGCGTGTAGTAGGCCTCCTTGGGGAGAGGCACGAGCGGCCGACCGGGGCTGGCATGCAGCGCATAGGGCGAGCTGTGCATCGCGAACGTGCGCCCGGCTTGACCGGAGAACTTCTCTTCGTGCCACTTGACCTCGCCCATCACCTTGACGAGGTCCGGGCTCGTCAACACCGACTCGCGGTTGCGGTACTTCGCCATGTCGGCGACGTGCTGTTGCACGCGGGCGTTGACGCGGTCCACGATGGCGGCCTCCCGACGGATGACGCCCGCGGCCGCCTTCTCGCCAGGCACCCATGTGATGGTGAGGTCGAAGTCGGATCCGGGCCCTGGATATAGCGACGCGTCCGTCAGCAACTCCGCCTTGACCTCGGCGACGCTCCAGCCGGGATGGAGCTGGCGCAAGAGCTGCGCCTGGTCGCTGCGCGCCGCGAGGCGCTTGCCCCACGAGCCGACCGGAAGCGCGACGATGTCGACGCCTTCCTTTTGTGCCGCATCCCACACGGCGGCGAAGACCGCCAGCTCGTCGGGCGTCATGTACGTGCTCCATTCCGCCATCGAGCCGACGAAGGACGCGGTGTCTTGTGCGGCTGCCGGGGCCGCCGGCCACGCCGCGAGGCTGAGCGCCACGAACAGGAACGTGGCGCGCGCGGGGGTGTGGCGTGCGCGCTGCATGGCAGGCTCCTTCCCGGCCACTAGGGGTGCCGGACTTCCAGGGCGATGCGGGATGTTCCGCCCGCCGCGTCGGCGGCAGGTACCATGAACTCGGCCACTTCGTCTCCGTGCCCGGTGGTGCGGACACGGACGCGCCAGCGTCCGGGCGTCGGGACCACGAAGGAAACCAGGCCGTCCGCTCCGGTGAGATCGAGGAACGACCGATCGCGGTCGGTCAACTGGACGATCGCACCTGGCTCCGGTGTCCCACGGCCGGCGTCGAGGACGACGATGGCAACCGGCCAGGGTCCGGTGCCAACCGCCCCAGCACCGGCTGGGTGCGTCGGGGCGTCGAAGCCGAAGTCACCTGCCGGTACAGCGCCGCGGGCCGCGGGCGGCGCGGGCGCGACCGCCAACGAGCGGAGGGTGAGCGCCCATTGGTTGCGCTCAACCTTTCCGTCGCGATCGAGATCGAACGTGGCCCACTGCACCATGCCCGCAGCCAGCTTCTCGCCGCCCGTCAGCAGGAACTCATAGATGGGAGTCGTGCGGGTCTCGGTCGACCAGGCGGGTTTGATCGAGGCCACTTCGTCGGTCAGTGTCACGCTCACGATGGACGCCAGCGGCAGGGTGCGCGCCTGACCATCCCGGGTCATCACAATGAAGGGCCGTTCGGGCGTGACGGCGACAAAGCGTCCGTCATAGGCGGTGCCGTCGGCACGGGTGACGTGGACCACGGCGCCGGGCGCCAGGCCCTGGGCCGCACCGACCGCGGCCGTGGCGAAGACCATCGCCAGGTGCGAGGCGAGCCGGACGAACGGTCGTAAGGGGTCGGCCATGGGGGGCTCCGTGGGGACCATCGGCGGGCGCCCGGGAATACAGAGGCGCCTGCCCGCGACTCGTGCAAGTCCTGCGCCATGCAAGGGGCAGCTGTTGTCGAGCGTTCGCGCGAACCAGGCCCGTGGCGCTGCCGGGGAACCGCCGCGCACCGTTCTGGAGTGACGCCAGTCCGAGGCAGAATCAAGGAATGGCGAGCATCGGTCATATCAGCTCGAAGTGATTCGCACCGTCCACCCGGGCGCGGGTGCTCGCATCGGCATCTTCGTTGACAGCCGGAGGGCGCCTGCCGCTTCGCCACACCAGGTGACGGTCTGCTGATATCCTACCGGCCATTGGAGGATGACCGCATGTTCTCGCACTTCGGGCGTCGAGTAGTTCCTGGCCTCGCGCTGTCCGCGCTCCTCAGCGCCTGCGCAGGCTCCCCTGCCACACCCGCACCCGATGCCGCGTCGCTCGACTCACCCGAGATCGTCGCCGCGCTCGCCGGATTCCAGGGCCCCCAGGTGAAGCAGCACATGAGCGTCCTGGCCGGCGACGAGCTCGAAGGACGAGGGCTGGGTACCGCGGGGCACGAGGGCGCCCTGCGCTATGTCGAGACGACGGTTAAGGAGTACGGCCTCGCGCCCGCCGGCGAGGCCGGCGGCTATCGGCAGCGCGTGCCGCTCAGGAACAGCGTCGTCGTCGAGGACAAGAGCGCCATGACGATGCGGTCGGCGGCGGGCACGAAGACGCTGGTGTACGGCAAGGACTTCCTGCTCGGCGCGGATCCCCTGCGGGAGAACGTTGACCTGAAGGACGCGCCCGTGGCATTTGTGGGCTACGGCGTCAGCGCCCCCGCCCTCGGCTACGACGACTACGGCACGGGCATCGACGTGACGGGCAAGGTGGTGGCGTACCTGAGCGGCGCGCCCGCGATGCTCCCGAGCAACGAGCGCGCGTACTACTCGTCGGGCGCGGTGAAGGACGCGGAGGCCATCAAGCGCGGCGCGATCGGCACCCTGAGCTTCACCTCGCCGGATGACCCGCGCTTCCGCTGGGACGTGAGCGTCGCCACCTCGAAGCAGGGCGGCTACGCCTGGGTGGACGCCCAGGGACGCCCCAATCGCGGCGATCCGGCTCTGCGTGGCTCGGCCTCGCTCAACCACTCGGGCGTAGCGGCGCTGTTTGCCGGCGCGCCCAAGGCTCCGGCGGACGTGTTCGCGGCCGCCGCCAAGAGCACGCCGCAGGCGTTCGACCTGGCCACCCGCGTGTCGATCACGACGACATCCACCCACCAGGACGTCGAGAGCGCCAACCTCGTCGCGCGCCTCGAGGGGAGCGACCCGGCCCTCAAGAACGAACACGTCGTCTACGTGGCGCACGTGGACCACTTCGGGCGCGGCGTCCCGATGAACGGCGACGCCATCTACAACGGCGCGCACGACAACGCCTCGGGCGTGGCGATTGTGCTCGAGGTGGCCCGCGCCTATGCCGCGCTGCCGACGCGGCCCCGCCGCTCCATCCTGTTCCTGTTCGTCACGGCCGAAGAGCGGGGCCTGCTCGGGTCCGACTACTTCGCGCGCCATCCCACCGTGCCCCGCGACGGCATCGTCGCCGACTTCACGCTCGACATGCCCTTCCTCTTCCACCCGCTGATCGACATCGTCCCCTACGGCGCGCAGCACTCCACGCTGTCGGCGCCGGTGACGCGCGCGGCCCAGCACCTCGGCATCGCTATCGCCGCCGATCCCATCCCCGAGCAGGTGCTGTTCATCCGGAGCGATCACTTCAGCTTCGTGCGGCAGGGGGTGCCGTCGCTCTTCATCAAGAGCGGATTCCAGACCGGGGACCCGGCGCGAGATGGCGGGGCGATCAACGCAGCCTATCGCCGCGACGTGTACCACAAGCCCAACGACGACATGTCGCAGCCGTTCGACTTTGAGGCCGGCGCGGCACACGCGCGCCTCAACTTCCTCACCGGCTGGCTCGTGGCGCAGGAGACGGCGCGGCCCGCCTGGAATGCGAGCGACTTCTTCGGCGGGTTGTTCGGGACACCCTCGCGCTAGTCAGCATGAAGGCTCCGGGCTAGCCGCGCGCGGCGAGGATGGGCGAGGTGAGGTCCGCCAGCGCCAGGTGTTGCCGGCCTTCGGCGTCGAAGTTGGACGGGTCGAGCCATTGCTCGAAGACCGCGGCGAGGCGCGGCCACTCCTGGTCGATCGCGGCGTACCAGGCGGTGTCGCGATTGCGGCCCTTGTAGACGAGCGCCTGGCGGAACACGCCCTCGAAGGAGAGGCCCAGTCTCTGCGCCGCCCGGCGCGACGGCGCATTGAGGGAATCGCACTTCCACTCGTAGCGCCGGTAGCCGAGCTCGAAGGCGTGCCGCATCATGAGGTACATCGCCTCGGTGGCCGCGCGCGTCCGCTGGAGCCGCGGCGAAAAGTTGATGTGGCCCACCTCGATGGACCCCGCGTCGGGCGCGATGCGGAGGTAGGACGCGACGCCCACGGCGCGGTGCCCGGAGCCATCAGGGGTCAGCACGGCGAAGAAGATGACGTCCGTCTTCGCTGCCGCCTGTCGCACCCAGGCTTCGTAGTCGTCGAACGTCGCGAAGGGCTCAGCCAGCAAGTACGTGACATTGCGGCCGGTTGTGTCCAACGCGTTCGCCTCCCAGAGGTCCCGCGCGTGGGCGTCGGGGCTGAGCGGCTCGAGCCGGCAGTAGCGGCCCGGCATCGGCGCGCGCGCGGGCAGGGGCCGGGGCGTCCAGCCGGGAACCGGGTCGCCAATCGGATCGCCGTCTCGCGTGATGGTCATGCCGAGCATTTTGCCATCGTGCGGCATGGAAAAACAGAGCGCTACCTTGAAGGGCATCACGGATCCGAAGAGCCCGGCTATCCCGAGGCCCGCCGCCTGTTCGCCGCGGCCGGCGCCACCGCGCGGCGCGTCTACAAGCGCCGGCGCGATGCGCTGCTCGGCGCCATCCATCGTCACTTCGGCGAGCGCGCCACGATGGTGGGTGACGCCGCCGGCCTGCACGTGGTGGTGCGCTTCGGCGGCTGGCGGGAGCGGGGTGAGGCGGAGTCGGGAGCGACGCTCAGGCCGGCCGGCGAAGGCCGGCCTGAGCGTCGAGATCACGCGAGGTCGAATCGATCGAGATTCATCACCTTGTCCCACGCGGCCACGAAGTCGCGCACGAACTTCTCCCTGGCGTCGTTGCACGCGTAGACCTCCGCGAGGGCGCGGAGTTCGGAATTCGAACCGAAGACGAGGTCGACGCGGCTGGCGGTCCACTTGACCGCACCCTTACCGCGAGCACGGCCCTCGAAGGTCTCCGCCGCACTTGACGTCGGCGTCCACTCCGTGCCCGTGTCGAGCAGGTTCACGAAGAAGTCGTTGGTCAGCGTCTCGGGCCGCTTGGTGAAGACGCCCGCCTTCGAGTGGTTGGCGTTCGCCCCCAACACGCGCAGGCCGCCCACGAGCACGGTCATCTCGGGCGCGCTCAACCGCAGCAGGCGCGCACGCTCGATCAACAGGTTCTCGGCGGGAAGCCGGTGTCCCGGCCCGAGGTAGTTGCGGAAGCCGTCGAAGGTGGGCTCGAGCACGGCGAACGACTCGACGTCGGTCTGCTTCTGCAACGCATCCGTGCGTCCCGGCGTGAAGGGCACCTTCACGCTGACCCCGGCCTTCTTCGCCGCCAGCTCGACGGCGGCCACGCCGCCCAGCACGATCAGGTCGGCCAGCGACACCGGCTTCTTCGACGCCTTCTGGATGCCTTCCAGCGTCTTCAGCACCTTCGCCAGCGCGGCGGGGTTGTTGACAGCCCAGTCCTTCTGCGGCGCGAGGCGAATGCGCGCGCCGTTGGCGCCACCGCGCTTGTCGGAGCCGCGGAACGTCGACGCCGACGCCCAGGCCGTCG
>CAYJPQ010000025.1:31085-45309 GCA_964372085.1 uncultured Bifidobacteriaceae bacterium | reverse complement strand
GTGCAGGGGTGCAGGGGTGCAGGGGTGCAGGGGTTCAGGGGTGGAGGGGTGCAGGGGTGCAGAGGCGGTGCAGTAATACTGATATACTGTATTCATGCAGACCAAGGTCACCCTGAACGACCGCGGCGTGATCACCATTCCGGCCCAGCTGCGGCAGGCCTACGGCCTGAAGGCCAACGACGAGCTGATCCTCGAGGACACCGGCGCCGGCATCCTGCTGCGGCCCTCCATCAGCGTGCCCATCGAGATCTACAGCGAAGCCCGAATCGCGGAGTTCGCCCGCGACGAGGACGCCATCGGGCGCCTGTTGCCCAGGGCCAAGGCAAAGAAGGCGCGCAAGCCCGCCTAGGCCATGCGCGTGTTCCTCGACGCCAACGTCCTGTTCTCGGCCAGCCAGGCCGCGAGCAACTTCGCGCGCCTCATCGCCTGGCTCGTTGAGCAGGACACGGCCGTCGCGAGCGACCTCGCGGTGGAGGAGGCCCGTCGCAACCTGGCACTCAAGCGCCGAGACTGGTTGCCCGCATTCGAGTTACTGCTGGCAGACGTCGAGATGGCGCCATCGAGCCAGTTTGCCCTCCCCGTGACGCTGGCCGACAAGGACGTGCCACTCCTGTGCTCCGCCATTCGCAGCCGATGCGACCACTTCGTGACCGGCGACCGGAGAGACTTCGGCCACCTGATGGGCAAGACCGTAGAGGGCGTAAAGGTGATCTCGCCACTGCAGTTGGCGCAGCTGCTCGGCGCCCGGCGACGCTAGAAGCGGAACAGCCGCGTCACCTTCACCACGAACGTCCGGTTCACCAGCCCCGGGAAGCGGTCGCCAATCCGCGTGTCACGGCCGTCGCTGTAGACCACGAACACGTCGCTCGACGGGTGATGCTCCCACCGGAAGCGGACGCTCGAGCCCAGCGTCCCCGACGTGGAGTTGTACTGCACCAGCCCGCTCAGGGCCATCGTGGGCGAGAACATGTAGGTGGACCGCACGCTCGACACCTTCGTGGTGAAGGCGCCGGCCGCAATGTCGACCCAGTTCACCGCGAAGCTCGGCTCCACGTTGAACCGCGGCGAGATCTCCACGATGCCGCGGAAGCCGACTTCGGTGTTGGTGCCGTCGTAGAACGTGCCGGTTCCGCCGGAAAGGCTGCCCGACACGCGGCGCTGCGGCCCAAACACGTAGGTGGCGCGCACGTCGCCGAAGTGGTACTCGCCGGCCGGAATCCTCATGCCGGGGACGACGTTGAAGCCCACGCGCAGGAATTCGTAATTGCTCGAGTAGTCCACGGCCCACTGGTCGTTGTTGTTCAACTCCATCCGGTACACGCCCTTGGCCTCGCGCGTCTCCAGCACGCCGTCGGTGCCGGTGATGTAGTCGAACTCGGCCTCGAAGATGTGCCGCCGGATGGCGCTCGTGCCCGCGGGCCGCGGGCTGAATCGCGCCGAGGCGTAGTTGCGCCGGAACGCGGTGCGCCGCAGAAAGCCCGCCTCGGGCTGGAAGGCGGATCCCACCACCAGGTGCTCGTACTTGAGGCCGTAGCGATCGGGCGACCACTCGAACTCGCCCCGGTAGCTGCTGCGGTCGGTCGCCGCACGGTTGTCGTCGCCCGTCTTCGACTGGGCGTAGAAGCTGGTCATGGTGACGTTCTGGAAAAACCAGAAGTTGGCGTCGACGCCCGCCACGGTGTTGGCGTCCTGGTCGGCGGGTGACCGGCGCGTGAGGATCATCCCCACGTTGCTGCGCCGCAGCACGTCGCGCCTGAGCCGCACCACCGAGAAGTTGGTGGACGGCGCCCGGAAGGCCTCTGCCTCTTCGGTCTGGATGTTGAGCAGCCCAATCGCGAACTTGCCCGCGCGCCCGGCCACCCGGCCGCCCGCGACGATGGGCACCTCGCCGCCATTGGGCCCCAGGCCAATGCGCCGGCTGTAGAACACCACCGGTGTGAGGCTGGGCGTGGACGTGCGCGCGGACGACTGCCCGCCACCCCCGCCGCCGCGCTGCTCGCCGCCAAAGCTGAAGAGGCCCTGGCCCTCGAGAAAGAAGTCGCGCTTCTCTGGGAAGAACAGGCTGAAGCGCGTGAGGTTCACCTGCTGCTGGTCTTCTTCCACCTGCGCGAAGTCGGTGCGATAGGTGAAGTCGGCCACCAGGCCGCTGGTGATGCCGTACTTCACGTCGAAGCCGGCATCGGCCGAGGGGTCGTTGCGGAAGGCCGGCGTGGCGCCCAGGTTGGTGGTGCTGGCCGCGATGCCGTACGGCTTCACGTCCACGGGGCGCCGCGTGGACGGCATCTCGACGCCCACCAGCGTGGCCGCGATGTCGAACTTGTACATGGCCCGCACGGTGGCCGACGCGGGGATGGCCGCGATGGAGACGTGCTCGTTCTTCCAGCGCACCACGCGGCGCAGGTTGAAGCCCCACACCTGCGGCCCCTCGCCCCGGGTCCGCAGCGACGAGTAGGGAACCGCAAACTCCATCGACCACCCATCGTCCAGGATGCGCGAGCGGGTGTACCAGATGGTGTTCCAGTCGTTGTTGTTGCTGCGCTCGTCCTGGATCTCCTGGTCGCGCTGGGCGCTGAGCGCGTTGGTCTGGAAGAAGACGCCGCTCCGGCGCGTGTAGAGGGGATCGATGCTGATGGAAATGTTGTCGTTCTGGAAGATGTTGAAGTTGTCGCGGCGCAGCTCGTTGGCCACCAGCCGGTCGGGCGCCGAATCGAACATCCGTACGCTTACATAGAACCGCTCGTGGTCGTAGAAGAGCCACACGAGCGTGCGCTCGGTGGCCGGCTGGCCCTCCACGGGTTCCTGCTGGATGAAGTGGTCGATGGGCTGGACGCTCGTGTAGACGGCCTCGTCCAGGTTGCCGTCGAGCGAGAGCGGCGCGGAGAGGCGCGTGGCGCGCAGGGTGATGCGGCCTTCGGCATCCTTGGCAAACACCTCGGGAGCCACGGGGGCCGGCGGGCCCGCCCACGAGGTGACGGCCCCCTGGGCGGAGGCGATGGAGGCGGACGCGACGACGAGACCTGCCAGAACGAGCGCGCGACGAACAAACACAGACCGTAATCTTAGCGTGTAAAGTGTGAAACGCGATGCACGGGAATGGACTAGCGTCTCTGCTCGAGTGTGACGATGCGAATTGCGTCAGGCTCAATAAGACAGGCCGGGACTGCCCTCGACTCCACTCGGGCCGGGAAAGTCCCAGCCCTCCGCAAGCCATACAATTCCCCCTATGACCCCATTCGTGCTTGGCGTTGATCTCGACGGCACCTGTGCCGACTTCTACACAGCCCTCAGGCCCATCGCGGCCGAGTGGCTTGGCGTGAACCCAGAGACGCTCACCAACGACGTGTCGTGGGACCTGCCCGAGTGGGGCGTGGCGCAGGCGCCGGGAGGCTACCTCAAGCTGCACCACTTCGCCGTGACGCAGCGCGACCTGTTCCGCGTGATGAAGCCCATCGCCGGCGCGCCGCAGGTGCTGCGGCGGCTGTCCAACGAGGGCGTGCGCATCCGCATCATCACGCACCGCCTGCTCATCACCAACTTTCACCGCATCGCGGTGCAGCAGACGGTGGACTGGCTCGACGGCCACGACATCCCCTACTGGGACCTCTGCTTCCTGGCCGACAAGGGCGCCGTGGGCGCGGACCTCTACGTGGAAGACTCGCCGCGCAACGTGGAGCTCCTGCGGAAAGAGGGGCACCCGACCATCGTGTTCAGCAGCTCCACGAACAAGCACCTCCCGGGGCCACGCGCGGACACGTGGGAGGGGGTGTACGGGATGGTGAGGGAGAGGATGAACCCCTGAACCCTTAGATCGACCCCGCCTTGCCGCCCAGCACCGCCACGGCGCGGTCGATGTCTTCGTGGGTGTTGAACACCGACACGGCCAGGCGCAGGCGCCTCTCGTTGCCGATGATCGTCCCCACCAGCTTGCCCGCCTGCATCGCCTTCCGCGTGGCGGCCACGTCCTCCAGCTCGAACGCCACGATGGGCGTCTCGGTGCCGTCGGGCGTGAGCGGCTTGAAGCCGAGCGGCGGCAGCTCTTTCTGCAGCCGCGCCGTGAGCTCGCGCGCGTGGGCGCGGATGTTGGCCAGCCCCAGCGTGTTCACGTAGTCGATCCCCTCGCTGACGCACGCCGCCAGCAGCACGGGAATGCCGCCAGACTCGTACATCACCGCGCCGGGCAGCGGCTCCCACGTGAGGTCGGAGCGATTGAAGTTGGCGACCTGCCGGTGGCCAAACCGCGTGGTGGGCAGCACCGTGCCCTGCAGGTCCTCGCGCACGTAGAGGAAGCCGATGCCGCGCTCGCCCATCAGCCACTTGTAGGTGCCCGTGGACGCGAAGTCGATGCCGAGCGCCTTCACGTCCACCGGCAGCGCGCCCACCGCCTGGATGATGTCGGCAAACACGTACGCGCCGCGCCGGTGCGCGATGTCGCTCACGGCCTTGCAGTCGTGCATGAAGCCGTTCACGTTCGACACCAGCGCCAGCGACACCAGCCGCGTGTTGCGATCGATGGCGCGGTCCATGTCCTTCGGATCGATGCCCCAGTTCCTGTGCTTCACGATCCTGAGCTCGATGCCCTTCTTCTCAAGCTCCTTGTACATGTAGAGCGACGTGGTGAAGTGCAGCTCGTCGATGACGATGTTGCTTGGCTTGAGCGCAGTCGAAGACCCGGGCTTCGGCACAAGGTCCAGGCCCATGACGACGATGTTCTCGCCGTCGGAGGTGCTGGCGGTGAAGGCAATCTCGTTGGGCGTGGCGTTGATCAGGTCGCCGAACTTCTTCTTGAGCGCGGCCTGCTTGTCGGCGCCGAAATCGGCGCGGCCCTCGCCCGGACCCAGCAGGCGGTAGTTGAGCGCCCGCTCGATGCCCTGCGCCGCGAAGGTGCCGATGGGGTGCAGGGCGGCGGAGTTCAAGTAGGTTTGGCCGGCGACGGATGGAAAATCTGCCCGCACGGAGGCAGGAAAGATGCCCGCCATCGCCGGGACTGAAGTCCCGGCGCTCCGACGCGGGGAGGCGCCAGCGGTATTCGCGTGAGAAACGCCTGCAATTGCGACGGCGCCCGCGCCCGCCAGGAATTCACGCCGGCCAAGAGTTGTCATGAAGCCTCCAGAAAGGGACATTGATTATACGACCGGAAGGGTCGCATACGTGACACACTAGGGGCATCAACCAACTACAAGAGCGGGGTCACCTAGTGAGCAATATTCGTGTCGGGTCGTACGTAACGCATTCACAGCGCCCGGCATGGGGCATCGGCAAGGTCTACGGTCAAAGCGCGCAGCACGTGCTGGTGGGGTTCGAGAACCTGCCCGAGCCCGAACGGCTCAAGCGGCTGCAGTGGCGCGAAGGCCTGCTGGAGAAGTCGGCGGTGAAGGGCGGCGAATCGCTCGACGCCATCAAAGTGGAATGCGACTCCACCTGCCATCCGGTTGGCCTCATCACCAAGAAGGTTGCCGGACCCCTCGTGGCCGAGTGGACGTTCGACCAGGCCTTCGAACGCTTCATCCAGAAGTACCCCTCGGGCTTCAAGGACGCGTGGTACATCCCGTCTGAGCGCGAGTGGCGCGAGGCGGCGCACAAGGAATGGGTGAAGGCGTTCCCCTCCACCGAGGCGCTGCGCAAGATGGTGTCGAGCTCGCCCGACAAGGCGGCGGAGGCCATCCTGCACGTGGTGCAGAGCGCGCCCAAGAAGCTGGTGCAGCCCAAGAGCGAGCTGGGCGTGCTGCGCGACGCGCTGGCGCACTCCGAGAACGCCAAGCCGTTCATGAACGCGCTGGTGGACATGCTGGACGCGCCCATCCTCACGTCGGGCCTCTACGGCGACTACCTGCACGTGCTCACCGGCCTGCCGCTCAGCAAGGACGGCGACCTGGCCAAGTGGCCCACGGTGACGCTGATCCCGTTCCTGGCGCAGCCCGACAAGCACATCCTGGTGAAGCCGGTGACGCTGCGCAAGGCAGCCAAGGCGCTGGGCTTCGACCTCAAGTACACCGCCACCCCCCGGTGGGAGACTTACGAGCGCGTGCTGGCGTTCAGCAACAAGCTCTTTGAGTTCCTCCACCCCAAGGGCGCGGCGGACATGATCGACATCCACGCGTTCGTCACCACCATCGTCGAGTAGGTAAGCGCTTCCTCGCGCGCGGGCGTAAGTCCTTCGTGGACTTGCCCCGCGCCCTGGGCAGACCCGGAAAGGATGCCTGTCATGGAAGCACTGCTCGGCCCCTTCAAGCCCTACATCTACGCCGCCCTCCGCATCGTTGCCGGGCTGCTCTTCATGCAGCACGGCGCGCAGAAGCTCTTCGGCGCCCTTGGCGGACGCCAACAGGAACTGCTCTCGCAGATGGGCCTGGCCGGCGTCATCGAATTCGTGGGGGGCGCGATGATGGCCATCGGCCTGTTCGCGAGCCCGGTGGCCTTTCTGGCCAGCGGCCAGATGGCCTGGGCCTACTTCCAGGCGCACGCGCCGCGCGGGTGGTTCCCCATCCAGAACGGCGGGGAAGAGGCGGTGCTCTACTGCTTCCTGTTCCTGTTCATCGCGGCCAGCGGATCGGGCAAGCTCAGCATCGACGCGCTTCGCAAATAGGGTACAACTCCCCCATGCGTTACGGCGCCCTGCCTGCCGCGATCTTGATCCTGGCCCTCTCGCCGGGCCCTGAGTCGCAGGCACTCCCGGGGGGCGTGGGCGCGGCGGCTGCCTGGCAGCGGCTGTTGAAGCTGAAGAACCCCGCCAGCGTGTTGCACGTCACGGCCCATCCGGACGACGAGCACGGGGGAGTTCTGGCAAAATTGAGCCGTGGCGACGGCGCGCGGATGGCGCTCGTGTCGCTGAATCGCGGCGAGTCGGGCGACAACGCCATCGGGCCGCAGCTCTTCGACGGCCTGGGACTGATTCGCACCGACGAACTGCTGGCGGCGGGCCGCTACTACGGCATCGACGAGCAGTACTTCACGACGCTGGTGGACTACGGCTACTCGAAGCGGCTCGAGGAGGCCTTCGACAAGTGGGGCCGCGAGGCCGCGCTGCGCGACGTGGTGCGGGTGATTCGCATGAGCCGCCCGTGGGTGGTGCTCTCGCGCTTCCAGGGCAACGCGCGCGACGGGCACGGCAACCATTCCGCGGCCGGCGTCGTGGCCGTGGAGGCGTCCCGAGCCGCGGGCGACCCCGCGCGATTCCCCGAGCAGGTGGCCGAGGGCCTGCGCCCGTGGCAGCCCTACAAGGTGTACATCGGCGGCGTTCGCGAGAACGAGGATTGGACGGTGCGCATCAACAGCGGCGAGTACAGCCCGTGGCTCGGCGACTCGTTCGACAACGTCGCGCGACGTGGCTTGAGCTTCCAGCGGTCGCAGAACGGCGGCCGGTTCGTGCCGGGAGCGGGGACGAATTACGGGTACTACAAGCGAGTGGAAGCGGCCGGGACTGCCCTCGACTCCGCTCGGGCCGGGAAAGTCCCGGCCCTCCGAGAGGCGACGATCTTTGACGGGCTTCCCGCTACGCACGAGGCCTTGCTGGGCGCGGCGGCTCGGCCCATCGACGACGCGATCGCGCGGGCCATGGCGGCGTTCAGCATCACCAACCCCGCCGCGTCGGTGCCGGCACTGGCCGAAGGGTTAAAGGCCACGCGGGCCCTGCTGGCCGCGCGCGCGCCGGATGACGAAGCCGCGTTCACGCTGCGCATCAAGGAACGGCAGTTTCAAGATGCCATCAACGCGGCGATGCCGTTCACGATGTCGGCCATCACCGAGCCGGCCGTCATGGGCGCGCCCGTGCCCGGGCAGTCGTTTGAGGTGCGGGTGCAGGGTGCACAGGGTGCACAGGGTGCGCAGGGTGCGCAAGTGCGGATTGAGGCGGCGCCCGGGTGGGTGGTTGGGGCCAAGGGTGACGGCCTCTACTCGGTAACGCTGGCTGGTGACGTGGCGCTCAGCAGCAAGCCCTACTTCTCACGCGCGGGGCTGCAGGAGAGCCGGTACACCTTGAGCGACCCCTCCCAGTTTGGCCGGCCCGCGTCGACGCCGCCCCTGGTGGCGGTGGCGCGCTACACGGTGAACGGCGAGGCCGTGGAGGCGCGCGAGGTGGTGAAGCGCCGCGAGTCGAAACTTCCCTACGGCGAGGTGCTCCGAGAGGTCCGCAGCGTGCCGCGCATTGCCGTCACCCTCTCGCCCTCCACCGTGATCGTCCCCCTGCCCGCCGCGAACCGGAGGGTGGACGTGGAGGTGGCGCTGCTGCACAACGGGCCCGACGCCACGCAGGGCCAGGTGACGCTGACGATGCCCACGGGCTGGACCGCGCAGCCCGCGGCGCAGGCGTTCTCGTTTGCCCGGGCGGGCGAGCGGGCGTCGTACCGGTTCTCGGTGCAGCCCGGTTCCCTGGGCAACGAGCGTTACACCATCGAAGCGGTGGCCACCGCCGGCGCCAGGGAATACCGGGAGGGCTACGAGCTCGTCGACCACCGCGATCTCGAGGTGCGATACCTCTATCGTCCCTCGTCCGCGGAGGTGCGTGGCGTGAACGTGGCCACGGTGCCCGGGCTGAAGGTGGGTTACGTGATGGGCATCGGCGACCAGGTCCCCGCGGGGCTGCGGCAGTTGGGCGCCACGGTGACGCTGCTCGGCGAGCGGGAACTGGCCGGCGCAGATCTCTCCACCTTCGACGCCATCATGACGGGCACGCGCGCCTACGCGGTGCGCGACGACCTGAAGACCTACAACCAGCGCCTGCTCGACTACGTGAAGGCCGGCGGCAACATGATCGTGCTCTACAACACGCAGGAGCTGGTGCCCAACACCTTTGCGCCCTTCCCCGGTGAGCTGCCCCGCAGCGCGGAGGAAGTGTCGGAGGAGGATTCACCGGTGGAGATCCTCGCGCCCACCCACCAACTGTTCTCGTGGCCCAACCGCATCACGGCCGCCGACTTCGAGGGATGGGTGGAGCAGCGCGGCTCGAAGTTCTTCACCACCTGGGACGCCGCCTACAGGCCGATGATCGCCACCTACGACACGGGCCAGGCCCCGCAGCGCGGCGGCTGGCTCACCGCGAAGGTGGGGAAGGGCCACTGGACCTACTTCGCCTACGCGCTCCATCGCCAGCTCCCCTACGGCGTGCCGGGCGCGTACCGCATTGCGGCGAATCTCCTGGCATTGGGAAAACAACCCTGATCACGTACGGGCCACAGAGACACAGAGACGCAGAGGAAATTCCAAACACCTCAAAATGCCTGCAGGCTGTCTAAGCAGCACTGGCCTTTATAAGGACTTGGTATTTCTCTGTGTCTCTGTGTCTCTGTGGCCCGTACGTGATCTGAAGAGCTGGTAGGCTGCGACACCCACGGCGAGGAACGCGAAGGAGAACGCAATCCCCTCCCACGGGCCCGTGAAGAAGATGAACAGCCACAGCGCGCCCGAGAGGACGGCGGGCCACGGGTAGAGCCACATGGTGAACGGCTGCGGGATGTCGGGACGGCAACGCCGCAGCAGCACCACGGCCGCGCACTGCCAGATGAAGCGCAGCAGCACCTGCACCTGGATCAGCCAGCTCACCAACTGCCCCAGCGAGAAGAAGCAGAACGGAATCGACACGATCGCAATCGTGGCGAGCGAGAGATCCGGAAAGTGCTTGGTGGGATGCACCCGCGCAAAGGCCTTGAAGAAGTCGCCGTCGCGCGCGGCCGCGTAGGGCACGCGCGAGTAGCCGAGGATGGTGGCGTAGAGCGATGCCGCGGCCACGAACAGGATCAACCCCGTCATCACCATGCCGGCCAGGCGGCCCATGGCCGGGTCGGTGAAGGTGCGCTCGATGAACACCGACGCCACGGTGCGTGACTCCTTCACCTCCTGCCACGGGATCATGCCGAGAATGACGATGGTCATCAGCATGTAGAGGCCGGCCACCAGGAACGTGGAGAGGACGATCGAGCGGGGGATGGTGCGCGTGGGGTCCTTGATCTCGTCCCCGATGTTGCACACCTGGTTGTAGCCGCCGTAGCTGTACATCGCCAGCACCGAGGCGGCGCCGACGCTCATCAGCAGGCTCGAGTCGAGCGAGAAGGCCTTCGCGGGAAAATCAAAGGCCTGCGCCGGCGAGAAGCTGAAGAGCCCGGCCACGATCACCCAGCCCACGGTGACGAGCACCACCACCAGCATCACCACCGCCAGCCGGCCAATCTCCTTGATGTTGCGCCACAGGAGCGCCGTCATGGCCACGCACACCGACGCGGCCACCGCGTGATGGGTGAGCGTGCCCATGTCGGTCCACACGAACTGCAGGTAGTCCGCAAACCCCACGGCGCCGCCGGCCACCGAGAGCGGGGCTACCAGCACCGTCTGGAAGATGAACAGGAAGGCCATCAGGCCGCCCAGGCCAAACGGCTTGAAGGCCTCGCGCAGGTAGAGGTAGCCGCCGCCGCTGCCGGGGAGCGCCGCGCCAAGCTGCGCGTAGACGAGGCCGTCGGCCAGCGCCAGCACCAGGCCGGCCATCCACGCGTAGATCACGTGCGGCCCGTCCATGGCCGCCACCATGAAGGGAATGGTGAGGAACGGCCCCACGCCCACCATGCTGATCACGTTGGTGGCGGTGGCCTGGACGAGGCCCATGGAGCGATCGAGATGGAGGGGCGAGGCTGTAACCCCGGCCCTCCCTGGATCGGTGCTTGTCATCCCAGTAGCGCGGTCACCAGCTTGCCGGCCAGCTCGCGCGTAGGGACGAGCGGGTTGAGCGCCAACGCGTTCACGAGATCCGCGCGCTCGCCGGTGAGGGCGGCACGCACCGTGGCGCGCTCGTAGGCCTTGACGCGCTCCATCAGCTCGCGCGCGTGCGCGGGGACGGCGGCCACAGGCCGCGGGCGCGGCCCGTCCTTGTCCACGCGACACGGCACCTCGACGATGTCGTCGGCGCCAAGGAAGCTCAGCGTGCCCTCGTTCGCCACGTCGAGCGGGATGATGGCGCCCTGGTTGTGGACGATGGCCCTCATGGTCATCAGGGCGATGCGGTCGTAACCCGAGAGCTCGGCCCAGGCCGGCTTCACGCGCGTGGCGGTGGCGCCCGTCTCGATCTGCATGTAGCTGCCGTCGCGGTCGGCAAGGTAGCGCTGGTAACGCTCGAGGGCTTGAAGGCCTGGAGGCCTAAAGGCTTGAAGGTCTTCGAAGAACGCCTCGGTCAGTGTCGCCACGGCCACGCCGCGGCTCGAGCCCGCCTGCTGCATGTGGGCCAGCGCGACGTCGGGTCGATAGTAGTAGTAGAGATACTCCGTGGGCAGCAGCTTCAGGTCGCGCAGGCGCTCGGGCTCGAAGAGCGGCGAGCGGTACGCCCCTGTGAGCTTGGCATCGTCGTCCCACACGCGATGCAACTGAGGCTCGCCCTCGAACAGCACCTCGCGAAGCCAGCCCAGGTGGTTGAGGCCGAAGTAGTCGTAGGCGCACACCGAGGCGGGCAAACCCAGCACGTGAGCGGCGTCCTCGAACATCTCCATCGGCGTGTCGCAGATGCCGATCAGGCGCGCGCCGGTCTCCTGGTGCACGGCCTGCGTGATGATGCTCACCGGGTTCGAGAAGTTGATGAGCCATGCGCGCGGCGCCAGGCGCGACACCAGGCGGCCGTAGCCCACCATGGCGGGGATGGTGCGCACGGCCATGGCAAAGCCGGCCGGGCCCACCGTTTCTTGCCCTACGACGCCGAGGGCGATGGAGGCGGCCTCGTCCCGGGCCCGCTGGCCGGCGCCACCCACGCGGATGGAGGCAATCACGAAGTCGGCCCCTTCGATGGCCTCTTCCGGCGTTACCGCGCTCGTCACCTGCGCGCCCTCGGCCACCTGCGAGGCCAGGTCCGCGATGATGCGCAGGCGGTCGCGATCGATGTCATAGAGGCTGACGTTCGAGATTTGCAGGTCGGAGCGCGTGAGGCCGCCCACGAGGAGGGGGACGCGCACGCCGGCGCCGCCAAGGACGGCAATCTTCATAGTCCGCCCGGTTCCCTGGTGGCGGCTGCTCCAGCGGCGTTGCCGGCCGCCAGGCACTGCGTGGGCGTGCCGCCGCGCAGCCAGGCGGCCAGGAAGCCGCCGTTGAAGGCGTCGCCGGCGCCGGTTGTGTCCACCACCTTCACGCGGGGCGCACCCCGGTGGATATCGCCCTTGGGAGAGACCCAGACGCTGCCGTCCGGGCCGAGCTTGACGATCACGATGGACGACCGCCGCCGCCAGTGCGTGATGGCGTCGGTCAGCGTCAGTTCGCCGGTGTAGAGCATGGCCTCCATCTCGTTGACGAACACGAAGTCGAGCGCGTCGAGCAGCGTCGTGAGGCCGCGGTCGGTGGTGAGCGGCTCGTTCCAGCCGAAGTCCCACGAGGTGGTGATGCCGCGCAGGCGCAAGCGCGACACGATGTGCGTCCACGTGGCGCAGTCGTGCGGGTAGAAGGCCAGGTGGATGTGATCGGGGCGCCCGCGCGCGGACGTGGAGGACGCGATCGCGTTCAGCTCGCGCGCCAGGCGCGGCTCGAGCTTCGCGTTAGAACCGTTGAAGGTGACAAACGAGCGCTCAGTACTCGTGGAGAGGGCCGCCGAGATGGCGCCGGGCTCGCCGGGCTTGCGCAGGTTGCGGACGGCCACCTTCTCGCCCTTGAGGCGCGCGACCGCCGCGTCGGTGAGGGCGCTCATCACCGTCACGCGAAGGCCCCGGCGCGCGGCCGCGACGGCGGTGATGACCGCGCCGCCGCCGATGGTGGAGGTGAAGTGGTCGGTCCGCACTTCCTCGCCGGGTTCTGGGAGCCGCTCGAGACCCGAGAAGATCAGGTCGTCGAACGACTCGCCCGTGCAAAGCAACATCATTGCTGGCGTTGCTGCCGCGCCCGGGTCAGGTGGGGGACGACGCCGATCATGCGCTCAACCTGCATCAACTGACCGCGGTGGTGCATCTCGTGCTCCTTGACGCCCAGCAGTTGCTCGAAGCGCGTCTTGCCGCCTCCGGGAAAGGTGACCACCTCGGCCAGCTGCGCCTCGGCCATCGACTCGAGCTGCTTCGCAAACGCCTCACCGTTGGCCTTCAGCGCCTCGACGATGGCGGCCTTGGTGGTGAGGGCGGCCTGGGCGGTCGTCATCTCGGCCATGTAGCGACCGAAGTCCTCCATCGTGACGTCCGTCTTCTTCTCCACGCAGTGCACCTGCTGCGCCCAGTGGGTGGACGAAGCGAGGTGCGACAGCATCGCGGCCACCGTCATGCAGCCCTCGGCGGCCTTGAAGCCGTACTTGTCCTCGGGGATGTCCTCGGCCACCTGGATGGTGTTCTTGCGGACCGTGCGGAAGCTCTCAGCCAACTCTTTGGCGCCGTAATAAGTCATGGGGTGATGATACTTGACGGGAGACGGGAGACGGGAGACGGGAGACGGGAGACGGGAGCCGGAAGCCCCAAGCCCCAAGCCCTCTACATCCCCACCAGCGGCCGGCCCTGCAGCGCCAGCGTGACGAGGCTGCCGACCACGAGCAGCCAGACGACGCCGACGGTCAGCACCACGGTCCTTCGCCTGGAGGGCATGAGGCCGGCACGATCGAGCAGGAATCCCAGCAACGGCAGCGCCTGGAGCGCGTGCAGGCCCGCGAAGTGGGCCACGCGCAGGTCGCCGCCGCTGGTGGACCAGTTCACAAGCGGCAGGCCGGGGCCGCCGTCGGGACCGGGCACGGCATAGCCCATGTTGGCCACCATGGTGAAGCCCTGGAGGCTGCCCAGCACGAAGATGGCCAGGCCCAGCCGCATGCCCCACAAGTAGCCCGCGCGCTGGGGCGGCGTGTCGCGGCGGAGCAGCCATAGCAGGCCCGCCGCCGCCACGGTGCTGATGGTGTTCGCGGCCCCGATCACGTTGAAGACCATCGAGTCGAACGGGGTGGCGACGTTGAAGTGCGACGTGGTGCCGCGAACGGCCTGCATCGAGATGAGCGTAATCTCGGCAGCCATGGCCGTTACGAACGTCCATCGGATGACGGCCCGAGCCCTGGGCTGCGGCCGCGCCTCGGCCATGAACCACGCCACCGTCCAGAGCACGATGGTGTTGGACGCGAAGAACTTCATCGGCTTGAGCCACGGATTCACGCCCAGGATGAGGCGGGGGTCGCCGATGGAGAGCAGCGTGGCGATGAGAAAGCCGAGAAGCATGACGGCGCCCGCGATCGTGAGCGCGCGATCACGGGCGTGAAGCTCGCTGATCATCAGATGGGAGCGATTCTACACTTGACGGGAGGGGGATGCTT
>CAYJPQ010000025.1:28030-30985 GCA_964372085.1 uncultured Bifidobacteriaceae bacterium | reverse complement strand
GGCCGTCGTCGTGGCGGCGCCCTGCACCTGTGACGTGCCGTAGAAGATGCTGTTGAACAGGAACTTGAAGGTCCCGTGCGGCTGGGCGCGGAAGGTGATCTCGGGACCCATCAGGAATACCTTGCCCCTGCCGACAGGCGCCTCGATGGCCGCGGCGCCGCCCTCCAGATAGTGCTGGCCCCAGGCCCAGCCCGAGCGCAGCGGCTCCTTCGAGTCGAACCACGCCACCGGCTTCACGCCCGTCAGCGACGCGTTGGGCGCCAACTGCATCACGGGGTTCTCGTCGAAGAAGACGTCAACCTTCTTCTCCAGGCCAAACGCCACCGGGTTGGTGTTGTCCACCGCCACGCTCAGGATCGAGCCCGGGATGTAGTACTTCGTGCCCGGCAGCGGCCGCTCGGTGCCGTCCTGCTGCACTTCCACCAGGTGATCGCTCACCGGCAGGCCCAGGTGATGGCCGAGCACCGCGGATTTTCCGAAGGCCACGATGACGCCGCCGGCCTCGGCGAACGCCTTGAGCTGGGGCACGGTCTTGCCCACGGTTACGCGGCCCAGGTGCGCGCGATACTCCGCGGGAATCGACTCGGGGGAGGGCTGGCCGCCGCCGAAGCCGCCGCCGGCCGGCCCGCCCGCCGCCGCATCACGCTCGGGGATGCCGCCATCGGGGAACAGGATGACGTCGTACTTCGCCTTAAGGTTGCCGGCGTCAAGCGTGGCGGGATACACCACCTCGAAGTCGAACTCGAACTGCTCGAGCAGCCAGCGCACGTGCCCCGAGGGCATCGAGCCGCCGTACTGGTCCCACAGGGCGACGCGCGGCTTGGTGAGCGTGTAGGTGGCGCCGGATGGGCGCGCCGTGACGGCCGTGAAGTTGAGGCCGAAGTCGGCCGCGGCCTTGGCGAGCACGGCGCCGGTCGACGGCCTGGCCGTGATGAAAATCACGCCCGTGCCATCGGCGCTCTGGTAGCTGCGGTCGCCGACGAACGACACCTCTTCACCCGCCTTGAGCAGGCGGTTGACCGCGATGAACGCGTCGTTGTTCTTGTGGTTGACGACGTAGCCCACCGCGCCGGCCGCGTCGGTCACCTTGCCGGGCGCCGGCTTGATGACGGTGGTGATGGCCTCGAGGGGGCCGTCCACGCTGTCGAACACGCGGTCGAACTTCAGCCCCATCTGGTACGCCAGCGTCCAGCCCGCCACGTCGTAGGGCGGAATGGGCGGGCCACCGGGGAACTGGAAGTCGTTGGGGTGATCCTGCGGCTCGAACATGTCGAGCAGGTGCGGGCGGAACGCCTGCGACGCCTTGAGGACGTACGACCCGGCCGGGTACTGCTTGCCGCCGGCCGTGAAGGGCGCGGTGGCGCGGTGCGCGGTGAGGCCGGCCTTGATCATGATGTTCACGAACTTCGTCGCGGTGAGGAAGTCGCCCTCGCCGGCCGGCAGCACGTAGGCGCGCGGATCGCGCCACTCGGGCTTGCGCAGCAGCTCGTAGTACTTCGCCGGCACGGGCGTGGCCCGGCCGCCGGCCACCACGCGCGGGTCGGTGGACTCGAGCTTCATGTCCTTGGCGATCTCCGCCTTCACCGCCGCCACGTGCCGCGGCGTCATGGTCCACGTGTCGGTGGCGCCCTTCCTGATGGAGTTCCGGCCCATCACGTAGATGTTGTAGAGCAGCGTCTCGCGGTAGCGCTGCGCGAAGTCGAGCACCGCGTAGTTAGCGGTGACCGAGTAGTCGATCGACTGGCGGAAGTGCCACGCCTGCGGGGCGATGGGCGAAGGGAGGTCGCCGCGGGCCAGTTGCCGATCGGGAACGAAGTCGATCTGCATGGGCGTGGGGTTGCCGATGGTCTCGGTGAGCAGCCCGATCTGGTTGTGGAAGTACGGCATCGTGCGCAGGCCGCCGTTCCACCACGTGGAGTAGTTGGCGCCCGACCGCGTGGTGACGCCGGGCTTGCCCTCCTGGTCGAACCGCGCGTGCATGGCCGAGCCCACCTGGTCGAGCATGTTCACGACCAGCGGGTCGTACACGTAGTTGAACGGATCGCGGAAGGGCGGCGAGAACATCACCGTGCCGGTGGGCCCCGTCTGGTGGTGGTTGTAGACGATCTGCGGGAACCACTCGCGGTAGAGCACGCGGCTGATGTTCTCGGACTCCGGCTGGTTCATCATGTAGAAGTCGCGGTTGTTGTCGTGCCCGACGTACTTCTGGTAGAGGCGCGGAATCTGACCAGTGCTGCGCTGTTTCGGTTCGGGGTTGCGCATGTACCAGTTGGACACCAGCTCCATGCCATCGGGGTTGGCGTGCGCGGCGAGGATGATCACGTCGCGCAGGATGCGCAGCGTCTCGTCATCGGTCTTGCTGACGAATTGAAAGATGGTCTCGGTGAGCTGCTGGGCGCCCAGCACCTCGGTGGCGTGGAGGCCGCCGTCGATCCAGATCACGGCCTTGCCCTCGCGGGCCAGGGCGCGGGCGGTGTCGTCGGTGAGGCCGTCGGCCAGCGACAGCTTGCGCGCAATCTCCCGGTAGCGGTCGAGCTTCTTGAGGTTCTCGGGCGCCGTGATGATGGCCATCAGCTGATCACGGCCTTCGGCCGTCTTGCCGATGGACTGCACCACCATGCGGTCGGACTCGGCGTCGAGCTTGCGCAGGTACTCCGTGAACTTCGTGTAGTTGGGCAGCACGTAATCGGCGCCGATTGGGTGGCCGAAGAACTGCTCGGGCGTGGTGACCCTGGGGACCGCCGTCCGGGTTTGGGCCTGCGGCGCCGCGAGGGAGAGGAGGACGGTGAAGACGGTGAGCGCAAACAGTCGGGCTGTGGATCGCATAGAGGTGCCTCTGTAATTGACTACTCTAACGCCGTTCACAGAAAGGTTCAGAAAGGTTCAGAAAGGTTCGGAAAGGTTCGGAAAGGTTCGGAAAGGTTCGGAAAGGTTCTGAAAGGTTCTGAAAGGTTC
>CAYJPQ010000025.1:12685-27930 GCA_964372085.1 uncultured Bifidobacteriaceae bacterium | reverse complement strand
GAAAGGTTCTGAAAGGTTCTGAAAGGTTCATGACGTGGGGCGGTCGGCGCACATGTCGCACACGCGGTTGAGCGCGTCGAAGGCCACGATTTCCACGCCCGGCGCGAGATAGCCCGGCCGTGCCGGCTCGGAGCGCAGCAGGTCGGTGCTCAAATACTTCTTGTTGCTGTCGCAGAGCACGGTGGTCACCACCGCGTCCGGCCCCAACTCGCGTTGCAGCCGCAGCGCGCCAATCACGTTGGCGCCCGACGAGATGCCCACCGCCAGGCCGTGCTGCGCCATCTGCTGCGCCATCAGGATGGCGTCGCCATCGTGGGCCTGCACGACGGCGTTCAGCTCGCTGAAGTTGATGATGGGCGGGATGAACTCGTCCGAGATGCCCTGAATGCGGTGGTGCCCCACCTTGTGGCCGGTGGAGAGCGTGGGCGACTCGGCGGGTTCCAGCGGGTGGATGCGCACCGCCGGGTTGCGCGAGCGCAGGAAGCGGCCCACGCCCATCACCGTGCCGCCCGTGCCCACCCCCGCCACGAACGCGTCAGGCTGCATGTTGTAGGCCTTGAGCTGCAGCCAGATCTCGGGGCCCGTGCCCAGTTGGTGCGCCTCGATGTTGGCCTCGTTGGCGAACTGGTGCGGCAGGAACGTGCGTGGAGTGGTCTTCTTCATCTCGTCGGCGCGCGCGATGGATCCGAGGAAGCCGCCGTCGGCCTTGCTCACCAGCACGACCGACGCGCCGAAGCTCGCGATCAGCGAGATGCGCTCGGCGCTCATCCAGTCGGGCATGAACACGGTCACCGGGTGCCCCAGCGCACGGCCGATGGCCGAAAACGAGATCCCCGTGTTGCCGCTGGTGGCCTCGGCGATGGGGTCGCCCGGCGCGATCTGCCCGGTCTCGTAGGCCCGCTGCAGGATGTGCAGCGCCATGCGGTCCTTGATGCTGCCCGTCAGGTTGAGCGACTCGTACTTCGCGTAAATGGTACGGGGCTCGCCGTCCACCTTCAGGTGCAGGGCGAGCAGCGGCGTGTTGCCCACGAGCTTGCGCAGCGACTGGAAGCGCCGGGCGATTGCGGGATCGAGCGTTGAGGTGGACACCTCATCAGTCTACTCCGCAGCCATCTGATATCGTGCGCGTATGCACCTGCGCGTCCGGCCGCGGGCCTGTTGCCCGCCGTTCGTGGCCGCCCTTGGATTGATCATGGCCGCCTGTTCCCCTGGTTCCGATACTCCCGCCAAGCCCGTGGCCTCGTACGGCACCTGGGCCTCGCCGCTCACGGCCGCCCGCGTCACCGCCGGCGCCCTCCGCCTCGACCAGATCCAGCTCGATGGCGACGATGTGTATTGGGTGGAGGGACGGGCGTCCGAGGGGGGCCGCAACGTGATCGTGCGGCGGCGGCCCGACGGCGTCACCACGGACGTCACGCCCGCGGCCTTCAACGCGCGATCGCGCGTCCACGAGTACGGCGGCGCCGCCTACCTCGTCCACCAGGGCACGGTGTACTTCTCCAACTTTGCCGATCAACGGCTCTACCGGCAGGCCGGCGGCGGCCCGCCTGAAGCGCTCACGCCGGAGGGGTTCTACTACGCGGATTGCCGAATGGACGCCGGACGCCGACGGCTGCTGTGCGTGAGAGAGGACCATACGAAGGCCGGGGAGCCGACCGCGGCGATTGTGGCGGTCCGCACGGAGGGCCGGGACTTCAGTCCCGGCCAGGTGCTCGTGTCCGGCGCCGACTTCTACTCCGACCCCATCATCAGTCCCGACGGAAAGACCATGGCGTGGCTGCAGTGGGACCATCCCAACATGCCGTGGGACGGCACCGAGCTGTGGTCGGCGCCGGTTGGGGCCGATGGGTCGCTTGGGGCGAAGAAGAAAGTGGCGGGCGGGGTGGACGAATCGATCTTCCAGCCCGAGTGGTCGCCGACTGGCGAGTTGTACTTCGTCTCGGATCGCACGGGATGGTGGAACTTGTACCGTGTGGCCGGGACTGCCCTCGACTCCGCTGCGGCCGGGACTAAAGTCCCGGCCCTCCAGTCGCCAACGACGGTTTCGGCCCTCCAGGGTGCCAGTAGCGCCGGACCTTCAGGTCCGGCCGTGCAGGTGGAGGCCATCCATCCCATGCCCGCCGAGTTCGGCAAGCCGCAGTGGTCGTTCAGCATGGCCACCTACGCGTTCATCGGGCCCAAGCGCATCGCGGCCACCTACGTGGAGGGCGGGCGCTGGAAGCTGGCCCTGATCGAGACCGACCCGCGCAAGTTCGAGCCCATCGACCTGGCGCTGCAGCCCACCGAGTCGATTCGTGCCGACGCGCGCAACATCTACTTCGTCGGGGGATCGGCAACGGTGCCCACCTCCGTGGCGCGCGTGTCGCTGGGGGTGATGGAAGCGG
This sequence comes from uncultured Bifidobacteriaceae bacterium, assembly GCA_964372085.1. Lineage (GTDB taxonomy): Bacteria > Acidobacteriota > Vicinamibacteria > Vicinamibacterales > UBA2999 > 12-FULL-67-14b. The sequence continues at coordinate 25,546 of CAYJPQ010000025.1, read as the reverse complement.
AGGTGCTCCGCTCGTCCACGAGCGAAGCCATCGCGCCCGAGTGGATTTCCGCGGCCGACGCGGTGACCTTTCGCGTGACCCCGCAGCACCAGGGTCCGGGCCCGCACATGGGCGAGCCGCCGCCGCCGCGCGACGTCCACGCGTTCTACTACGCGCCGAAAAACCCGGACGTGGCGGCGCCCGCCGGGGAGAAGCCGCCGTTGCTGGTGCTCACGCACGGCGGCCCCACCGGCGCCACGTCGGACGTGCTCGACCCCGAGGTGCAGTTCTGGACCAGCCGCGGCTTTGCCGTGCTCGACGTGGACTACAGCGGCAGCACCGGGTACGGCCGCGCGTATCGCGACCGGCTGAAGGGCCAATGGGGCATCGTCGACGTGGAAGACGCGGTGGGCGGCGCGGAGGCGATGGTGGCGCAGGGCAAGGCCGACCCGAACCGGCTGATGATTCGCGGCGGCAGCGCCGGCGGCTACACCACGCTGGCGGCGCTCACGTTCCACGCCACGTTCAAGGCCGGCGCCAGCTACTACGGCATCTCCGACATCGAGGTGCTGGCGCGCGATACGCACAAGTTCGAGTCGCGGTACCTCGACTCGCTGATCGGTCCCTATCCGGCGGCGAAGGACCTGTACGTCAACCGGTCGCCGATCCACTTCACCGATCGACTGTCGTGCCCGCTCATCCTGTTCCAGGGCCTCGAGGACAAGGTCGTGCCGCCCAACCAGAGCGCGATGATGGCCGAGGCGGCGCGGCAGAAGGGCCTGCCGGTGGCCTATGTCACGTTCGAGGGCGAACAGCACGGCTTCCGCAAGGCCGAGAACATCACCAGGGCCCTCGAGGCCGAGCTCTACTTCTACGGAGAGATCTTCCGCTTCAAGCCGGCGGACGTGATACAGCCCGTACCGATCGACAATCCATCCCGATAAATGCAACCACGAAGATCACGAAGCACACGAAGACATTCGGTCAAAATACTTCGCGTTCCTTCGTGATCTTCGTGGTTGCCTTTGGTCTCGAATAAATACGGCTGTACAGCTATCTATATAGACATATGACGCCCCTCGCTTGGCTTCTCGCGGGCACCATCGGCGTGGCCCTGGGGCTGCTGGGCGGCGGCGGGTCGCTTCTCACCGTGCCGGTGTTCACCTACGTTCTCGGCTTCGGGCCCAAGCAGGCCATCGCGATGAGCCTGCCCGTGGTGGGCTTTGCCGCGGCGGCCGGTGCCGTCTCGGGGCTCGTTCGCGGCACCCTGCCCCTGGGGCCCGCGTTATCGATTGGCGCCGCCACCATGGTGGGGTCGTTCGCCGGGGCACGCCTGTCGAGCGGGCTCACCGGGCGCACCCAGCTGGTGATGCTCGCGGTCGCCATGCTCTCCGCAGCCTTTGCCATGTGGCGGAGGAGCCGCCGTGACACGGGGCCACCGCAGCCGGGGGCCCACCGCCACCCGCTGCTGCTGAGCGCCGTCGGCCTTGGCGTGGGGCTGCTCACCGGCGTCGTCGGCATCGGCGGCGGCTTCCTGATCGTGCCGGCGCTCGTGATCGCCGGGGGCCTCCAGATGCACGAGGCCGCGAGCGCGTCGCTGCTGGTCATCGCCCTCAGCGCTGCGTCGGGCCTGGCCGGCTACCTGGGCCACGTCGACTTCGTGTGGCCCGTCGTCGTGCCGTTTGCCCTGATGTCGGCCGTGGGCGTGCTGGCCGGGGGCCTTGCCGCCTCGCGCGTGTCGCACGGCCGGCTGCAGCAGGGGTTTACATTCTTTCTGGTGATTCTCGCGTGTTACATCCTCATCCGCGGATAAGTCCGGAGGCATCATGTTCGTGAAGCGCTTCTTCGAGCCGCTTGTGGCTCAGGCCAGCTACCTGGTGGGTTGTGTTGCCGCCGGCGAGGCCATCGTCATCGACCCCAATCGCGACGTCGACCAGTACATCCACGCCGCCGCGCAAGAGGGCCTGCGCATCGCCCACGTCACCGAGACGCACATCCACGCCGACTACGTGTCGGGCGCGCGCGAGCTGGCCCACCGCACCGGCGCCACGCTGTACCTCTCGGACGAAGGCGACAAAGACTGGAAGTACACGTTCGCCAACGAAGGCCGGCTCATTCGCCACGGCGATCGCATCTCCATCGGCAACGTGAAGGTGGACGTGGTGCACACGCCGGGCCACACGCCCGAGCACCTCACCTTCCTCATCACCGACGGCGCCGCGGCCGACCTGCCCATTGCCGCGGCCACCGGCGACTTCATCTTCGTCGGCGACGTGGGCCGCCCCGACCTGCTGGAACGCGCCGCCAACATCAAGGGGACAATGGAGGTGGGCGCGAGGACGCTGTGGAAGAGCCTGAGGGCGTTCGACCAGCAGCCCGACTGGCTGCAGATCTGGCCCGGCCACGGGGCCGGGTCGGCCTGCGGCAAGGGCATCAGCGCCGTGCCGCACTCCACGCTCGGCTACGAGCGTCACTTCAACTGGGCCTTCCAGGTGAAGACCGAGGACGAGTTCGTGACGAGCGTGCTCGCGGGCCAGCCCGAGCCGCCGAAGTACTTCGCCACGATGAAGCGGGTGAACAAGGAAGGCCCGGCCATCCTGGGCGGCTTCCGCGCGCCGCACCGGCTCGACGATCACGTCCTGGAAGGCCTGCTGAAGCAGCACGCCCTTGTCGTGGACACGCGGCCTGCCGGGGAGTACGCCGTGGAGCACCTCCCGGGCACCATCAACATCCCGCTCAACTCGCAGTTCGTCACGTGGGCCGGCTGGCTCGTGCCGTATTCCGCGGACCTCTACCTGATCGTCGACTCGGCCACGGCCAGGCGCATAGAGGAGGTCGCGCGTGCGCTGGCGCTGATTGGCATCGACCGCGTGGCCGGCTACTTCGGGACCGAGGCCATCGGCCGTGCGGCCGAGCATGGTGCGCAGTTGAGCGCCGTTCCCCAGATCACCGCCGACCGCCTGGCCCCGATGCTCGCCTCGAAGGAGGCCGTGGTGATCGACGTGCGCAGCCGCAACGAGTGGGATGAGGGCCACATTCCCGCGGCCACGCACATTCCCCTGGGCTACCTCTCAGACCGGCTGGCCGAGGTGCCGTCCGACAGGCCTGTGGTGGTGCAGTGCCAGGCCGGCGTTCGCTCGGCCATCGCGGCCTCGCTGCTGCGGTCGCTGGGGCGCACCGACGTGACGAACCTGGTGGGCGGGTTCGCCGCTTGGCAAGGAGAAGGCCTGCCGGTGTCGAAGGACGGCGCCCTTTCACTTTGAACTTTTCACCTTTCACTTTCGTAGTTGCCCCCATGCGCGACCTTCGGCTTGCCGTCCGCTCCATGCGCCACCGGCCGGGGATGTCGCTGCTGGCCATCATCGCCCTGGGCCTGGGCATCGGCCTCACCACCACCATGTTCAGCATCGTCAACGGGGCGGTGCTGCGGGGGCTGCCGTTCCCCGAATCCCACCGCATCCTGCACGTGGCGCCCTTCAGCATCGCCGAACAGGACGACATGGACATGCGGGTGCACACGTTTGCGGAGTTCGCGCGCCGCCAGCAGTCGTTCGAGACCTATGGCGCCCTGCAGATGCAGACGGCCAACGTGGTGGGCCCCGACGGCCAGCCCGAGCGCTATTCGGCCGCTGCCCTCACCGGCAACATGCTGCGCCTGCTGCGCACGGCCCCGCTGCTCGGCCGCGATCTCCGTGACGACGACAACCAGCCCGGCGCGGCGCCGGTGGCGCTCATCGGGCACAAGGTGTGGCAGGAGCGGTTCAAGGGCGCGCCCGACGTGGTGGGGCAGCCGCTCCGCATCAACGGGACCGTGATGACGGTGGTGGGCGTGATGCCCGAGGGTTTCCGCTTTCCGAGCAACCAGGACATCTGGCCCGCGCTCATCATCAATCCCGAAGGCACCAAGTTCGGCGAAGGCCCGGGCCTCGAGACCATCGGCCGGCTCAAGCCGGGCGTGTCGCGCGACCAAGCCTCGGTCGAGATGGCCACACTGTGGCGCCAACTCGAGCTGGAGTACCCCGACCGCTACAAGGACCACACCGCCGAGGTGAAGACCTACATCGAAGAGTTCATCGGCAGCGAGACCATCGGCGCCCTCTACACGATGCTGGCCGCCGTGTTCGGCGTGCTCGTGATTGCGTGCGCGAACGTGGCCAACCTGGTGATGGCGCGGGCGGCCCAGCGCACACGGGAGATTGCCGTGCGCACGGCGGTGGGGGCCAGCCGCTGGCGCGTGGTAAAGCAGATGCTGGTGGAAGTACTGGTGCTGGCCACGGCCGGCGCGGCGCTGGGGCTGGTGCTGGCCCAGGCGGGCATCACCCTGTTCAACCGGGGCATCGTCGATACCAACCCGCCCTTCTGGATCGACATCCGCATCGACACGCCGGTGCTGCTGTTTGTCACGTTCACCGCGGTGGTGGCGGCGCTGGTGTCGGGCATCGTGCCGGCGCTCAGGGCCTCGCGGGCCGACCTGGCCAGCGTGATGAATGACGAGGGGCGCACCACGGGCGTGCGCATGGGCCGCTTCAGCCGCGTGCTGGTGATTGGAGAAATCGCGGTGTCGTTCGGATTGCTGGTGGTGTCGGCGCTGATCATCCAGAGCATCGTGAACCTGGGGCGCGCTGATTACGGCATCGCCACGAGCGATGTGTGGACGTCGCGCGCCACCCTGCCCTCGGCCGACTATCCCACCGACGAGAAGCGGCTGCAGTTGGCCGATGCGTTGCTTGCGCGCGTGGCGGCGGTGCCCAGCGTGACGGGTGTGGCCGTGGCCACCGGCGTGCCCATCGGCGGCCCCCTGGCGGGCATCAAGTTTCCCGATCGCCAGTACGCCTCGGACCGCGACTATCACCAGGTGCATCACCTGGTGGCGTCGCCAGACTTCTTCAAGGTGCTGCGGGTGGCCATGCTCGAAGGGCGGGCGTTCGACTTGCGCGACCGCCCAGGGGCCGAGGAGACGGCCATCGTCAACCGCGCCTTCGCGGCGAAGTACTTCCCGTCGGGTGCGGTGGGGCAGCGCTTTGCGATGGCCGAGGGACGCAACACGGCGTGGCGCACCATCGTGGGCGTGGTGCCCGACTTGGGGGTTGGCATGAACCCGGGCGACCGCACGCGCGAGGGCATCTACACGCCGTTTGCGCAGCTTCCCCTCTCGGGCTTCACGGTGCTGGCGCAGGCCACCGGCCCGCCGCTGCAGATCACCGCGCCGGTGCGCGACGCGCTCAGGGCCCTGGATCCCAACCTGCCCCTGTTCAACGTGGCCACGGTGGAGGAGGGCATCCGCCGGCAATCGTGGCCGTTTCGTGTATTCGGCTCGTTGTTCATGAGCTTCGGCTTCGCCGCGCTCTTCCTGGCCACGGTGGGCCTCTACGGGGTGATGTCGTTCTCGGTGAGCCGCCGCACGCAGGAGATTGGCGTGCGCATGGCCATGGGCGCAGGCGCGCGCGACGTGCTCAAGATGGTGCTGCGGCAGGGCCTATGGCAGGTGGTCATCGGCGTGCTGCTGGGCCTCGGCCTCGGCGTCGGCCTGGGCACAGCGATGCAACTGCTGCTGTTCCAGGTGCGGCCCTACGATCCGGTGATCTTCACCATCATCGCGGCGGTCCTGGGCGGCACGGGCCTCGTGGCCTGCCTGGTGCCGGCCCGCCGCGCGGCGGCGGTGGATCCGATGGTGGCGCTGAGGTATCAGTGAGTTAAGGAGTTAAGGAGTTAAGGAGTTAAGAGGGTATTCTTAACTCTGAACTCGCAACTCTTAACTCATGAAGAAACTTCTCGCAGGCTGCGCCGTCGTCGTCGTGATTGCCGCTCTCGGTGTGGCGGTGGCCGCATTCTTTGCCTACCGGGCCGCCCGGCCCATGTTCGAGGGTGCGGGCGACTACGTGGCGCGGGCCAAGGAGATGGCCTCGCTGGGTGACCGGATCACCAACAAGGACTCTTACACTGCCCCCGCCAACGGCGAGCTCACCCTGGACCAGGTGGAGCGCTTCTTGGCGGTTCAGGCCTCGACCCGCGCCAAGCTCGGTGACCGGTGGGGCGAAGTCACGGCCAAGTCGGAGGCGCTCCGGAAGAGGACCGCGAACGGCGCCGACCTCTCGCTGACCGACCTCGGCTCGGTGTTTTCCGACTTCACCGGCGTGTACCTGGATGCGAGACGTGCGCAGGTGGCGGCGCTCAACGCGCAGAAGTTTTCGCCCGGGGAGTACGGCTGGGTGCGCCGGCGCGTGTACGAGGCGGCCGGCGTGCAGTTGGCCGGCGGCGTCGACCTTTCCGCCATCGAAGAAGTGGCGCGCCAGGGCGGCCGGGACGATCTGAAGGTGCCGGAGATCCCCCTGCCCGAGGTGCCCGAGGCCAACCTCAGGCTGGTGAAGCCGCACACGGCCAAGATCCAGGAGTGGCTGCCGCTGGCGTTTCTGGGCCTGTAGGCCTCCGACCGGTTCACGGAGGGCCGAGGCTTTAGCCTCGTCCGCGCGGCCGGGACTAAAGTCCCGGCCCTCCGAGAGCGTGCCGCCGGGACTGAAGTCCCGGCTCTCCGAGAAAGCCCACAGGGTCGCCAATCGCAATCTCCCTGTCGTCCAGCACCTTGTTGCGGAAGATTAGGCATTGAGGGATCCCGAAATGGCCTGCACAATGAACAGGTCATGATTCTCGGTGTTTCCGGTTCGCGTCAAGGTCCCGCCGCCGCCCTGCTGAGCGGCACCGTTCTCGCGGCCTGCGAAGAGAGCCGCCTGTCGCGCTCACGATTGAGCCAGCGTACCTCTTCACCCAGGCTGGCCGTCTCCGAGTTGCTGGAGTTCCTGGAGATCGCGAGGTCGCGCATCCAGTCGGTGGCGGTCACGCGCGACGGGCACTTCGGCGGCCACGCGGAGACGTCCGTCGATCATCACCACGCCCACGCGGCGTACGCCTTTCACAGCTCCCCCTTTGACGAGGCCGTGGTCGTGGTGTGTGACACGTCGGTGTCGGCGGGCTGGACGGCGTGGCGCGGCTCCGCCGCTGGCCTGGCGCCGGTCACCGACGCCCTCGGCAGGTTTCCCCTGGCCCAGGCCTACAGTCAACTGACCGGCGCGATGGGACTCACCCCAGGCCGCCACGAACACATCGTCGAGGCCATGGCACGATTCGGGGCCACTGCCACGCACCGGGCCGCCGACGCGATCACGGTTGGGGACGATGGCCTGGTGATGGACGCGCACTGGGCCGACCAGGTGGACGCCGCCGATGGAGAGGCCGGGACGCCCGCGCAGGTGGCCGCCGCCGGTGCGGTGCAGGCCCGGCTCACCGAGGCGCTGATCGAATTACTGAAACGGGTGCAGCGCGTGACGGGCGCACGCCACGCGTGCCTCACGGGCGGACTGTTCTTCAACACCCACTTCACCACGGTGGCCGCCACGGAGGGGCCGTTCCAGGACGTGTTCGTGCCCGCGCATCCGGGCAACGCCGGCGCCGCGTTGGGAGCCGCGCTGGTGGTGGCGAGCGAGCGGCCCGGGAAGGACGTGCTGTCGTCGCCATTCCTGGGGCCGGGCTACTCGCACGCCCGCGTGAAGGAAGTGCTCGACAACTGCAAGCTGTCGTACGACCTGCCGGGCGAGGACCGCCTGCTCGAGGCCGTCGTCGATGCGCTGGCGCGCGGCTGGCTGGTGGGATGGTTTGAGGGCCGCATGGAGTGGGGCCCCCGGGCCCTGGGCCATCGGTCGGTGCTGGCCAGCGCCCACTCGGACCACGTGCTCGACAACCTCAACGGCTTCCTGAAGAAGCGGCCCTGGTACCGGGGATACGGCGTCAGCATCCTGCAGGACAAGGTGCCAGACGCCTTCGACGGGCCGGCCAGTTCCCGCTACATGCAGTTCGAATATCGTCCCAGGGATGCCAGCCAACATCGCGCGCTCCTGCCGGCGGGCGCGTCGCGGATCCGCGTGCACACGGTGGATGACCGCGAGTCGCGCCTGCACCGGCTGCTGGAGATGTGGGAGAAACGCACGGGGTCGGCGATGCTGGTGAACACCTCGTTCAATGGCTTTCACGAGCCGCTGGTGTGCACCCCGCGCGACGCCGTGCGCGTGTTCTACGGCACGGGCCTCGACCTGCTGGCGATCGAGCGGTTCATCCTGAGCAAATAGATTCACCACGAAGATACGAAGAACACGAAGGCATTCAAAGACATTTGATCTAAACGCTTCGTGTCCTTCGTGGTTGCCTTATCGGCGGTTGATCTTCAACCCGCCGTTGGAGGTGCGCACGCGCACCGGCGCGCCGCCGGAGCCGAGGGTGGTGTTGATGCCGCGGCGGGTGTTGAGCTCACCCGTCACGGTGATGGGGTAGTCGGTGCGGAACCCCCCGTTGTGCGTGCGGGCATCGAGCTCGGCGTTGTAGCCGTCGGGAATCGACACCGTCACGCCGCCGTTGCGCGTGCGGCCGCGCACGTCGCCGCCCGGCAGCGTCTCGTCGCGCACCTCGCAGTGCTGCTCGTAGTCGTTGTCGCGGTACTGCGTGTCCCCACACGGGTCGGCGCGGTCACCGCCCTGCGTCGACGATCCGGCCCAGGGGTTGGCGGCGAGGCCGGCCATCAAAAGTGCCTGGGGTGCGTACGGTGCCTAGGTGTGCCTAAGGGTGGGTGCGGGCGTCCCCGTAGGCACCCCAGGCACCGTACGCACCCCAGGCACCTATTTTTCCCCCGTGGCGATCGGCCTGGACGGGTTGCTGCTCCATTCGCTCCACGACCCCGGGAAGAGGCGGGCGCCGGAGAGGCCGGCGATTTCCATGGCGAGCAGGTTGTGGCAGGCGGAGACGCCCGAGCCGCAGTACATCACCACTTCCCTGGGGTCGCGGCCCTTCAGGACGGCGTCCCACTGCGTGCGCAGCTCTGCCGCCGGCTTGAAGGTGTTCTCCGGCGACAGGTTGTTCTGGAAGGGGTGATTGAGGGCGCCGGGAATGTGGCCGGCCACCTTGTCGATGGTCTCGTTGAGGCCGCGGTACCGATCGTTCGCCCGCCCGTCCACCAGCAGGCGCCCCGGATCGCCGAGTCCGGCCACCACCTCGTCCACGCCCAGGCGCCACGCCTGGCGGGCCAGGCCGCGGAACGCGGTTGGCATCGACTTGCTCCGGCCCGACGTGACCGGGCGTCCCTCCGCCGTCCAGCGCGCAAAGCCGCCGTCGAGCACCGCCACGCCCTCGTGGCCCATGAAGCGAAGCATCCACCAGAGCCGCGCGGCGAACATGCTCGAGTCGCCGTCGTAGACCACCACCTGGGCGCCGTTCTCGACGCCCAGCCGGCTGAAGCGCGCAATCATGTCGGCCGGCGACGGCAGGGGATGGCGGCCGTTGGTGCCGTCCTTCTCGCCCGACAGATCGCGGTCCAGGTGCGCGTAGCGCGCGCCGGGGATGCGGCTCTCCTGGAACTGCTGCTCGCCCTTGTCGGGCGCGGCGAGATCAAAACGGCAATCGATGACGCACCACGACGTGTCGTTGAGGTGATTGGCGAGGACGGAGGGGGAAACGAGGGTTGTGTACATAAAATGCAACCACGAAGGCACGAAGGACACGAAGCATTCTAATGGAAGACCAACTTCGTGGCCTTCGTGTGCTTCGTGGTTAGTCTTTGAGTCGCTCGGCGAGTTGGTGGAGGAACAGGCCGACGTCGGTGACAACGCCCACGGTCTGCGTGGAGCCGCGGTCGCTCAGCTTGGTGACCACGGCGGGGTTGATGTCGACGCAGATGACCTTCACCCACGAGGGCAGCATGTTGCCGACGCCGATGCTGTGGAGCATGGACGAGAGCATCACCACCACCTCCACGCCCTCCAGGGCCTGGCTGTAGGCCTCCTGCGCGGCCACCAGGTCCATCATCGTCTCGGGCAGCGGGCCATCGTCGCGGATGGAGCCGGCGAGGATGTAGCGGACGCCGTGCGTGTGGCACGCGTGCATGATGCCGGTGGTGAGCACGCCCGTCTCCACCGCGCGCGCGATGCCGCCGGCGCGGCACACCGCGTTGATGGCGCGCATGTGGTTGCGGTGGCCGTGCTCCACGGGATGGCCGGTGCCGAGGTCGATGCCGAGCGAGGTGCCCGACAGCGCCACCTCGGTGTCGTGCACGGCGAGGGCGTTGCCCGAGAGCAGCACGTCGACATAGCCCATGCGGACGAGCTCGCAGAAGTAGGGCGTGCCGCCGGTGTGCACCACCACCGGGCCGGCCACAAACGCGATGCGGCCGCCGGCGGCCTTGGCGCGGCGCAACATGTCGGCGATGCGCGCCACGGCGGTCTCGACGCGCCGCTCCGACGACACCTCGTTGCTCATGAAGCCGAAGCTGGGCTTGTCGCGCGACTGCACGTCGGGTGACACGCGGACGCCCTGCATGCCGCACACCACGCGGTCGCCCTTGCGCAGGTCGCGCAGCTTGCGGCACGTGACGCGCGATTCCTCCACCACGAGGGCGGCGTCCATGCGCTGGTGATCCACGGCCACCCAGGCGCCGCCGAGGAACACCGAGGTGCGGTGGTTGGTGGTGGAGTAGAAGTCCTCCGGCGCGGCGCCGTCCATGTCGGCGGGGCGCACCAGCGCCTCGGGTGTGCCCTTTACGTAGCAGCCGAACACCGAGAGGCGGCCGAGCAGGTCCTGCAGCTTGTCGCCCGACGCGCAGGTGAGCTTCAGCGCGAGGTACGAGCCCTCTTCGTTCTTCCGGCCGACGTCGAACCGCAGGATTTCGTACTCGGATCCGTGCTCGACGACGGTGGTGAGGATGGACTGGAAGTTGCCCGAGTCGATCAGGTGTCCTTCGGCTTCAACTGTCTCGCTGACCACGTTGGAAGTATATGTGGAGCGGCGGCCCTTTAGGGCCGGCGAAAACGGGAGGACGGGGCTGAAGCCCCGTCCCTCCTGAAGCGGCGTTACCGGGCGTTCTGCAGGGCGGCGATGCGCTCCTCGATCGGGGGGTGCGTCGAGAAGAGGGCCGTAAAGCCCTTGGCGCCCGCGATCTTCATCGTGGCCATCTGCGGCTGGCTCGTGTCGACGAGCGCCCTGTTCTGCATCAGGCGCTGCAGCGCGCCGATCATGTTGCTGCGGCCGGCCAGCGCCGCGCCGCCGGCGTCGGCGCGGAATTCGCGGGCGCGCGAGAACCACGCCACGATCATCATGCCCAGCACGCCGAAGGCGATGTCGAGCACGATGGTGGTCGCGAAGGCCGCCACGTGGGCGATCTTCTCGTCGACAGCCTGGCGGACGATGTTGGCGATGATGCGCGAGAAGAACATCACGAAGGCGTTCACCACGCCCTGGATGAGCGTCATCGTCACCATGTCGCCGTTCTGGATGTGCGCCACTTCGTGGGCAAGCACCCCCTCCACCTCGTCACGGCGCATCGAGCGGAGCAGGCCCGACGACACGGCCACCAGGCTGCGACGCTTGCTCGGGCCGGTGGCGAAGGCGTTGACCTCGGCCGACTCGTAGTAGCCCACCTCGGGCATGGGCAGCTGCGCCTGCTGGGTCAGCTTCTGCACCGTGCGGTAGAACCAGTCGAGCTCCTCGTGGCCAGTGCGGCCGTCCACCAGCTGCACGCCCATGGCCCGCTTGGCGATGAAGCGCGAGATCTGCAGCGAGAGGAACGCACCGCCCATGCCCCACACGAGACAGAAGAGCATCAGGGCCGTGTAGTCGAGGCCCGTGGGCGTGTAGTAGCCGCCGATCCCCAGGACGCTGAGGACGATCGACAGCGTGACCATGATGGCCAGGTTCGTGGCGACAAACAGGAGAATGCGTTTCATGGTGTCAAGGATAGCAAAGGGCCGCGCGGGACAAAAATCAGTAATTTGGCGCTGACTCTTCGAAAAAACCGATATACCTAAGCCCCCTTCGACTCGGCCCTTCGGGCCTCGCTCACGGCAAGCTAAGCCCCAAGCCCCAAGCCCCAAGCCCCAAGCCCCGAGTCCCGAGCCCGCATCACCGCACGGCGGCGTAGCCGTCGGCGAGCTTCTGGCGGGCGGCCTCGACGTCGCGGTGGAACACGAACAGCGCGTCGGCGTTGGCCGCGTTCTTCTCGGTGAAGTTCCAGTTCTTGCCGCCCTTCTGCTTCACCTTGAGGTTCTTCTCCAGGTAGTCGACGGTGAACGACTCCACCTGGGCGTAGGGCAGCTTGAAGGCGTGGTTCTTGTTGGCGGTCTCGTAGGCGAGGCCGTCCACGGTGGCCACCAGCGTCCCCTCGCACGAGCCCATGCCGTGTTTGTGGGTGACGGCGATGCGCTTGTTGAGGCGCACTTCCTTGAACTTCAGCGTGATGCTGTTGTCGCCGGCGGCGAGTTCGACTGTCCGGTCGATGCCGTCGAAGCCGGGGGCTGTCAGCTTGAACTCCTTGGCGCCGGGATCGAGCTTGGCAAGGGTCAGGGGCGTGGTGCCGACGAACTCGCGGTTGATGAACACCGAGGCGCCGGGCACGTCACTGTCGAGGGTGAGCGAGGCCAGCGTGGGGCTGGCCGGCGCCGCGGCCGCGGGCGCCGGGGCGGCCTTGCGGCGCGCCGCCTTGCGGGCCGCCGATTCGTCTGCAGCCGGCTCGGGCGCCGGCTTCGGCGCGGGCGGCTCGGCCGTTCGCGCGGGCGGTGCCGGCCGGGCGTCGGCCACCGGGGCCGTGGGCGCCTCCTCGCGTGCCCGTGTCAGATAGAAGGCGATGCCGCCGGCCAGGACGACGGCGATGATGGCGAGAAGGATGCGCTGCACGGCGGAAATATTAGCAGATTGATTACGCCGAATGGGGTCATCCACAGATGACGCCGATGACGCAGATTTTGGATTGACTGTCGAAGGCGCGGGTCGGCGCGAAGCGCCGACAGCAGGGCGAGGGGGGGGGGGGGGGGGGGGCGGGGGGGGGGGGGCCCGGCGGGGGGGGGGCGGGGGGGG
>CAYJPQ010000025.1:4492-12671 GCA_964372085.1 uncultured Bifidobacteriaceae bacterium | reverse complement strand
CCGCCCCCCCCCCCCCCCCCCCCCCCCCCCCCCCCCCCCCCCCCCCCCGGCTGCCCGGGCCGGGCGGCCCGCGCCAGACGTCTGCATACCCATCTGTGTAACCTGTGTCATCAGTGGATCAAGAATGTCGATGGATTGAGCGCCACGACAGCGTTCACCATGGGGTTCTGGGCGAAGGGCGCCGCGGGGGCCAGCACGAGGGCCACGAGGACGGCGGCGGGGAACAGGCGTGTCATCATTCACTTCTTGGAGATACGGTGACGCAGAGACGCCTGATTGTGCCCGGGGTACCGCGAGTCCATTTCATCTCGGTTGTGACGGCCGTTGTGATGGGCCTCACCGGCTGCGCGTCGCCCTCCGGGCCGCGCGTGCCCCCACCTGACCTCGCGCCCGTTCGTGGCATTCCGCCACTGCTGACGTGGATCGGCGAGGTGACCCGCCCGTCCGGGACGGCCTATGCGACGCTGCCCGACAGCACCAGGTATGGCGGCATCTCGGGCCTGGCCTACGACGCCGGGAGTGGGGAATGGCTGGGCGTGATCGACGACCGCGCCGGGACCCGCGTGGCGTGGCACGCGATGACCTTTGACGGCGGCCAACTGCAGGTGACGCCCACGCGGCTGGTGGCGCTCACCGCCGGCCCCGGCGTTCCCGCAGAGGTCGCCACCGCGGCCGACCTCGAGGCCGTGGTGGTGCTGCCCGACGGCACCTACCTGATGTCCGAAGAAGGCCATCGCACCGGCAACGGCGTGTGGCAGCCCTCGCTGTTGCAGGTCACCCGCGAGGGCATGGTCACCGGCGTGGTGCCGTTTCCCCGGGCGTTCGAGCTTGGCGCCGATCCGGCGCGCGGCCTGCGCAACAACCAGGGCTTCGAGAGCCTCACCCGCCTGCCGAACGGCCGCCTGGTTGCCGGCCTCGAGCAGCCGCTGCTGGAAGACGGCGCGCCGCCCACGTTCGACCAGGGCGCGTACGGGCGCCTGGTGGAGTTCGAGCCCCGCAACCGGACGTGGCAGGCGGGCCGCGAGTGGCGCTACCCGATCGCGCCCACGCCACGCGTCGAGGGGTACGAGGAGATCTGCGACGGCGGCGAGAACGGGCTGGTGGACCTGCTGGCGCTCAGCAACACGCTGCTGCTGGCGCTCGAGCGGGCGTGCCTGATCGACCCGGCCAGCCGGCGGACGGCCAATGCCATCCAGGTGTTCGCGGTGGAACTGGCTGGGGCGGGCGTCCGCAAGACGCGGGTGCTGGACCTGTCGCACCTCACCGACCGCCTGTCACCCGCCCTGGCGCGGCTCGACAACTTCGAGGCCCTGGCCTTCGGCCCCTCGTTCCCCGGCAGCGGCCCCACGCTGCTGGTGGCGTCGGACGACAACTTCAACAAGGCCCAGAAGCAGTCGTTCCTGCTGTTCGGGATGCGGATGATCCAGTAGATAAAGGCAACCACGAAGCGCCCGAAGGACACGAAGGGACACGAAGCATTTTGATCAAAAGACCTTCGTGGTCTTCGTGATCTTCGTGGTTAACGTGGATCCTCCACGAACTTGTACCCCACGCCGCGCACCGTGAGCAGGTGCTTCGGCTTGGTGGGGTCGTCTTCCAGGTAGCGGCGCAGGCGGACGATGAAGTTGTCGATGGCGCGCGTGTCGGTGTCTTCTCTCAGGTCCCACACGTCTTCCAGGATGGCCTTGCGCGACACGGCCTTGCCGGCGTTTTTCACCAGGTAACGCAGCAGGTCGCACTCCATCTGCGTAAGGTGGTACGCCGTCTCGCCCACGTGCAGCTCGAGTGCCTCGAGATCCAGCGTCTTGCCGGCAAACGTGAGCACATCGGGCTCGTGGGGCTCGGGATCGGACTGCATCCACCGCCGGCGCCGCAGCAGGCCGTTCACGCGCGCGATCAGGATCTGCAGCTCAAACGGCTTGGGCAGGTAATCGTCCGCGCCCGTCTCGAAACCCTTCAGCACGTCGGCGGGACGGCTGCGCGCCGTGAGCATCAGCACCGGCACGTACTCGCCGGCCGCCCGCAGGTCGGCGACCACCGCGAAGCCGTCCTTGCCCGGCAGCATCACGTCGAGCACCACCGCGTCGTAGGCGCCGCGCTCGGCGAGCAACCGCACCAGCGCGCGCGCGCCGTCGCCCTCCACGTCCACCGTGTGGCCCTCGGCCTCGAGGTTGAAGCGGATGCCGTCGGCGATGTGCGCCTCGTCTTCGACGATGAGGATGCGGCTCATGACGGGAAACGGGAGGGGGCGTCCGCAGGACGGGAGCCCGGCCCAGCATGACGGGAGAGGACCTCGGGACGGGAGTCCGAGGATTTCGCACGGGGGAGCTCGAGCGTGAAGGTGGCGCCCTTGCCCTCGCCCTCGCTTTGCGCGAACACGCGGCCGCCGTGGCGCTTGGCGATCGACCGGACGATGAAGAGGCCGAGGCCCGTGCCCTTCACCTTGGCGCCCTGGCTCTGGAAGCGGTAGAAGCGGTTGAAGATGCGCGTGAGCTGCGAGCGGGGGATGCCAACGCCCTGGTCCTTCACGCGCACCCACACCGTGTCGGGCGCGGGCGCCGCCACGTGCACGGAGACCTGGGGCCGCCCGCCGGAGTACTTCACGGCGTTGTCGAGCAGGTTGCCGATCGCGGTCCGCAGGTCGTCCACGTCGCCGTCCACCACCAGCGGCGTGCCGGGCTCCCCGATCTCGAGCACGACGGCCTCGGCCGGCAAATGGTGGCGCTGCCGCGCCGTGTCCGCCGCTTCCTCCGCCAGCCACGCCACGTCGATGGCCTGACGCTGCAACCGGCCGCGCGTGTGCCGCGCGACGCCGGCCTTCAACACCTGCTCCACGGTGTGCTGCAGGCGGTCGGCATCGGCCAGCATGACCCGGTAGAACTCCTTGCGCTGCGCATCGCCCACGTCGCGCGACTGCAGCGTCTCGAGGTAGAGCCGAATCGACGCGATGGGGGTCTTGAGCTCGTGGGTGACCGAGTTGAGGAAGCTGTCCTGCTGCTCGGTGATGCGCATCTCGCGGACCAGGAAGACCGTGTAGACGATCAGGCCCGCGATGATGAGGGCGAAGGAGAGGCCCCCGAGCACGAGCGGCGCCACGCGCCGCCCGTTCACGAGAATCCAGCCGATATTGAGTGAAACCGCCGCGGTGACCAGGACGACGCAGAGGGCGATGAAGACGGTCGTGGCCGTCTGGCGGCGCGTCATCCGCCGATTGTATTACGCCGCTTCTTCCTGCAGCTCCTGGTCGATCTTGGCCACCTTGATGTCCCAGGCCAGGCCGAGGGCCTTCATCACGTTGATGCCAATCCAGTTCATGTCGAACTCGTACCAGGCCAGGCCGTGCCGCGCCGACACCGGGTGGGCGTGGTGGTTGTTGTGCCAGCCCTCGCCGAACGACAGCAGGGCCACCCACCAGAGGTTGGTCGAGTCGTCGCGCGTCTGGAAGCGGCGCGAACCCCAGATGTGCGTCGCCGAGTTCACCAGCCAGGTGGCGTGCAGCAGGAAGGTGGTGCGGAAGAAGAGCCCCCACAGCAGGTACGGCAGGCCGCCGAACACCAGCAGGCCGATGCCGAGCAGCGTCTGCGGCACCCAGTGCCACTGGCTCATCCATACGTGGAAGGGATCCTTGCAGAGGTCCGGCGCGTAGCGCTTGAGGATCTCGGTGTCGTGGTGCATCCCCTTGCCCATGAGGATCCAGCCGATGTGCGCCCACAGCGCGCCCTCGCGCGGCGAGTGCGGGTCGCCGGGCTTGTCTGAGTTCTGGTGGTGGATGCGGTGCGTCGCCACCCAGAAGATGGGCCCGCCCTCGAGGGCCAGCGTGGCGCACGTGGTGAGGAAGTACTCCATCAGCTTTGGTGTCTTGTAGCCGCGGTGCGTCAGCAGGCGGTGATACGCCATGCCGATGCCCAGCGAGCCGGCCACCCACCACAGGAGGACCGCCGTCAGGATGGCGCCGAGGTCGATGTACCAGAACGCGGCAACGGCGCCAATGTGGAACGCCGTCATGGCAATGAAGGTGATCCAGTTGATGCCGGTGGCGGCCTTGCGCCCGTAGATTTCGGTGACAGGAACCATATCGGTGACGACAGTAACAGGCCCCCGGGCGGCCCACTGTAATAGTTGTGTCAGGGGCCCAAAACTCTTCGCCTCCCGATCTCGTCAAAGGATGACATGAGCTTCGACGCCCTGGGTCAGGACCTTCGTCACGCCATGCGCGGCCTGCTGCGCACACCCGTGTTCACCGTGGTCACCATTCTCACCCTGGCGCTGGGGATAGGGGCCAACACCGCCATCTTCTCCATCGTCAATGGCGTGATCCTGCGGCCGCTGGGGTACGAGCGGCCCGGGCAACTCATGTTCCTCACCAGCCAGTTCCCGGCGATGGGGTTTGACGAGTTCTGGGTGTCGCCACCGGAGTTCTTCGAGTTTCGCGAGATCAACCAGTCGTTTGCCGAGGTGGGCGCGTTCACGACGAGCGAGGTGAACCTGACGGCGGGTGATCGGCCGTTGCGGGTGCGGTCGGCCGGCGTCACCGACGACCTGATGCGGGTGCTGGGCGTGCAGCCGGCACAGGGGCGCCTGTTCGCCAAGGGCGAGACCGACGTCACCGGACAGCCGGGCCCCCCGGGCACGCCGCCGCCCGCGCCCCCGGCGGTGGCCATCCTCTCGCACGAGCTGTGGCAGACGGCCCTGGGCGGCCGGCCGATGATCGGCGAGACGGTGGAGGTGAACGGCGTTCGGCGCGAAGTGATCGGCATCATGCCGCCCGGCGCCGACGTGATGGACAACCGCACCGAGATCTGGCTGCCCGTCGGCCTCAATCCCGCCAACCGGCAGAATCGCGGCAACCACTTCCTCTACCTGATCGGGCGCCTTAAGGACGGCGTCACCCAGCAGCAGGCGCAGGCCGAACTGGCCGGGCTGCTGCAGAACTGGGGCGACCGTGTGGGCGCGAAGAACCACGTGTTCCGGTCGCTCGGGCCGGGAGAGACGCCGGCGACGGCCCAGGGCGGAGGGCACATCCTGCAGATGCAGCCCGTGCAACAGAAGATCGTCGGCGGCGCCAGCCGCGCCATCTGGGTGCTGCAGGCGGCGGTGGGCTTCGTGCTGTTGATTGCGTGCGCCAACCTGGCCAACCTGCTGCTGGCCCGGGCCGAGACACGCCATCGTGAGTTCGCCGTGCGCACGGCGCTTGGCGCCGGGCGGGGACGGTTGCTGCGGCAGTTCATGACCGAGGGCGTGCTGCTGTCGCTGGGCGGGGGCGTGCTGGGGCTCGTGTTCGCGCAGGCCGGGGTGCAGGCGCTGCTGCGCCTCTATCCCACCAGCCTGCCTCGCACCAGCGAAGTGGCCGTCGATCCCATGGTGCTGCTCTTCACGCTCGGCGTGTCGGTGGCCACGGGCATCGTGTTCGGCCTCGCCCCCCTGATGCACACGCGCATCGCGGGCCTCGCGGCGGCGCTCAAGGAAGGCGGCTCGCGCGGGGCGACCGGCTCGGCACGCCATCACGTGCGCCGCGGCCTGGTGATGGCCGAAGTGGCGTTGGCCGTGATGCTGGTGGTGGGCGCGGGCCTGCTGCTTAGGACCGTCTACAACCTGTCGGCGGTCGATTCGGGCTTCGACCGGTCGCGCCTGGTGACGTTCGCGGTCACCGTGCCGGCCGCCAACTATCCCCAAGCGTCCGCCCGCCTGCAGTTGTTCCAGCGGCTGGTCGACAAGCTCCGCGCCGTGCCCGGCGTGCAGGCCGCATCGGCCATGTCGGGCCTGCCGCCAAACCGGCAGCTCAACGCCAACGACACCGAGATCGACAACTACACGGCGCCGCCCGAGGGTCCGTACGAAAACGTCGACTACTACCAGAACGTGATGGGCGACTACTTCGAGACGATGGGTATTCCCATCGTGCAGGGGCGTGGCTTCGTTGCGACCGACGCGACCGCGTCCGCCCTCGTGGCCGTCGTCAACGAGACGCTGGTCAACACGTTCTGGAAGGACCTGAACCCGATTGGCCAGCGCCTGCGGCCGTGCTGCGGCGACCGCATCCCCTGGTTCACCGTGGTGGGCGTGGCGAGAGACGTGAAGCAGGGCGGTGTCGACCAGAAGACAGGCACCGAGTTCTATTTCCTGGTGGACCAGACGGCCCCGGCCCCCTTCAACCAGGCGCCCGCCACCATGAACCTGGTGCTCCGCACCACGCTGCCGCCCGCGGCCCTGTCGTCCACCATCGAGAGCGTGGTGGCCGAGGTCGACCGCACCGTGCCCGTCGTCCGCCTGCGCGACATGGATGCGGTGTTCGACGATGCGATCCGGCGGCAGCGGCTGCTGGCGCAGTTACTGGGGGCGTTTGCGGGCCTGGCGCTGCTGCTTGCCGCGATTGGCACCTACGGCGTGCTGTCGTACATGGTCACCGAGCGCCGCCGGGAAATCGGCATCCGCATGGCCCTGGGGGCCGATCAGTCGAGCGTGCTGGGCCAGGTGCTGCGGCAGGGGCTGATGCTCACGGCCGCGGGGCTGGCGGGAGGCCTGGCAGGCGCCTTCGCCCTGAATCGCCTGATTGCGTCGCTGCTGTTCGGCGTGCAGCCCAGCGACCCGGTGACGATTACGGGCGTTGTGCTCACCATCTCGCTTGTCGCGGCGGTGGCCAGCCTACTGCCGGCGTGGCGGGCGTCGCGGGTGGATCCGCTGGTGGTGTTGCGGGACGAGTGAGGAGGGCCGGGACGCGCACATCCTCGGCCCTCCTGACACCTTAGCGGGAGTATCATCTCTCGCATGGACAGACGTGCACTCCTGAAGTTGGGCGGCCTGGCCGCCGCCGGATTCACCCTTGATGCCTGCGCGCCGAAAGGCGTCAAACCACAGGTGGCACCGAGGCCCACGCGACCGCCGGTGGTGCTGGCACCGGTGAAGGCGTCGTTCGATCGCATCATCCGCACCACCGTTGGCCTCCGCCCGCACCGGCCTTCGGGCTTCATGCTCAAAGCCGACAAGCTCGACGCCAAGACGGTGATCCACAACTTCGGGCATGGCGGCTCGGGCATGTCGCTTGCGTGGGGAACCGCGGCGATGGCCACCGACCTGGCCATGGCGCACGGCGACCGCCGCGCGGCGGTGCTGGGCAGCGGCGTGGTGGGCCTGACGATGGCCCGGGAGCTGCAGCGCCACGGCTTCGACGTCACCATCTACGCGGCCACGGTGCCGCCCGACACCACGTCGAACATGTCGCTGGCCGGCTGGACGCCCACGTCGGGGCTGGTGAACTTCGCCCGACGGCCGCCGGGGTTTGACGAGCAGTTCCGCACCGCCGTCCGCATCGCGCACCGGCGCCTGCAACTGCTGGTGGGCCCCAAGTACGGCATCTCCTGGATCACCAACTACGCGCCCACCGACAACGAGCAGTCGGCACGGGGCGGCAACGTGCTGATGCCCGAAGACATGGCCGACGCGCGCGAGCTGCTGCAGCCGGGCGAGCACCCGTTTGCCACGAAGTACTGCATTGCCCGCGCCGAGATGCGCATCGAGCCGTCGATTTATCTCGATGCCCTGATGCACGACTTCGTGTTGTTCGGCGGCACGGTGGTGATTCGCAAGTTCGAGACGCCCCGCGACGTGGTGGCACTCCCGGAGTCGCTCGTCGTCAACTGCACGGGCCTGGGCGCCAAGGCGCTGTTCGGCGACGCCGACCTGGTGCCGCTCAAGGGCCAACTCGTCGTGCTCATCCCGCAGGCGGAGTGCAACTACGCCACGAGCGGCGGCAACCGCACGCAGACGGCCGAGCCCGGACTGGGCATCCACATGATGTCGCGCTCCGACGGCATCATCCTGGGCGGCACCTCCGAGCGCGACGTGTGGACGATGGACGTGAACGAGAAGGAGCGGCTGCGGGTGGTGAACGGCCACATCGAGCTGTTCACGTCGATGGCGGGGGGGCAGAAGCTGTCCTGAGGCCTGGGTCCTGAGTCTTGAGGTACCCCAAGCCCCAAGCCCCAAGCCCATATACCGCGCGGCAAACGCCCACTGATCAATCAGCTTGTCGGTGGATCGGTAACCGTGTGACCCCTGCGTCTCCCCCGAATCAGCGCCGGCCTCTTGCAACCCTGCGCGGCCTGCAGCGCCGCCGTGTGGAACCAACGTGTGGAACCAACGTGTGGAACCAACGTGTGGAACCAACGTGTGGAACCAACGT
>CAYJPQ010000025.1:0-4392 GCA_964372085.1 uncultured Bifidobacteriaceae bacterium | reverse complement strand
GTGGACCCTTCGTGTGGAACGGCCTGGCTACTTAGCGCCCGCCAAGCCGACCACTGCATCCCAAGTGAAGCGCACGAAGCGGTGCAGCTCGCTTTCGAGGATGCGCTCCTGGTCGCTGTGCGCGCCGAAGCCCTTCGGGCCGTCCTCGATGTCGAGGGCCGGGCCGATGCCGTAGCACTGGATGCCCTTCTGGCGCAGGTAGGCCATGTCGGTGGCGCCCGTGCTCATGGTGGGCAGCGTCACCGCGTTGTAGTGCTTGGTCATGTTGGCCTCGAGCACCTTGAACGCGTCGGAGTCGAGCCTGGCGGCGGGCGTGGGCGGGCGCGTGTCGCGCGCGCCGTAGCTCACTTCCACGGTGGGATCGTTCACGACGCCCTTCACCAGTTCCAGGAACTTCGCCGCGTCTTCATCCGGCGCCAGGCGCGTGTCGATGGTGGCCGTGCCCTCGGAGGGAATCACGTTGCTGCGATAGCCGCCGTTGATGATGGTGGGCGACAGCGACGTGCGCAGCATCGACCAGTGGCGCGGCTCGTTCTTGCGCATGTACTGGTCGGCGGGGCCCGAGATCTTCGGGTCGGGGCTCAGCAAGTCGCGATAGCGCTGCGCCTCTTCGGGCGACGACACCGTGGCCAACCGCTTGAAGTAGGCGGCCGTGGTTTCGTTGAGGCGCATGGGCGGCGTCCACGCCGCGATGGCGCCCACGGCCTCGCCGAGGTGCGCGAGGGCGTTGGTCTCGAGCGGCACCGACCCGTGGCCCGCGATGCCGCGCGCGGTGACGGTGATGGCACGGGGAATCTTCTCCACCGTCTGCACCGAGGCGAACTTCACCGCGCCGCCGGTGCGCGTGACGTTGCCGCCCTCGGCGTAGCAGAACTCCGCGTCGATCTCCGCGAAGTGCTGGTTGGCCATGAACTGCACGCCGAGCCTCGAGGCGCCCTCTTCACCGGCCTCGGCCAGAAAGATCACGTCGCGGTCAAGCGCCACGTTCAGGCGCTTCAGCATCAGCATGGTCATCAGGTTGGCGACGACGTTGTCCTTGTCGTCCACGGTGCCGCGGCCGTACACCCAGCCGCCGTCGCGCGTGGCGCCGAAGGGCGGGAACGACCACTTCTTGGGATCGACGTTCACGGTGTCGGTGTGGCCCAACAGCAGCAGGGGCCGCTGCTTGCCGGTGCCCGTGATGCGGGCCACCAGGTTGGGGCGGTGCGCCTGGTCGGGCAGGGCGAACACCTTCACCGGGATGCCTTCGGCCTCGAGCACCTGCTTGAGGTAGTCGACCGCCGGCTTCTCGCCGCCCGGCGGGTCGGTGGTGTCCATCCTGAGGATGGCCTGGAAGTGGCGCATCGTCTCTTCGTCCACCTTCGCCCAGTCGGGCTGGCGGGTGGGCGTCTGCGCCAGGAGCGATGTCGATGCGACGACGCCAATCAGCAGAAGCAGGGATGGTCTGCGCATAGTGGAGGTAGCGTAGCACGGGGGTTCCACACGGAGGTTCCACACGGAGGTTCCACACGGAGGTTCCACACGGGGGTTCCACACGGAGGTTCCACACGGAGGTTCCACACGGGGGTTCCACACGGGGGTTCCACACGAAACGGGCGGGCTAGCCAGCGAGCCGGCCGCCCAGGCCGGCGATGTTGGGTAGGCCCACCACCTGAATCCGGTCGTCCAGCGCGTAGTCGGTGTCCCCCGGATGGATCACGAACAGGCGCTCCAATTTCAGGTCGGCGAGGGCGGCGCGCATGGACTTGGTCGCGCGGGGCGCGTCCGCGTACTTGATCTCGAAGCCCCACCGCCGTCCGCCGCGAACGACCATGAGGTCCAGTTCGGCGCCACCGTGGGTGGCCCAATGGAACGCCTCGCCTGGTTCGACCCGGAGGATGCGCAGGACATGTTCGAGCGCCAGCCCTTCCCACGAAGCACCGAGCTTGGGGTGAGACTGGAGTTCCAGCATCGAGCCAATCCGCTGCAGCGCGTGAAACATGCCGCTGTCTCGCAGGTAGATCTTCGGCGCCTTGCGCACGCGCTTGCCCAAGTTCTCGGTCCAGGATGGCAACGACCGGATCATGAAGGCGCCGACCAGGATGTCGAGGTAGCGCTGCGCCGTCTTGTAGTTGATCCCCAGCGAGCCGGCGATCTCCGACGCGTTCCAGGACTGGCCGTGATAGTGGGCGACCATGAGCCAGAAGCGGCGCAGTTGCTCCGAGGGAATGGTGATCCCCATCTGCGGGATGTCGCGGGTGAGAAACGTGCGGATGAATTGCTGCCGCCAGCCCAGGCTCGCCTCGTCGGAGTCGCTCAGGAACGAGTCCGGGAATCCGCCGCGGAGCCACAGCGTGTCCAGCCGTTCGAAGCCGACCTCCGTGCCATCGAAACCGGCGAGGTCCACGAAGCCCACGCGGCCGGCCAGCGATTCGGACACGCCCTTCACCAGGTCCAGCGAGGCGCTGCCCAAGATGAGGAAACGGGCCGGCGTATCGGGGCGGTCCGCGAGTACGCGCAGCAGCGGGAAGAGGTCGGGCCGACGCTGGATCTCGTCGATGACAACCAATCCCGTGAGCGCGCCGAGCGCGTGCCGGGGGGCTTCGAGCCTGGCCAGATCCAGGGGGTCTTCAAGGTCGAAGTACGCCTCTGGCCTGGGCGCCAGGGCCCGGGCCAAGGTGGTCTTGCCGCCCTGGCGGGGGCCGAGGAGGGCGGTGACCCTGAATTGAGCCAAGGCTTCTTGAATCTGTCGACCATAGGTTGGTCTCTCGATTTGGATCATGATTGAAAAATAGTATCAGCGATACTAAATTTCAAGTTAATAAACGCATACATGACTGCCGACCGTCTGGGCGGGGTGTTACCGGGTCAGCACGCGCCCCGCGCGCTCGGCGCCGGGCGCGCCGCCTGTCCAGACGAGGCCGCCGTTGACCCACACCCTCGCGATGCCGGTCGAGAGCGCGCGTGGCTCCTCGAACGTTGAGTGGTCGGTCACCTTCTTCGGGTCGAAGAGCACGAGGTCGGCCTTCATGCCCGGGCGCAGGGCGCCCCGGTCCTCGAGGCCGAGCCGCGCCGCCGGCATCGAGGTCATCTTGCGGATGGCCTCGGGCAGCGTCATCCATTGCTTCTCGCGGACGTAGAGCCCGAGCACGCGCGGGAAGGTGCCGGCCCCCCGCGGATGGTTGTTCGCAATCCCGCCATCGCTCGCCACCATCACCCACGGCTGCTGGTAGAAGGTGCGCAAGTCGGACTCGACCATCGCGTGGCCGATCATGCCCGCGCCTTCATCCGCGGCGAAGCGGATGTATGCCTCGATGTCGGAGATGCCCTCGGCCCGCGCGGCCTCGTCCAGACGCTTGCCGACGTGTTGCGGATACGCCTTCCAGCGGGTGATCTGCACGTTCGTTGCGCCGCCGATGTCGTCGAGCCCGCGCCTGACGCTCACCGGATCGTCGTACTTCTTGTTCGGGATCAGCACTCGGGGCGTGGACTGCCAGGCCAGGTACGGGTACGCGTCGGCGGTCACGTCCACGCCGCGGCTGCGCGCGGCCTCGACGAGCGCCACCACCTCGGCCGCCTTGCCCCAGACGCCCACCGTGCCGAGCTTGATGTGCGTGATCTGCACGGGCAGCTTCGCGCGCTCGCCGATGGCGATGGCTTCCCTCACGGCATCCATCGTGAGGTCGGCCTCGTCGCGGATGTGCGAGATGTAGAAGCCGCCCTTGGCGCCGGCCGCGCGGGCCATCTCGATGACCTCTTCGATGCCGGCGTAGCTGCCCACCTCGTACTCGAGCCCCGACGACAGTCCCATGGCGCCTTCCGCCATGGCCTGGTCCACCAGCGAGCGCATCCGCGCATGTTCGGCGGGGAGAGACGTGCGCTTGTAGTCGTCACCCATCACCAGGCGGCGGATGGTCGCGTGGCCGGCGAGCACGACCACGTTGACGGCCGGCGGGTCCGCGCGCAGGCGCGCGACGTAGCCCGGGAGCGGCCACGGCGAGCTGCCGTCCTGCCCGACGGCCAGCGTGGTGATGCCCTGCGACACCTGCGTGATGGCGGCCGGCTCGTTGAGCAAGCCCTCGGTGGAGTGGTTGTGCGCATCGATGAACCCCGGCGCGAGCACCAGGCCCGTGCCGTCCACCACGGTCTCGTCGGGCCGCGGGGTCACTGCGCCGACGGCGGTAATCGTGTCGCCCTCAACCCGCACGGCCCCGGCGCGAAGCGCGCCGCCGGTGCCATCAGCGAGTTGGGCGCCGGTGACGACGAAAGCGCGAGATTGAGAAGAGGGAACCGCGACCGCCAGGGCCAGCAGCGACACGAGGGGGACGAGTGGGACCAAGCGCAACATGCGGGGGAGTATAGCGAGGTAACACACGGGGTTCCACACGGGGGTTCCACACGGGGGTTCCACAC
>CAYJPQ010000024.1:26724-45486 GCA_964372085.1 uncultured Bifidobacteriaceae bacterium | reverse complement strand
TAGGCCTGGCGTCGTGCAAGCCCTTGTACAACGGTAAGATAGGGGAGATCGTGTCGCAGAAGCATCTCCCCCAGGTCGTATTGGTTGGCCGCCCGAACGTGGGGAAGTCCACCCTGTTCAACCGGCTGACCGGCACGCGCCGGTCGATCGTCACCGCCATTGCCGGGACGACGAGGGACGTCATCACGTACCCGGCGGTGTGGGGGGATGCGCGCTTTGATCTCACCGACACCGGCGGGTTGTTTGGGGCCAGCGAGGACCCGCTCCACGAGCTGGTGGTGGCGCGCGGTCAGCGCGCGCTGGCCTCCGCCGACCTGATTGTGTTCGTGGTGGATGGCCGTGAAGGGCTCATCCCCGGCGACCAGGACATTGCCTCGGCCGTGCGCGACTCGGGCGCACCGTGCATCCTCGCCATCAACAAGATGGACGACCGCCGCGCGCGCGACGGGGCGCTCGAGCTGTACCGGATGGGATTCGACCCGGTCGTGGAAATCAGCGCCGAGCACGGGCAATCGGTGGGCGAGCTGCTCGACGCCATCGTCACCGCGCTGCCGCAGTCGCGGCGGCCCGAGGCGGCCGCATCCGGCGAGCTCGACGACGAGGAAGGAGAGCCGGGCGCGGTGGGCAAGGCCGACTCCGCCGAGACGGCCATCGCCATCGTGGGCCGTCCCAACGCGGGCAAGTCGTCGCTGGTGAACCGGCTGCTGAAAGAAGAGCGGATGATCGTGTCCGACGTCCCGGGCACCACGCGCGACTCGGTGGATTCGATCCTCACCTGGCACCGCCGCCAGTTTCGCATCGTCGACACGGCCGGCATCCGGCGGCCGGGCAAGGTGTCGAAGTCGGGGCAGGTCGAGACCGTCAGCGTGATGCTGGCGCGCCGGGCCATCGAGCGGGCCGACGTCGTGGTGCTCGTCATCGACGCCACGGTGGGCCCCACCGACCAGGACGGCGCCATCGCCGGGGCGGCGCACGACGCGGGCCGCGGCATCATCATCGCGGCCAACAAGTGGGACCTGATGAAAGAGCAGGGCCCCGATGCGTCGAAGGTGTTTGACGCGAAGGTGCGCCACCACCTGAAGTTCCTCGACTACGCGCCCATCCTGCACATCTCGGCGTCCACCGGCGAGCGCACGCCGAAGCTGCTGGAGACCGTGGACAAGGTGTCGGCGTCGGCGCGCACGCGCGTGGGCACCGGCGAGTTGAACCGGTTCTTCGAGAAGCTGACCACGGCCCACCCGCCCGTGACCGGCAGCACGCGCAACGTGCGCGTGATGTACGCGGCGCAAACCGGCGTGGCGCCGCCCACGTTCGTGCTGTTCACCAACACGGTGGCGAAGCTGCACTTCTCGTACGAGCGGTTCCTCGAGAACCGGCTGCGGGAGGCGTACGGCTTCGAGGGCACCCCCATTCGCATCCAGACCCGCGGCCGCGCCGACAAGCGGGTGGGCGGCCGGCGGGTGGGGAAATCGGGTCCGTCAGGCAAGGCGGCCAAGGCCGAGGCGCGCAAGACGGGGCGCCCGCAGCGCAAGCCCGGCACGCACGACCGGCGCAAGTAGGGCCGCCGGGGCGCGTGTTATACTCCTGCACTGGAAACCGCTCCGATGGCTGCACCAAAGCGCGAGCTGTTCAAGGCAGCGGAAGTCTGCGAAGTGGTGCAGGTCCAGCCCTACGTCCTGCGGTCGTGGGAGGCTGAGTTCCCGCAGATCGGCTTCGTGCCGGGCAGCGGCGGCCAGCGGCTTTACCGCCGCGCGGACGTCGATTTGGTTCTCCGGATCAAGCAGCTCGTCTTCGACGAGGGCCTCACGCTGTCGGGCGCGCGGCGCCGGCTCGATGAGGACGGCGGGAGCCAGGGCGACGGGACGACGGTGCGGGTGGAAGACATTCTGGGCGACCGGGTGCGCGACCGCCTGAAGAACGTCCGCAGCGGGTTGCAGGCGATCTTGCGGATGTTGTCGGACGACCGGCGCACGGTGGCGGATCTCGAGTTGGTGCCGCCCCAGGCGCCCCGGAAAAGAGGGGCGAAGAAGAAGTAAGATCAGGTTCTGACGGGATGTAGCGCAGCCTGGCTAGCGCGCCTGCTTGGGGTGCAGGAGGTCCCGGGTTCGAATCCCGGCATCCCGACCAATTGATTACGCGGATGGGGAGTATCGGAAGTTATCCACAGATTACACAGATTACACAGATGTGCTTTTTCTTGGGTCTTTAGGAAAACGAGAATCTGCGTAACCTGCGTAATCTGTGGATGAAACCCTCTGCGACATCTCTCTTCAAAATCAGTGTAATCGCCGCGGCCGCCGTGGCCGCGGCCGTGAGGGTTCCGGCGACGGTCGTGGAGCGAGCCTACGCGGCCCGCCTCTATCCTTTCATCCAATCCAATCTCACGTTCGCGTCGAACCAGTCGCCCGTGGCCCTGTTCGACGTGGCCATCGTGGCCGTGGCCGTGGCCTGGGTGGGTGGCTGGTGGTGGTCCGTCAGGCGCGCGCGCAAGGCGCGCTCGCTGTGGCCCGTGCTGCGCGGCCTGGGGACCACGGTGTCCGCGATCGCCGCCGTCTACCTCTGGTTCCTGGCGGCGTGGGGATTCAACTACGCGCGCCCCCCGCTCGAATCGCTGCTGAGGTTTGACCCGTCGCGCGTGACGCCGGCGGCCGTGCGGGCGCTGGCGGAGCGCGCCGTGGGGGAGGCCAATCGCAACCATGGCCCCCCCCCCCCGGCCGGGTTGCCGGCCCTCCACGAGGTGCCCGCCGCCGGGGGGGAGTGGCTGGACGAAGTGGAGCGCCGGTTGGGCCGTCCGCGGGCGACGGTGCCTTCGCTGCCCAAGCCAACGCTGCTGTCACCGTTCTTCCGCGCGTCAGGGGTGAGCGGCATGTTGGCGCCTTTCTTCCTGGAGACGCTGGTGAATCCCGACCTCACCGGGCCCGAGCGTCCCATGGTGCTGGCGCACGAGTGGGCTCACGTGGCCGGCTATGCGCCCGAGTCGGACGCCAGCTACGTGGGGCTGTTGGCGGCGCTCGCCGCCGACCCGGCGTCCCAGTACTCGGCGTGGCTCGAACTCACCTTTGAAGCCGCCAACCAATTACAGCCGGTGACGCGCGGGCTGGTGCTGGCGGCGCTCGGCCCCGGGCCCAGGGCGGACCAGGCGGCGATCAACCAGCGCCTGCAGGCGATGGTGCGGCCGGTGGAGCAGGCGGCGTGGGTCACCTACGATCGCCTGCTCAAGTCGCAGGGCGTGGAGGAAGGCGTGCGGAGCTATAGTCGGGTGATCGAGTTGGTGCTCGGCACCAACGCCCTGATGCTGGAGCCATGACCATCCCCACGCGCGTGCTGACGGTTGACCCCGAGCGCCCCGACCCGGCCGCCATCGAGGAGGCGGGAGCCGCGCTGCGCGCCGGCGCGCTCGTGGCGTTTCCCACCGAGACGGTGTACGGCCTGGGCGCCAACGCACTCGACCCGGTGGCGGTGGCGAAGATCTTCGCCGCGAAAGAGCGGCCGGCCACCGATCCCCTCATCGTGCACCTCGCGCACATCGGGCAGTTGGGACTGGTGGCCTCGAGCGTGCCGCCCGGCGCCCGCGCGCTGGCGCTGGCCTGCTGGGCCGGCCCCCTCACGCTGATTCTGCCGAAGAAGCCGGCGGTGCCCGACATCGTGACGGCCGGGCGGCCAAGCGTGGCCGTGCGCGTGCCGGCGCACCGCGTGGCGCGCGCGCTGATGGAGACCGCCGGCGTGCCGGTGGCGGCGCCCAGCGCCAACCGCTTCTCGCGGCCCAGCCCGACCACGGCCGCGCACGTGCTGGCCGACCTCGAAGGCCGAATCGAACTGGTGCTGGACGGCGGACCCGCCGACATCGGGCTGGAATCGACCATCGTGGATTTCACGGTGACGCCGCCCGTGGTGCGCCGGCCGGGCGGGCTCACGTTGGAACAGGTGCGGGCCGTGGTGCCCGAGGTGGAGATGGCCGAGCGGTTCGACGCCGGGGACGCGGCCCAGCTGGCGCCGGGCCAGATGCTCAAGCACTACTCGCCCGACACCCCCCTCACGCTGTTTGAAGGGGAGCCGGCGGCGGTCGTGGCGCGGCTGGCGGCCGATATCCGGTCGGCGGCGGCGTCGGGCGTGAAGGTGGGCGTCCTGGCTCCCGACGAGGATCTGCTGGCCCTGGCCCCGGCAATTGCCGGGCTGGCCGCGACTGGCCGCGTGGTGACCCAGGCCTACGGGGCCCGCCGGTCGCCCGAGCGGGCGGCGCGCGAGCTGTTCGCCGCGCTCCGCCAACTCGACCAGGCAGGCGTCAGCATGATCTTCGCTTCTGCCATCGATGCCTCAGGGTTGGGGTTGGCGGTGCGCGATCGATTAGTCCGGGCGGCCGAAGGACGCGTTCGGCGCGGCTAAGTTGGTGCTATTATTTGCACCTAATCGGGGGGTTGGACTCTATGAGTCAAGACGGCATGGCAGAAGCCCAGGGCCACCAGCCAGGGCACTCGCGTAGGAACTTCATCAAGGGCGTGATCGCGGCAGGCGCCACGGTCTCGACCTCGGCTTACCTGTTCCGCACGACGATACTCGGGCAGAACGAGACGTCGATGCCCGGATCGGTGGAGCGTCTCATCACCTTGAACGTGAACGGGCAGGACCGCCGCGTCGACGTGATGAAGAACGAAACGCTGGCCATGACCCTGCGCTACAAGCTGGGCCTCACCGGCACCAAGCTCGGATGCGACCGCTCCGAGTGCGGCGCCTGCACCGTGCTCGTGGACGATGTGCCGCACTACTCGTGCTCGGTGCTCACCCACAGCGTGCGCGGCAAGAAGGTGGTGAGCATCGAGGGCCTCGCCAAGCCCGATGGCACGCTGCACCCGGTGCAGCAGGCCGTGGTGCAGGGCCAGGGCTTCCAGTGCGCCTTCTGCATGCCGGGCTTCGTGATGGCCACGGCGGGGTTCCTCAAGACCAACCCCAATCCCACGCGCGCCGAGCTGGCGCACGGCATCTCCGGCAACCTGTGCCGGTGCGCGGACTACAGCAAGATTCTCGACGTGATGATGCACGCGGCCGAACTGTCGCGGGGGGCGTAGATGGCTGACTACAAACTCATCGGCAAGAACTACGTCACGCCAGACATGGTGGCCAAGGTCACCGGCCGCGCCAAGTACGCGGAAGACTACCGCGGCGAGGGCATGGTGTTCGTCAAGCTGTTGCTGAGCCCGCGCCCGCACGCGAAGGTGCGCCGCATCGACGCGAGCGCCGCGCTGGCCATGCCCGGCGTGCACGGCATCCTGACGGCCGACGACCTGCCGGCCCAGACGCCGCCAGGGCCGCCGCCCGCGGCACGTCCAGCGCCGGCGGCGGGTGCGGCGGGTGCAGCAGGTGCAGCAGGTGCAGCAGGTGCAGCGGGTGCAGCGGGTGCAGCGGGTGCGCCCGCGGCGCCGCCGGCCGGGCCGCCCATCCCGGGCGAGGTAGCCCTCACCAACGAGCCGGTGTATGAAGGCGAGCCCATCCTCGCCCTGGCCGCCGACAGCGAGGAGATCGCCGCCGATGCCATCGAGCGCATCGTCATCGACTGGGAGCCGCTGCCCTTCGTGATCGACCCGCTCGAGTCGCTGCGTCCCGACGGCCCGAACGCCCGCTCGCAAGGCAACGTGTTTGCCGCGCCGAACATGAAGACCCTGAAGTGGACCGCCGAAGACATGGCGATGGTCGACCAGGGCAAGTTCCCGAGCAACGCCGCCCACCAGGACCTGCTGCAGATCGGCGACATCGAGGCGGGGTTCAAGGAAGCCGACCTCATCATCGAGCGCGACATCCAGCAGCAGACGACCCCGCACGTGACTCTCGAGTCGCGCTCGGCGATGGCGTACTGGCAGAACGGCAAGTGCTACGTGCACATGTCGACCCAGAGCCTGGTACGCACGGTGGCGTCGGTGGCCGGCTGGATGGGTATCAAGCCCGACGAGCTCGTGCTCATCGGCGAGTACACGGGCGGCGGCTTCGGCAGCAAGATTCCGGGCGCGCAGACCATGGCCATCCCGGGGTTGATGTCAAAGAAGCTCAACGGCCGTCCCGTGATGATGCGCATCTCGCGCGAGGAAGAGACCTACATCGGCCGCCAGCGCCCGGGCTACCAGGGATGGACGAAGATCGGCTTCAAGAAGGACGGCCGCGTCACCGCCATCGACACCTTCATCGTCGAGGCGAGCGGCCCGTACCGCCGGCAGGGCGACGCCGCGACGTCGGCCAACCTGGCGTCGCTCTGCTACCAGGTGCCCAACATGCGGTTCCGCGGCATCTCGGTGGCCACCAACACGCCGCCGCCGGCGGCGCAGCGTGCCCCGGGCGGCGTGCAGGGCCCGGTGATGTTCGAGCCGCTCATCCACGAGGGCGCGCGCAAGCTCGGCGTCGACCAGGTGGAGATCCGCAAGATCAACGGGCCGTCCGGGCCGGCGGAGTTCGGGTTGCTGCCGCCGCCACCGGCGGGGGCCCCGGCGCCGGGCAACCGGCCGCGGCAGAGGGTGACGAGCGCCTTCGTGAAGGAAGCGCTCGACAAGGGCGCCGCGCTCTTCAACTGGGAAGAGAAGAAGAAGAAGAGCGGCCAGCGCGTGGGCAGCAAGGTGACCGGCGTGGCCGTGGCCACCGGCGCCTACACGGCCGGATCCATCGGTGTGGACGGCCTGTGCGTGGTCAAGCCCGATGGCAAGCTCTACATCCACCAGGGCATCGGCAACCTCGGCACCGAGTCGTTCGCCGACACGGCGCGCGTGACCGCCGAGATGGTGAACATGCCCTGGGAAGACTGCGTGATCATCTGGGGCAACACCGCCAACCACCTGCCGTGGAGCTCTATCCAGGCGGGCAGCCAGACCACCTACGCCCACACGCGCGCCAACCACGCGACGGGCATGGACCTGCGCAGGAAGCTCCAGGAGATTGCCGCCAAGGACCTGGGCGGCAGGCCTGAAGACTACGACATGGCCAACGGCCGCGTGTTCCGCAAGGGCAACCCCGGCCGGGGCATGACGTTCGCGAAGGCCGCGGAGCGCGCCAT
Organism: uncultured Bifidobacteriaceae bacterium; assembly: GCA_964372085.1. Lineage (GTDB taxonomy): Bacteria > Acidobacteriota > Vicinamibacteria > Vicinamibacterales > UBA2999 > 12-FULL-67-14b. The sequence continues at coordinate 38,456 of CAYJPQ010000024.1, read as the reverse complement.
TCAGCTCGGCGGCATCTACGACGCCACCGAGGTGCCGAAGGAAATCAACGCCATGACGAAGACGTCGGCGGCGGCGGTGAAGGGCACCGGCCTCGTGGGCGTGGCGCGCGACAACCTGCCGCGCAACGGATCCACCTACTCGTTCATGGTGTCGTTTGCCGAAGTCGAGGTCGACATCGAAACGGGCGTCTACCGCATCGTCGACTACGCCTCGGTGGTGGACGTGGGCACCGTGCTGCACCCCGCCAACCTGGGCGGCCAGATCAACGGCGGCAGCATCCAGGGCATCGGCCACATCCGGAGCCAGAAGATGGCCTTCGACCCGCACTACGGGGCGCTGGTCGGCAAGCGGCTGCACCACCACAAGCCGCCGACGATCCTCGACATGCCCGAGAAGATGGTGTGGAGTGCCGTGGAACTGCCAGATCCGACCAACCCGGTGGGCGCCAAGGGCATTGGCGAGCCGTCGATTGGCGCGGGCTCGGCGGTGATTATGTGCGCGCTGGCCGACGCGGTGGGCGATGGGTTGCTCACCCGCACGCCGGTGCATACCGAAATGATTGCGGCGGCCCTGCAAGAGGGCAAGCGCGCGTATGAGCCGTTGACGGCGTTCATCTAGGAGGAGTCCGACAATGCCCCCGATTCGCGATGTAATGCCGGCCTTCGAGCTCTTTCAGCCCGCCAGCGTGGCCGACACGCTGGGGATCCTGGATCGCCATGGCGCCGATGCCTGGGTGATGGCCGGCGGCATGGACACCTTCGACTGGCTGAAGGACCGCATCGAGCGGCCCAAGGTGGTGATCGATCTCGGCGGCGTGGGCGAGCTGCGCGGCATCAAGGACGCCGCGGGCGGCCTGGAGGTTGGCGCCATGACCACCCTCACCGAGATTGCGACCCACGCGCTGGTGAAGGAGCGGTTCCCGCTGCTGGCCGAGGCCGCGCTGATCGTGGCCTCGCCGCAGATTCGCAACCAGGGCACCGTGGGCGGGAACGTGGCGCAGGACGCCCGCTGCTGGTACTACCGGGCCGGCTGGCCGTGCTACCGCGCGGGCGGCAACATCTGCTACGCGGACACGCCGACGTCCTTGAACCGCGAGCACGCCATCTTCGACGCCGATCGCTGCGTGGCGGTGAACCCGTCCGACACGGCGCCGGCGCTGATTGCGCTCGACGCCTCGATGGTGATTCGCCGCTCCCGCGGCGAGGAGGTCGTGCCGGCCGAGCAGTTCTTCATCGGCCCCGGCACCGACATCACGCGGCTCACGGTGCTGCGGCCGGGTGACCTGCTCACCGCCATCCGCATCCCCGCCACCTGGGCCGGCAAGGCGCACTACTTCGAGAAGGTGCGCGACCGCCAGGTATGGGACTTCGCGCTGGTCAACATCGCCGCCTCCTTCAACATGTCGGGCAGCACCATCGCCGACGCGCGACTGGTGGTGAACGGCGTGTCGGCGCGGCCGCACCACCTGGCCGCGGTCGAGGCCGCCATCAAGGGCAAGGCGCGCGACAAGACCACGGCCGACATGGCCGCCGACATGGCGGTGCAGGGCGCCGAGCCCCTTCGCCACAACGCCTACAAGATTCCGCTGGTGAAGGCGCTGGTGAAGCGGGCCATTCGAGGAGCGGCTGAATGGACCTCTTAAGCTGGGCGCGCAACCCATGGGGTGAGTCGGTTCTCATCCACATCTCGTGGGATCTGTTCTGGGCGTCGCTCGTCGGCGGCCTCTTGTTCCTGTTGGCGCACGGCAGCTACATGCTGTTCTCGCAGCACCACAAGCGGGGCGCCGCCGAGGTGGACCAGCTCGAGGCCGAGCGGAAGGACTTGCCCGCCCACATCACCCGCCACTCGTTCGTGGCGCGGATGTTCCACTGGGTGATGGCGTTTGCCATGCTGGCGCTGCTCTTCACGGCCTTCCTGCCCATCGTCGGCGTGCAGTTCGCCTGGGTGGAGTGGCACTGGATGGCCGGCATCCTGCTCACCGCCTCGATCATGTTCCACATCGTGCATGCCACCTTCTTCATGGACTTCTGGTCCATCTGGGTGGGACCGAAGGACATCCCGGAGATCAAGATCGAGTTGGCGCGCGAGTTCGGCCGCGAAGACCTGCCGGGCCCGCGGCCGGGCAAGTACCCGCTGGGCAATCGCCTGTATCACGTGGCGGTGATGGTGGCCGGCCTCGTGGTGGTGGTGACCGGCGTGCTCATGATGTGGCGCGTCCGCACCAACATCGTCCCGCGCAACCCCTACATCATGAGCGACGTCACCTGGGGCCTCACCTATGTGGGCCACGGCCTGATGGGCGTGGGCTTCGTGGGCCTGGTGATTGCCCACATCTACTTCGCGCTGCGGCCCGAGAAGCTGTGGGTGACGAAGGCGATGTTGTTCGGCACCATCACGCGGCGTGAATACCTCGAGAACCACGATCCCGATCGCTGGGTTCCCGAGGGCTCCAAGCCCGGGTCAGATGTCGCCTGAGGCCGCTCGCGAAGAGCGAGCCAGGCGCATCGAGGCCATCGAGGGCGGCTACGAGTTGATGCTCGGGTACGCCGCCAAGGGCTTTGCCACAGACGAGGGTGCTGACAACAGCGGGCAGCTCCGCGACCACCTGAAGCGCTTCGACGAGGCCCTCACGGGCCTCGCCGAGTTCTACCGGAAGTTCGCCGAGGTGACCGGCCACGGGCCGGCCGGCGCCATCGACGGCTTCCTGGCCGTGCTCGCGCGTGACGCCGCCGACACCCAGGCGGCGCTCCGCATGGTGATCTCACAGAAGGGCATCAGCTCGCAGTTGGTGGACAACCTCAACGCCTCCATCCACGTCCGCGCCCTCCTGACGGACGTGTTCCTCATCGACGAATTGGTGAAATAGGGCCGCCGGCCACGGCCGGCGGTGGGCGTTCCGTCAGCCTTCGGTAAGCCCTGCGGGTGGGACTTCCCACGCCGCGAAGCGGCGCCCACCGAAGGCCCACGGCGCGGAGCGCCGCCTACCAACGGCCTATTCGGGCAGCGTGAGGGTGGCCCGGCACCCGCGCGTGTCCTTGCGGTTCTCGAGCGCGAGCGAGCCGCCGTGGCCCTCGGCGATCTGCCGGCACAGCACCAGGCCAATGCCCGAGCCGCCCGGCTTGGTGGTGAAAAACGGCACGAAGAGGTTGGCGGTGTTCGACAGGCCTGGCCCTTCGTCCTCGACCCAGATCTCCAGGCCCGCCCGCACGCGTCGCCAGCCCACGCCCACCGTGCCGCCACCCGCCTCGAGGCACGCGTCCGCCGCGTTGCGGATCAGGTTGATCAGCAACTGCTCGAGTTGATCGGCGTCGGCGTCCACCGTGACGTCGGGGCCGGGGTGAATCTGCACCGGCACCCTGGTGTCGAACCCGGCCACCCGCCGCAGCAGCGGCTTGAGGACGACGGGCGCGAGGCGCGGCGCGGGGAGCCGCGCCAGCCGCGCGTAGGCGCCGGTGAAGCGGCTCAGCGAGTCGGTGCGCGAAGCAATCACCTGCAGCCCCTTGCGCACGTCGTCGCGCCAGTCGGCGGGGGGCGGATCGCGCTGCACCAGCGTCTCGAGGCTGCCGGCGATCGACTTGATCGGGGCCAGCGAGTTGCCCAATTCGTGGCCGATCACGCGAATGAGGCGTTGCCACGCCTGCCGCTCCTGCTCGCGCAGGGGACGGCTCACGTCCGACAGTACCAGCAGGTCGTGGGGGAGCCCGCCCAGCCGGAACGTGGTGCGGCGCACCTCCCATCGGCCCGCGCCCCCCCCCCCCGCCGCCGCCGCCACCCCCCCCCCCCGCCCCCCCCACCCCAGGGGGGCCCCCCCCACAGGGGCCTGGGGGGGCGCCCCCCCCCCCTGCGCCCCCCCCCGCCGCCGGGGGGCGCCACGTCCACCACCCGCGGCGCCTCGCCGAACCAGTCGGTGACCCCCAGCTCATCGGCCGTGCGTCCCAGCATGTGCTCCATGCTCCGACCCATCAGCCGCTCGCCGGTGCGGTTGACCATGCGCAGGTGGTGCCCGGCGTCGAAGGCAAACACCGCCACGTCGATTTGCTCCATCACCGTGCGGAGCAGGGCGGTGGCCTCCACGGCGCCGAGGCGCTGCTCGTGCAGGGTCTCGGCCAGGGCGTTGACTTCGACCAGGGCGGCGCCGAGTGGATCGTCCGGATTGGCGGCGCGTCCCTGGGCGCCGTGGCCCGACGAGGCCTTGGCGGAGCCGGGGCGGAGGCGGCCCCGGATGGAGAAGTCGTCTTCACGAAGCGCGGCCAGCAGGTTGGCCAGCGTCTGCAGGGGCACGACGACGCGCGTGCGCACCGAGGCGGCGAGGCCGAAGAGCACGGCGACGATCAGCACCGTCAGCGTCCACTGCACCTTGGGGGTGTAGGGCTCGGTCCACAGGATCCAGAGCGCCGTCACGGCGCCGGGGGCGCCGGCGCCCAGCGTGAGCAGGAGGATCTGCCGATCGAGGCGAAGCCGTCTCCACACGGCTAGAGCTTATACCGCTCCAGGCGACGATAAAGGGCGCTGCGCGAGAGGCCGAGGGCGCGGGCGGCGTGGCTCACGTTGCTGTAGCGCGCCATCGCCTTCTTGATGAGGAAGGCCTCCACCTCCTCGAGGCTCATGTCCTCGAGCCGTGCCGCGGATCCGCCGTCGGGGCGCACCCCGAGGTCGGCCGCGCGCACCGTGGGGCCGCCGGCCATCAGCACCGCGCGCTCGACAGAGTGGTCGAGCTCGCGGACGTTGCCGGGCCAGCGGTGGTCCATCAGCACCTGCAGCGCCGCCGGGTCGAACCCCGAGATCACCTTGCGGTACCGCTGGGCGTGCTGGCGCAGGAAGTGGCGGGCGAGCAGGGGGATGTCCTCGCGCCGGTCGCGCAGCGGCGGCAGGTGAATCTCGATGGTGTTGAGCCGGAAGTAGAGGTCCTGGCGGAAGCGGCCGGCCGCCACTTCGGCATTGAGGTCGGCATTGGTGGCCGAGATCAGCCGCACGCTCACCTTGCGCGTTCTCGACGATCCCAGCCGCTCGAACTCGCCGGTCTCGATCACGCGCAGCAGCTTCTGTTGCTGCGTCATCGGCACGTTGGCGATCTCGTCCAGGAACAGCGTGCTGCCGTCGGCCAGCTCGAAGCGGCCGACGCGGTCGGCCTTGGCGTCGGTGAAGGCGCCCTTGATGTGGCCGAAGAGCTCCGACTCGAACACCCCCTCGGCCATGCCGCCGGCGTTCACGGTGACCATGGGACGCCCGGCGCGCGGCGACACCTGGTGCAGCGCCTGCGCCACCAGGCTCTTGCCCGTGCCGTTCTCGCCGGTCACGAGCACGTTGGCGTCGGAGGGCCCGACGCGCGCCACCATCTCCAGCACGGGGCGCATCGCCGGCGACTCGGCGAGGATCGGCGAGCGCCGATCGGACATCATCGCCTGGTTGGTGGCCTCGAGCTGCTGGCCGCGGCGGATGGCCCGGCCCAGCTCGGTCTGCGTGCGGACGATCGAGAGCAGCCGCTCGTTCTCCCACGGCTTCTGGATGAAGTCGCGGGCGCCGCGGCGCATGGCCTCCACGGCCACCTGCACCGATCCCCAGGCCGTCATCACCACCACCGGCAGCGACTCGTCGGCCGAACGGATGCGCTGCAGCAGATCCAGGCCCTCATCGCCAGACGTGGTGTCGCGCGCGTAGTTGAGGTCCATCAGGACGACGTCGTAGTCCTTCAGCTCGAGCGCCCGGAGGAGCTGCGCGGGCGAGGCGGCCGTGTCGATGACCAGGCCCTCGGGCTTGAGCAGCAGCCGGAGGGCCTCGATCACGTCGGCCTGGTCGTCGGCGATCAGGATGCGTGGCGCCGGATCAGCCCTCATCGACGATCCAGCCGTCCTTGAGGTTGATCACGCGGCGGCCGTACGCGGCGTTGGCCTGTGAGTGGGTCACCTGCACGATGGTGGTGCCGCCCTCGTTGAGCCGGCGGAACAGCTCCATGATCTCCTTGCCCTGGTCGGTGTGCAAGTTGCCCGTGGGCTCGTCGGCCAGGATCAGCGTGGGCTTGGCCACCACGGCGCGGGCGATGGCCACCAGTTGCTGCTGGCCGCCCGACAGTTGGTTGGGGAACAGATCCTTCTTGCCCACGATGTTGAAGCGGTCGAGGATGTCGGCCACCATGCCCTCGCGCTCGGCCTTCTTCACGTCGCGGTACGAGAGTGGCAGGTCGATGTTCTCATACACCGTGAGATTGTCGAGCAGGTGGTAGCTCTGGAACACGAAGCCGATGTGCTGCTTCTGCAGGCGCATGCGGTCCTTGGCCGATAGCTGGTGGATGGGGTCGTCGTACAGCCAGTACTCGCCGGTCCAGGCGCTGTCGTGCATGCCCAGGATGTGCAGCAGCGTGCTCTTGCCCGCGCCCGAGGGACCCATGATGGACACGAAGTCGCCCTGGTTGATCTCAGCGGTAACGCGCCGCAGGACAAAGGTCTGCGAGAGGCCGTGCCGGTAGGACTTTTCGATGCTCTGCAGCTTGATCATGGTCGGGAGTCGGGGGTCGGGAGTCGGGAGACGGGAGCTATTCCGATCGCAGCGCGGTCATGGGGTCGATCCGCATCGCGCGCCTAGCGGGAACATAGCATGCCAGCGCCGCTATCGCCAGCAGCAGCGCCGACAACGAGCCGTAGATCACCGGGTCGGTGGCGCTCGTGTCGTAGAGCAGGCTGGCGAGCAGCGTGGTGGCCGCCCACGCCGCGGCCAGGCCGATGGCGACGCCGGCGACGGCGAGCTTGACGCCCCCGCCGATGACCAGCCGGAACACCTGCCACGGGCTGGCGCCCAGCGCCAGCCGCACCCCGATCTCCGGCACGCGCTGCGCTACCGTGAAACTGATGAGGCCGTACACGCCCACCGCCGCCAGCAGCAGCGCGAGGCCCGCAAAGCTGGCGATGAGAAACGACCGGAATCGCGGCTGCCCGGTCGACTCGTCGATGATCCGCTCGATGGTCAGCACGTTGCCCACTGGCAGGTCCGGATCGAGCTCGGCCACCGCGGCCTTCACGGCCGACGCGGTGGCGGCGGTGCCGCGCGCGCTCCGCACCACCACGCCCATGAAGGGCAGCGTGAACTGCTCGTAAGGCAGGTACACGGCCGGCTGCGGCGGAAGGTCGAGCGAGCGGCGCCTCGCATCGGACACGACGCCGACCACCGTGACCGAGCTGCCCAGGTTCACGCGCGTGCCCACCGGGTCGCGATCGCCCCAGAAACGCCGCGCCGATTCGCTGATGAGCGCCACGGGCGGCGAGTCGGGGCCGTCGGTGGCGTCGAAGTCGCGCCCCGCCAGCAGCCGCAGCCCGGCGGTGCGCAGGTATCCGGGCGAGACGGAGTTGAGCTCGGCCACGCTCTGCTGGGATCGGTCCACCTCGGGCTGGCCCTCGATCTCGAACGACGCCTGGGCGTTGGCGCCTCGCAGGGGGAAGGGGAAGAGCACGGCCGCGTCCGCCGTCGGCGGCTGCGCGCGCAGGCGTTCCAGCACGCCGCGATAGAACCGCTTCTGCGCCGCCTCGTCGTAACGGGCCTGCGGCAACGGCAGCTCGATGGCCACGAGTTCGGTCGTGCGGAACCCCGGGTCCACGGCTCGCAGGCGCGCCAGGCTGCTCAGCATCAGCCCGGCGCCGATGAGCAGCACCAGGGCAAGCGCCACCTGGGCTACGACCATGGCACTGCGCAGGCCGGTGCGGGCGGTGCCCGCTCGGCCGCCGCCCTTCAGGTCGTGCCCCAGATCGGGCCGCGAGGCCTGTAGCGCCGGCATGATCCCGAAGAGCAGGCCTACGGCGGCCGTCGCGGCCAGCGCGAACGCGCCGACACGCCAGTCGGCGGTTACCTCGTCGAGGCGCGGGATGTTGGCGGGAGCGAGGGCCACCAGCAGGTCCAGTCCCCACCCGGCCGCCAGCAGCCCCAACAGGCCGCCGCCGGCCGCCAGCACCAGGCTTTCGGCCAGCAGTTGCCGGACGATGCGTCCCCGGCCCGCGCCGAGGGCGGCGCGCACCGCCAGCTCGCGCTTGCGCATGGTGCCGCGCGCCAGCAGCAGGCCCGCGACATTGGCGCAGGCGATCAGCAGCACGAACGCCACCGATCCCAGCAGCACGAAGAGCGCGCGGCGCACGTCGGTGACGAGGGCGTCACCGAGTGGCACCAGGGCAAACGTGTCACCCGAGTTGGTGTCGGGATACTGCTTCGCCAGGCGCCCGCTGATGTCGGCCAGCTGCGCCCGCACATCGGCGATCGGCACGCCGTCACGCACGCGCGCGATGGCCGCGAAGTACTGCACGTCGCGCGATGCCAGGGGATCCCCGTCGATGGCCACCGGCGACACCGGCACCGGCACGGGCGACAGCATCCACACATCGGCCCGCACAGGGTGCCGGACGCTGCCGGGGACGATGCCCACGATCTCCGTGGGCGCGCCATTGAGCCGCACGGTGGCGCCCACCGTGGCCGGGTCGCCGCCAAACTGGGTGCGCCACAGGCTCTCGCCCATCACGGCCACGGCGGCGCCGGGCTGGTCGGTGTCTTCGTGATAGGTGCGGCCGGCCAGGGGCGCGCCGCCGAGCGCATCGAAGAAGGCCGCGGTGGTTTGCAGCCCGCGGACGCGGATGGGCTCGCCGCGCCCGGTGAGGTCCACGATGTCCTCGCGGTAGCCCGCCATCCGCGCCAGGCTGGTGGCGTCGTGCTTCAGGTCGAGGAAGTCGGCGGCGGACAAACCCGCATCGACGCCGCGCGGCGTGTGGTGCGAGAGGCGAACCAGGCGATCGGGATCGGGATAGGGGAGGGGCCGCAGCACCACCCCATCCACGATCGAGAAGATGGCGGTGGTGCCGCCGATGCCCAGGGCGAGCGTGACGAGGGCCACCAGCGTGAAGCCGGGGGCCCGAGCAAACGACCGGAGCGCGTAGCGGACGTCCTGGATCACGGAAGTCAGAGGTGAGAAGTTGGAAGTGAGAATGTCTCGTGCCCGCCTTCGACTTTTCTTCTCACCTCTCACTTCTCACTTCTCACTTCTCACCTCTCACTTCTCACTTCTCACTTCTCACTTCACTAGGCCGTGGCGCCGACGTTCTCCTCGACGATGCGGCCGTCGAACAGGTGCACGCCGCGGTCGGCGTGGGCGGCGTACCGGGGGTCGTGGGTCACCATGCAGATGGTGGCGCCGCCGCGGTGCAGCTCGCGCAGCAGGTCCATCACCGCCTCGCCGTTCTTCGAGTCGAGGTTGCCGGTGGGCTCGTCGGCGAGCAGGATCGACGGCTGGCCGGCCACGGCGCGGGCCACGGCCACGCGCTGCTGCTGGCCGCCCGAGAGCTGCGAGGGCAGGTGCTTGGCGCGGTGCGCCATGCCCACGCGCTCGAGCGCGGCGTTGGCGCGCTCGCGCCGCTCGGCCGCCTTCATGCCGCGGTAGATGAGCGGCAGTTCGACGTTCTCGAACACCGTGAGGTCGCCGATCAGGTTGAAGCTCTGGAAAATGAACCCGATCTCGCGGTTGCGGACGCGGGCGCGTTCCGACAGCGACAGGTTGGCCACCTGGTTGCCGTTCAGCAGGTAGGTGCCGTCGGTCGCGGTGTCGAGCAGGCCGAGGATGGCCAGCAGCGTCGACTTGCCGCAGCCCGAGGGACCGGCAATGGCCACGTACTCGCCCTGCTGGATCTCGAGGTGGATGCCGGCGAGGGCGTGCGTCTCCACTTCGTCGGTGTAGAACACCTTCGTGATGCCGTCGAGGCGAATCAGGGGCTGCGCGGAAGCGTTCATCAGAAGACTCCTTTGGTTACCTCAAGCGGATGCGTTCGAACTGGTCCCACGCGGACATATCGGAGAGGATCACCTGGTCGCCCTCCGCGAGCCCGCCGAGAATCTCAATGGTGTTCACCGAGCTGCGGCCCAACTGCACCTGCGACCGGAAGGCCTCGCCCGTGGGCACGTCGAGCTTGAAGAGGCCCACGGTGCTTTGTTCCTGGCCGAACGCCGGCCGTCCCACGTACAGGACGTTATCGAGACGTTCGAGTTCAATCGTGCCGTCCACGCTCAGGTCGGGCCGTGCTCCGCGGGGCAGCTCCCCTTCGAGGGCCACGTCCACGGTGACCGTGCCGTTCTGCGCGGCCGGGTCGATGCGGATCACCTTGCCGGGGATGATGCCGTTGCGCGTGTCCACCTGGGCGACCTGCCCGATGGTGAGGTCGCGCGCCTGCGTTTCGGCGATCCGCAGCTCCGCCTTGAGGCGCGTGGGGTCGGCCACGCGCACCAGGTTGGTGCCCGGCGCCACCTGCTGGCCCACTTCGACCGGCACCTGCTCGAGCACGCCGTGCATGCCGGCGCGGACGCGCAACTGATCCACCTGCTGGCGGCGCAGCGTGTAGAGCGAGCGCAGTTGATCGATGCGGGCCTGCTGGGCCTGCAACTGGGCATGCACGCTCGCCTCCGACACCTTCAGGCGCTGCTTCTCGATGTTGTTGCGCGTGTTGAGCGACTCGGCGCGCACCGTGGACTGCTTGAGGATGAGGTTCGACACCAGGCCGTCCTTGGCCAGGTCTTCGTTCACTTCTTTTTCGAGGCGCGCCTGCTCGAAGTCGGCCTCCACCGTGGCGGCCACCGACTGCTGGTTGAGGTTCTCGGTATCGAGCCGGGCCTTGAGGCTGTTGTAGTCGGCCTCGGTCGCGCGCAACTGCTGCTCGGCATCGCTCAGGGCCTGCTGCGCCTGGGGGTCGCTCAACTCGAGCACCACCGTATCAGGCGTGACCAGGGCGCCGGGGCGCATCACGATCTTCTCAACGCGGCCCTGCGTGGAAGCCGGCACCCACCGGCGCGCCTCGTCCACGGGCACCAGCGTGCCGAGGCCGCGGACCTGGCGGACCATGGGGCCGCGCTTGACGGTGTCAACCCAGACGGTGGCCCGCTCCACGGTGGGGGCCGCGGGCTTGAGCCGGCCCAGCACCACCGACACCAGGCCGATGACCAGCACGGCTGCCACGCCGAAGGCGATCTGGCGGAGCTTCTTCTGTTTCGCGACGGATGCGGGACGTTGAATGTCCATGTGTTCGGGCTGCCTCTTAGACGGTCGATCCCACCAAAAACGATGGCACCTGTTTCCCACTCCTTACTCAAGGGCCGTGCCAGCCGCTGCAATGGCCCAACACCTTGAGAAAACGAGAGTTAGGGCCCGGATGTTCCATCGGGTGGCCGGCGACGTGTCCGAAAATGGGACTTGCCGGCCGGGGGTGGAACTCTCGGGCAGCTAGGCCACGATCGCGGCCCAAAGGGCCGGGTCGGTGACGCCCTCGCTCACGACCACCAACACCCGTGCGGATGGGCCGAGCGCCAGCCGTGTTCGCACGGGCGCCAGCGCCGGATCACGCATCACGGCCAGCAGGCCGCCCAGCGCCGCAGCCCCCGAGGCGCCGGCCGCAATCACGGGGTCGCCGCCCGCCGGCCGCCCCAGGCGCCGCATGGCCTGGTGCGCCCACTGATCGTCGATGCCCAGGTAGGCATTCACGATGGGCTGCACGGCGCGGAAGGCGAGGGGAGACACCTCGCGGTTCCGAAGTCCGGCCATGGTGGTATCAAGGGGGCCCTCCACGGCCACGGGATGCCCGGCTCGCGCCGACGCCAGCAGGCACGCCGCCTGGGTGGGCTCGACGCAGACGATCGAAGGGCGGGGATCACGGTGGCGCGCGCACCAACTGGCAACACCGCACAGCAGGCCACCCACGCCTCCCTGGACGAACACCGCGTC
>CAYJPQ010000024.1:20583-26624 GCA_964372085.1 uncultured Bifidobacteriaceae bacterium | reverse complement strand
AACTGGCAACACCGCACAGCAGGCCACCCACGCCTCCCTGGACGAACACCGCGTCCAAGGCCTGGTCCACTTCCTCCATCATGCGCGTGTAGCCGAGCATGATGAGGCGGGGAATCTCCTCGTAGCCGTCCCACGCCGTGTCGGAGATCACCGTCCAGCCGTGGGCCTGCGCCTCCTGTTCGACCTGCCGCACGGCAGCGTCGTACGAACCCGCGACGCGCACCACCTCGGCGCCTTCGCCGGCGATGGCGTCGACGCGGGCCTGCGCGGCATCAGCGGCCATGTAGACGCGCGCGGCGCAGCCGGCCTCGCGGGCCGCACGGGCCACGGCACGGCCGTGGTTGCCCTCGCTGGCGCACGCCAACGTCGCCCCGGGGCGCAGCCGGCCGGCGGCCAGCAGGCGATCCAGGGTGAACCGCGCGCCCAGCAGCTTGAAGGCATTCAGCCCGAACCGCGCGGTCTCATCCTTGGCGAGCACGGCGCCGAGCCCCAGCTCGGCCGCCAACGCGTCGAGGCGGCGGGTGGGTGTGGGCGCCAAGTCTGGACGCGAGGCGAAGAACGCCCGCATGGCGGCGTACTCGGCGTCGGAAAAGAGCCCGGCCGATTGTTGGGCCGGCTTCTCCGGGAGAAAGGCGCAGGAGGTGCTTGGGAAAGGAATGGTGGAGCGATTATAGTCTCGGCAGATGAGGTCACATCGAACGGTCCTGCGCCAGGCGCCGCTCGCGGCCATCCTCCTCATGACGGCGGCCTGCCAGGTGAGCGGACCCGAATTCGACGTCATCATCCGCGGTGGCGAGGTCGTCGATGGGTTCAACACGCCCGCGCGCCGTGCCGATGTCGGCATTGCCGGCGACCGCATCACGGCCGTCGGCGACCTGGCGACGGCCACCTCCGGCCACGTGATCGACGCCTCCGGCCGCGTCGTGGCCCCCGGCTTCATCGACGTGCAGGGGCAGTCGGGCGTCACGCTGCTCGCCGACGGCGCCGGCGAGAGCCACTTGCGGCAGGGCATCACCAGCGAGATCATCGGCGAAGGATCGTCGCCGGCGTTCTGGACCGCCGAGACCGCCGACGCCGAGAGCCTCGCGCCGTTCGGGCTCACCTTCGACTGGACCGGCCTCACCGGCTATTTCGCCAAGCTGCGCGAACGCGGCATCGCGGTCAACCTGGGCACCTTCGTGCCGGCGACGATGGTGCGGCGCGCGGTGGTGGGCCTCGACAACCGGGCGCCCACGCCCGATGAGTTGCGCCGCATGGAAGCGATGGTCGACCAGGCCATGCAGGAGGGGGCGCTGGGGCTGTCGAGCGCGCTCATCTACGTGCCCGGGTCGTTTGCGAAGACCGACGAGCTGGTGGCGCTCGCGAAGGCGGCGGCCCGGCACCGTGGCATCTACATCTCGCACGTCCGCGGCGAGAGCTTCAACCTGTTCAACGCGCTGGACGAGGCCATCACCATTGGGCGGGAGGCGGCCCTGCCGGTGGTGGTGTTCCACCTGAAGGTGGGGGCCAAGGCCAACTGGGGTCGCATGCACGAGGCGCTCACCAGGCTGCAGGCGCCCGGCCAGAACGTGTCGGCCACGATGTACCCGTACACCGCCGGGGGCACCAGCCTCGCGGCGACGTTGCCCTTGTGGGTGCAGGAGGGCGGACGCGAGCGCATGATCGAGCGGCTGCGCGACCCCGCCGTGCGCGCGCGGGCGCGCCAGGAGATCGAGACCACCATCGACGGGTGGGAGAACCTGTTGCTGGCGGCCACGTTCGACGGCATCCAGATCGCCTCGCTCCCCAAGGAGGTGGACCAGACGCTGCTTGGCAAGCGTCTCTCCGAGATTGCCGCGGAGCGCAAGCGCGATGTGTGGGAGGTGTACTTCCAGTTGCTGATCGACGCGGGCGGGCGCGTGTCGGCGCTGTACCACATGATGAGCGAGGCCGACGTGAAGACGGCCATGGGGTGGAGCGGCATCACCTTCGGCACCGACTCGGCGGCCATCAAGGCCGAGGGCATCCTCGGCCAGGGGCAGCCGCATCCCCGTGCGTACGGCACCTTTCCCCGCATCCTCGGCAAGTACGTTCGGGACGAGGGCGTGCTGACGCTGCCGGCGGCCATTCATGCCATGACGCAGCGCGCGGCGCGGCAGGTGGGCCTGCGCGACCGCGGCATGGTGGCCCGGGGCGCCTACGCCGACGTCGTGGTGTTCGACCCGGCCACCGTGCGCGACAACGCGACCTACGAGCGGCCGCACCAGTACCCGACGGGCATCGACTACGTGCTGGTGAACGGCGTGCTCGTGCTCGACCCCAAGGGACCCACCGGAGCCCGGCCCGGCCGTCCGCTCCACGGCCCGGCGAACACGCCATGACCCGCCGGCGCGCGCCGTAGCGCATCACGGCCACTCAAGTGCTGTCACGGATAGAAGGCCCGCACGCCGTTCAGCCACACCTGCTCGATGGTCCGCGAGTTTCGGATGTCCTGCAGCGGGTTGGCGCCGAGGATGAGCAGGTCTGCCGCGGCACCCGGCGTGAGGGTCCCGAACTGGCCGGCCTTGTTGTGGCACCGAGCTGCGTCGCCAGTCGCCGACACCAGCGCCTGCATCGGCGAGAGCCCGGCCTCGACCATCATCTCCAGCTCGAGGTGTTCGAAGAAGCCCTGGAAGCGGCCCGGCGGTCCCGAGTCGGTGCCAAACGCGATGCGCACACCCCGGTCGGCGAGGAACTTCAGGTTGCGCATGGCCACCGCGAGTCCCGCCTTGTACCGCTGCCCGGCCTGCCATCCGGCGCCGGCCCGCACTTGCGCCTGGCGCGCCGGGTCGGCGACGAGCCGGGCGACCTCGGGGTCCACGCCCACAAGGAAGAACGGGTCGGCCGCCCATGGCGGCGTGCTGCCATAGACGAACGTGGACACCTCGCGCGTGAGCGTGGGGCAGTAGCACACGTCACGCGCCGTGAGCGCCGCGGCAAACGTCTCGTCGACGGCCCGATCGCGCACGCTGTGTCCGACAAAGCCGGCCCCGGCGGCCACCGTGGCGGCCGCATCGGCGAGATAGAAGATGTGCACGGCCACGCGCAGGCCGGCGGCTTTCGCCCGGTCGAGTACGGCCCGCCACGCTGTCTCGGGCATCTTTCGGCCGGTGCCAAGGTTGTCGTCCACGCGAATCTTCAGCAGGTCGGGCTTCATGGCGATCACCGCCGAAGCCTCGGCGCGCGCCTCGTCGGCCGTGCCGCCGCCGACGACAGGCCCCGCCACGAAGAGCCGGGCGCGTGGCCGGCCGGTGACGGCCGGCTCGTCACGGAGGGCAAACCCCGCCGCCTGGTCGTCGCCCAGGCTGAACACCGTGGAGACGCCGTACTGGGCGTAGGTGCGCAGTTGGCGCTCGAGGTTGGCGCGCGTGTACGACGCGGGGTCTGACCGCAGGCCCACGGTGGCCGCCAGGTGGCCGTGCGCGTTCACCAGGCCGGGCATCAGGGTCTTGCCCGCGGCGTCCACTCGCGCGGCGGCGGGCGGGATGAGGGTGGAGGCCGCGGGGCCGGCCGCCGTGACGCGGCCGCCCGAGATCACGACGACGCCCGTCTCGAAGACGTGTCCCGTGCCGTCGATGACCCGGCCGCCGACAAACGCCGTGGTTTGCGCCGCCGCGGGAAGAAGGGAGCCGAGGAAGACAGGAAGCAGAACCAGCCGCAAACGCCGTCGGTGCATGCGGGGTTCAGCTTACCATCGCCGCGCGCCCGCGCTCTGATACCATCCCAGCATGGGCAAGTTTCGGGTGCTGGTGGCCGACGACGATGCCGTGTCGAGAACCATCGTCGGGGCGATGCTGCGCAAAGCGGGCTTCGAGGTGGTGCCCGTCTCCGACGGGGACGAGGCGTGGGCGCGGCTCAACGCGGGCGATTCGCCGTCGCTGGCGCTGCTCGACTGGATGATGCCGGGGCTGGCCGGCCCCGAGGTGGCGCGCCGCCTCCGGCAGCGCGGCGATGCCACGCCGCCATACGTGATCCTGTTGACGTCGCGGGATTCGTCGGCCGATGTCGTGGCCGGGTTGCACGCGGGCGCCGACGACTACGTGACGAAGCCCGCGCACGAAGACGAGTTGATCGCGCGCGTCAACGTGGGCGCGCGCGTGGTGCAACTGCAGGCGGCGCTGGCCGACCGCGTGCGCAGCCTCGAAGAAGCGCTGGCCAATGTCCAGACCCTGCAGACCCTGCTGCCGATGTGCGCGTACTGCAAGTCGGTGCGCAACGACCAGAACTACTGGGAGAAGGTGGAGACGTACTTTCACCAGCACTCGGGCGTGCAGTTTTCCCATAGCTATTGCCCCACCTGCTACAACAAGTTCGTGAAGCCCCAGCTCGACGCCCTGGACGACATCTCGAACACCACGAAGAAACGGAAGCGCGACTGAGGCCGTGGACGATCCGATCCTCGATCCGGGCGTGCTCGATTCGCTGCGCCAGCTCACGCCGCCGGACGAGCCCGACGTGCTGGCGCAGGTGCTCACCCTGTTTCGTGACGAGGCGGCCGGCCGGCTGGCGCGGCTGCAGGCGGCGCTCGCGACCGCCAGCGCCGGCGACATGCATCGCGCCGCGCATTCCCTGAAGGGCAGTGCCGGCAACATCGGGGCCCCGGCGCTGATGGCCGCGTGCCGGCGGCTCGACGACCAAGCCCGCGCGGGTGACCTCACCGATGCCGACAAGTTGGTGGACGAGGTCGGGCGCGAGTTGCGGCGTGTCGAAGCCGAGATCGCGCGGCTGCTCTCCTGAGCCGTAAGCCCGGCGGCGCACCGGGCCCCTCCCATGGGCCCGTGTGCCAGGATGCGGACCGCGGCTGAGGGCCGTGGCCGCAGGGCGTTGAGTTCGCAGCGAAGGCGCCCGACTTCCGCAGCTAAGGCCAGCCCCGCATCTGGGATATGGTTCACGGAGGTGGGCCGCCGCAGATCTTGGCCGCGTGACTCCGAGTGAGGATGGCGGCCCTGTGTAGCACGGTGGACAGCAGAAACACAGTTGGGCCGACGGAAATCAGCAGAACAACACGACGATCACGATGACGACGGGACCCCCTGTGCAGAGTTGGTTCGAAGACCGAATCTGGGCGTAGAATCCTCGTATGAAGATCGAAGACCTCGAAGGGGCTGCGCTTGGGCTTGACCCGAAGAGCCGGGCACGATTGGCCGAGCGATTGCTCGAAAGTCTCGAGAGCCTGTCGCCGGAGGAGAATGCGCGAATCTGGGCCGAAGAGGCGCAGCGACGAGCTGATGCGCTGGAGGCGGGCACTCTCTCGAGCCGTCCCGCCGACGACGTATTTCGCGACGCGCGAGCCCGGATCTGATCGGTGCGAACCACGTTCAACGAGTTGGCAGAGCGCGAACTCAACGACGCGGTCCAGTACTACGAACACGAACAGGCAGGGCTCGGCGCCGCCTTGATGCGGTGTTGCTGGCGGAAATCCGGCAGGAGGGAATCATTCAGGTAGAATAGGAGGAAGGGCGCCACCGGTACGACGCCTTCAACGTGCAACGAGGTTCACCAGACATGATCGTACAGCGCTATCCCGAACCGTTCATCGCGCCCATGCGGGCGGAGCTGGCCCGCCTGGGCTTTGAGGACCTGAAGACGCCAGACGCGGTTGAGGCGGCCGTCCAGCAGGCGGGGACGACGATGATTGTCGTCAACTCCGTATGTGGCTGCGCGGCTGGCACGGCGCGGCCGGGAATCGCGCTGGCGCTGCGCCAGGGCAAGCGCCCCGAGCATCTGGCCACCGTGTTTGCGGGCGCCGACGTCGAGGCCACCGAACAGGCACGCAGCCACTTTGCGCCGTACCCGCCGTCGTCACCGTCGGTGGCGTTGTTGAAGGACGGCAAGCTGGTCTACATGATGGAGCGGCGCGATATCGAGAGCCGCACGGCCGACGCGATCGCGGCCGACCTGCAGGCCGCGTTCCAACAGTTCTGCTAAGAAAAAGGGGACAGTCCCCTTTTTCGGTTCGCGCTTCGAAAAAGGGGACAGTCCCCTTTTTCTTAGCCGCCGCGGGTGTGCATCTCCAGGTGCGG
>CAYJPQ010000024.1:2654-20483 GCA_964372085.1 uncultured Bifidobacteriaceae bacterium | reverse complement strand
AAAGGGGACAGTCCCCTTTTTCTTAGCCGCCGCGGGTGTGCATCTCCAGGTGCGGGTCGCGGCGCAGGGCGGTGAGCGGGATCAGCGGTGAGCGCTGGCGCACGGCCAACCGCGATTCCGCGCCCCGGTCGGTGCGCGCGTGCCACACGCCCGTGACCAGCTCGCGCAGCCCCTCGTCGCTCACCCCGCCGCGCAGCGGCCCGCGCAGGTCGACTCCGCGCGTGGCATACAGGCACAGGTACCACACCCCGTCGGCGGTGAGGCGGCTGCGGTCGCAGTCGGCGCAGAAGGGCGCCGTGGTCGACGCGATGATGCCGAACGTGGTGCCGTCCTCGAGCCGGAAGCGGTCGGCCGGCGCCGGGGTGGCCTCGTCGATGGCCGTGATGGGGCCGAAGTGCGCGGCGAGCGTGGCCAGCATCTCGGTGCGCGGCACGACCTGCGACATCGACCACGTGGTGGCGCCGCCGACGTCCATGTACTCGATGAAGCGCAGCTCGGCTCCGCGCGCGCGCGCAAACTCCAGCAGGGGCGCCATCTCGTCGTCGTTGACGCCGCGGATGATCACCGAATCCATCTTGAAGCCGGGGAATGCCTCGGCGGCTGCGTCGATGCCTGCCAGCACGCGGGGCAGCTCGTCGAAGCGGGCCAGGCGCACGAAGCGGTCGCGCTGCAGGGTGTCGAGGCTCACCGTGATCCGGTGGAGGCCGGCCCGCTTGAGGTCGGCCGCCTGGGCGGCCAGCAGCACGCCGTTGGTGGTCATCGCGAGGTCGCGGATGGCGGGCCGCCTCGAGAGGCGCGCCACCAGGTCGGCGACGTCGCGGCGCAACAGGGGCTCGCCGCCGGTGAGCCGCACCTTGTCGACGCCGAGCGCCAGGAACTGATCGACCAGCCGCTCGATTTCCTCGAAGTGCAGGAGGTCCTCGCGCGGCAGCCAGAGGTAGTCTTCCTCGGGCATGCAGTACTGGCAGCGCAGGTTGCACCGGTCGGTCACCGACAGCCGGAGGTTCCGGAGCGGCCGTTGGTGCGCGTCGAGTAACGGCATCACACGGATCATATCAGTGGCCAGGGTGCGCAAGGTGCTCAAGGTGCACCCTGCGCACCCTGTTGCTACCGTTGCCGCATCCGTTCGAGCAGCTCGCCGAGCCGCTTGATCTCCTCGCCGTATTTCGCCCAGTCGCCCGCGCGCTGCGCGTCGAGCGCGCGCTGGTAGGTGTCGCGCGCCTCGGCGGCCATCTGTTGAAACGCGGTGTCGGCGGATCCCGACGCCGGCGCCGGCGCGGCCCCCGCTGGGGTGCCGCCGGCCGGGGCGGAGGTCGCCACCGGCGCGGTGCGGTCGGCCTCGCCGAAGAGGCGCGCCAGCGCCTGGTCGAGCGTGCGCTCCATGACGATGCGGTTCTGGTAGGCCACCACCACGCGGGTGAGCTCGGGGATGCGGCCGGCCTGCGCGCGCAGGTAGAGCGGCCGCACGTAGATGAGCGACCCCTCGATGGGGATCACCATCAGCGTGCCCTGGATCACCTGCGAACCCTGCTGGTTCCACAGCGTGATCTGCGGCGAGATCACCTGGTCCTGGTTGATGCGCGCCACCACCTGCTGCGGACCGAACACCAGCGTCTGCTTGGGAAACTGGAAGACGACGAGCTTGCCGTACTGGTCGCCGTCGCTGCGGGCCACCATCCACGAGGCCAGGTTGTCGCGCCGGCGCGGCGTGAAGGGCAGCATCTGGATGAACTCTGCGTCCTGCTCGCCGGGGAGCTTCATCATCGTGTAGTAGGGCTCCATGCGCCGGCTCTCGCCGCCGCTGTCGACAGCGGGCGCCTCCCACTGGTCTTCCTTGTTGTAGAACACCGCGGGGTTGGTCATGTGGTAGGTGGCGTAGACCGCCGCCTGGATCTGGAAGATGCCCTCCGGGTAGCGGACGTGCGCGCGCAGGCCCGCGGGCATCTCGGCCATCGGGCGGAACAGCGCGGGGAAGATGCGCCCCATCGTGATCAGGATCGGATCGGACGGGTCGGCCGCGTAGAACGCCACGGAGCCCTCGAAGGCGTCGACGATCACCTTCACCGAGTTGCGGATGTAGTTGACGCCGCGACCCGCCGCCGTCGCGTAGGGATAACGGTCGGTGGCCGTGTAGGCGTCCTGGATCCAGTAGATGCGGCCGTCGCTGACGACCGGGTACGGGTCGTCGTCCAGGAGCAGGAACGGCGCGATCTTCGAGACCCGCTGCCGGATCTGCCGGTCGAACATCAGCCGGCTCTCGTTGGTGATGTCGTCGCTCAGCAGGATCTGGTACGAGCGGAAGCGCGCGGCGAAGAGCAGCTTGGTCCAGAGCGAGTTGAGCGGCACGCCGCCCGCGCCGCTGTACTGCGTGTAGACGTTGTCCTCGCCCTTCGGGTAGTGAAACTCCTGCGCCCGCGTGTTGACGATCACGTAGTCGTTGGTGAGCTCGCCGTAGTAGATGCTGGGCTCGGTGATGGGGATGTCCACCGTCGACACCGGAGGCAGGTCGCGGATGAAGAGCACCGGCAGCCCCTCGGAGGTGACCTGGTTCACCGGGCCCAGCGTGAGGCCGTGGCCGTGGGTGAAGACCAGCCGCTCGTTCACCCACGTGCGGTTGGGGAGCGCGGCGGGGTTCAGCTCGCGCACCGAGAGCATCACCTGGCGGCTCTCGCCGTTGATGGTGTAGCGGTCGTTGTCCACCGAGACGAAGTCGTAATAGGTGCGGATTTCCTGGATCTGGCCGAAGGTCTCGAGCAGTGGCTGGTGGTCCCACAGGCGCACGTTGTCGAGGGTGCCGCGGTTGGCGGCAATGTCGTCGCGCGTGAGGGACGCATCGCCCCCGACCTCACGTTCCTCCACCTGATCCAGCGCGAAGGCGGCGCGCGTGGCGGCGATGTTGTGCTCGATGTACGGCGTCTCGCGCACCTGCTCGTTGGGCGTCACGGCAAAGCGCTGCAGCATGGTGGCGTAGAACCCGCCGCCCAACAGCGTGACGCCGTACACGGCGGCCGCGACCAGCAGCAGGCGCAGCGATCCGCTCAGGGCCGACGCCGCGGCCAGGCCGGCGGCGACGAGCGCCGCGGCGGCCAGGGCGAGGGCGGCCGGCATGCGGGCATGGACGTCGGCGTAGCTGGCCCCCTGGATGATGCCCGACGGGTTGACAATCTCGTGCGCGCGCGCGAGCCACGCGCCGAGCGCCAGCACCACGAACAGCGCGGCGGCCAGCCACGTGAGGTGCCGCCGGGCGGCGGGGCCCACGTGCACGCCGAACGGCGTGAGCGCCATCTGGCCCGAGGCCACGTACAGCGCCGCCACGCCGGCGGCGGCCAGCAGCACCAGACCCAGCAGCAGCGAGCGCACCAGCTCGAGCACCGGCAGCGTGAACACGTAGAAGGCCGCATCGAGCCCGAGGATGGGGTCGACCGAGCCGAACGGCGCCTGCTGCCACCAGCTCAGCACCGCCAGCCATTGGCTCGAGGCCAGCGACGCCATCAGGAAGGCGACACCGGCCGCGGCCAGGAGGACGAGCGGCCGCAACTGGTCGCGCGTGGGGAGCGCGACGGTGAACCCTTCGCGCGTCGTGAACGACGCCGGCGTGGTCGAGATGGCCGACAGCGCCACCCGCACGTGCGCGCCGAGCCAGGCCAGGGCCAGCACGAACACGCCCAGCGCCAGGCCTGCCTTCGCGGCAATCTCGGTGGAATAGATCGACCGCAGGCCCACCTCCCCGAACCACAGCCAATCGGCGAGGAAATCCACCGTGGCAGGCAGACCGAGGAACAGCGCCGCGCCAATCAGGATAGGGACGAGTCGGAGGGGGAAAGACATGGAGCGAGGATAGCGTGAGTTCAGAGTTCAGAGTTAAGAGTTAAGAGCGATGAGTCGGTATCAAATTACCGATGTCTCGTGCCCCCCAAGTTCTTAACTCCTTAACTCCTTAACTCCTTAACTCTCAAACCCTCCGCTCTTCAGGCGGCGGAGCGTTCGCCGCTGGTCGCGGCCGGGGCGGCCCTTTGGCGTGGTGGCGGCGCGGAACAGGCGCTCGGCACGGCGGGCGGCCATCTCCTCGGGGGTGGGCGGGGGCGTCCGGTCTTCGTATAGCTCGCGCGCGGCGGCCCTGGCGATATGGGTGTCGGCCAGCCCGAGCACGGTGAGCAGCTGGCGGCGGCCCAGCGGCCGCTGGATCACCAGCTCATCACCAACGCGCAGCGAACGATTCTGCCTGGCCGTGGCGCCGTTCACGCTCACCTTGCCCAGCGCGCACAGCTTCTGGGCTTCCGAGCGCGTCTTGCACAGGCACGCCACGTCCAGCCACACGTCGAGCCGGACGGTGGTCATCAGGCACCCGGATCGACGAACTCGCGCTCGGGGTGCCGCACGGTCAGCACGGGGCACGGTGAGCGGCGCACCACGCGCTCGGCCACGCTGCCCATGATCATGTGGCCCAGCGGCCCGCGGCCATGGGTGCCCATCACGATGAGGTCGATCCTCTCGTCGGCGGCATAGCGCAGGATCTCGGTCACCGGGTGCCCGAGCAGGGTGGTGGTCTTGGCATGAAGCGCGGTGCGATCGTCGGCGGTCACGGCCTGGTCGAGCCGCGTCCGGGCGTCCTTGATCCAGTCCTCCTGCAGCGTCGCCAGCGAGAAGCCGTAGGCCTCCACCGCCCAAGGTTGCGAGTAGGGCTCCTGCACGACGTGCAGGAGGTGAAGCGACGCGCCAAACGCCTTCGCCAGCGCCTTGCCGTAACGCAGGGCCGCATCCGACGTCTCGCTGAAGTCGACGGGCACGAGCACGGTCTTGAGGGTGATCATCAGGGCCTCCGACCCGAATTATGGCACCATTAGTCCGCCTTCGCTCGCGCAACCCCTCGGCGAGCTACGGCGAGATTCCGCCGTAGCGGCCTGCGGCCGCGGAGGCGAACACACGAGGCACTATGGCAAAGCGTCCGTTCTCCTCCCTCGTTCTTGATGGTCCCGAGCGCGCCCCCGGCCGCGCCATGCTGCACGCGGTGGGCTTCACCCGCGACGACTTCCAGAAGTCGCAGGTCGGGGTCTGCTCCACGTGGAGCCAGGTCACGCCGTGCAACATGCACATCGACCAACTGGCGCGCGAGGCGGCCGATGGGGTGACCCGGGCCGGCGGCAAGCCCACGATCTTCAACACCATCACCGTATCGGACGGCATCTCGATGGGCACCGAGGGCATGAAGTACTCCCTCGTGTCCCGCGAGGTGATTGCCGACTCCATCGAGACGGTGATGGGCGCCGAAGGCTTCGACGCGCTGGTGGCCATCGGCGGCTGCGACAAGAACATGCCGGCCTGCATCATGGCCATGGCGCGGCTCAACCGGCCGTCGGTGTTCGTGTACGGCGGCACCATCCTGCCCGGCGATTTCCAGGGCCGCCCCGTCGACATCGTCTCGGTGTTCGAGGCGGTGGGGCAGCACGCGGCGGGCCGGCTCTCGGATGCGGCGCTGGCCGACCTCGAACAGCACGCGTGCCCGGGCGCCGGGTCGTGCGGCGGCATGTACACCGCCAACACGATGGCGTCGGCCATCGAGGCGTTGGGCCTCAGCCTGCCCAACAGCTCGGCGCAAGCGGCGGTGTCGGAGGCCAAGCGCGACGACTGCGCGCGCGCGGGCGCCGCGGCGGTGCGGCTGCTCGATCAGGGCATCCGGCCGCGCGACATCCTCACGCGCAAGGCGTTCGAGAACGCCATCACGACGGTGATCGCCCTGGGCGGCTCGACCAATGCCGTGCTGCACCTGCTGGCCATGGCGCACACCGCGGGCGTGAAGCTGTCGCTCGACGACTTCACGCGCATCGGGCGCCGGGTGCCCGTGCTGGCCGACCTCAAGCCGAGCGGCACCTACGTCATGGCGGAGCTCGTACGCATCGGCGGCCTCTCGCCGCTCCTGAAGCGGCTGCTCGAACACGGCCTGTTGCACGGCGATGCCATGACCGTGACGGGCCAGACCATGGCGCAGAACCTGCGCGACGTGGCCGACTACCCGGCCGGCCAGGACGTCATCCGCGGCTTCGACGCGCCCATCAAGAAGGACAGCCACCTCGTGGTGTTGCGCGGCAACCTGGCGCCCGAGGGCGCCGTGGCGAAGATCAGCGGCAAGGAAGGGGAGCGCTTCACCGGCCGCGCGCGGGTGTTCGATCGCGAGGAGGCGGCGCTCGCCGCCATCCTGGCCGGGCGCATCACGAAGGGCGACGTCGTCGTGATTCGCTACGAAGGGCCAAAGGGCGGGCCGGGCATGCGCGAGATGCTGTCGCCGACGAGCGCCATCATGGGGCGGGGGCTTGGCGCCGACGTGGCGCTCATCACCGACGGGCGCTTCAGCGGCGGGACGCACGGGTTCGTGGTGGGGCACATCACGCCCGAGGCCTTCGAGGGCGGCCCGCTGGCCTTGGTGAGGAACGGCGACCGCATCACCATCGACGCGCGGCTCCGGGTGCTTGAGATTGACCAGTCGGCCCGAATCATGGCGGCCCGGGCGCGAAAATGGCGTCCCCGGAGGCCCCGCTACACCCGGGGAGTGCTCGCCAAATACGCCCGGTTGGTCTCCACGGCCAGCCTGGGAGCGGTGACGGACGCCAACTCATCCAAAAAACCGTAGTTTTTGCGGCAAAATTCCTTCGGATCGGCCTTGCAACGCGGCGCGGCCTGTCTTAAACTCCGCGAGCATCCTTGTTAGACCCCTATCACGGAGTTGGAGGAAAGCCAGCATGAGGAATCCTTTGTCGCGGTGGGCACTATTGGCGTTGCTGATAGCTCCCCTCTTCACCAGTACGGCCTTCGCGCAGACGTTTACGGGCGGCCTGCGTGGCGCAGTTAAAGACGCCAATGGCGTGATTCCCGGAGTCACGGTCACCCTGATCAACGAGAACACCGGCGCATCGCGCGACGCGGTGTCGAACGACCAGGGCCAGTACAACTTCGCCGCCGTGCCCCCCGGCACCTACACGGTGAAGGCCGAGCTCGCGGGATTCAAGACGTACGAAAGCAAAGGCCTGCGCGTGGCCGCCCAGCAGTTCGTGACGGTCGATGTCACGCTGGAGGTGGGCACGCTCGAGGAGACCGTGACCGTCACCGGCGCGGCGCCCCTGATCGACACGTCCAACGCCACGGGCGGCGGCGTGATCAGCACCGAGCAGATGTCGGCGCTGCCAAGCGGCGGACGGTCGGCATTCCTCTTCGCCCTCACGCTTCCCACCGTGGTGGCGTCGGGCGACCCGCAGTTCAACCGCCAGCAGGACCAAACCAACGCGTCGCTGCTGTCGCTTGGCGGCGGCACGCGCCGCGGCAACAACTACCTGGTGGACGGCGTGCCGGTCACCGACATCCGCAACCGCGCCTCGGCCAACCCCACCATCGAGGCCCTCGATGACGTGGCGGTGCAGGTGCACCTGTACGACGCGGAGGCCGGCCGCACCGGCGGCGGCACGTTCAACGTGGCCACCAAGTCGGGCTCGAACGACTGGCACGGCAGCGGCTTCTACCAGACGCGCCCGCGCTGGGGCGCGTCCAACAACTTCTTCTCCGAGAAGAACGGCTCTCCGTTGCCCGACACCTACTACCGCCTCGGCGGCGGCGGCGTGGGCGGCCCCATCGTGAAGAACCGCACGTTCTTCTGGTACGCGATGGAAGGCTACAACTCGAACACCACGCGCAACGGTTCGGAACGGCTGCCGACCGCGCGCGAGCGCAACGGCGACTTCTCGCAGTCGTTCGACTCGGCCGGCAACCTGGTCGTGGTCTACGATCCGCTCACCGGCGACCCGGTGACGGGCGCGGGGCGCACCGCATTCCCGGGCAACGTCATCCCGGCCAGCCGCATCAACACGGTGGGCAAGAACATGTTGACCTACCTGCCGCTGCCCACCAACGACGTGAGCAACGGTGATTCCAACTTCTTCAGCACGGCCGAGATCATCGACTCGGCTATGATGTATACCGGCAAGGTTGACCACCGCTTCAGCGACAGCGTGTCGCTCAGCGCCTTCTACCTCTACAACAAGACCGACGAGCCGTGCGCCAATTACCTGGAGCCCGGTCTCGATGGCCCCAACCGCTTCATCGACAACGGCGACTACCTGCTGAAGCGCCGCGTGCACATGCTGGCCCTCAACAACACGTGGCTGCCCAGCAGCAACACGGTCGTGACGCTGCGCTACGGCCTGACCCAGTTCCACGACGACGACACGCTGTCGATCGACTTCGACCCCGCCAGCCTGGGCTTCAGCTCGGCCTTCGTCAACACGATGCAGGTCAAGAAGTTCCCCCAGGTCAACATCACCGACTACTACACGCTGGGCGCCATTGACCCCTCGGACCGCAACCTGTACTCGTGGAGCGCCAACGGCACGGTCTCGAGGCTGGTCGGCCGGCACACGTTCAAGGCCGGCGCGGACTTCCGCACCATTGGCATCGACACCCAGTCGTTCTCGGGCGGCGCGGGCGTGTTCAACTTCGATCGCCGCTACACCTCGGCCAACCCCAACGCCAACGGCGTGAACGGTTCGTCCCCGTCGGGCAACGCGCTGGCCAGCCTGCTGCTGGGCGACCCGTCCGGTGACCCCGGCAACCAGAGCCGCGTCCTGGTGTCGGCGCCGGCCAACTACTTCACCCGCTACTACGGCGGCTACATCCAGGACGACTTCCGCGTGAGCGCGAAGCTCACCATCAATGGCGGGCTCCGCATCGAGCACGAGGACGGCCTGCGTGAAGAAGAAAACCGCTTCACCGTGGCGTTCGATCGCACGCTGAACCCCGGCGGGGCGCTCGGCAACGTGGTGGTGAACGGCCAGCCCGTGCGCGGCGGCCTGGTGTATGCCGGCGTCAACGGCGCGTCCACCCAGCAGGGCAACCAGCCCGCGCTGAAGTACTCGCCGCGCTTCGGCCTGGTCTTCTCGGCCAATCCCAAGACGGTGATCCGCGGCGGCTACGGCATCTACCAGGCGCCCTGGAACTACCAGTTCGTGGGCTCGGCCAACTACGGCCAGGTGGGCTACAGCCAGAACACCTTCATCTCGCAGACCCAGTACGTCCCCACGACGTCGCTGACCAACCCCTTCCCGGGCGGCGTCACGCAGCCGCGTGGCAACTCGCTGGGCGCCCTCGAGGGCGTGGGCAGCAACATCGAGTTCATCGATCAGGACAAGGGCGCACCCTGGGTGCAGCAGTACTCGCTTGACATCAACCGCGAGATGCCCGGCAACATCGCGATTGGGTTCGAGTACTCGGGCGCCACGGGCCGCGACCTCGGCCTGGGCGGATCGAACGACGGCGTCCTCAACATCAACCAGCTCGACCCCAGCTTCCTCTCGCTGGGCTCGGCGCTCCGCGATCAGGTGCCGAACCCGTTCTTCGGCCTGCCGTCCGGCCAGGGCTTTGCCGTGACCAGCTCGACCATCAGCCGCGCCCAGTCGCTGCGGCCGTTCCCGCAGTTCGGCAACATCCTGATGCGCCAGTCCACCGAGGGCAAGAACCAGTACCATGCCGCCATCCTCAAGTTCGAGAAGCGGATGAGCAATGGCTGGGGCGGCCGCATCAACTACACCTACTCGAACATGAAGGACAACCAGTTCGGGGAGGGCAACTCGTACTCGGCGACGAACGGCAACGCCCAGAACGCCTACGACCTGGGCCCCGAGTATGTGACCAGCCTCCTGGATGTGCCCCACAAGATCGTGCTCTCGCCCATCATCGAACTGCCGTTCGGCGAGGGGAAGAAGTGGGCCACGAGCGGCGTGGGCGCCGCCATCCTCGGCGACTGGACCATCTCGTCGATCATCGCCATCGAGAGCGGCTTCCCGATCTCGGTGTCGCGCAGCTCGAACGGGCTGTCGAACGCGTTCTTCCAGGTGCAGCGGCCGAATCTCAGCGGCTCGGCCATTGAGAGCTCGGGCGACCGCGAAGACCGCCTCTTCTACACCGGCGCGGACCCGGGCGTGTGGCTCAACTCGGCCGGATTCTCGGATCCGGGCCTCTTCGCGCTGGGCACGGCGCCGCGCACGTTGAGCGACGTCCGCACGCCGCACCGCAACAACTGGGACTTCGTGGCCACCAAGGACGTGCGTCTCGGCGGCCGCGCCCGCGCCCAGGTCAAGCTCGAAGTGCTCAACATCACCAACACCGTGAAGACGGTGGGCCCGACGACCACCGTCGGCAGCTCGTCGTTCGGCCGCATCGCCAACCAGCGCGGCTTCATGCGGACGACGCAGTTGATGTTCCGTATGAGCTTCTAGAGACGGCTTAAGGCTTAGGGCTTAGGGCTTGGGGCCTGGGGAAAGTCTTCCCGGGTCCCAAGCCTTTTTGCTTGTACGGTCGGCCTTAGATCTCTTCGATCGTGACTTGCCGCATGTAGTAGCCGGTATTGAGGCGGCGCTGGGGCACTGAGGGGTCGGGCACGCTGAGCGCGATGTCGTAGGTGCCCGGCGCCGTGGGCCTCCAGCGGTACTCCCAGAGATGCCACGTCGTGTGGGTCGTGGGCGCGGGGCACACGCTGAAGGGCTCGAAGGGCTGGTTGGCGCCGAAGCGGATGGCCAGCCGGTCCACTGGCTTGGTGCCGCCCCACACGATGCCCACGATGCGGTACTCGAGGCCCCCGGGCCCGCGCCGCTTCTCCACGCGCACGGGCGTGGCGGCCGTCTGGATGTGGGCGGGCGCGTAGTCGCGCGCGTACCTGTGCGGGTCGCTCTGGTGCGTGCGGCCGGCGAACTCCACCATCTGCGACGTGGCCCGCTCGTCGGAACCCACCAGGTAGATCTCGTTGACCCACTTGATCCACGCGCAGCCGTACCACCCGGGCACCACCAGGCGCACCGGCCTGCCGTGATCGGCCGGCACGGGCTCACCGTTCATGCGCACCGCGAGGAAGGCGCCGAGCGAATCGAGCGCCGTCAGCGGAAACACCCAACTGGCGCCGACGATGGACCGCTGCGACACCTGGCCGATGTGGTCGAAGCCGCTCACCAGCACACCCGCGGCTTCGGGCGCGGGCTTCAGGCGCGCCACTACCTCGGCGAGCGGCACGCCGTCCCACTCGGCCACGCTCATCAGGCCGAAGTTGGAGGGGTTGGCGTTGCCCGCGCACTCGAAGAGGTGCGGCCCCATCTTGCGCGCGCCCTTCGCCAGGTCGTCGAGCATCAGGGTGCCGGGGTGGGCCGCGAGGCCCGCGGCGTCGATCGTCCAGGGGCCCTGGAAGTTCGCCGCAGCGGGTGGAATCTCGGCGCGGATGTAAGCCAGCTCGTTTGGCGTGATGAGCTTGCCAGGATCGAGCACCGACAGGTCGGTGATCAGGCGCGCATCGAGGCCGGTCCCGCCGAATTTCGTCCCAAACGGCTGGACGGCGGGCCGCCCCCGGAACAAGGGCAGCGTGCCGAGCAATTCGCCGGCGCTGCCCTGGGCGGCGCACGGCACGTCGGCGGCGAGGCGGGCCAGCACCTCTCCCGGATCCACCAGCGTGGCGGCGCCGGCAGCGGCAAGGGTGCCCAGTACATGACGGCGTGAGACGGGCATGGTGGAGATTATACTGTCCCCATGCGAGTACGCGTGACGGTGGCGGCCGTGGGCCTCATGGCCGTGGTGGTGTCGGGACAGGCCCCACAGGCGCCTCCCTCGGGGCAGCCGACCTTCCGGTCGAATATCACCCTTGTGACCACCGACGTGATCCCGCGCGACGCGCAGGGCCGCTTCGTGACCAATCTCACGCGCGACGATTTCACGGTGCTCGAAGACGGCCAGCCGCAGACCATCTCGTCGTTTTCCCAGGTGCTCGGCGGCCGCACCTATAACCTGTTGGAGCCGCCGCCGACAGCCAACATCCCCGAAGGCATCGTGTTGCCGCCCCCGCGCCGTCGAACGGACGCTGCGGCGGGACGGGTGCTGCTGGTGATCGTGGACGACCTGCACTTCGAGCCCGAGCTGTCGCCGCACGTGCGCCGGCTGGTCGAAACACTGGTCGACACGCTGATCCACGACGGCGACATGGTCGCAGTGGTGTCGACGGGGCCGTCGTTCATCGAGGTGGGGCCCACCTACGATCGCAAGATGGTGCGCGAGGCGGCCAACAAAATCCGCGGGTCTGGCTACGTGCCGGCCGAGATCTTCAAGATGCTGGAAAATTCGCAGGGGCCCGGCGACATCCGCCAGCGTGCGCAGGTGGCGTTCTTCACCGCGTACGGCATCCTCGGCGAGCTCGAAAAGATGGCCAATCGCCGGAAGGCCGTGATCTACATCAGTACGGGCTACGACTTCGATCCGTTTGCGGAGGGCCGCAACAGCAGCGACCGGATCATGGGCGGCCGATTCTCCGATTGGTCACGGTTTCTGATCGACGAGAGCAATCCCTATTACGCGATGGGTGCGGTGACGGCCGACATCGACCTCTACCGGCTGATGCGCGAGTTGACGCTGTCGGCCAACAGGGCGAACGCCTCGCTCTACACCATCGATCCCCGCGGGCTGGTGGGCGTGGTGGATGCCGGTTCGTACGTGGATCAGAGCGAGTGGCGCACCTACATCCAGAAGACGCAGAGCACGCTGCGGTACCTGGCCGAGGAAACCGGCGGGTTCGCCGTGGTGAACACCAACGACTTCGCGGCGGAGTTCAAGCGAATCGATGCCGAGACCAGCGACTACTACGTGCTTGGCTTCTATTCCACGAATCCCGACCCCACCCGGCGGAGCCGCCAGCTCGAGGTGAAGGTGAATCGCCCCGACGTCAACGTCGCCTCGCGGCGCGCGTACTCGCTCAAGACCGAGGGACAGCTCCCTCCGCCACCGCGCCTCAAGCCCACTAAGAAATAGATTGCGGCGCGGCCTGGGCGCGGACGCCGGCGAGCCACTCGCGCGCCAGGGCCGCGTGCGGCCCGTTGCCGGCCACGTACGCGTCGCCCGCCTCGATGAAGCGCGCCGCGGCCCCCTCCTGGCCCTTCACCACGAGGGCGTAGAGGGCATGGACCAACAGCCACTGCGCGTCCTGATCGGCGGGATGGCCGGCAAGGCGCGCCCGGATCAACGGCACGGCCTCGTCGGGGCGTCCCGCGGCGATTGACGCGGCGGCGACGGCCCGCCACCAGTCGGCGTCGGGCGCGGCGGCCCGCCAGGCTGCCGCGGCCTCGAGTGCGTCAGCCGCCTGGCCCCGTCGCAGGTAGGCATCGGCGAGCAACGGGAGGACCGCCTCTCTGGGTATCCCCGCCCGAAGGGCCGCTTGCCACGAGGAGATGGCGGTCACGTCGCGGCCCGATTCGGCATGTGACGCGCCCGCAAACAGGGCGAGGGGCCCGGCCGGCGCGCCGAGCTGGGCGGCCCGGTCGAACAGCAACCCGGCGGAGGCGTCACCGAACGAGAACAGCGCCATCGCGGTGAGCGCCACGCGGACGCCTTGTTCCTCCGGCGGCACCGGATCCTCGCGGATCAGATCGATGAATCGGCGCTCGCGCGCGGCCGCGATCGCTCGGCTGAGGGCGGCAGAAGGCGCGGTGGGCTCAATCGCGGCGGCCGCCGCATCGAGCGTGGCTGTTTCGAACATCGTGTCGCGACGGAAGGCCCGCCCCAGGGCCGGAGCCTCGGCCAGGAGCGACTGTGGTGTCCCGACGATGCGAAAGTCGGCGGGTGCGGCACGGGCGGCGATCCCGCTGAGGTGGTCGGTCACGGTGATCTCCAGGCGGTACGTGCCGCGCGGCAGGGTAGCCAGGGGCGCCGACATCGCCGCGAGCAGGGGATGGCCGAGCCGCACGTCGAAATCCTCCGGCAGCGTCGTGGCGTCGTATCGCAGCGGCGTCAGGGCCGCGGCCGTCTCCTCGCGTGGTCCCACGAGCCGCAGGATGCGGAGGGCCGCCGAGACGTCGGGCTTGCCGCCGGCGTCCGCGCTGGGGTTGACCACCTGGAACGCCACCGAGAGCCGCTCGTCCCTGGTAAACAGGCTGTCACTCGCCGGGGTGATCTCCGTGAGCCCGATGGCATACGGGTGTCCGCGTTGATCGAGTGCGCTGTAGGGCGTGTCGCGCACGCCCACGCGGTCTGCCACGATGATGCTGCTCACGCCGAACTGGGTGGTCCCGGCTGTCGGCAAGCGCAGGGACTGCTTCGCCACGCGAATAGAAGCGCGCGCGGGCTTGGCCGAGGCGTCGACCCAGCCGAGGTACAGGTCGTAGGCGCCGGGCCCGGCAGTGAGAGCGCGCTGGAGGGCTGGCGTGCCGTCGCCGAAGGCCGATGGCCGCACGATGTCGAAGTCCTCGAAGGGGAGCAGGCCCCCGCCCGACGCGCCGCCGCCTTCGAGCTCGGCCTTGCGCTGGCGCTCCTGGTCTTCCTTCCGCTGGCGGGCGCGTTCTCGCTCCATGCCCAGCATCTGGAGGTCTGCCGATCCGACCGACCCTGTTCCACGCATCCCGATTGCCCCGGCGCCCATCGCCGGCATCTCGCCGATGGCGATGCCTCGCTTGGGCAGCAACCGAGGGTCGGTGCGGGAACCCCTCAGCCACTCACGCACGGCGGACCGTTCAGCCGCGGTGGCGTCCGGCGCTCCCGGGGCGGTGGCCAGGCGCACGTAGACGAGGAGGGGACCGGGATCGACCGGACGCGCGGTCGTGGAGGCGACGGAGAACGCGACGTAGTGGGAGCCATCGGACGCGCGCATCACGTGCGTCTGCCACGCGTGCGCCTCGGTCGCGTCCGCTATCGAGGCCTCGTCGACCGCGGTCACCAGGGCGGCCAGCAACGCGCGCTGATCGCCCTTCAGGTCGGGCGCGGTCTGGGCGGCGGCATCGAGCGCCAGGATGGCGCCGACACAAACAAAGACAACCAGCAGCCGGGTGCGACACTCTCCCACGGTGATCACCCCATTGTCACGGCCGGACCCATGACGTAAACTCAACTGTCACTTCCCATTCCATTACCAGATGAATCATCACATCATTGCTCATATTGTGTCCGCTCGGATTGCGCTGATTGTAACGGCCGTTTTGCTCGCCACGCAGGCTCTCGCGCAGACCCCCACCAGAACATTCCCATCGGCCAGTCTGGATGACAACGCCGAGGCGCCCATCATCGACGGCCGGGTGACCGACGCCGTCTGGCAGACGGTGAAGCCGTTTGCGGACTTCACGCAGCAGGATCCGACGGAAGGCGCGCCGGCCTCGGAGAAGACCGAGGTGCGCATCGTGATGGGCAAGGGCAACGTGTACGTCAGCGTCATCTGCTTCGACGCGGACCCTTCGAAGATCATCGTGTCGCAGTCGCGCCGCGACGCGTCGCTGAACGAGACCGATTCGGTGGTGATGGTCTTCGATACCTTCAACGACAGCCAGAACGCCTTCGTGTTCGGCACCAACCCGCTGGGCATCGAGTACGACGGCCAGGTGGCGCGCGAAGGGCAGTCGAGCGGCGTGGCCTTTGGCGGGGGCGCCGGCTCCACGCAGCGGGGCGGCATCACGGCCTTCAACCCCAACTGGGACGGCGACTGGACGGTGAAGGCGCAGATCACCGAGCGCGGGTGGGAAGCCGAGATGGCCATTCCCCTCAAGACCCTGCGCTACGCCACCGGCGAGAACCAGACCTGGGGCTTCAACGTGATGCGGAACATCCGCCACAAGAACGAGCAGGTGTACCTCGCCGCCATCCCGCGCGGGTTTGACATCTACCGCGTGTCGCTGGCGGCCAAGGTGACCGGCCTGGCCCTTGCGCCGCGCCGCGACATCAAGATCACTCCCTACGTGCTGGGGTCGGTGAACAAGGACTACACGCGCACGTCGGGCGACCTGGTGGACACCAAGGGTGACATCGGCGGCGAGTTGAAGTGGGGAATCCGGCCCAACCTGACGCTCGACGTGACGGTGAACACCGACTTCGCGCAGGTGGAAGCCGACGAAGAGCAGGTGAACCTCACGCGGTTCGACCTGTTCTTCCCGGAGAAGCGCCCGTTCTTCCTGGAGAACGCCTCCACCTTCCAGTTCGGCAACCCGCAGAGCATCGACCTGTTCTTCTCGCGGCGCATCGGCCTGTCGTCGACGGGCGTTCCCATCGACATCCTGGGCGGCGGCCGCTTGAGCGGCAAGCTGGGCGGGTGGAGTGTGGGCGTGCTCGAGATTCAGACCAACAAGGCGGAGAACGCCGCGGGCACCGAGGTGATTGGGCCGGCCAACAACTTCGCCACCGTTCGCGTGCAGCGCGAGGTGGGGCGGTCGAGCTACGGCGCGATTTTCGTCAACCGGCAAGGCACGGGCAGCCATGCCGCCCCCGAGGATTGGAACCGTGCCTACGGCCTCGACGCCAACATTCAGTTGGGGGCGTTCCAGCGGCTGTCGGGCTTCATCGCGCGCACCGACACCCCCGAGGACCGAAGCACGGGTCCCAGGGGCAGCGACTATTCGGCCCGGGCGTTCTACAACTTCACCAACAACGTGTGGCAGATCTCGGGCGGCTTCTCCCAGGTGGGCGAGAACTTCAATCCCGAGGTGGGCTACCTGCCGCGGCGCGGTTACCGGCGGCCCGAGTTCCGCGCGTTCTTTCAGCCGCAACCCAAGCGCATTCCCTGGATCCGGCGCGTGGCGCCGCACCTGTCGTACAACTCGTACTGGGGCTTCGACAAACAGCGGCAGTCGGAGACGTGGCACATCCACCCGATAGAGATTCAGCCTCGCCAGGGCGGCCGTTTCGGGTGGTTCACCGACTTCAATATCGACAACCCCGCCCTGCCGTTCGTGGTGTTCAACCGTGGTGGCCACCGGGTGGTCATTCCCGCGGGGACGTACTCGTGGTGGCAGAACGGCTTCGAGTACATGCACAATCCCAGCGCGCGGGTGAGCGGCACCATCCGCTACCGCATTGGCAACTACTACGACGGCGACTTCAAGGCGCTCGAACTCACCAGCGACTACCGCATCACGCCCAAGGCCACGGCCAGCATCGGCTGGACGCGCCAGGAGGTGGACCTGCCGCAGGGCTCGTTCGTCAACAACCTGGTGCCCATCAAGGCGAGCTACTCGTTCACGACGCTCGCCAGCCTGTCGGCGCTGTTGCAGTACAACGGCCAGACGGCCACCTTCTCTTCGAACATCCGCCTGGCGCTGCTCAACCGCTCCAGCACCGGCCTCTACATCGTCTACAACGACCGGCAGGACACGAGCGCCACGACGCCAGTCGAGACGATCGGCCGCTCCTTCGTGGTGAAATACACGCGGTTGTTCGACTTCTAGACGGGTTCTACGGGTTCTACGGGTTCTACGGGTTCTACGGGTTCTACAGGTTCTACAGGTTCTACAGGTTCTACGGGTTCTACAGGTTCTACAGGTTCTACGGGTTCTACAGGTTCTACAGGTTCGATGGGAAAAAGGGGACTGTCCCCTTTTTCCCGTGGCACCGCAGCGCTATTCGATGGGGCCTGAGTAGCGCGGCTCCCAGGCCCCGCATCCGGCGCCCGTGCAGCCCGGGTGCGCCATCGCGTCAGCCGCGTCCTGCGCCTCGCCGATGGTGTCGAGGTAGGACCATTCCGGCTCGAACCAGTTGTCGGGCGGCGGCGACGCGGAGGGCGTGTAGCCGGCGCCCTCGGTGTCGCGGTGCACGCGGGCGACGGTGCCCGAGGCGTGACGCCGTTCGAAGATCAGGATGTCCATCAGGGGGCGCCCTTCGACTCGCTTCGCTCGCTCAAGACACTCGACTCGCGGGTCTGCCCAGCCTTCGCGAGCGGAACATCGCGGGTTTACCCAGCCGTAGCTCTCGGCGAGCGTGAGGTCCGCCTTCGCCGCTGCGCGGCTACGACGGGACAGCCTTCGCGAGCGGAACATCGCGGGTTTACCCAGCCGTAGCTCTCGGCGAGCG
>CAYJPQ010000024.1:0-2554 GCA_964372085.1 uncultured Bifidobacteriaceae bacterium | reverse complement strand
TACGACGGGACAGCCTTCGCGAGCGGAACATCGCGGGTTTACCCAGCCGTAGCTCACCGAAGGTGAGCGAAGGCTGGTGGCCAGGGAGGGAATTGAACCCCCGACACCACGATTTTCAGTCGTGTGCTCTACCAACTGAGCTACCTGGCCGATAGGAGAGAATCCGAATTATAGCGCGGACCTTTCTAGCGGCGCAAGACGCGCCTGCGGCCGCCCAGTGCAAACCACGCGCAGAGCAGGCCCACCGCTGCCCCCGACAACACGTCGGTGGGCCAGTGAGCGGCCAGGTACACGCGCGACACGGCGATGGCCAGGGCCGCCGGCCAGAAGCCCCACGTGAGGGCGGGGAAGACCTCGCTGGCCGCCACGGCCCCCGCCACCGCGCGCGCGGCGTGGCCCGAGGGGAATGATGACGTTGTGGGCCTTGCGTCGAGCAGCACCAGCGTGGGGTCGGCCTCGTAGGGGCGCGGCCGGTTCACCAGCGGCTTGATCAGGCCGTCGACGACGAGCGTGGTGAGGAGCATGACCAGGACGAGGCGCCAGGCGGCGGCGCGGCGCCCGGGGAACACGAACCCGATGCCCGCCACCACCAGCCACAGGAAGCCAGCGGCCCCCAGCGCCGTGGCGAAAATCATGAGGTCGTCCAGCCACGGCTGGCGCAGCCGGACGACCCAGTGAAGCAGGGAGAGGTCGATCACACCGCGGCCGGTTCGGGCTCGCGGGACATGCCGAGCGCCTTGCGCACCTTCTCTTCGATGGCCGAGCGAACGTCGACGTGTTCCTTGAGGAACGTCTTCACGTTCTCGCGGCCCTGGCCGATGCGCTCGCCGCCATAGCTGTACCACGCACCGCTCTTCTCGATGATCTTGTGCTCGACGGCGATATCGAGCAGGTCGCCTTCGCGCGACACGCCCTCGCCGTACATGATGTCGAACTCGGCCTCGCGGAAGGGCGCGGCCATCTTGTTCTTCACCACCTTGACGCGCGTGCGGCCGCCGACGACGTTTTCGCCGTCCTTGATGGCGCCGATGCGGCGGATGTCGATGCGCACCGATGCGTAGAACTTGAGCGCGCGCCCGCCCGTGGTGGTTTCGGGGTTGCCGAACATCACGCCGATCTTCTCGCGCAGCTGGTTGATGAAGATGAGCGAGCACTTCGACTTGGACACCGCGCCCGTGAGCTTGCGGAGCGCCTGGGACATGAGGCGCGCCTGCAGGCCCATCTGCGCCTCGCCCATTTCCCCCTCGATTTCGGCGCGCGGCACCAGGGCGGCGACCGAGTCGACCACGCAGACGTCCACGCTGTTCGAGCGGATCAGGACCTCGACGATCTCGAGCGCCTGCTCCCCGTTGTCGGGCTGCGACACCAGGAGGTTGTCGATGTCGACGCCAAGCTTCTTGGCGTACGCCGCGTCGAGCGCGTGTTCCGCATCCACGAAGGCCGCCAGGCCCCCGGCCTTCTGCGCCTCGGCAATCACCTGCAGGGCCAGCGTGGTCTTGCCCGACGACTCGGGGCCAAAGATCTCGATGACGCGCCCGCGGGGCACGCCGCCGATGCCGAGGGCGTAATCGATGCTGATGGCGCCGGTGGAGATGACGTCCACCGGGGCGACGGCCCTGTTCTGGCCCAGCCGCATGATGGAGCCCTTGCCAAACTGTTTCTCGATTTGGCCCACGGCCACCTCGAGCGCTTTCAATCGTTCCTGTCGTTCGTCTATCGCCATGTGTGAAGGTCCTTTCCGGACAGGACTGATCCTAGAAACGGGCCAAGCGAAAGTCAAGGGCAAATCCGTGCATGGCTAGACGACTCTTGGTTCATTTTCAATAGGTTAGGGGAAACGATGACTTTCGCCCCTCTAGGCCATGGATCGCAGGGTTTGCCACATCCCGGTTTGACCGATATGGCGAAAACCTCGTACGGTGGGGGCGATGCCGAGTCCGGTTGGTCATGCAATTGGGGGAGTGGTGGCGGGGTTGATTCTTGCCCGCCCCGACCGGCGTGGGGCTTGGGGCGTGGGGCTTGGGCAACTCGGCGCCTTGGCTCTCGTTGGCTGCCTGCCCGACCTGGATTTCCTGTGGGGGCGTCACAACGCCGAGACCCACAGCCTGGGCGCGGCGGTGCTGGCCGGAGCGGCCGTCCTGGCCTGGACCAAAGGGCGGCAACCGCGGTTGGCGCTGGCGGTGACGCTGGCCTGGAGCACGCACGTGCTCTTCGACTGGCTGGGCGCGGACGACACGCCGCCGCTGGGTGTGATGGCGCTCTGGCCGGCCACCGATGCCTACTACTTCGCCCACGCCTACGTGTTCGATGCGATCTCACGCCGCTACTGGCTACCGGGCTTTCTGCAGCACAACGTCATGGCCGTGGGGCGAGAAGTCTTGCTGCTGGCACCGGTCGCCCTGATCGTGGCGGCGATTCGCCGGCGCCTGGGCCACAGATGAAACGCCGATAACCCTTTTTGGGCCACAGATGAAACACAGATAGCCTTCAAGCCCTAAGCCCTAAGCCCTAAGCCCTAAGCCCCAAGCCCCAAGCCCTAAGCCCTAAGCCCTAG
>CAYJPQ010000023.1:7118-47690 GCA_964372085.1 uncultured Bifidobacteriaceae bacterium | reverse complement strand
CCGGCTACGAGCAGGCGCCCGGGAAGCCGTGCGTCCGGTGCGGCGAGGCGGCCACGGTGTCGGCCTGGTTTGCCAAGGCGTACTAGGCGCGGGTACAAGCGAAGGGGCGGGTCGACCGGTTGGTCGCCCGCCCCTTTCGCATTCTCACTTCGTACTTCTAACTTCTCACTTCTACTGCATCCGAATCGTGAGCGCGGCGCGGCGGTTGAGGCGGCGCGTCTCTTCACGCGAGTTGTCGTGCTTCGGCCGTTCCTCGCCGTAGCTGATGCTCTGCAGCCGGCTGGCGTTCACGCCGCGGCTGGTGAGGTAGTCGCGCACCGCGTTGGAGCGGCGCTCGCCGAGCGCGAGATTGTACTCGGTGGTGCCGATGTTGCAGGTGTGGCCTTCCAGCGTGATGCGGAGATCCTGGTCCTCAGCCATCGCCTTGATGGCCTCGTCCAGGATGCGCGTCGCCTCGGGCCGCAGCGAGTAGCGGTCGAAGTCGAAGTGCACGTCCTCGAACGCGTATTCCTTGCGCGGCGGCGCCACCACCTGCACGGTGAAGGTGTCGCTGGCGGTGCCGCCCTTGCCGTCATCCACGGTCACGGTGATGGGCACGGCGCCCACCTGGCCCGGAGCCGTCCAACGGGTCTGGCGGTCGTTGGCATTGCCAAACGAACCGGTGGGGCTGCCCCACTTGTAGCGCAGCGTGTCGCCGTCCGGGTCCTGGCCCTCGGCCGTCACGGAAATCGACTGGCCCACCTGAATCGTGCAGGGCTCGCAGCGGCCCTTGACGGTGGGGGGGCGGTTGGCGGGCGGCGCCACAACCGGGGCCGGAGGCGGTGGAGGCGGAGGCGGCTGGTAGCTGCGCACGCCGCTGCCGGGGTAGAAGCCCACGCGCACCTGCAGGCCCACGCGGTCGGCGTTGCTGTCTTCCTGCACCGGCTTGCCTTCGCGGCTGACGAAGTACGACGCGGCGTAGCTCACGCCGACGCCCACATACATGCCCTTCTTGGTGTGGAACTGCACACCGGCGAACCAATCCGCGGTGGCGTCCGGATCCCACTCGGCGGGCGGGCCGCCGGCGCCGGCGATGCGCGTGCCGGTGAACTTCTGGTCCTGGTCGAAGAGCGACTCGCCCGTGGCCTCGGCGATGAACTTGAAGTTCGAGCGGCTGGGGAAACCCACGCCCACGCCGTAGCGGAAGCCGTTCGAGAGGTTGTAGCCCTCGGGGCTGCCGCGCATCTTGAAGCCCAGCGACATGGCGATGTCGACCTTCTCCTGCAGCTCCTTGGAGCCGATGAGGTCGAACATCAGGTCGAGCTCGCCGGTGCCCAGGCCATCGTCGTAACTCGCGGTGGGCAGCTTGACGGCTGCGCGCACGGCCAGCGCCATGCCATTCGACGTGGCCTGCGAGAGAATGTTGAACTTGGCGCCCGCGGTGACGTCGCCGAAGCCCGTGCTCCAGTTCTTCGTCACCAGGTAGTCTTGCGGCTGACCCATGCCGGCAGGCGGCAGCAGGTCGGCGTCGATGCGGCGCGCGCCGAGCGCGCCAAACAACTCGATGCGATCCGTGACGCCGAAGGCGAACATGCCACCCAGGTCAGAGATGTCGGCGAAACCCTCGCTGCGGTCGAAGTTGACGCGCGCCGCGGCGCCCGCCCACTCGCCCTTCGGCAGAGTTTCAGCAAGCGGCACAAACCACAGGCCTGTGTCGCCAACGATGGTGGAGCTCCCCGGGCGCGCAGTCGACGTTGAGCTTTGGGCCCACGCGCTCGGCGCCACCAAGGCAGACAGGACCAGGCCAACGGCCAATTGGCGAAGGATTCTCATAACTGTGATTCTAGGCCCGTGAAACACGGGAAGTCAAACAAACCCGAGAGTTTAGGCGGCGGCCGCACCTTCGTCCAATTTCTTGGATTTGCCGAATAACCACACCACGATGATGCCCACCCCGTAGAGCACGATCATGGGCCCGGCCACCAGCAACTGGCTGACGGGGCTGCTGTCGGGCGTAATGATGGCGGCGGCGATGAAGATCAGCAGGATGGCGTACTTGGTGTTCCGGACGAGGAAGCCGGCCGTGACGATGCCCAGGCGGGCCAGCACGAACATGAGCACGGGCATCTGGAACACGAGCCCCATGCCGAGCATCAGCTTCACGTAGAGGGAGAACACGGGCTCGATACGC
This sequence comes from uncultured Bifidobacteriaceae bacterium, assembly GCA_964372085.1. Lineage (GTDB taxonomy): Bacteria > Acidobacteriota > Vicinamibacteria > Vicinamibacterales > UBA2999 > 12-FULL-67-14b. Next base: position 45,520 of record CAYJPQ010000023.1, on the reverse strand, counting down.
GGCGTGAAGGTGATGAACTCGTTCGAGAACGAGGCGAAGAACCGCCAGGCGGCCGGGAACACGATGTAGTGCGCGAAGGCCGAACCCGCCACGAACAGGCCCGACGAGAAGACCACGAAGGGAACCGCGAGCCGCTTCTCCTTCGCGTAGAGCCCCGGGGCGATGAACAGCCACACCTGCAACATGATGTAGGGCGAGGCGATGAGCACGCCCGTGAGGGCGGCCATCTTCAGCATCAGGAAAAACGCTTCGCCCGGCTCGGTGAAGATGAAGCTCTTTCCGGGCACGTCGGCCACCAGGCGCTGGTAGATGAACGCCTGGACGCGGCTGATGAAGGCAAACGCGATGATGAACCCGACGAAGAGCGCGGCCACGGCGTGCGTGATGCGCTTGCGGAGTTCGTCGAGGTGCTCGAGGAACGTCATCCGGCCTTCGCCGGGTTCCTCGGCCTCGAACGGGGAGCTCGTCACGGGCTAGGAGCGGGACACCGTCTGGCCGGGCGCGGTGGCGTCGGTCTCGATGGGCGGCGTGGTGGTGTCGACGGGCTTGGGCTTCGCGTCGATCTCTTTCTGTTCCTCGACCTTGATTTCCTGCTCGAGCGTGTTCTGCAGGTCTTGCGACGCCTTCTTGAACTCGTTGAGGCTGCGGCCGAGGGACTTGCCGAGTTCCGGGAGCTTGCGCGGCCCGAAAATGATCAGCGCAATCACCAGGATAATGATGAGCTCGGGCATGCCGATGGAACCAAACATTTCGTGCTCCCTTGCTTGGGGGGACCGGCCGCCGGCCGGGCCGGGGCGTCCAAAAGGGCAGTATACCGGAATCCCCGCCACGCCGGGGGGGGCTCCAGTGTTAGCATCCCTTATGCGCACGCGATCGGTTCTGGCGGCCACCGCCGCGATTCTTGTGTCCGCCCTCGTGGGCGGGGTGTGGGGCTCGAGTGCGCTCGCCACCACCGAAACCGTCCCCGAGCACTACAAGACCTTCACCACCGCGCTGGCGGCCATCCAGGCCCAGTACGCCGAGCCGGTGGAATCCGATCGCCTGGTCTACGGCGCCATCAACGGCATGCTGCAGACGCTCGACCCGCATTCGAGCTTCATGGATCCCCGCACCTACGCGCAGATGCGCGAGCGCCAGGAAGGCCGCTACTACGGCCTCGGCATCACCATCCAGTCGGTGGACGGCGATGTCACCGCCGTGCGCGTGTTCGAGGGCTCGCCGGCGTTCGCCATGGGCATCCGCCGCGGCGACGTGATCGCCGAGGTGGAGGGCGCGAGCGCCAAGGGCTGGACCACCGAGCAGACCGTGGGCAAACTGCGCGGGCCCAAGGGCACCTTCGTCAACATCGGCGTGCGGCGCAAGGGCTTCGATCGGCTGATCGAGATGAAGGTGATGCGCGACCAGGTCAGCATCCCCAGCCTGTCGGCCGTGTTCATGATCGATGCGCAGACCGGCTACATCGGCGTCACCGACTTCGCCGAGCACACCGACGAGGATCTCGGCGACGCGCTCGAGACGCTCACGGCCAAGGGCATGAAGCGCCTGGTGCTCGACCTGCGCGGCAACCCCGGCGGCCAGCTGGATCAGGCCATCCGCATCGTCAACCGCTTCGTGCCGCGCGGCTCGATGGTGGTCTACACGCGCGGGCGCGTGGCCAACTCCGACCAGGACTACCGCGCCACCGAGTCGAGCCAGTTCATCAACCTGCCGATGATCACGCTCGTGAACCGCAACAGCGCCAGCGCGTCGGAGATCGTGTCGGGCGCGCTGCAGGATTACGACCGCGCGCTCGTCGTCGGCGAGACCACGTTTGGCAAGGCGCTGGTGCAGTCGGTGTACCGCGTGAGCGGCGGCGCGGGCCTCGCGCTGACCACCGCGCGCTACTACACACCCAGTGGCCGCCTCATCCAGCGCCCGTGGGACGGCACCTTCGACGAGTACCTCACCTACACGCTGAAGGACCAGGGCGAGCGCGCCCACACGTCGGATCAACTCAAGTACACGACCAGCGGCCGCAAGGTGTACTCGGGCGGCGGCATCGAGCCCGACGAGCGCTTCGACGGCCCCGTGGAGGGCTTCAGCCCCACCCGCTTCGGCCGCACGCTCTACGGGCGCCAGTTGTTCGCGGCGTATGCCGAGCGGTTCAGCGCCGATGGCGACGCGCGTCCCGGCGCCCGGGGGCCCGAGCGCACCATCGTCAAGAAGGGTTTCACCGTCGATCAGAAGATGGTCGACGAGTTCAAGGCCCTGGTGGTGGCGCGCGGCCTCAAGATCGACGAAGAGGCCTGGGCCCAGGACCTGGAGTTCATCAGGGCGATGATCCGCTACAACATCGACGAGGCGGTGTTCGACGTGGCCACGGCCCGTCAGCACCTGATAGAGGTGGACCCCCAGGCCCGGTTCGCCCTGTCGCGCTTCTCCGAGGCCGAGCGGCTGGCCGAGATGTCCCGCGCCAGGCAAGGAAAAGTAGGGCAGTAGCCCGCCTTCGCCCCGCCGTAGCCTTGGCGTAGGCGGGGCTACGGCGGGGGTAAACCCCCTAAATATTGGGGCTTCCGAAATCCTTGCCACAACCGGCAGGGCTTGTTAGACTGGCGCTCGCGTCGTTCCTGCGACCCGCCTCATGCGCCTTGAACGTCTGGAAATCTCTGGTTTCAAGTCCTTCTCGGATCGGTCCGAGTTGTCCTTCGACCGCGGTGTGACCGCCATTGTCGGGCCCAACGGCTGCGGCAAGAGCAACGTGGCCGATGCTCTCACGTGGGTGCTTGGCGAGCAAAGCGCCAAGAGCCTGCGTGGCGACAAGATGGAGGACGTCATCTTCAACGGCTCCGACGCGCGCAAGCCGACCGGCGCCGCCGAAGTTCGCCTCCGCCTGAGCGAGGTGGCCATGCCGCCGTCGCTGATGAAGGAGATGGGCGGCGAGTCCCGGCCCGCCGACGACGCGGCCGCCCATGGCAACGGCAATGGCCATGGGCACACGCTGCACCTGGCCGAGATGCTCGAGGCCGCCACCCGCGAGGTGGAAGTCACGCGCCGGCTGTACCGGTCGGGCGAGAGCGAATACCTCATCGACGGCCACGCGTGCCGCCTCAGGGACATCCATGAGCTGCTGATGGACACGGGCCTGGGCGCCAAGGCCTACGCCATCATCGAGCAGGGCAAGATCGGGATGATCCTGAGCTCGCGGCCCACCGACCGTCGCCAGCTGATCGAGGAAGCGGCCGGCATCACGAAGTACAAGGCGCGCCGGCGGTCGGCCGAACTGAAGCTCGAGGCCGCCCAACAGAACCTCACCCGCCTCGACGACATCGTCTACGAAGTGGACAAGCAGCGCGGGGCGATGAAGCGCCAGGCCGCCAAGGCCCGGCGCTACACGCGGCTGCGTGACGAGATGCGGCGGTGGGAGAAGGTGCTGTTTGCCCGCCGCTACCGCGCCCTGGCCGAGGCCATCGAGACGGCGCGGGGCCGGCTGGCCGAGGCTCGCACCAACGAGGCGGCTGCCGCGGCGCGCCTGGCCGAGGTGGAATCGGACCTGTCGCGCCTGCGCCTCGAGCTGGCCACCGCCGACGCGGCCGCCACCGCGGCGCGCGAGTCGGTGCACGCGCAGGAACTGGAGATCAACCGGCGCCAGCAGCAGGTGGCGCTCGACACGCAGCAGGCCGAGATGCTGCACGGCCGCGCGGCGGAGCTTGACGCCGAGCGGCAGCAGTTGGAGGCTCGGCGCGAGCCCGAGCGCTTGGCCCTCGAGGGCCGCCGCCAGACGGCGGCGCAGGCCGAGCGGGCGCGCGACGAAGCCAGCGCCCGCGTGTCGGCCGCGGCCGACGAGTACGCCCGCGCCCAGCAGGCCATCGACGCCGTGGATCAGGACGTGGAGCGCGCGCGCGCCGACGTGTACGCGGTGATGAACACGCTCACGGCCCTCAGCGCCGCCCTTGAATCGGCGGGCGCCCAGCGCGAGCGCGCCGTCGCCAACGTCGATCGACTCGAACTTGAGGCCCGAGAACTCGATGCCGAGCGGGAGACGGCCCGGGCACAGCGCGTGTCGGCGGCCGAGTCGTTGCGGCGCGCCCAGGACGGGCTCGACGCGGCCCGCGTGGCGCGCGCGGCCCGCGAATCGGAGCTGGCCAGCGCCCGCATCGAGCACGAGTGGCGCTCGCGCGACGTGCGCACGCAGGAGCAGGAGTTGGCGGCCATGTCGGCGCGCCTGCGATCGCTCGAAGAGATCGACACCCACCGCTCGGGGTTCGCCGACGCGGCCCGCATGGTGCTGGTGCACGCCAACGGCAAGGTGGGCCAGATGGGCGCCGTGGCCGACTTCATCGAGGTCGAGCCCCGCTACGAGCGCGCCGTCGAGGCGTGCCTCGGCGACCTGCTGCAGCACGTCCTGGTGGAACGCCTCGACCACGTGATGGCCGGCCTCAAGCTGATTCGCCAGGAAGGCGCGGGCCGCTGCGGCTTCGTCGTCGGGCGGCCGGACGACCCCGCGGTGCCGGCCGAAGTTCACACGGCCGGCGAGGGCGGGGTCTTCTCGGCGGTTCCCACGATGGTTCCCGCGGTGGTGCCCACGGAGGTGCCACACGGGGCCGTGCCGCTTTCAAGCGTGGTACGCGTCGCCGGTCCGTTTCCCGCCGCGATTCACGCCGTGCTGGGCGGCGCGCTCATTGCCGACTCGTTCGAGACGGCGTCGCACCTGGCGCCGCGCGTGCCGGTTCCCGTGGCCACCATCGAAGGCGACGTGTTCCGCGGCCGTCACGTGGTGACCGGCGGCGACAAGACCGAGTCGCGCGGCATTCTCGCCACCAAGCGCGAGATCAAGGAACTGCGCGAGAAGATCGCCGCGGCCCGCGCCGCCCTCGAGCAACTGCTGGCCGACACCGCCGGCTTCGAGCAGACCATCGCGCTTGCCACCGCGGCGATCGCCGGCCTGTCGGCCGAATTCCACCGCCAGGAGAAGGCCATCGTCGGCGTCGAGGGCCAGAGCGAGCGCGCGGCCCAGGACGAGTTCCGGCTCACCCAGCGCGCCGAGCTCGTGGCCACCGAGATTAGCCGCGTCCGCGAGGAGATTGCCGGCCTCGACGCCCGCCAGGCCGAGGCGCGCGAATCGATCGCGCGGCTCGACGAGCAGAAGCTCGCGGCCGATCAGGCCCTGGCCGAGGCGCAACGCCGCCTGGCCGAGGCGCGTGACACCGCCGAGGGGTTCAGCCACAAGGCGGCCGAGGCCCGCGCCGAGCACGCCGCCCTCGTCGAGCGGTCGGCCGGGGCCGTGGCGGAGGTAGCCCGCATGGAGGCCGCCGCCGTCGAGCTGGAGCGGCGCGTGGAGTCGTGCACCCGCGACGTCGCGCTCATGCGCGACCAGCGCCAGCGGCTGCTTGAAGCCGTGGCCGAAGGCCAGCGGCGGATGGACCTCGACGTGGTCACGCTCGACGGCCTGCGCGCCGCCATGGTGCAGGCGGACGAGGCGGCGCTGGCCCTCAAGGACGCGTCCGAGCGCCAGGAAGAGACCATTCGCGACGCCCGGCGGGTTGTGGACGCCCTGCGGGCCCTGGCCGCCGAAGTGGACGTGATGCGGGCCACCGCCGAGGCCGACCTCACGCACCTGGCCCAGCAGGCCGTGGACACCGTCAACGCCACGCTCGACGAAATCCGCGAGCAGGTGGCCCGGATGGAGGCCGACGGCCACATCGAGCCCGACGTGCGCGCCATCCGCGCCGCCGAGGCTGCCGAGCCCGACGAAGCCGAAGACGGCGAACCCGTAGAATCCGCCTTCGCTCGCGAGAACGCGGGCGAGCTTCGGCGAGACCTCGCCGAAGCGGCCTTCGGCCGCGAAGGCGGGCCCGTAGAACCTGTAGAACCCGTAGAACCCGTAGAACCTGTAGAACCTGTAGAACCCGTAGAACCCGTAGAACCTGTAGAACCCGTCCACATGACCGCCGAAGAGGCGATCGCCGAGCTGCGCGCGAAGATCGACCGCATCGGGCCCGTGAACATGATGGCCATCGAGCAGTTCACCGAGCTCGAGCAGCGCCACGGGTTCCTCACCAGCCAGCGCCAGGACCTCATCGACTCGATTGCCCAGACCAACGAGGCCATCAAGAAGATCGACGAGACCACCCACGCTCGCTTCCGCGAGGCCTTCACGGCCATCAACACCAACTTCCAGCAGACGTTCGCCACGCTGTTCGGCGGCGGCAAGGCGGGCCTCACGCTGCTCGACGAGTCGGATCCGCTCGAAAGCGGCATCGACATCGTCGCCCAGCCGCCAGGCAAGCGCTTGCAGAGCGTGATGCTGCTGTCGGGCGGCGAGAAGGCCCTGACCGCGATCGCCCTGATGTTCGGCATCTTCAAGTACAAGCCGAGCCCGTTCTGCCTGCTCGACGAAATCGACGCGCCGCTGGACGATGCCAACATCGGGCGGTTCGTGGACATGCTGAAGTCGATGATGGACAAGACCCAGTTCATCATCATCACGCACAGCCGCAAGACCATGGAGATTGCCGACCGGCTCTACGGCGTCACCATGGAGGAGCCGGGCGTGTCGAAGCTGATTTCCATCCAGTTGAACTAGCCGCGTGGAGGCAACCTTCAGGGTTGCCTTTCCCGCCATGCGGGACACCATCTGCGAGGCCATTCGCCTGCGCGGCGCTCACTTTTTGGGCGCCTCCGCACAGTTCGCCGCACAGTCGATCGCGTCCAGGAACACGAATTCCTTAAATTTTCCTAGATTCCCTCGCGTTCCGTGGCGTTAGTGGCCTGGCATCGAAGATGCACAGCCCGGGAGCGTGTGCGGTCGAACCCAGCCCCATGCGGGGGGCGAGGCCGCTCGAGGAGAGGGCAATGGAATCTCCGCTGGATGACCGCGCCCCGCTGGAGCGCTCACCGGAACTGCTTGACACGGCCAGCCTGATCGCCCACTTCGCCGGAGATCTCGAGTTTCTGCGCGCAGTCGGCGAGACGTTCCTTCAGGAGTACCCAGAACAGCTCTCAGAGGTTCGCACAGCGGTCCAGGAGCACGACGCGCGGGCGCTTTCCAGAAGCGCGCACACGTTGAAGGGCTCCCTATCTGCCTTCGGCGCCGAGGACGCCTGCGAAAGGGCGCGTCAGCTCGAGTCGTTTGGGCAGGCGGCTGACCTGACGCAGGCCGAACGGGTTTTCGAGGACCTGGAGCGACACGTCGTTTGTTTCGCTGAGGCTCTGGCCACCGCACTGTCTGGCGCGACGGGTACGGGGCCGGACGAGCGGCCCCGGGCCGCCGATCGATCAGGACGCTCCGACCCGATGCCCGGACTATTCCGGCCCCTTGCCTTCCTCGTCGCCTGCCTGCTGGCACCGGGGGTCGCCTCCCCGGCACTGGCGCTCGACCCGACGAAGGCGATCGCGCAATACGCCCTGGACATCTGGCAAGCGAAGGAGGGCCTGCCGCAAGGCTCCGTCCTCGCGATCGTGCAGACGAAGGACGGCTACCTCTGGCTGGGTACGCTCGAAGGCCTCGTGCGGTTCGACGGCGTTCAGTTCACCGCCTACGACACGCGCAACTCGCGCATCGCCCACAATCAGGTCCACGCGTTGATCGAATCCAGGGAAGGCGGGCTCTGGATTGGCACGGCAAACGGCCTGAGCCGACTTCGCGGCGGCACCATCGAGAGCTTCCCGCTACCGGACGACGTGACCAGCCACAACCTGCAGGCGCTTCACGAGGATGACGCTGGCACCCTGTGGATCGGGACCGCGGGAGCTGGCCTGGTGCGCTTCGATGGTGAGCGGTTCACTTCGTACACGACGCGCACCGGTCTTCCCAGCAACGACGTGCGCGCGCTCGCCATGGATGACTCGCGGACGCTGTGGATCGGGACGGCGCGCGGCCTGAGCAGAATGGCAAACGGCGTGGTTCAGCCCTCCACGCTTGCCGGCACGTCGATCGTAACGGTCCTGTACGCCGAGCCCGGGTCCCTCTGGATCGGCACCGACGGCGAAGGTGTTGCCAAACTCCATGCGCAGCGCCTGACGTTCCTGACGACCGACGACGGCCTCTCATCCGGCCGCGTCGCGTCGATTCAGCGCGACGCGCACGGCAGCCTCTGGATCGGCACGACGCAAGGCGGGCTGAATCGCCTCCACGATGGACGGTTCAGCGCGATCTCGACCGCGGCGGGACTGCCCAACGATTCGGTGGTTTCGCTGAGCGAGGATCGGGAGGGCACGCTCTGGGCGGGCACCAACGGCGGCGGGCTGGTGCGGCTGAAGGACGCGAAGTTCACGACGTACGGCGAGGCGCAGGGCCTGGACAGTCCAGTCGTGACGTCAGTCTTCGAAGATCGTGACGGTGACCTGTGGGTCGGCACGAACCGGGGGATCTCCCGATTCGCCGGCGGCCATCTCGGTCAGGTGCCGACCACGCCCGAGGGCCTCTCCGGTCGGAGGGTGTCCGCGCTGCACCAGACGCGGGACGGCAGCGTCTGGCTCGGCAGCGACCGCGGACGGCTCACTCGATTTCATAAGGACCGCGTGACGGCCTTCACCACGCGCGACGGGCTCCCCGACAGCACCCTGCGGGCAATCGTCGAAGACCGTCACGGCGTCGTCTGGATCGGCACCGACGGTGGCGGGCTCACCCGCTGGGCCGATGGGCGCTTCTCGACGCTGACGGTCGCCGGCGGGCTGGCCAGCAACAACATTCTGTCGATCCTGGAAGCGGCCGACGGCACGATCTGGCTGGGTACACGTGGCCACGGGCTGCTGCGCTACCGCGGCGGGCGGTTTGAGACGCTCTCCGAGGCCGACGGCCTGTCTGGCAACACCGTCATGACGCTCCATGAGGGCGGCGACGGCATCCTCTGGATCGGCACGCACGGTGGTGGCCTGTCGCGGTTGAAGGGCGGGGTCTTCACGGCCTACACGACGCGGCGGGGGCTGTTCGACGACACCATCCACCAGATCCTCGAGGACGACTTCGGGCGACTTTGGATGAGCACCAACAACGGGATCTTCAACGTCAGCAAACAGGAACTGGCGGCCGTCGCGGACGGTGCGCAAGACCACCTCTCGGTGCAGGTCTACGGCACGGCCGACGGCATGAAGAACCGCGAGGGCAACGGCCTCGCGCAGCCGGCTGGATTCAAGACGAAAGACGGGCGGCTCATGTTCTCGACAATGGAGGGCATGGTCTCGGTCGATCCGGCCAGGCTCCGGAAGAACACCGTCCCGCCGCCCGTGAGTGTCGAGTCGTTGATCGCCGACCGCCGGGCGGTTTCGCTCGCCGGCGCCGTCACCCTGTCGCCGGGGCGCGGCGAGCTCGAATTCCGCTACACCGCGCTGAGCCTCCAGGCATCGGAGAAAGTGGCGTTCAAGTACCGCCTCGAGGGGTTCGACGCCGACTGGATCGACGCCGGCCCGAGACGAATCGCCTATTACACCAACATCCCGCCGGGGCAGTACCGCTTCCAGGTCATCGCGTCGAACAACGACGGCGTGTGGAACGAGGCGGGCGCCAGCGTCGCGCTCGTCCTCGAGCCCGCCTTCTACCAGACGACCTGGTTCTTCAGTCTCTGCGGCCTGCTGCTGATCGGCGGGGGCGCCGGGGCGTACCAGCTGCGGACACGAAGCCTGCGCGCACGCGAGGTGGAGCTGACGCAGATGGTGGCCGAACGCACAGAGGAGTTGCAGGTCGCGAAGCAGGCCGCCGAAGCAGCCAACCGGGCGAAGAGCGATTTCGTCGCCAATATCAGCCATGAAATTCGAACCCCGATGAACGGCATCATCGGCATGACCGAGCTCGCTCTGGGCACGTCGCTCTCGGACGAGCAGCGTGACTACCTGGACGCGGTGAAGCTCTCAGGCGACTCGCTGCTGGCCGTGATCGGCGACGTCCTCGACTTCTCCAAGATCGAGGCGGGCCGGCTGGAGCTCAGCCCGACCGAGATGGCGCTGCGCGCCTGTCTCGACGACACGGTCAGGGTACTGGCCGTTCGCGCCCAACAGAAGGGAGTCGAACTGGTCTGCTCCGTTCAGCCCGACGTGCCCGACGCGCTGGTGGGCGACCCGGATCGGCTTCGGCAGATCGTCGTCAACCTGGTCGGGAACGCCATCAAGTTCACCGAGCGGGGCGAAGTCGTGGTCGAAGTCGGTGTGGAGTCGCGAGGCGACGCCGGAATCGAGCTGCACTTCACCGTGAGGGACACCGGCATCGGCGTTCCCGCCGATCGGCTGCAGGCCATCTTCGAGCCGTTCAGCCAGGCCGACGGTTCGACCACGCGCAAATTCGGCGGGACCGGCCTTGGCCTGACCATCTCGTCACGCCTCGTGGAGATGATGCACGGGCGCATTTGGGTGGAAAGCGAGGTGGGCCGCGGCACTACCTTCCATTTCACGGCCCGGTTCCAGCAGGGCAGTGAGACCGAGCTCCAGGCCGCGAAGTCCAGGTTCGTTCCGCTGGTGGATCTCCCGGTGTTGGTCGTGGACGACAACGCCACGAATCGCCTGATGATCGAGAGGGTCCTCACCAGCTGGAAGATGCGCCCAACCCTGGCCTGCAACGGCGCCGAGGCCCTGGCGGTGATGGCGCGCGCCAATCGGGAGGGGCTGAGGTTCCCCTTGGTGCTGCTCGACGTCCAGATGCCGGAGCTGGACGGCTTCGGCGTGGCCGAACGCATCCAGCAATGTCCGGAACTCGCGCGCGCGACCGTGTTGATGCTGACCTCAGCCGACCGGCCTGGCGACGTCGCGCGGAGCCGGGAGGTGGGTGTGGCGTCCTACCTGACGAAGCCGATCAAGCAATCGGCGCTGTTCGACGCGATCATCGGCGCCCTGGGCGCCTCGATTGATCACGTGGCGCCAGCCGCCCCGCCGGACACGAGTCACGGCGCGGGCGTCCCGCTCAACCTGCTCGTCGCCGACGACAACCCGGTCAACCGGAAAGTCGCCCAGCACCTGCTGACCAAGCAGGGACACACCGTGACGCTGGCGTCCAACGGCCATGAGGCGCTCGACCAGCTGGCCCGCGGCACCTTCGACGCCATTCTGATGGACGTGCAGATGCCTGAACTGGACGGTTTGGAGACGACGGCGAGAATCCGCGCGAACGAGCGGGTTCTGGGAGGGCACATCCCGATCATCGCGATGACCGCGCACGCGATGAAGGGGGACCGCGAGCTCTGCCTCGCGGCGGGGATGGACGGCTACGTGTCGAAGCCGATTCGGGTGCCGGAACTGAACGCGGAGCTGGCGATCGTGACGACGCGCGCGGCAGCGGAGCCGGGCGCGCCGGCGGCAGCAGCGGTGGCGTGACGCGAACGCGGCGGGTGCCCAGGCCAGCGTCAGGTCGCAATCCCGGAGCCGCGCGACAGGCTGCTCGTCCCGCGCATCTGCCCAGGAAGCGCCGGCTGAACTTGTCGCGTGCCGGGTTCGTGGACTGTTCAACGGTGGCGTCAAGGGCAGCAACCTCTCGGTCACCATCCTCGAGGCCTCGTTCATCAACGGCGGCATTGAAGTCGAGTGTGGCAGGCCCCTCGAGGCTGGCGCCACGGTCGACATCGAAATCGGATCCGCTCGAAAGCGGCATCGACATCGTCGCCCAGCGGCCAGGCAAGCGCTTGCAGAGCGTGATGCTGCTGTCGGGCGGCGAGAAGGCGCTGACAAGCCCAGCCCCTTCTGCCTGCTCGACGAAATCGACGCCCCCCTCGAAGATGCCAATATCGGCCGGTTTATCGAGATGCTTGCCGGTCCGAGAGCCCACCGCGCCTTGCATTGTTCAGTGCCACGGCCTATCCTCAAGGGGCTGTGCCCAAGGTCTTCGTCAAAGCAAACAAGACGGTCACCCGCGTCGTCGGCAAGCGAACCCACGCGCCTGACGGTCTGTCGACGACCGCCAGCCGGAAGGCGGACTCGATTGCCTGGCGGCAGTCGCTTGGCGGCGTGCGGGTCCCCCGGGGCGTGTACCGCTTCAAGACCCACGAGGAAGCCGACCGGTGGCTATGGCGGATGATCGCCCGTCCGACGAGCTAGCCTGCCGCGAGCCCACGGTCGAGGATCTCCGCGACCTGTGCCGCGCGCTGAATGACCGGGGTGCGAAGTATGTCGTGATCGGCGGCTTCGCCATCCGCGCCGCCGGCTACATCCGCTCTACCATGGACGTGGACGTCATCGTCGCGGCCGATCCCGAGAATGAAGCGCGTGTCTTTGCCGCGTTGGCCACGCTGCCGGACCACGCGGCCGCCGAACTGCAGCCGGGTGAACTGCAACACTACGATGTCATTCGCGTGGCGGACGAGATCCTCGTGGACGTCATGCGTTCGGCCGGCGGCATCGACTATGCCGAAGCTGCCGCCGACGTGGCAGTGCACCACGTCGACGGCGTGCCGATTCCGTTCGCCTCGCCGCGCTTGCTCTGGCGCATGAAGGCGGTCACATTTCGCGAGAAAGACGCGCCTGACCTGGTGTTCCTGCGCCATTGGTTCGGCCAACGCGGCGAAGAGCCACCGACGGCATAGCCGGCTGGGCGGCCCAGAGCTCATCACGCACAGCCGAGCCGGGCGTGTCGAAGCTGATTTCCATTCAAACTGAACTCGCGCCGGTCAGCGCCTCCTGTCGTGGAGGCCCTCCAGGGTTGCCTCCCGCTCGTCATCCCGCCCGCGCGACCCGACGTTGAGTCCTTCGCGTTCTTCGTGGCCAAGACTTCTCTGTGTCTCTGCGGCCCGTCCGTGAACACGAGGTGCCCGTGACGGCTGGCGTGATAAGCCACCGATAGGCTATTTTCGGCGTATGTACCTCGCCCGGCGCATTCTCAAGGAAGCGGGACTATGACGCAGTACTTTCCCATCATCGTCGAGCAGGAGAGCAACGGCACGTTCAGTGCGTGGGTCGCTGGCCTCCCCGGGGTCTACGCCGCGGCGGATACGGCCGCGGTCGCCAAGCGCGCGATCCGCGGCGCCCTGGCGGCCCATCTCGAAGCCCTGCACACGCTCGGCCGGGAGCCCGTGCTCAAGGCCGACGTCACCGTGTTGCATCGCGACGTGTATGCCACCCGCCGCGACTCGTTGCGGTTTGTGGGGGTCGGGGCGCTGCTCGGCCGGGGCACCAGCCGCGCGAAGGCGGCGTCGTCGCGCAAGAACGGCCGCAAAAGGGGGACGACCGCCGGTGGGCGCAGGCCGATGAAGGGAATGCTCCATCCCGTTGAACCCACAGCAGTCCTGCGCCGTATTACCCCAATGGGGGTAACCATGCGACGAAGGACCATGCCCGTGCTCGGGCTCGTGCTGGCGGCGGGCTTCGCGCTGGCCGGCTGCGACATCAAGACATCCGCGGACGGCGAGTTTTCCTTTGGAATCGCGCGGGCCACGGCGCAAGACACCTGGACGCGCACGTACGCCCTGGCCCCTGGCGGGCGTCTCGAGCTCATCAATGTGAACGGCCGCATCGACGCCGAGCCGGCCTCGGGCAACTCGCTGGAACTGGTGGCCACCCGCACGGCCAAGGGGTCGGATGATGAGGCGGCCAAGGCCAACCTCGCCAAGGTCGAGTTGCGCGAGGAAGTGAGCGATGCCCGCGTGCGTGTCGAAGTGCGGGTGCCGCGCTTCTCGGGCATGTCTGGGCACGAGGTGAAGTGGACCCTCAAGGTGCCCAAGGGTGTGCACGTGGACCTGCGCAACGTGAACGGCAGCGTGCACGTCAACGGCCTCGACGGCGAGGTGCGCGCCCAAACCACCAACGGCGGCGTGCGCGGCCGTGCGGTGGCGTCCATCCTGGTCAACGCGAGCACGGTGAACGGCGGCATCGACATCGAGCTGGCCACGCCGCTGCCGGCCGAGGGCCGCGTCGAGCTGGAAAGCGTGAACGGCGGGGCCGAGTTGTCGCTGCCCGCCGAGAGCAAGGCCACCATCAGCGCCCGTGCCGTGAACGGTGGCGTCCGCTGCGATTTGGACCTGCAGAAGACCGGAGAGGACACCCGCCGACGCCTTGAGGGCACCCTGAACGGCGGTGGCGCCCGCGTGTCGGTACAGACGGTCAACGGCGGCGTCCGCATCTCGCGCTCGGGGGCGGTGAAGAGTTCGACGTAGAATCCCTCAGGCGTGACTGAGGACAAATCCGCGATCTACCATCGCCTCCGGCGCAGGGCCGACCTGGCCGGCGTGGCCGCGGCCGGCCTGGTGCTGCTGGGCCTTTCCACGACGGGTGCCGCGCTCCAGATGCGCGAGTTCGCGTCCAGGGCCAGCGGCGTCCTGCCTGCTGGCCTCGAAGAGGCCGCCACCGTGGCCGCCATGACCCTCATCGTCCTCGCGGTGCTGCTGGTCGTGGAGTTTCCCTTCGCGTTCTTCCAGGGATTCCTGCTCGAGCACCGCTTCGGCCTGTCCACGCAGTCGGCCGCCCACTGGCTGGCCGACCATGCCAAGGGCGTGGGCCTCGGCGCGCTGCTCGCGGTGCTCGGGTCGTCTGTCGTCTACGCCGCGTTGCGGGCCTGGCCCGGGCAGTGGTGGGTGGTGTCGGCCGCGGTCTTCGCCGCAGCCATGGTGGGCCTGGCCCGGCTGGCGCCCGTCGTGTTGCTGCCGGTGTTCTACCGCTTTCAGCCCCTCGACCGCCCGGCGCTCGTGGCGCGGCTCCTGGCGCTGGCGCGCAAGGCGCGAACCGACGTAGTGGGCGTCTTCGAATGGGTGCTGAGCGGCCATACAAAGAAGGCCAACGCCGCCCTGGCGGGCCTGGGGCAGACGCGCCGCATCCTGCTGTCAGACACGCTGCTCGCCAACTACTCGGATGACGAGATCGAGGTGGTGCTGGCGCACGAACTGGCGCACCACGTGCATCGCGACCTGTGGCGCGGCATGGCCTGGCAGGCGGTGGCGCTGGCCGCTGGGTTCTTCGTCGCCGACGTCGTGCTGCGTGCGGTGGCCGGGCCGCTGGGCCTGCGCGGCCTCGACGACCCGGCCGGCCTGCCCGTGCTGCTCGTCACCGCCGGCGCGTGGTCGTTTGCCACCCTGCCCATTGCCAACGGCCTGTCGCGCGCCCAGGAGCGGGCCGCCGACCGCTACGCCCTGGCCACCACCGGCAACGTGGAGGCCTTCATTTCGGCCATGAAGCGGCTGGCCCAGCAGAACATGGCCGAAGAGTACCCGTCGCCGCTGGTGCGGTGGCTGTTCTACTCGCACCCGCCCATCCGCGAGCGTATCGCCGCCGCGCGGGCGTTCCCGGCAGGAGATCATCATGTTTCGTAGATGGATGGCTTGGGGCTTGTGGCTTGGGACCTGGGCTTTGGTGCTAACGATGTCCACTGACGGATCGGCGCAGTATTCGAAGAAGACCCTGGTCGCGCACCGCGGCGCTTCGGCCTACGCGCCCGAGCACACGCTGGCCAGCTATCGCCTCGCGATCGAGCAGGGCGCCGACTTCGTGGAGCAGGACCTGGCCGTCACGCGCGACGGCGTGCTCATCTGCCTGCACGACGCGAGTCTGGAGCGCACCACCAACGTCGAGGAGGTGTTCCCGTCGCGCTTCACCGAGATGACCCTTGAGGGCAAGACGCGCAAGGTGTGGCTCGCCAACGACTTCACGCTGGAAGAGATCAAGCGGCTCGATGCCGGGTCGTGGTTTGACCCGAAGTACGCGGGCGAGCGGGTGCCGACCTTCGACGAGGCCGTGGCGCTCGTCAAGGGCAGGGCCGGCCTCTTTCCCGAGCTGAAGACCCCGGAGATCTACCAGGGCCGCAACGTGCAGTTCGAGTCGATCGTCGCGGTTGCGCTCGACAAGCACCAACTGCGCGGGCCCGGGGCCGACCCCGGGACGCCGGTGATCCTGCAGACGTTCGGCGAGGGCAGCGCGCGCAAGCTGGCGGAGATGAAGATTGGCGTCCCGGTGGTGCTGTTGATTGGCCGCGAGGAGGGGTGGACCACGGCGGCCGCGCTGCAGCCGTGGAAAGGCGTGGTGCAGGGCTTTGGGCCGGCCAAGCAGATCGTGCTGAAGAACCCCGCGTTCGTGACGTGGGCGCACGCCGCGGGCTTCACGGTGACGCCCTACACGTTTCGCTCAAGCGACCCCGGCACGTTCTCCACGGTGAAGGCCGAGATGGAGCACTACCTCTACACGCTGGGCGTCGACGCCGTCTTCACCGACAATCCCGATCTGTTTCCCAGAAAGTGAAAAGTAAAAAGTAAAAGGTGAAAGGCTGCCGGCGCGGCGGCTCCCTTTCACTTTTCACCTTTCACTTTTCACCTTCACTTGGCTTTGACAATCAGCAAGCCCTTCATGTCCTTGCAGCGCTCGTCGCTCAGGCTGCAGTAGAACGTGAACGTCCCGGCCTGGTCGGCGCGGAACTCGAAGGTGATGGTCTGGCCGCCCGCGGCCCGCTTGACGATGCGGTAGGCGTCGATGGCGAAGCTGGCGGGGCGGTCGTCGCTCGTGAAGGTGATCTTCACGAGGTCGTCCTGCGACACCTCGAGGCGGTCTGGCACAAACGCCGCGCCGCGCGCCACGATGGTGAAGTCGCGGCGGTTGGGCCCCTGTTCCTGCCCCGCCGCCGCGGCGGCCCCGAACGCCCCCAGCACGAGCCCCAACGCCAGTTGTCGAACCATGTCTAGATTGTACGACGTTCGCGTACAAGGAAAGGGCGGGACCCTGAAGCCCCGCCCCGAACCTTTCAGAACCTCTCAGAACCTCTCAGAACCCTTCAGAACCCTTCAGAACCTTTCAGAACCTTTCAGAACCTTTCTGAACCTTTCTGAACCTTTCCTACGCTTCCCGCCTCGGCCCCCGGTCGCGGCGCGGACCCCGATCGCGGTTCGACCGGTCGCCGCGGTCGCCCGAGGCGGCGCGGGCCGGCGCGCCCTCGGCGCTTCCCGAACCCTGGGGCGGCGCGCCGCCCTCTTCGGGGGTGATGAGGGCCTTGCGCGACAGGCGAATCTTGCCGGTCGGGTCGATGTTGATGCACTTCACCAGCACCTGCTGGCCTTCCTTCAGTTCGTCGCGCACGTCCTTCACGCGGTAGTGCGCGATCTCGGAAACGTGGAGGAGGCCGTCGGTGCCCGGCATGATCTCGATGAAGGCGCCGAAGTCGGTGATGCGCTGCACCTTGCCGAGGTAGGTCTTGTTGAGCTCGGCGGTGGCGGTGAGCTCCTGGATCATCCCGATGGCCTTGGCCGCGGCGGCCTCGTCGGCCGACGCCACGTTCACCTGGCCGTCGTCGGCCACGTCGATCTTGACGCCCGTCTTCTCGATGATGCTGCGGATCATCTTGCCGCCGGGCCCGATGACGTCGCGGATCTTGTCGACAGGGATCTTGATGGTGACGATGCGGGGCGCGTAGGCCGACATGTTCTGGCGCGTCGCGGGCAGCGCCTGGTTCATGAGGCCCAGGATGTGGAGGCGCCCGGCGCGCGCCTGCGTCAGCGCCGCGCGCATGACCTCGGACGAGATGCCGGTGACCTTGATGTCCATCTGCAGGGCGGTGATGCCCGCCGAGGTGCCGGCCACCTTGAAGTCCATGTCGCCGTAGTGGTCCTCGGCGCCCGCGATGTCGCTCAGCACGGCGTACTTGCCGGTCTGCTCGTCCATGATGAGGCCCATGGCGACGCCGGCCACCGCGGCCTTGAGGGGCACGCCGGCATCCATCATCGCGAGCGAGCCGCCGCACACCGAAGCCATCGACGAGCTGCCGTTGCTCTCGAGGATGTCCGACACGATGCGGACGGTGTAGGCGAAGTCGGCCTCGGCCGGCATCATCGGCGCCAGCGCGCGTTCGGCGAGGGCGCCGTGCCCGATTTCCCGGCGGCCGGGGCCGCGCATCGGCTTCACTTCACCCACCGAGAAGGGCGGGAAGTTGTAGTGGAGCATGAACCGCTTCCACGTCTCGCCGTCGACCATCTCGACCTTCTGCTGGTCGTCGGACGTGCCCAGCGTGACGGTAACCAGCGCCTGCGTCTCGCCGCGCGTGAACACCGACGACCCGTGCACGCGGGGCAGGACGGTGTTCTCGATGGTGATGGGCCGGATCTCGTCGAACTTGCGGCCGTCCAGGCGGACGCCGCGCTCGAGAATCTCGGTGCGGAGCACCTTCTCCTGCAGGTCGTGCAGGATGCCCTTGGCCTCGCCCTTGCGGGCGGCCTGGTCCTCGGGGAGTCCGGCGATGACCTCCTTCTCGACCTTGGCCACCGTGGCGTAGTTCACGAGCTTGCCCTTGATGCGCATCGCATCCGTGAGCGGCGCGAGCGCCTGGGCCTCGATCATCGCGTG
Organism: uncultured Bifidobacteriaceae bacterium; assembly: GCA_964372085.1. Taxonomy (GTDB): domain Bacteria; phylum Acidobacteriota; class Vicinamibacteria; order Vicinamibacterales; family UBA2999; genus 12-FULL-67-14b. The sequence continues at coordinate 27,316 of CAYJPQ010000023.1, read as the reverse complement.
GAACGCCTCGTCCGCCTTCACCTCGGGCTTGGGCAGCTTCGCGCGGCCGGCCGCCTTGGCGAGGTCGTCGATCATCTCGCAGATCTGCTTGATGGCCGCGTGCGCGGTCTCCAGCGCGTGGATGGCCTCGTCCTCGGACACCTCGTTGGCGCCCGCCTCCACCATCACGATGCCATCCTTGCTGCCGGCCACCACGAGATCGAGGCGGCTCTGCTTGCGCTGCGGGAAGGTGGGATTGACGATGTACTGGCCGTCGACGAGGCCCACGCGGACGCCCGCGATGGTCTTCTCGAGCGGCATCTCCGAGAGCGCCAGTGCCGCCGACGCGCCCGTGAGGGCGAGCACGTCGCCGTCGTTCTCCTTGTCGGCGGAGATCACCGACGCGATGATCTGGGTCTCAAAGGCCCAGCCCGCGGGGAACAGCGGGCGGATGGGCCGGTCGATGACGCGGCACGTCAACGTTTCCTTCTCGGTGGCCTTGCCTTCACGCTTGAAGAAGCCGCCCGGGATGCGGCCCGAGGCGTAGGTGTTCTCCCGGTAGTCCACCGTGAGGGGGAGGAAGTCGATGCCCTCGCGGGGGCTGGACGAATGGCACGCGGCGACGAGCACCATGGTGTCGCCCAGGCGGACGACCACCGAGCCGTCGGCCTGCTTCGCCAGGCGGCCTGTCTCGATGGACAGGGTCTGCGAGCCGATCGTGAGTTGACGTGTGTGCATTCCGGACCTGCTATCTGTGAATGGGGCGCGCCGCCCGTTAATCGCTTACTTGCGGATACCGAGTTTCTTGATGATCGCCGCGTACCGGTTGACATCCTTGCTCTTCAGGTAGTCGAGCAGCCGGCGCCGCTGGCCCACGAGCTTGAGCAGGCCACGACGGGAGTGGTGATCCTTTGCGTGCGTCTTGAAGTGTTCGGTGAGGTAGGTGATGCGCTCGCTCAGGATGGCCACCTGCACTTCTGGTGAGCCGGTGTCGGTGGTGTGGGTCTTGTACGTACCGATGAGCGCAGTCTTCTTGTCTTTCGTCAGGGCCACGGTGTCCTCCACGCACGGCCGAGTGCCCGATTTCCGAAGCACCAAGCCGCCGTATGTGGCGATATCAGCATCGCCTGTAACCTGAGTATGTTACCCCAGAATGCCTGCCTCACCGAAGCCCAGCGTGTTGGGGCGAAGGCCGGTTAGCCGAAAACGACGGAGGCGTGCAAAAAGCCCGGTGTTTTGCCGGGTTTGGCCAGGGCCACCAGCCGGCCGTCTGGCCCCATCAGCCTCGTCAGGTCCGGCAGGGGCGACGGGCAGGCCGTGAGGTCGCCGGGACCCACTTCCCGGCCATTTTTGACGAATTCCACGGCCTGGGCCGACAGCACGGCGGCCGGCAGGCCCGGCAGGAGGCTGTCGAAGGGCACCAGGCGGTCGGTCACCCCGCGACCGCGCCCGACCAGCTCGTCGAGGGGCACCGCCTGCGACAGGTCGAATTCGCCCGACCGGGTGCGCCGCAGGGCCGCCAGCACCGCCCCCATCCCCAGCGCCTCGCCCAGGTCGTGGGCCAGCGAGCGCACGTAGAAGCCCGCCGACACGCGCATCGAGAGCATGGCAGTATCGCCGTCAAAGGCCGTCACGTCGAGCCGCTCCACTGTGACGGTGGCGGCCGCGGGCCGCCGGGCGGGCTGGTCGCCGCCGCGCCGCGCCAGGGCGTAGGCGCGCTCGCCGTCGATGCTCTTGGCCGAGAAGGCGGGCGGGGTCTGGTCGAACGTGCCGCGAAAGCGCGCGAGGACCGCGTCGAGCGCGTCGCGCGTGGGCCGCGCCGCCGCGTGGGCCCCGGGCGTGCCGGTGGCGTCGTAGGTGTCGCTCGTGTGGCCGAACCGCACGGTGGCGTCGTAGTCCTTCAGGCCGGCGGTGAGGAACTGCGCCACGCGCGTCGCCCGTCCCACCACGAGGGGCAGCACGCCGGTGGCCATGGGGTCGAGCGTGCCGGTGTGGCCGATGCGTGACTCGCCGAGCGCGCGCCGCGCCACCGCCACCACGTCGTGCGAGGTGGGGCCTTGCGGCTTGTCGATGACGAGGACACCGTCCATCTATCGTCCGACGGCGTCCACCAGCAGGGCGGCGAAGCGTGCCTGCACGTCGGCGAGCTCGCCCATGACCGAGCAGCCCGCGGCGTTCTTGTGGCCGCCCCCGGCATGCCGCTTGGCGATGGCGCCGATGTCCACCGCGCCCTTCGACCGCATGCTGACGCGCCAGTCGCCGTCGCCGGCCTCCTTGAAGAAGGCCACGGCCTCGATCTCCTTCACCGTCAGCGGGAAGTTGATCAGGCCCTCGAGGTCGTCGTTGGTGCCGCCGAGGTCGGCCAGCTGCCGGCGCGTGATCGCCAGCAGCGCCACGCGGCCGCCGCCGTGGATGGCCATGGCGTTGAGCACAGCGCCGAAGATGCGGACGCGGGCCAGGCTGTTGCTGTCGTAGTGCGTGCGCGCAATCCACTCGGGGTCGGCCCCCGCCTCCACGCACCGCCGCGCCACCTCGAACGTGCGCGGCGACAGGTGGGAGAAATGGAACGAGCCGGTGTCGGTGAGCACCGCCAGGTACAGGTGCGTCGCGATGTCGGCCGACAGGGGCACACCGAGCGCCTCCACCAGCGTGCACACCATCTCGCCGCACGCGGCGGCCGACTCGTCGATCCAGTTGAGGGCGCCGTAGCCCGTGTTGCCCGGGTGGTGGTCGATGTTGAAGACGGGGGAGCGGTCGAGGCCCTTCACGCCCGTGCGCGCCAGCTCGCTGCACTCCATGATGAGCGCCGCGTCGTAGGCCTCGGTCACCTCGGTCGCGATGCGGATGGCGCCGGTCTGCGGGAACGGCTGCAGGTAGGCCGGCAGCACCGCGTCGGTGACCACGGTGGCCTGCTTGCCCAGGGCGGCCAGCGCCAGGGCCGTGGCCATCGCCGACCCCACCGCGTCGCCGTCGGGGCGCTGGTGCGAGGCCACCACGAACCGGCGGCCCGCGCGGATGGCGTCCACCAACGCGGCTGGCGGGTTACTCATCGTTCTTGCGGGACGCGTCCTCGACGTGCAGTTCCTGGATGATCTGCTCGATGCGGTCCTGGGCGGCCACCGACTCGTCAAACTGGAACTTCACCTCGGGCGCCCGCCGCAGCGACAGCCGCTCGGCCAGCAGGTGCCGGATGAAGGGGGTGGCGCGCTCCAGCGCCTTGGCGGTCTTCTTACGCTCGGCGGCGTCGCCGAGGATGGTCCAGTAGATGCGCGCCAGCGACAGGTCGGCGGTCACCTTGGCGCGGGTGACCGTGACCAGGCCCACGCCGGGGTCGCGGACCTCGGTGGCCAGCATCTGGCTGACCTCTTCGCGGACCTGCTGGGCGATGCGCTCGACGCGGTGGGTGAGGGCCATGGGTCTCTGCCCCCGTTACGCGTGAGCGGCGACGCGCTCCATCTGGAACACTTCGATCACGTCGCCGACCTTGATGTCGTTGAACCCCTGGAGGCCCATGCCGCACTCGACGCCCGCCTTCACCTCGGACACGTCGTCCTTGAAGCGCTTGAGCGAGGCGAGCTTGCCCTCCCACACGACTACGTTGTCGCGCAGCAGGCGCGCCTGGGCGTCGCCCTGGCGCGTGATGCGGCCGTCGTTGACGACGCAGCCGGCGATGGTGCCGATCTTCGGCACCTTGAAGGTCTCACGCACGGTGGCGCTGCCGACCCGTGATTCCTTGAACGTCGGCTCGAGCAGGCCCGTCATGGCCTTCTTGATCTCGTCGGTCACGTGGTAGATGACCGAGTGCAGGCGGATGTCCACCTTCTCGCGCTCGGCCACGTCGGCGGCGTTGCGGTCGGGCCGCACGTTGAAGCCGATGACGATGGCGTTCGAGGCGGTGGCCAGCAGCACGTCCGACTCGTTGATGGCGCCCACCGCCGAGTGGATGATCTTGATCCGCGTCTTGTCGTCCGACAGCTTCTGCAGCGTGTCGGCCAGTACCTCGGCCGAGCCCTGCACGTCCGACTTGATGATGAGGGGCAGCTCCTTGGCGCCGCCCTCGGCCAGCTGGGCCTGCAGCGACTCGAGCGTCATGCGCGAGCCCTTGGCGCCGAGCGACTTCTCCTTCGCCTGGCCCTGCCGGAAGGTGGCGATCTGGCGCGCCTTGGCCGGGTCGGCCACGGCCTGGAACGAGTCGCCCGGGGAGGGCAGCGACTCGAGGCCGAGCAGCTCCACCGGTGTCGACGGGCCGGCGGCCTTGATGGGCCGGCCACGGTCGTCGATGAGCGCGCGCACCCTGCCCACCACGGGGCCGGCAATCACGTTGTCGCCCACGCGCAGCGTGCCGTCCTGCACGAGCACGGTGGCCACCGGGCCGCGGCCGCGATCGAGCTTGGTCTCGAGCACGGTGCCGATGGCGCTCCGCTTCGGGTTGGCCTTGAGGTCGTCGATTTCGGTGACGAGCAGGATCATCTCGAGCAGTTGGTCGAGGTTCTGCCGCTTCTTGGCCGACACCTCCACGAACACCGTGTCGCCGCCCCAGCCCTCGGGCATCAGGCCCAGGTCGGTGAGCTGCCGCTTGACGGTCTCGGGGTTGGCGCCCGGCTTGTCGATCTTGTTCACCGCCACGATGATCTTCACGTTGGCGGCCTTGGCGTGGTCGATGGCCTCCTTCGTCTGCGGCATCACGCCATCGTCGGCCGCCACCACGAGGATGACGACATCGGTGACCTTCGCGCCGCGGGCGCGCATCATCGTGAACGCCGAGTGGCCCGGCGTGTCGAGGAAGACGATGCTCTTGCCGCTCTTGTCGCCGCCGACCGGCACCAGGTAGGCGCCGATGTGCTGGGTAATGCCGCCGGCCTCGCGCTCGGCCACGCGCGTCTCGCGGATGGCGTCGAGCAGCGTGGTCTTGCCGTGGTCGACGTGGCCCATGATGGTGACCACGGGCGAGCGCGTGACGAGATCCTTCGGATCCGCCGACTTGTCGCTCTCCTCGATGATCTCCTGCTCGAAGCTGCGCGTCTGGATCTCGGCGCCGAAGCCGGCGGCCAGCGTCTTGGCCGTGTCGAGGTCGATGGCCGAGTTGATGGTCATCATCATCCGGCGGTCGAGCAGCGACTTGAGCGCGTCCTTCACGCGAATCTCGAGACGGTCGGCCAGGTCCTTCACCGTCATCCCTTCAGAGAAGGTGATGGTGCGCGTGATGGGCGGCGGCGGCACGGGCGCCTGCGGCGCCTGGGGGCGCTGCAGGGCATCGCGCCGATGCGAGGGCCGGGGGCCGCTCGGGCGGAACTGCTGCTGCGGGCGATAGGGCGGGCGCGCACCCGGCAGGGCGGGCCGCGACGGCATGCCGCCGGCGGGACGCACGGGCTGCGAGGGCAGCGGACGCGGGCCGCCGAGCATGGCGGCCGACGGTCCGCCCGGACGCGGCGGGTACCCCGGACGCGGCGCGGCGGGCCTGGCCAGGTTGCCCGTGGCGGCCTGCGGCGGCTTGGTGGACGGTGGCACGACGCGCGGCGGCTGCGGCACCAGCTGGCGGCGGGGCTGCAGCGGCGGCGCCGACGGCGGCGTCTGTCCGGGTTCTTCCACGCGCAGGCGAATGCTGGGCGGCACGAAGCGGCCCGCCTTCTCGCGGACGGCTTCCGACGCCGACAGATCGGCGGCGGGCTGTGCGGACGCGTCAACCGGCTCGGGCGCTCCGGCCACGGGCGCCGCGGCCTCGGCCGCCATCTCGGAGGCGGCGGACCATTCCTCGTCGAGCGGCGCCGGGGGCGGCTCCATGGCGGCCGCTGGGGCCTCGGCCACCGGCCCGGCGACGGCCGGGTGCTCGGCCTCGTGCGGGACGTGCTCCTCGCGCCCCGGCTCGGCCGCGGGCTTCGCCTTCTTGATGAGGCGCGGCGGTCCCAGCGTGGGGACGGCCGGCTTCGGCGGCTCGGGGGCGGGCGCGGCCGCCCCCTTCTTGCCGGGGCCCGCCTTCCCCTTGGCGGTGGCCTTCACGGCCTTGGCGGCCTGTTCCGAGAAGATGTCACCCTTCGGCAACTCGATGCCGCGCTGCTTCGCGAGGCGATCGACGAACTGCCGCGCCACGATCTCCTCGAGCGTGCTCGACGCGCTCTTGAGCTCGATGCCGTGGACCTTCTTGAGCAGGGCCAACACCTCCTGGGAGGTGGTGTTGAGCAGCTCGGCGACCTTATAAATCCGGACAGTGGACAACGTGTTTCCTTTGGGCTACTTGGCTTCTTCCGCCTCGGGCACGGCCGCCGGGGCGTCGGCCGCGGGGGCCTCACCGTCGGGGGTCTCGCCCTCGACCGGGGCGGCGTCGCCCTCGGTGCTGGCGGCTTCGAGCGCGCCGAACTGCGCCTCGACTTCCTTGCGCTTCTCTTCTTCGCTCTTGATGTCGATGCGCCAGCCCGTGAGCTTGGCCGCCAGCCGCACGTTCTGGCCCTTCTTGCCGATGGCCAGCGACAACTGGCTGTCCTCGACGACGACCTCCATGATGCGGTCCTTGTCGTCGACGATCGTCACGCGCTGCACCTTCGCCGGGCTGAGCGCGCTCATCACGAACTGCACCGGGTCGTCGGAGAACTCGACGATGTCGATCTTCTCGCCGCGCAGCTCGCGGATGATGGCCTGCACCCGCGTGCCCTTCATGCCCACGCAGGCGCCCACCGGGTCCACGTCGCGCTCGCGCGAGTAGACCGCCACCTTCGCACGGTCGCCCGCCTCGCGCACGGCGCCGCGGATGAGGACGGTGCCGTCGTAGATTTCCGGCACTTCCTGCTCGAAGAGCTTGATCAGCAGGGCCGGGTCGGTGCGCGACAGCACGATCTGCGGGCCCTTGGCGCCCTTGCCCACGGCGCGGATGACGGCGCGCACGCGGTCGCCCTGCGAGTAGCTTTCGGCGCGCGACTGCTCCTTGCGCGGCAGCACCGCCTCGACGCGGCCCACTTCCACGATGATGTCGCCCTGCTCGAAGCGCTTCACGAGGCCGTTCATCACCTCGCCCACGCGCTGGTTGTACTCGGCGAACACGTTCTCGCGCTCGGCCTCGCGCACCTTCTGGAAGATCACCTGCTTGGCCGTCTGCGCCGCGATGCGGCCCAGCACGTCGGTGCGCTTCGGGAACTCGAGCTGGTCGCCCACCTCGACGCCGGCGTCCTCGCCGTACATCCCCTTGGCTTCCGCCATGGAGATTTCCAGCGCCGGGTCGGCCACGTCCTCGACGATGGTCTTCACCGCGAAGAGCTCGATCTGCCCGCTCTCGGGGTTGAACCGCGCCTTGAGGTCTTCGCCGCCCTTGTAGAACTTGCGCGACGCGGTGAGCACGGCCTCTTCCATCGCCTGGATGACGACGTCGGGCTCGATGCCCTTCTCTTTGGCGAGGGCCTCGATGGTCTGTTGCAGCGGATTGGTGCTCATGATGCTTGCTAGAACTCCACCTCTAACCGGGCGCGGGCGATGAGCCGCAAGGGCAGCCGCACGGGCTTCTTCCCCTCCGACTCGAACAGCACGTCGTCGCCCTCCACGCCCTGGATGCGGCCGGAGAACGCCGTCTGGCGGTTCACCGGCTCCGTGGTCACGATCTTGGCCCAGCGGCCCGCGAAACGCCGGTAGTCGTCGGCGTGGCGCAGCGGCCGGTCCAGTCCCGGCGACGACACCTCGAAGGTGTAGGCTGCCGGGATGACATCCTCGACATCGAGCAGCGTGCCGAGCTCCTCGGCCACGCGCGCGCAGTCGTCGATGCTGACGCTCTCTTCGGGCGTGGCCGCGGGGCCCGGACGGTCGACGACGACCCGCAACACCTGCTGGCCGCCTTCCCGCCTCAAATCGACGTCGAAGATGTCGAGGCCACGGGCCCCCGCCACCCTTGCCGCCAGCTCACGAACACGCTCGAGCGGGCTCAAAAAAGCCCCCTATAAACACAAAGAGTGGGCTAAAGGCCCACTCTGGTTACCCAGACTTAGAACCGACCTCATAGTGTAACACGGGGCGAAGAGCGCCGCCCGGCGAACGCGAAGCGCACGGCGGCGCCAGCCGCGGCGCCACCACCGGCGCCGCTCGCGCCCCACAAAGGCTATCCTGTCAACAGCTTGTGGACTCACGTGCCGTCGTCAACGCGGCGGTGGGCGAGGACGCGCCGTGCTACACGGGGCGCGCGATGAGGTCGTAGCCTTCCGCGCCCACGATCTCCACGTCCACGAACGTGCCCGTGGGGAATTCAGACGGGTCGCAGTCGGTCAGGTACACCACCGGGTCAATCTCGGGGGCCTGGCCGGCGACGCGGCCCTGCAGCACCAGTTCATGCTCGGGTGACGCCCCGTCCACGACGAGGCGGGCGCGTTCACCCGTGCGCGCCTGCTGGCGGGCGGCGACGATGTCGCGCTGGCGCGCCATCAGGCGGTCGCGCCGGGCCTCCTTCACCTCATCCGGCACATCGTCCGCCAGGTCGTACGCCGAGGTGCCTTCCTCGTGGGAGTAGGTGAAGATGCCCATGTGGTCGAAGCCAATCTCGGCGATGAATGCGTCGAGCGTGTCGACGTCGGCCTCTGTCTCCCCGGGAAAGCCCACGATGAAGGTGGTGCGCAGCGACACGCCGGGCATGCGCGCGCGGATGTCCTGCAACAGGCGCACGTACGACGCCCGGGTCCCCGGCCGCCTCATGCGCTTCAGCACAGCGTCGGAGGCGTGCTGCAGCGGCAGGTCCACGTACTTCACGACCTTGTCGAGCGTGGCCATCGCGTCGATCACCTCGTCGGTGATGGTGGTGGGGTAGAGGTAGAGGAGCCGAATCCACTCGAGGCCCTCCACGTCGTTGAGCGCGCCGAGCAGCCGGGGCAGCGCACCGCGCTCGCCGCGATCGATGCCGAAGAAGGTGGTGTCCTGCGAGATGAGCAGCAGTTCCTTCACGCCCTGAGCCGCCAGTGCCCGCGCCTCGGTGACGATCGACTCGACGGGGCGGCTCCGGTAGTGCCCGCGCATCTTGGGGATGATGCAGAAGGCGCACTTGTAATCGCAGCCCTCGGCAATCTTCACGTAGGCGTAGTGACCGGGCGTGACGCGCTTGCGCGGCGTGGTGGCGTCGTAGAGATACGTCGGGAGGTCGACGCCGAAGACGGGTGCGCCGGGATCCGGGAGCCGGGCGCCGGGATCCGGGTCTCGTCGGTAGAAGTGCATGGGCGCGACGGTTCCCGGTTCCCGGCTGCCGGATCCCGACAACATCGCGGCCATCGACTCCACCTCTCCCGTCCCGAACACGGCGTCGATCTCGGGGATCTCCTTCTTCAGCTCCTCGCGATAGCGCTCGGCCAGGCAGCCCGTGACCACGAGCCTGCGGCCGGCCGCCTGCTTCTTAAGCTCGGCCATCTCGAGGATGGTGTCGATCGACTCCTGCTTGGCGCGGTCGATGAAGGCGCAGGTGTTCACCACCAGTACGTCGGCGCTCGCCGCGTCGTTGGTGATCTCGTGCCCGGCCTGCTCGGCCATGCCGAGCATCACCTCGGAATCCACCAGGTTCTTCGGGCACCCCAAGGAGACGAAACCAATCTTCATCGGAACCATCCAGTGTAGCAGGATCGTCCCCCAGCCCACGCACGGGCCACAGAGACACAGAGTCACAGAGAAATGCCAATCTCTTTCCAAACGCCGGTGCTGCTCAGCCGCCGCAGGCATTCTTGAGGTATTTGGTATTACCTCTGTGTCTCTGTGTCTCTGTGGCCCGTACGTGATCCCGTTCAGGGGTAGATGCGGTAGAGCATCCGCGGGTACGGGATGGTCTCGCGCACGTGCTCGAGGCCGCAGATCCAGCTGACGACGCGCTCGATGCCCATGCCGAAGCCGCCGTGCGGCACGGAGCCGTAGCGGCGCAGGTCGAGGTACCACTCGAAGGCCTCCTGCGGCAGGTCGTGCTCCTTGATGCGCTGCAGCAGCAGGTCGAGGTCGTCGAGGCGCTGGCCGCCGCCGATGATCTCGCCGTAGCCCTCGGGCGCCAGCACGTCCACGCACAGCGCCTTGTCGGGCTCGTTCGGGTCGGGCTTCATGTAGAAGGCCTTGATGGCGGCCGGGTAGTGGGTGACGCACACGGGGCGGTCGTACTGCTCCGACAGCACGGTCTCGTCGGTGCCGCCCAGGTCGCCGCCCGCCTGGAAGGGCAGTCCCTTGGCGAGCAGGATCTTCGCGGCCTCGTCGTAGTGGACGCGCGGGAACGGGGCCTTCACCGACTCGAGTGTCGAGGTGTTGCGCTCGAGCGTCTTCAGTTCCCTCTGCCGGCGGTCGAGCACGCGCGCCACCACCGACGTGACGAGTCCCTCGGCCAGCGTGATCACGTCGTTGAGATCCGCGTACGCCATCTCGGGCTCGACCATCCAGAATTCGGTGAGGTGGCGCCGCGTCTTGCTCTTCTCGGCCCGGAAGGTGGGGCCGAACGCGTAGACCCTGCCGAGCGCCATCGCGTTGGCCTCGTTGTACAGCTGGCCGCTCTGCGTCAGGTACGCCGTCTCGCCGTCGAAGTACTGGACGGGGAACAGCGTGGTGGTGCCCTCGCACGCCGCCGGTGTGAAGATGGGCGTGTCGGCCAGGATGAACCCTTGGTTGTTGAAGAAGTCGCGGACCGCGTTGATCACTTCGTGTCGGACGCGCAGGATGGCCGTCTGGCGCTCGGTGCGGATCCACAGGTGGCGCCGGTCCATCAGGTAGTCGACGCCGTGCTCCTTGGGCGTGATGGGGAAGTCGTGCGCCTCCGACACCACCTCCATGGCGGTGGCGATCATCTCGTAGCCGCCCTTGGCCCGCTCGTCGGCGCGCACCGTGCCGGTGAGGATGATGGCGCTCTCCTGGCTCAGATGATCGGCCTTCGCAAACGTGGCTTCGTCCACGTCCTTCTTGCCCATCACCACCTGGAGGAAACCGGTGCCGTCGCGTACCACGAGGAAGTGGATCTTGCCGCTCGACCGCCGGTTGTGCAGCCACCCCTTGATGGTGACCGCCTCGCCCACGTGCTCGCCAATCTTCTCGATGTAGGTATGCATGGTGTGAGTTCGCCTACTGACCTTCCGTCATGTCGTCGAATGAGAGCAGCGCCTCGAAACGCTCGCGCGCCTTCGCCGCCTTCACGAGCGACGCGCGCGGATCGGCCGCGACGGCCAGCTCGAACATCCAGGGGCCATCGAAGCCCACCTTCTGGAAGGCGAGCAGCGTGCCTTCCCAGTCGATGGCGCCCTGGCCCGGCACCAGGTGCTCGTCGCTCTTGCCGCGGTTGTCGTGGAGGTGCGTGGTGAGGACGTGGCCCGAGCACGTCTCGATGGCCTCCACCGGGTCGCCCATCAGGCGGGCGTGCCCCACGTCGAGGCACACCCCGAGGCCGGGCCATTCTTCGGCCTCGTCCAGCAGCTGCACCAGAGCCGAGGGCGCCGACAGCGCGTTGGGAATCACCTCCAGCGCCAGGCGCACGCCGAGCGCGCCGGCCGCGGCCGCCAGCGTCTCGAGGCTGCGGGTGAAGGCCGCGCGGTTGTTGTCGGCCGGGGTGCCCTTGGGCGCCGGGGTGCCCACATGCACCACCAGGAACCGGTACGGCACGACGACGGCCACCTCGAGGGCGGCCAGGGTCTCGTCAACGGCCATTATCCGCCGTCGCTCGTCGGCGGCGGCCAGGCTGTACGGCTCCTGCCACGCGCCCTTCGCATAGCCGGCCGCGATGGGCGCGTGCATCGAGGTCAGCGTGAGGCGCGTGTCGTCCAGCCACTCGGCCAGCGCGAGCACCGCACGGCGATCGCCGTAGTCGAAATGGGTGCGGGCGGCAAACACCTCCACCGCCTCGAAGCCATGCGCCGCGATCTCCACGAGGTGATCGCGATCGAGCCGCCGGTCGACGGTGAGATGGGTAGAAATGCCAAACACGGTGTGTGTTCCCTAAGCCCTAGGCCCTAAGCCGTGAGCCGTAAGCCCTCAGTCTACAGCCACTCGGAAAGCAGGCCGCCCAGCCGTGCGAACCGTGGATGCCTCGCCAGGTTGGCCTTCACGTAGGTGAGCGTGCGGGGCATGTACTGGATGTACACCGTGTTGCCCCGCGTCGTCGTCTGGTAGCCGAAGGTGCCGAGCGCCTTCAGGTTGCGCTGCAGCGTCATCAGGTCGAAGCGGCGGCGGAACTCGGCCTCGTCCGCCTTCGTCGTGGTGGTTGCGCCCGTCTTCATGGCCAGGAAGAACGCGATGAGCTCGTCCACCTGCGACCGGGTGAGGTCCACGTACGAGTCGCGGAGCAACGACGCGAGGTCGTAGGTGTCGGGCCCCATCCGCGCGTCCTGGAAGTCGATGATGTACAGCGAGCCCTCGTGCAGCATCAGGTTGCGACTGTGGTAATCGCGATGGCACAACACGCGCGGCTCGGCCGCCAGCTCGGTGACGATGGCCGACCATTCCTCCCGCAGGGCGTCACGCTGGGCATCCGGGAGCACCGCGCCGCGGTACGCCACCAGGAAGTGCTTGACGAAGAACTCCAGCTCCCAGGTGAGCTTCTCGACGTCGAACGCGACGCCGTACGGGGGATACGCCGGCGACCGCAGCGCCTCGCCCCTCTGCTGCATTCGCGCCACGAACGTCACGGCCTGCCGGTAGAGCGCCGCATGCTCGTCGGGGGTGGCGGCGCCCAGGTGGGCCTGCAGCGTGACGTCGCCCAGGTCTTGCTGCCCGATGATGCCCAGCGGGTTGGAGTGGTGCAGCAATGCCGGCACCGGCAGCGGGACCTGCGCCAACAGCCGCGCCACCGAGGCAAACGGCATCGACTCGAACTCGATTGGGCCCTGGTGGAGGGCCAGCACGATGGGCGGCTCGCCCCGCAACAGCGCCCGGAAATAGCGGCGGTCTGAGGCGTCGCCGGTGAGCGGCACCACCTTCACCACGCGGTCGGCGAGGCCCTGTTCGGCGAGGTAACTCGAGAGTCTTGGATCCACGGAGGTTCGGAAAGGTTCGGAAAGGTTCAGAAAGGTTCAGAAAGGTTCAGAAAGGTTCGGCCATCAGGCCATGGTCGGTCATCACGAGCGAGCAGTGATCGTATCGCGAGCCGGCCGGCACGCGCACGCCGTCGGTGACGATGCAGTGGGTGAGGGCGGCGCCGTCGCCGATGTGGGCGTCGTTCCACACCAGGGTGTGATCGAGGCGGGCGGTGGGGGCCACGACCGAGCCTCGGCCGATGTCGAGCGGCTTGCCCTCGCGCCCGGCCAGGCGAATGGCCGTCTCGAGGTAGTCGCGCGGGGTGCCGATGTCGAAGAACTCGCCGTTGGCCCGGTAGGTGCGCACGGATCCCGGGGCGCGCTGAATGAGCGAGGGGTAGAGCGCTCCCACGGTCTCCGACGGTGTGCCGGTCGCCACGCCGGCAAAGGCCGCGGCATTCACCGCCTGGACTCCCACGAAGTGGGCCGCGCCCTCGGCTCGCCCGAACCCCTGCACCCGCCCCTCCGCGTCGGCGATGACGCCGTTGTACCTCGGGTCGCCATCCACCACCACCATCGTCACGAGCGCCCCCGAGGCCACGTGGGTGGCGGCGAGGCGGTCGAGATCCACGTCCACCAGGGTGTCGCCGTTGACGACCAGGAAGCGATCCGACTCGAGCAGGGGCAGCGCCCGCGCCGGCCCGCCGGCCGAACCCAGCGCCTGCGGTTCCCACGAATAGCGCACCTGCAGGCCGCACGCCGAGCCGTCGCCCACCTCGCGGGTGATGCTGTCGGCCTGATGGTGCAGGTTGAGCACCACGCGGGTGACGCCGGCCGCGCGCAGGCGCCGCAGGATGCGGCACACCAGCGCCTCGCCGGCCACGGGCAGCGCGGCCTTGGCGCGGACGGTGGAGAGGGGACGCAGGCGGGTGGCCAGGCCGGCGGTAAGGACGAGCGCGGGCCAGCGCGCGACGCGGCTCATCGCCCGGCGGGGGCGGCAAACACCATGTCGTGGCCGGTGATCCCGCAGGCGTCGCGGAGTTGCAGGAACAGGAAGCGGTACGAGTCGGTGATGTAGTCGGCGGGCGTGCGGCCCAGGGCGGCGGCGGTGGCGTGGATGGCTGCGTCGCCACCCTCGAGCTCGACGAAGGTGCCCACGGGCGTTTCGTCGATGGCAATCACCACGTCGTCGGCGCAGAACTCCTCGCGGTACTTCTCGTAGCGGAACCACACGTGCAGGCCGAGCTGCTGCAGGATGGTGAGCAGCGCATCGCCGTCGGCCACCACGGTCTCGTGTTCCTCGCGGATCTTCATGGAGCCCGGCTGCACGGGGCCCTTGTAGGTGAGCAGGCTCTTGCCGCCCTCGTTGCGCACGCGGAGCACCGACCGCTCGCGCCGCAGCCGCTCGTCGTCGGTGTCGAGCAGGCAGTCTTCCTGCAGCCGGCGTCCGTGCAGCGGCGCCGCGCCGAGCGCGAGCACCTGCGCCCGCGCCTCGTCGGCCGAGCCGAAGCGCAGCTTGATCTCGCGCTCGAGCGCCATGGCGCTACTCCTTACGCACGGTGAAGAACTGCTCCTGGCCGCCACGGGCCACCAGCAGGAACGCCGTGCCGCCCGAGGGCACCTGGCCCAGGGCACGGCCGGCCTCCTGCGGCGTGGTCACGGGCTTTCGGTTCACCTGCAGGATGACGTCGCCGCGCAGGATGCCGGCGCGGAACGCCGGGCTGCCCGGCTCCACGTCGGACACCAGCACGCCATTGGTGTCGGCCGGCACACGCAGGCGCCGCGCCACGTCGGGCGTGAGGGTGCTGAGCGTGATGCCAAAGCCCTGCGACGACTGCTCGTCGGGCTCGGTGGAGGTCTCGCGCGCGGCGGCGCGGTTGCCCTCTTCCTCGAGGTTCAGCTCGTCCACCGAGATGCTGAGCGTCTTCTCCGCCTTGTCGCGCAACACCTTGACGGGCACCGCCGCCCCGGGACGCGTGCCGGTGACGATGGCCACCAGCTCGTCGCGGTTCTTCACGGCCTTGCCATTGAACTCGATGATGATGTCGCCGGGCTCGATGCCCGCCTTCGAGGCCGGGCCGCCGCGCGTCACCGAGCCCACCAGCGCGCCGCGGCGCTCCTTCAGGCCGAACTCGGCAAGCGCTTCGAGCGGCACAGGCGACACGCTGACGCCGATCACGCCGCGCGTGACCTTGCCCGAGCGCAGCTGGGGCAGCAGCTCGCGCACCGAGTTGATGGGAATGGCGAAGCCGATGCCGATGTTCCCCTGCTGGCGCGAGTCGGTGTAGATGGCGGTGTTGATGCCCACCACCTCGCCGCGGGCGTTCAGCAGCGGGCCGCCCGAGTTGCCCGGGTTGATGGCCGCGTCGGTCTGCAGCACGTCGGCGAAGCGCTGCTCGGCCACGGGGAAGCTGCGGGAGGTGGCGCTGATGACGCCCACGCTCACGGTGTGGCCCAGGCTGAAGGGGTTGCCGATGGCCATCACCCAGTCGCCCGGCTGCATCTGCGACGAGTCGCCGAACTTCACCTCGGTGAGGTCGCGCTTGGCGTCCACCAGTTGGATGAGCGCGCTGTCGGTGAGCGGATCGCGGCCCACGAGCCTGGCCTGGTGGTAGACGTCGCCGTCCTCGCCGAAGAAGCCCACCTCGATCTTGGTGGCGCCTTCCACCACGTGGTTGTTGGTGAGGATGAGGCCGTCCTTGCTGATCACGAAGCCGGTGCCCGCGGCCTGCGTCTCCTGCTCGCGCGGCGGCCGCTGCCGGTTCTGTCCCTGGCCCTGGCCGCCGAAGAAGCGCTCCATCAGGTCGTCGCCGCCGAAGAACTCGGTCATCTCGGCTGCGCGCTGCTTCGACGTGCTGCGGATGTTGACCACGGCCGGGCTCACTGCCTTGGCGATGTCGCGGAAGGTGCCCGCATCCACCGGGCCGCTGAGCGGCGCGCTGTTCATGGGCGGCACGGCCATGGCGCCCTGCGCCGATGACACCGACGACAGGTCCAGCCGCGAGGCGATCACCATGCCCACGGCCAGCGAGGCCACCGCGATGAGCAGCGAATAAAACAGCGTGGTCTTGCGACTCGACATGATGTTTCCTCCAACCCCGGCGGCACTCAAGTGCCACCCCACCAACCTATACCAACCTAACAATACCCTGCTGACACGGCCCCGTCACCTCGGGCCCCCGCGCGGTCCAGACGACGTTGATTTCGGTCCGGACGCCGAAATGCTCGAAATACAGGCCCGGTTCGATGGTGAACCCGCTGCCGGGCAGCAGGCGCCGCTCGTCGTGCGTCTCGTAATCGTCCAGGTGGGCGCCGTCGCCGTGAACGTTTTGACCGAGGCTGTGGCCCGTCCGGTGCAGGATGGCCCCGCCGAACCCGGCATCCTCGAGCACTGCTCGCGCCGCCCGGTCGGCCTCGAAGCCCCGCACGTCTCGTCCCGCGCGCGCCGCGTCCTGCACCAGGGCCACCGCGGCGTCCCGCGCGGCGCACACCGCGGCGAAGGCCGCCGTCATGTCGGCCGGCACCGAGGCGCCCGTGAAGCCGATCCACGTGATATCCGCATACACCGCGCCCGGCGTGGTGAGCTTGCCCCACAGGTCGAGCAGCAGCAGCTCGTTGGGGCGGATGGCGCGGTGCCGGTCCTCGGTGGGGAGGTAGTGGGGGTTGCCCGCGTTCTCCTGCGCCGACACGTTGGGGGCCGAGTCGGCCACCAGGCCCTCGTCCCGGAACCAGCCCGCCATCAGTTGCTGGAGCTCGTACTCAGTGGTCGGCACCCCGTCGCGCAGCCGCTGGGCCGCCGCCTCGAACGCCTGGTCCTTGATGCGATACAGTTTCTCGGAGGCCGTGCGGTGCGTCGCGATGGCCGCGTCGCTCCAGCGGGCCTCGAACTGCTGGATGAGATCGCCCGACGAGGCCACCTCCACGCCGAGGCCGCGGATCCACTCGATGGTGCCCGCATCCACGCGCGACACGTACGGGATGGCGTTCAGCGGCGAGTACTCCATGGCCACCCGCTTCACGCCCGAGAGCAACCGGGCCAGGCCGGCGTCGAGCGCGGCGTGGCCCGCGTACACGGTCTTCGGGCCGGGCAGGTGGTCGAGGTTATGACTCTCGATGGCGTGCACCAGGCCCCGGGGCTCGCCCGAGGCCGGAATCAGGTAGAACCACCGGCGCGTGCTCAGGTGGCCGCCCGTGGACGGCCCGGCGGCCATGCGCGTGGCGACGGGATTCGATCCCTGGAAGTCGTAGAGCAGCCACCCATCGAGGCCCTCGGCGCGCAGGGCCTGCTGTATGGCGCTGATTTCGATGGGCATAGACGTTCAATTATAGCGGGAGGCGCGTCCTGTATGGATTTGACGCCGGACCACGGCCGGCGGTTTGACGTCTTATAATCAAGAGGCCAGCCTTTCCTGTCAGGATGCCATGAGACCAGGTCCCATTTCGCTTGGAGTGTTCGTCACGGTGCTTGCCTCCGGTGGGCCCATCGCCAGCCAGGCGGGCCAGCAGCCGCCCATCACCTTCCGGGCCGAGGTGAACTACGTCGAGGTCGACGCCCGGGTGCTCGACGCCGACGGCACGTTCATCGCCACGCTGCAGCCGGACGACTTCCAGGTGCTCGAGGACGGCAAGCCGCAGAAGGTGACGGCCTTCTCGCTGGTCAACATCCCGGTGGAACGCGCCGAGCAGCCCCTGTTTGCCGCCAGGCCCATCGAGCCCGACGTCAAGACCAACCTCCAGGGCGCCGCCGGCCGCATCTACCTGATCGTGCTCGACGACCTGCACACCGCCGCCCTGCGGTCACAGCGGGTGAAGGCGGCCGCCCGCCAGTTCATCGAGAAGTACGTCGGCGCCAACGACACCGCCGCCGTGGTGTACACCGGCGGGCGCAGCGACGCGGCGCAGGACTTCACCAACAACCAGCGGCTGCTGCTGCGCGCCGTGGACAAGTTCATGGGCCGCAAGCTCCGGTCGACCACGCTCAACCGCATCGACGAGGAACTGCGCACGCGCAACCAGCGCGAGGCCGGGTCGGGCGAGCGCATCGAGGATCCCGAGGTGCGCGAGCGCGGCATGCAGGCCCGGTCGGCCCTCGAGACCGTGGAGAAGCTCTCGGAGTACCTCGGCGGCATCCGTGGCCGGCGCAAGGCGCTGGTGCTCTTCAGCGAGGGCATCGATTACGACATCAACGACGTCTTCAACAACCCCGATGCCACGACCATCATGAACACTACCCGCGACCTCATCGCCGCGGCGACCCGGGCCAACGTGGCGGTGTACGGCGTGGACCCGCGCGGCCTCACCATGATGGGCGACGACATGATCGAGGTGCAGGCGTTCCCGCAGGATCCGACCGTCGGGATCGGCATCGGCTCGTTCCACGACGAGTTGCGCCTCTCCCAGGACAGCCTCCGCGTGCTCTCGCAAGAGACGGGCGGCTTCGCCGCCGTCAACAGCAACGACTTCGCCACCGCCTTCCAGCGCATTGTCGACGACAACAGCTCGTACTACGTGATGGGCTATTACTCCACCAACGAGCGTCGCGACGGGCGCTTCCGGAAGATCGAGGTGAAGGTGAGCGGCCGGAGCGACGTCACGGTGCGGGCGCGCAAGGGCTACGTGGCGCCGCGGGGCCGCGCCCCCGAGGCCAGGCCTGCCACCGCCAACGGCGCCTCGCCCGAGCTGCGCGACGCCCTCGAGAGCCCGCTGCCGCTCGCGGACCTGGCGATGGTCACCACGGCCGTGGTGTTCAAGGGCCCGGCCCCCAAGGGGTCGGTGGTCGTCTCCACCCTCATCAGCGGACAGAGCCTGCCGCTGGCGGAGAAGGGCGGCGCGCAGACCAACGACCTCGAGATGCTCGTGATTGCGACCGACGACAAGGGGAAGAGCTATCCCACGGACCGCGCCACGGTCGCGCTCAACATGCGGCCCGAGACCGCCGCGCGCGTGAAGGCCACTGGCTTCCGCTTCATCCAGACCCTCGACCTGGCCCCGGGCCGCTACCAGCTCCGCATCGCCGCGCGCGAGGGCAACACCAAGAAGGCCGGGTCGGTGACCTTCGACGTGGAGGTGCCCGACTTCGCCAAGGAGAAGCTGTCGATGAGCGGCCTGGCGCTCACCTCGCCGCTCAGCAGCACCGCGCCCACCGTGCGGCCGAAGGATCCCCTCGAGAAGCTCCTGCCGGGCCCGCTGTCGGCGTACCGCGAGTTCCCGCAGTCCGACGAGATTGCCTTCTTCGCCGAGGTCTACGACAACACCGGCAAGCCGGCGCACAAGGTGGACATCACCACCACCGTCAAGGCCGAGGGCGGCCAGACGGTGTTCGAGGCGAAGGAGCAGCGCGACAGCGCGGAGCTGTCGGGCTCGTCCGGGGGCTACGGCGTCACGGCCCGCATCCCGCTCGCGACGCTGGCGCCCGGCCTGTATGTGCTCAAGGTCGAGGCCACCGTCAACCTGGCCGACCGGCTCACCACGTCGCGCGAGACCGTGTTCCGCGTGCTCACAGACTCGAGGCCATGATGACGACACTGTTGCTGCTTGCGTTCGCGGCGGCCCTCCAGGGCGCCGCGCCGGCGCCGACCCTTCTCGCGCGCAGCGCCATGAGCGGCGTGGACGAGCCGCGCCAGATGGTGGCCAGAACCGAGGCCGAATGGCAATCGCTCTGGCGCCTGCACGCGGGCGACAAGCCCGCGCCCACGGTGGACCTGGCCACGTCCACCGTCGTGGCCGTGTTCCTCGGCACCCGGATGTCGGGCGGGTTCGCCGTGGACATCACGGGCACCCGGCGCCAGGGTGACGCGCTGGTGGTGGAGTGGAGCGAACGCCGGCCCGGCCGCGACGACGTGGCGGCCCAGGTGATCACGTCGCCGGCCGCCATCGCGGCCGTTCCGCGCTTCACCGGCGAGATTCGCTTCGAGAAGGTCGATCGGTGAGCGGATCCTCGAGCACGGGCCTCGACGCCCGGCTCGCCGCGGTCCTCTGCTATGCCGGCTGGTGGGTGACGGGGATCGTGTTTCTGGTGGCCGAACGCCAGCATCCCGGGGTCCGCTTTCACGCGGCGCAGTCTACCGTGGTGTTCGGCGCGCTATCCGTCGTCCTGCTGGGGCTGGGCGGGGCGTCGGCGGTGGCCCTGCTGCTGCAGGGGCAGGTCTTCCAGGTGCTGCAGGGCGCCGGCAACCTCATCTGGCTGGGCGCCGTGCTGCTGTGGGCCGCGCTGCTGGTGACGGCCTTCCGCGGCGAAACCTGGCGGGTGCCGCTCGCCAGCGGCCTGGCCGACAAGATCGCCAAGTAACGGGCTCTGGG
>CAYJPQ010000023.1:1777-7018 GCA_964372085.1 uncultured Bifidobacteriaceae bacterium | reverse complement strand
AGCCCAAAGCCCAGAGCCCAAAGCCCAGAGCCTGATTACGTCGTCGGCGCAGTCAGCTTCGGCACGGTCTTCGGCTTGACGGTGCCGTTGGCGTGCGAGAACTGGTACTGGTTGCTCTTCATCGTCGACTTGCGAGGCGTCTTCAGGGTGACCGTGATCACCTCGTCTGGCATGAAGGGCTTGGTGTGGCGGTAAACGTCGCCGCCCACGGGAATGCCGGCGCCGTCGTACCAGTTCTCCTCGATCTTGAAGCCGGCGATCGGGGCGGTGGACACGTTCTTCACCAGGATGACCGTCACCACCTCGGTGCCCGACACCTTGGTGTTCGGCTTGGTGATCTCGACGCTGGCCTCGCCGCGGACCGGCGAAATCAGCTTCCTCGGTGCGGCAGGCGCGGCAGGCGCCGGTGTCTGACCCGCGACCGCCAGTGGGGACGCGAGGATGGCGATTGCCGCGGCGAATGCCACCGTGCGCTGGCTGAGCTTCATGCGATAAACCCTCCGACCGGTCATTATACCCTCACATCTCCCCGTTCCAGTCTTCCGGTTCAGCCGCCGTGGAGCGGAACACCTCCAGGTGCCACTTTCCGCCCCCCCAGGGCTCGATGATCTCGGTGGCCACCACGTCGACGAGGAGCTCGGCGAAGGTGCGTCCCTCGGGGTCGCCCGCGAGGGTGTAGGCCGGGTCGTCCCAGGCGAAGTTGGGGTAGATCGTCATCGTCAGGAACAGGTCGTACCCGTCGTCCACCACGATGATCTGGCCGATGGGGCGCTTCTGGGTGGAGTGATAGACGAGGTATTTCTCGGCGCTGTGCGCGCGGATGTACCGCTTGAGGGCGAACTCGCGCGCGACGATTTCCTCGACGGCAATCTTCTTGTCCCAGCAGTCCCGGCAGTAGCGTTCCTCGCCGCGGGGCTCCGAAACCTCTTTGGCGCCGCAGAGGGCGCATCCCTTCTTGTTGCCGATGGACTTGCGGGACATATTCCACGATCTTACTTCACGCGATGGGTGCAAGGGTGCGAAGGTGCAAGGGTGCGAAGGTGCAAGGGTGCGAAGGTGCAAGGGTGCAAGGGTGCAAGGGTGCAAGGGTGCAAGGGTGCAAGGGTGCGAGGGTGCGAGGGTGCGAGGGTGCGAGGGTGCAAGGGTGCCTGTGGGCCCGGCACTACGAACCGTGCACACCTCGCGCCGCGGGGCCGTACATGTCGGTGATGTATTGCTTCACCATGCGCCGCGTCGAGAAGCGGGGGATGTTCGAGCGCATCGCCTCGCGCACCACCTGCACCCAGCGCCGCGGCACGCCGCGGTCGTCGCGCTCGTAGTACGCCGGCACGACCTCGTCCTCGATCAACCGGTACAGCGACTCGGCGTCGGCCGCATCGGTGGCGTCCTGGTCGTCGGGATTGGCGTGGCTTTCGATGAGCCAGCCGTTGCGGCCGTTGAAACCCTCGGCCCACCAGCCGTCGCCGATGCTGAGGTGCGGCACGCCGTTGAGCGACGCCTTCATGCCGCTGGTGCCGCTCGCCTCCAGCGGCTTGCGTGGGTTGTTCAGCCACACGTCGCAGCCGTGCACCAGGTAGTGGGCCACGTGCATGTCGTAGTCGTCGATGAAGGCGAGCCGCCCGCCGAACTTCGGGTCGAGCGCGCGCTTGAAGACGCTCTGCAGGTGGTGCTTGGCCGGCTCGTCGGCCGGGTGCGCCTTGCCCGAGAACACCACCTGCACGGGCCGGTCGGCCGCGTTCAGGATGCGCGCCAGGCGATCGGGATCGTGGAAGATGAGCTCGGGCCGCTTGTAGGCGGCAAACCGCCGCGCGTAGCCGATGGTGAGGGCGTCCGGGTCGAGCATGGCGCCGGCGGCGACGATGCGCGACGGGCTCACCTGCTCCGTGTACCAGCGGTCGCGCATCTGCTCGCGGATGAACTTGAACAGGTCGCCCCGCAGCTCCCGGCGCATGGCCCAGAGATCCTCGTCGGGCACGTCCAGCAGGCGCTCCCATAGGGCCGGATCGTCCGAGCGATCGAGCCAGCCGGCCCCGAGGTGGCGGTTCAGCAGCGCGAGGAGCGACCCGGCCATCCACGTGGGCAGGTGCACCCCGTTGGTGATGCTGCGGATGGGGAGCTGGTCGGCGGGCAGGTCGGGCCACATCGGCCGCCACATGGACCTCGTCACGTCGCCGTGCAGCGCGCTGACGCCGTTGATGTGGGCCGCCGTGCGCATGGCCAGCGCCGTCATGTTGAACTGCGAGCCCGAGCCGTTGTCGTACTGGCCCAGCGCCAGGAACCGCTCGCGGTGCTCGCCGATGTCGCTCCACGAGCCGGCCAGGTGCTTCTCCACCTGCGAGAACGGGAACGCGTCGTGCCCCGCCGGCACCGGCGTGTGGGTGGTGAAGACGGTGGACTGCCGCACCTCGTCGAGCGCGGCGTCAAACGACCGGCCCTGCTCCACGAACTCGCGGATGCGCTGCAGCGCGACGAACGCGGCGTGGCCCTCGTTGAGGTGCCACACGGCCGGCGTCACGCCGAGGGCGCGCAGGGCGCGCACGCCGCCCACGCCGAGGATGATCTCCTGCTGGAGCCGCGTCTCGCGGTCGCCGCCGTAGAGGCGGGCCGACAGCTCGCGGTCCCACGGCGCGTTCTCCTGCAGGTCGGTGTCGAGCAGGAACAGGCGCACGCGGCCCAGGCGCACGCGCCACACGGCCGCCAGCACCGTGCGATCGCCGAGCGGCACCGCGGTGATGCAGGGCTTGCCGTCGCGCGTGACCGCCGCTTCAATGGGCGCCTCGGTCCAGCTGATGCGCTCGTAGCGCTCTTCCTGCCAGCCGTCGTTCGACATGCGCTGGTGGAAATAGCCCTGGGGATACATGAACCCGACGCCCACGAGCGGCACGCCCAGGTCGGCGGCCTCCTTGCAGTGGTCGCCGGCCAGCACGCCGAGGCCGCCGGCGTAGATGGGCAGCGACTGGTGCAGGGCGAACTCCGCCGAGAAATAGGCGATGACGCCGCCGTTGACCGTCCCCGCGCGCTCCTTCCACCACGGGTGCGCACCGCTGCGGGCCTGGTCGAGCCCAAAGATGGCCTCGTCGTAGGCCTGCAGGTACTCCGGCTCGGCGGCCGCGGCGGCCAGCCGCTCGGTGCTGATGGTCTGCAGCATCTTCACCGGGTTGTGCGCCGTGGCCCGCCACAACTCGTAGTCGAGGCGGCGGAACACCTGGCGGGCGCGGGAATCCCAGCTCCACCAGAGGTCGAGCGCGAGTTCGTGCAGGCGATGGATGCGGTCGGGGAGCGGTGCGGCGGCGGCGAAACGTTCGTCGGACACTTAGGAGGCCCCAATCAATTGTGCGAACTTCAGGAGGTCGATGTTGCCGCCCGACACCACGGCCACGACCTTGCCGCGGCCGGCGCGGCCGCTGAGCGCGGCCGCCACGGCGCAGCCGCCGGCGCCCTCGGCAATCACGTGCACGCGCTCGGCCACGCGGCGCATGGCCGCCTGCACGTCGGCGAGCGGCATCACGATGGAGTCGGACACGAGCGCCTTGAGCAGCGGCCACATCGTGGGCAGCACCGACCTGCCGCCGGCGCCGTCGACGAACGACGGCGTCCAGCCCTCGAAGTGGGACGCTTCGCCGCGCGCGAGCGACGTGGCCAGCGGTGCGGCAGTCTCGGGTTCCGCCGCGAACACCCGCACGCCCGGCTTGCGCGCCCGCATCACGGCGCCGATGCCGGCCAGCAGCCCCCCGCCGCCGAGCGACGCGACCACCGCGTCGACATCGGGCAGATCCTCGAGAATCTCCAGGCCCGCGGTGCCGTTGCCCGCGATGAAGTGGTCGTCATCGAAGGGATGCACGAAGTGGCCGTGCATGCGGGACGAGGCGTGCGACTCCACGGTGGTCCAGCACTCGTCGTAGGTGGCCGTGGCGATGGTGGCGCCGAGAGCCGTGATGGCCCGCAGCTTGGCCTCGGGCGCCGTGTCCATCACCATCACCGAGCAGGCGACGCCCGCCCGGCGCGCCGCAAACGCCACGCCCTGGGCCGCGTTGCCGGCGCTCACCGTCCACACGCCGTCGCGCATCTGGGCGGGCGTGAGCTGCCGCACGGCGTTCCAGGCCCCGCGAATCTTGAACGATCCAATGGGCTGCAGCGCCTCGAGCTTGAGGTACACCTCGGGGCCGTCGCCGCCAAAGGGCAGGTCGAGCCGCACGAGCGGCGTGCGGATGGCGGCCTGATACACGTGGCGCGCGGCCTCGTCGATGGCCGCGATGGGAATGTCTCGCATGCGGGGAGCCGGGGAAAATCGTATCATGGCGCACTCGGGTGTCTCGCGTGCATCGGGCGCCGCAGGTGCCTCAGGAGGTGCGGATGATGCGATGGAAAATTCTCGCGGCGATACTGGGCCTGTCCGTTGCTGCGGTTGGGGCGCAGGAATTCCAGCGGCCGCGCGCGCGGGATCTGGGGCTCGCGCCGGGCGTGTTCGAGCCCGGGCCGCTCAACGCGATCACCGACGTTGCCGGCGTCGCCGTGGGACACGTCACCCTGGCCGGGGGCGATCGCGTGCGCACCGGCGTGACCGCGGTCGTGCCGCACGGCGGCAACCTGTTCCAGGACAAGGTGCCCGGCGCCGTGTTCGTGGGCAACGCCTTCGGCAAGCTTGCGGGCTCCACGCAAGTGGACGAACTGGGCACCATCGAGACGCCCATTGCCCTCACGAACACGCTCAGCGTGGGCGCCGTGATCGATGGTGTCGTGCGCTGGACGCTCGACCAGCCGGGCAACGCCGACGTGCGCTCGGTGAACGCGCTGGTGGGGGAGACCAACGACGGCGGCCTCAACGACATCCGCGGCCAGCACGTGCGGCCCGAACACGCCGTTGCCGCGCTGAACGCCGCCAGGGGCGGCGCCGTGGAGGAGGGCAGCGTGGGCGCCGGCACCGGCACGCAGGCCTTTGGCTGGAAGGGCGGCATCGGCACCTCGTCCCGGCGCCTGCCCGCGCGGCTGGGCGGCTACACCGTGGGCGTGCTCGTGCAGAGCAACTACGGCGGCGTGCTCACGATGGGCGGCGCGCCGGTGGGGAAGCTGCTGGGGCGGTATGCGTACCAGCCGCAGCAGGCGGCCGGGGCTGAAGCCCCGGCCCTCCGAGACATCCGGAGGGGCGGGACTTCAGTCCCGCCCGATGTGGACATCCGGAGGGGCGGGACTTCAGTCCCGCCCGATGTGGACGGCCGGAGGGGCGGGACTTCAGTCCCGCCC
>CAYJPQ010000023.1:0-1767 GCA_964372085.1 uncultured Bifidobacteriaceae bacterium | reverse complement strand
TCCGCCCGGCCGGTGGTTGTTGGGGGGGGCGGGGCGGCACTTCAGTCCCGCCCGTGGTGCCCGGCGGGCGGGGCGGGACTTCCGCCCCGCCCGGGTCCGAGGGCGACGGCTCGTGCATGATCGTCGTCGCCACCGACGCGCCCATCGACGCCCGCGACCTCAAGCGGCTGGCGGCCCGCGCGATTTTCGGGCTCGCGCGCACCGGGTCGTCCTTCAGCAACGGCAGCGGCGACTTCGCGATTGCGTTCTCCACGGCCGAGGGCCTGCGCACGCGCTTTGGCGCCGGCGCGCCCCAGGCCCGCACCCTGCTGCCCACCGACGGCGTGTCGCCCCTGTTCCAGGCGGCGCTCGAGGCCACCGAGGAGGCCGTCTACAACTCGTTGCTGCGCGCCACGACGGTGGTGAGCCGCAGCGGCAAGGCCGAGGCCCTGCCCATCGATCGCGTCCGCGAGATCCTCACGCGCTATCCCCAGCGCTGACCCACAGGTCGTGCCACCCTTGACGAGGTGCCCCGCGGGAGTTAAGCTCTGCCTCATGTTCGGCGTGGCCGTCCCCGTGTATGCGATTTCGGGCCTCCTCTTGGGGCTCCTGGCCCTTATTGGCCTTTTTGGCCTCCGGGCCCAATACACCGCGGGATGATGTAGCCACCAAGCCAACCAGCACTTACAAGGGCCATCACCCGCAGGGGTGGTGGCCCTTTTCATTTGTAAGGCCGATAAAGGGGAGAACGATCATGAATTCGAGCAGCAGCAGTTCGAGGGTGTGGAAGGACGGAAAACTGGGGGAGGTGGACAAGAGCGACTCCGCCCTGGCCGCGCTGTGCCAGGCCGTGGAACGGGCCGTCCGCGCCCACCAGGGCGATGCCGCCCGTGTGCGGACCGTCATCCTGATGATCGACCAGCCGGCAGCCACGACCGGCCGCGCGGTGCCCGAAGCGAGCCAGCCCGCGATGCCGGTGTACGTGGACGTGTTCGACTCGGGCTTCAGCCAGGACGCCGGCTACGGGCACGGGATCTGACGCGAGCCGCGCGTTGTCTCGATCCTGAGCGTGTCGGCTCCATCGGTGGGTTCGCCGGACGTCGGTTACTTGGTGACCAGCGTGACCCCGTAGGAGAACTCGACTTCCCTCCACTCGCCGTCGACGCGGACGACCAGTTGACCGACGGGAGTCTCCCCCTTCCGGGCCGTCATCCTGAAGCCTATGTCGTCCGCCGCAAAGACCTTGCGTTCTACCGGTTGCGGTCGAATCGCCGCCTGGGAGTAAGCGATCGCCGAGACGCCCCCAAGTGTCAGACCCAGCACCACACCCATCACGAGATTCCGGGATTCGCTTTTCACGGTGTCCTCCTCGCCGAGGGTTTAGACGCGGCCGAGGGACGATCGGCCGGTCTATCGCCGCTCGACGACAGCCAAGCGCGCGCCGAGGCCGACCAGCACCGCGCCGGTGCCGCGATGCTGCCATCGTCGAAAGCGGACACTTAGCAGCTTCGGGCCCAACGCTCCGGCGAGGGCTACTTGACACTGTTGAACGCCAGCGCCGATGTCGCGAGCACGGCGGATACTCCAAGCCCTGCGGCGACGGCATGAACGAGCGTGCCGACGTTGAGCCCGACTGCCGTCTGAATCCCTGCGCGGCGGCCGTCCGCGAGCGTTCGCGCCAGTACCAAGGCCTGCGCGGGACCGGGAGCCACGATGATGGCACTACTCGCGAGCAGGAATGTGAGCAACGTGACC
This sequence comes from uncultured Bifidobacteriaceae bacterium, assembly GCA_964372085.1. GTDB lineage: Bacteria > Acidobacteriota > Vicinamibacteria > Vicinamibacterales > UBA2999 > 12-FULL-67-14b. The sequence continues at coordinate 33 of CAYJPQ010000023.1, read as the reverse complement.
AGGTCGAACATCAGGGACCTCTCTGGACCTGCC
>CAYJPQ010000022.1:46678-48989 GCA_964372085.1 uncultured Bifidobacteriaceae bacterium | reverse complement strand
GTTGTTGACAGCCCAGTCCTTCTGCGGCGCCAGGCGGATGCGCGCCCCGTTGGCGCCGCCGCGCTTGTCGGTGCCGCGGAAGGTGGCCGCCGACGCCCACGCCGTCGAGACCAGCTGCGAGATGGACAGCTTCGAGGCCAGGATCTTCTTCTTGAGCGCCGCGATGTCGGCCGCGCTCAGCCTGGACGTGGCCTTCGGCACGGGATCCTGCCACAACTGCGGCTCCTTCGGCACGAGCTTGCCGACATAGCGGGAGAGCGGTCCCATGTCGCGGTGCGTCAGCTTGAACCACGCCCGTGCAAAGGCGTCGGCGAACTGGTCGGGGTTCTCGAGGAAGCGGCGCGAGATCTTCTCGTAGGCCGGGTCGACGCGGAGCGCGAGATCGGTGGTCAGCATCGCCGGCGCATGCCGCTTGGTCTTGTCGTGTGCGTCGGGGACGGTCCCCGCGCCGGCGCCGCCCTTCGGCGTCCACTGGTGCGCCCCGGCCGGGCTCTTGGTGAGCTCCCACTCGTAGCCGAAGAGGTTCCAGAAGAAGTTGTTGCTCCACTGCGTCGGCGTCGTCGTCCAGGTGACCTCGATGCCGCTCGTGATGGCGTCGCCGCCCTTGCCGGTGCCGTAGCTGCTCTTCCAGCCCAGCCCCTGCAGCTCCATCGGCGCCGCCTCGGGCTCGGGACCGACGTGGCTGGCGGGGCCCGCGCCATGGGTCTTGCCGAACGTGTGCCCGCCGGCGATGAGCGCCACCGTCTCCTCGTCGTTCATCGCCATGCGGCGGAACGTCTCGCGGATGTCGCGCGCGGCCGCCAGGGGATCCGGCTTGCCGTTGGGCCCTTCCGGGTTCACGTAGATGAGGCCCATCTGCACCGCGGCCAGCGGGTTCTCGAGATCACGATCGCCGCTGTGGCGCTTGTCGTCGAGCCACGTGCTCTCGGCGCCCCAGTAGACGTCCTGCTCGGGTTCCCACACGTCCTCGCGCCCGCCGCCAAAGCCAAAGGTCTTGAAGCCCATCGACTCGAGGGCGACGTTGCCCGCGAACACCAGCAGGTCGGCCCACGAGATCTTCCTGCCGTACTTCTTCTTGATGGGCCAGAGCAGCCGGCGCGCCTTGTCGAGGCTGGCGTTGTCGGGCCAGCTGTTGAGCGGGGCGAAGCGCTGCATCCCGGTTCCGGCGCCGCCGCGCCCGTCGGCGATGCGATAGGTGCCCGCGGCGTGCCACGCCATGCGGATGAAGAGCGGCCCGTAATGGCCGAAGTCGGCCGGCCACCAGTCCTGCGAGGTCGTCATCACCTTGACGATGTCCTTCTTCAGGGCATTGAGATCGAGGGTCTTGAACTCCTTCGCGTAGTCGAACCCTTGGTCCATGGGATCGCCCGCGGGCGGGTTCGGGTGGAGCATCTTCACGTTCAACTGGTTCGGCCACCAGTCGCGGTTCGACGTGCCGCTGTGCGCGTTGCCCGAGAACGGGCACTTCTTGTCGTTGTCCATGTTGCGTTGACCTCTGCTGTCGTGGGTTACCGCCTGCGTGTCAGGCCGGGGGATGGGTTCGGCCTCGGCGTCGTGGCGCCGGGGCGTCGGAGGGGGATGGCTCCGGGGCCTTGGCCAGGCAATCTGGACACCGGCCCCAGTACGCCACCTCGGCCTCGTCGATCGTGTAACCCCTGTCGTCGGCCGCCGTGAGACAGGGGGCGGAGCCGACCGCGCAGTCGACGTCGACCACACGACCACAAGTTCGGCAGATCAAGTGGTGGTGGTTGTCACCAACGCGATCCTCGAAGCGTGCCGCTGACCCGGCGGGCTGAATGCGCCGGATGAGGCCCTCGGCCACCAGCACGCCCAAGGCGTCGTACACCGACTGGAGCGAGATGGCCCCGATCTCGCCCCGGACGGCCTCGGCCACACCGTCCGCCGTGATGTGCGGCTGGCCCGACACCGCCCGCAACACAGCCAACCGCTGGGCGGTAACCTGAATGCCACGTTGACGAAAGAGCTCAGCCGGGTCGGCAATCATGCCAAAAGATTAGATCAATGTTTGGATTAAATCAAATCATTGACCAATGCGACCCCGGTGCGAGCCGCTCCTGTTCAAGGGCGATGACTTCGCCAGGACCGATATCGGCCGGGTCATCTGATCGCGACGACCGTGGAAACCGACCCGACGGGTCTGTCATCCACAGATTCCGCCGATGACGCCGATTCAAGTCCCGCCGGCCGCCTCATCGGAGTCGGGCGTTCGCGGAGGCCGGCCATGGGCCGGCCCCCCCCCCGGCCGGGCGGGGCCCGGCCCGGGGGCGGGGGGGGGGGGGCGGGGGGGGGG